>JAZSQB010000046.1:0-113682 GCA_045537695.1 Clostridia bacterium | reverse complement strand
TCTTCCTAAGACCGCTTGGCCTCCGACTTGTCAAGATTAAAACACCAAATCCGAAGCTTGCAAACTTTATTGTAAGTCAGTACGGTGGACCGAACGGTGAGCTGGGCGCATCGATGCGCTATTTGTCGCAGCGTTTCTCTATGCCGGATGAAATCTCTAAATCACTACTTACGGACATCGGCACAGAAGAACTTGCACATTTAGAAATAGTTGGAACGCTTGTACGACAACTTGCGAAAAACGCAACGACCGGTCAAATTGAAGGCAGTCCGCTTGCGGAATACTTCATCAATCATGGTCGCGGCGTGTACCCTGTGGATGCATCTGGTTATCCGTTTAATGCGATCAGCTTTGCTGTCTCCGGTGACCCGATTACGGATTTAACAGAGGATTTGGCAGCAGAGCAGAAGGCGAGATCAACATATGATAACATTCTGCGTTTCTCTGATGATCCGGACGTAAATGATGTTATAAAGTTTTTACGTGCACGTGAGGTAGTGCATTTCCAGAGATTCGGTGAAGCGCTTAATCACATTCAGAACAAAGGCAATAAAAAATGGTATATAGGTAAGTAAAAGCAAAAAAGCACTTGCATTTGCAAGTGCTTTTTTGATGGAGCTGCCTAGCAGATTTGAACTGCCGACCTCTTCCTTACCAAGGAAGTGCTCTACCTACTGAGCTAAGGCAGCATAACAACGAAGGTTATTTTAACACAGAACTTTTGAATTGTCAACAAAATTCTTTTAATTTCTTGAATATATTTTCCATAGTTGACAGAAGGAATTATAAAAGGTTATAATACTATCAAAGATCTATTCCCTTGGAGAAAACAATGCGAAGAAAATTTTCTGTTTTATTATGTATTTTATTTATAATGTATTGCACGCTTTTTCCGATGCAAATTGGCGCGCAGTCGCGCATCATTCCTATTTTGATGTATCATAATGTAGATAATTATAATCCGGATGCACCATATGATATGACTGTGAACATTCCGGCGTCTACGTTTGAGCTGCATATGCATGCGCTTTTAAATGCCGGCTACACGCCGATTACATATGAAATGTATTATGCGCACGAAACGCAGGGTGCTGCTTTGCCGGAAAAACCGATACTGATTACATTCGATGACGGTTATTTGAGCAACTATTTATATGCTTATCCGATTTTGAAAAAATTAAACATTAAAGCGACAATGTTTGTCATTACGGACAGAAGAGGAAAGGCGCTGAGCATCAATCCGCATTTTTCGTGGAATCAGGCACGTGAAATGGTTGACAGTGGCATTATTGATATTTATAGCCACACGCATTCGCATCAGGTATCTACCACACTTAGTGATGAACGATTGGCATATGAACTGTCGGTGTCTAAACGTTTGATAGAACAACATACGGGCAAAAAATGCAATGTGCTTGCTTTTCCAAATGGTATTGCCGGAGAGAGAGAAATTGCTGCTGCCAAACACGCCGGATACAAAATTGTGAACTTGGTGGGGAATTACGGTGTGAATCGTACAGGCGATGATTTAACGCGTCTTAAACGTATAAATGTGGATGCACATTGGACGACTTACAATTTATTGCAGAATCTCGAATTGCATAGTGCACTTTAGCAGTCTTCGGACTGCTTTTTAATTTGTGCATTTTTAGGGGGTAACTGACATAATTATAGTTAAGAGAAAGGGGAGACGAGCGTTATGCTTAAAAAGCTTTGCATAGGGTTTGTATGCTATTGTATGTTAATGTCAACACAGTTGAATGGGTTTTGTGCAGAAATCAAAGGGCTGGAGTTGTCCTGCAAATCTGCTGTTCTAATGGAACAGTCAACCGGACAGATTTTGTATGCTCATAATCCGGAAATGCCGCTGCCGATGGCAAGTGTCACGAAGATTATGACCATGCTTTTAATTATGGAAGCGATTGATAGCGGGAAAATTACCCTGGGCGAAATGGTAGTCGGCAGTGAAAGAGCGAAGAGTATGGGGGGGTCGACTATCTATTTAGATGCTGGAGAGGCACTATCTGTGCACGATATGCTAAAAGGTATTGCTGTCGCCTCTGCGAACGACGCATGCGTTGCGATGGCAGAGCATATTGCAGGTAGTGAAGAAGGCTTTATCGCAATGATGAACAATCGCGCAGCTGAGCTTGGGATGAAAAATACGGTGTTTAAAAATACAAACGGGCTTGATGTCGAAGGGCATCATTCTTCTGCTATGGACATCGCCATTATGTCTGCAGAACTTTTAAAACATCCGAAAATACTGAATTATACAACGATTTGGATGGACAGTTTGCGTGACGGAAAATTTCAGCTTGCAAATACGAACAAGTTAATTCGGTTTTATGCCGGCGCCAACGGATTGAAAACAGGGTCGACGGATGATGCTTTGTTTTGCTTGTCCGGCACAGCAAAGCGTGACGATATGCAATTAATTGCAGTTGTGCTTGGTGCACCAACCTCACCAAAACGTTTTTCCGACACCTCTAAGCTTTTGGATTATGGATTTGCAAATTATCGGATAGAGAAGGTTTTGGCTGCCGGTGAAGATGTTGGTGAGATTGAAGTTGAGAAGGGAATAGTTGATACGGTTTCTTTGGTTTCATCTTCAGATTATAACATTCTTTCTAAAAAAGGGGAAGAAAGCAATGTGGAAACAGAGCTTGTACGAAACACTTCCTGCAGAGCTGCTGTAAAGGCAGGAGATATTTTGGGTAAAGTTCGTATCTTGCAGAATGGTCAAGAAATTGCCGTAATAAACGCTTTAGCGGCAGAGTCGGTGCCAAGAATTACATATTTTGAAATTTTGTCTCGTATTTTCACTGCGCTTGTCAAGACAGTATGTTAAAAGCCCGCAAAAAATACGGGCTTTAAAATCAGAATATGAGCGGCTGCATTTGTATTCCATCCAAAGCAGCTTCTGCAGCAGGAATGATTTTTTGCATATCCGCAACGAGAGATTTGTGTTTGCTGTGTGGGTCATCCTGGCCAAACGGCACAAAATAAAAATTTTTATTATTTAGAAGCGTCATAATATTTCTGCCGCTGGCACCGAGCGCATCGTTTGTGGAAATTGCTAAAAGAACAGGTCTTTCATTCCGCAGGTGCGCTTTCGCTGCCATGGTGACGGATGTATCCGTAATGCCACAGGCAAGCTTACCAAGTGTATTACCTGTACAAGGCGCAACAATCAGTAAATCCAGTAGTTTTTTTGGACCAATTGGCTCTGCGCCGATGATTGTGTGGATGATTTCTGTATGACAGATGTTTTCAATTTCTTTACGAATGTCTACTGCTTTGCCAAATCGCGTATCAAAAGCATAAGCAGATTCACTTAAAATTGGCAGAATATTTGCGCCTGTTTCTGCCAGTGCATTTAATTGCGTTAATACATTTCGAAAGGTACAGAAGGAACCGGTAATAGCAAAACCAATTTTTTTCTGCGCAAGTAGCATGATTACACCTCCAATTCTTCTAAAATGGAAAAAACTGCATTTTTAATCGCTTTAGCTGCTGCGTATGGTGCGGATTTCCCCGGTAATGAAAGTGCATGTATTGTTTGTATACCCAGTTTTTCAGCCGCTATAAAATCAACTCCACCCGGTGCTGAAGCAAGATCTACAATAATACACGTATTCTTTAATTTTTGCAACCGAAGTGTATCTAACACAAGATGGGGAACTGTATTAAAAATTACATTTATTGATTCTGTGTAGCCATTTGAATCAAATATGTTCATATAGTTATATCCCATAGACTCTATCCAAGATTTGGCTTCTGGGCTTCGCGCGGCAACAGTAATTTTTGCGCCATAACCTGCAATGATTTTTGCCAGAAACTTAGCAATTCTACCGTAGCCAAGTATTAAAACGTTGCTTTGACACAGTGCATCTTTATATATTTGTTGCAAAGTATAAATTGCACCTTCTGCAGTCAACATTGCATTAGTAACGGTTAAATCCTCGCGCTCGAAGTAATCCTTATATTCAATGCCGTTTGCGTTCAATTCATTTTGCACACTTTGAGAAATTTTACCGCCAAGCACAATTTGGTTATTTTGGATGTTTGGCAGTATTTCGGTAAAATGTATATTCATTCCCGCAAACGGTGTGTTTATTTGACCGTTTTGCTGCAGCATTGGCAAGGGGAATAAGAGCACATCGGCATTCCGAATGGCTTCAGAAATATCTGTGGTTATCGGTATTTTCAAATCGTCGTGCTTTATGCCCGTAACCGCTATAGGATATCCTTCTTCAAACAATGCGTTTGCTAAATATACGCTGCGCAAATCGCCGCCAATGCAGGCAAAATTTTTATTTATTTTCATAAAATACACCCCGGGTTTGTTTTACTACAGTTTATGTGCAAAAGTTTAGCTTTGTGCAATTTAGGGAGGGTTTTATGCAGGAAATTAAAAATGTTTGTTTAATTGCATCGACGGTTGTTGCAACTGTAGTCGGTGCCGGATTTGCGACGGGTCAGGAAATTTACAGCTTTTTTACTATATACGGAAAATGGAGTTTTTTGGGACTGTTGTGCGTTGCTGTTTTATTTTATGCTGTATTTTGCTATGTCTTGATGGTCTGTTATAATTTTAAAATTGATTCATTTGACGATTTTTTACAGAGAACACATATGGGATATGCTCAGAAGTTTATTTCGTTATGCGTAGCAGCTTTTTCGTTTTGTGGGTTTTGTGCGATGGCATCAGCTACCGGCACATTTTTTGTGCAGGCGAATTTTTCGCCGTATTGGTTTGGTGTTGGGCTCATGATTGTGCTTGGCAGTATTCTTTTGTGTTTTGATATTCAAGCGATTGCCGTTGTAAATATGATATTAGCGCCGCTAATTAGCATTGGACTTGTTTGGTTTTCTGCGTGCGGTATTTTATTTCGGTCTGTAGAAACCGCTTCAATTGCGCATTATGCATATAACGGTTTTGAAATCATGCGCTCGGCGATTTTATATGCGTCCTATAATTTTTTATCCGCTGTTGTATTACTCTGTTCTATGCGTCGTTATTGCTGCAGCGAAAGGGCTGTGCGCTATGCATGCTTTGCATCTGCGACAGTATTGGTTTTTGTTGCTTTATGTATATGGGCTGTGCTTTCGGTTTATCAGGGAAAGATTATGCTTGGAGAAATCCCGATGCTGACCTTGATAGAACGACAGGGGAAAGTGCATGAAAATATATACAGTGTAATTTTATTATGTTCGGTTTTATCGACGGCGCTGGGGTGTGGGTACGCAATTGTGGATTATATACAGCAACATTTGCGTGTTAAACGGTATATTGCGGTTTTGTTCGTCAGCGGTGGTGCTATCCCTGTTTGTATGCTTGGCTTTTCAGGTATTGTACGCACACTCTATGCTTTTTTTGGGTATATTGGTTTGCCGTTTTTGTTGTTATTGTTTTTTGCATATATCAAATTTAATCGAAAAACCAAAAGTAAGATAAAAAAATATGGAAAATGAGGTAAAAATACTGTTGCAAAGTGCAGTGAGTTATAGTATAATATAGGTTAAATATGTTCGGCACGTCCGATATAAAAGGAGATAGGACTATGGATAAAGAAACAGTATTGCAAAAAATTCAAGAGGTTGGCCTGGTTGCAGTTGTTCGTGCAACATCTGCTGAGCAGGCAAAGAGAATTACAGATGCTTGTATCGAAGGCGGCGTAGCTGCTATCGAAATGACATTTACCGTTCCGTCTGCGGACAAAGTAATCAGCGAAGTTGCAAACATATATTCTCCGGAGCAGATTATTCTCGGTGCAGGCACAGTTATGGATTCCGAGACCGCAAGAATTGCGATTCTCGCAGGTGCGCAGTATATTGTTAGCCCGTATTTTGATCTGGATACTGCAAAGCTTTGTAACCGTTACAGAGTACCGTATATGCCAGGCGTCATGACTATCAAGGAAACGGTTGAAGCTATGGAAGCCGGCTGTGATATTATTAAGCTCTTCCCTGGCGATACAATGGGTCCGAAGATGATTAAGGCAATTCATGGTCCGATTCCGCAGGCAAAGTTTATGCCGACCGGTGGTGTGGATGCTAACAATGTTGGTGAATGGATTAAAGCCGGTGCAGTTGCAGTGGGTGCAGGCAGCTGTTTGACAGGCGGTGCTAAGACCGGTGATTATGCAAGCATCACAAAGATCGGAAAGCAGTTTATCGAAAACATTAAGGCGGCTAGAGCTGCAAAATAATTTTGAATTTTCACAAACGAAAGGATGAATTAACCATGGCAAAAATTGTAACAATGGGTGAAATAATGTTAAGACTATCTACGCCGGGTAACGAAAAGTTTATTCAGGCAGATGAGTTTGATGTATGCTACGGCGGCGGCGAAGCAAATGTAGCTGTTTCTCTTGCAAATTACGGTCACGATGCTGAATTCGTGACAAAGGTACCGGCAAACCCGATTGGTGAGTGTGCTGTTGCTGCACTGCGCAAGATGAATGTTGAAACAAAGAACATTGCTCGCGGCGGCGAAAGACTCGGTATTTACTTTTTGGAGACCGGTGCTGCAATGAGAGCGTCCAACGTTGTATATGACCGCGCACATTCTTCGATTTCCACTGCAACAGCTGCAGATTTTGATTTTGATAAGATTTTTGAAGGTGCTGACTGGTTCCACTTTACAGGTATTACACCGGCAGTTTCCGATGCAGCTGCAGAGCTGACAGAAGCTGCACTCAAAGCTGCAAAAGCAAAGGGTATTACCGTTTCGGTTGACCTCAACTTCAGAAAGAAGCTTTGGTCCAGCGAAAAAGCTCAGAAGGTTATGACCAACTTAATGCAGTACGTTGACGTATGCATCGGTAACGAAGAGGATGCTGAAAAAGTGCTGGGCTTTAAGCCGGGCAACACAGACGTCACAAGTGGTGAACTTGAACTTGCGGGCTATAAGGATATCTTCGAGCAGATGGTCGCTAAGTTTAACTTTAAGTATGTAATCAGCTCTCTGCGCGAAAGCTTCTCTGCTTCCGATAACGGCTGGTCGGCTTGTATCTACAACAGCGAAACAAAGGAATTCTATCATTCCAGAAAGTACAGAATTACTCCGATTGTTGACCGCGTTGGCGGTGGCGACTCCTTCGCTGGCGGCGTAATCTGCGGTTTCCTCGATGGTAAGAACTTCAAGGATGCACTTGAATTCGGTGTTGCAGCTTCGGCGCTCAAGCACACCATTCCGGGCGACTTTAACCTCGTATCCAGAGCAGATGTGGAAAACCTTGCAGGCGGCGACGGCTCGGGTCGTGTACAGAGATAAAATAGAATTTAATAATTTTAAATCCGGATACAATCTGTATCCGGATTTATTATATAATCGTTAATTGTGGCAATTTTGCGAAAAATTTATGCCAAGTATCCTAATTGAAATATTGTATTTTTAGAAATGTTATGCTATACTATGTTATGTATAGTTTTGTGTTTGTGCGTAGGATGCAGCAACAATAGTATATTACATAGGAGTATTCGTATATGTCGCATATTTTTACATCATTTCAAGAATCTTTGACTTCGGTTTTACCGATTGCGATTATAGTTTTAATTCTTTCCGCAACTTGTGTGCCGTTAGATCCGGGCGTCCTCGTCTTGTTCTTGTTCGGCACAATTCTTTTGATTCTTGGAATGAGCTTTTTTACGGTTGGATCAGGCATATCTATGGAACCATTAGGTGAAGGTATTGGTAAATCTTTAAACAAAAACCATAAGATTATTCTTCCGCTTATCATTTGTGGTATTTTAGGATTTTTAATTACCGTTTCTGAGCCGGATCTGCAGGTGCTTGCCGAGCAGGTACCGACAATTCCAAATGCAATGTTGATTAACTGCGTGGGTATAGGTGTTGGTATTTTTCTCAGCATTACATTCCTTAGAAACAGATTTGACATACCGATCAGAGTGCTGATTTTACTATTTTATATTTTAATCATAGCTTTATCATTCTTTGCGCAGGGTGAATTTGTAGCGACAGCGTTTGACTCGGGCGGTGTTACAACCGGACCGATTACTGTGCCGTTTATTATGGCTTTAGGAACAGGTTTTGCTTCAGCGAAAAAAGGTAAACATGCAGGCGAAAATAGTTTTGGTTTGGTTGCGCTATGCAGCATAGGGCCAATTTTGTCGGTGCTCTTATTAAGTATTTTTTATCGTCCGCATCCTGCTATAACAACTTATTCGATAACTGTTGTTCATACTACAACGCAGGCGTTTGAGCAATTTGCCAGACTCTTGCCACATTATGCAAAAGAAGTCGCACTTGCAGTAGGACCGATCGTCTTGGTTTTTATTGTTTATCAATTGATTGCAAGAAGATTTCATATGCACAATGTATTAAAAATGTCGGTCGGCTTTGTGTATACATACATCGGCTTGGTGCTGTTTTTAACTGGTGCCAATGTAGGATTTATGCCGGCAGGCAGATTAATTGGTTCTATGATTGCGGGAAGCAATTACAAAAACATGTTGATACCGATTGGTATGTTGATGGGTTACTTCGTCGTTTCGGCTGAGCCGGCAGTACACTCGCTGAAACGTCAGGTCAGCGAAATTACGAATGGTGCAATTTCGCAAAAATCTGTTGCCGTTGCGCTTTCGATCGGTGTTTCCGTTTCGACTGGCATTTCGATGCTCAGAGTTCTCACCGGTTTACCGATTATGCCGTTTTTAATCTTTGGTTATGCAGTTTCTATTATAATCAGTTATTTCGTTCCGAGCATATATACCGGTATTGCATTTGATTCCGGCGGTGTAGCCAGCGGTCCGATGACTTCGACCTTTATGTTACCACTTACAATGGGTGCATGTGATGCGATTGGCGGTAATGTGATGACGGATGCTTTTGGTATTGTGGCAATGATTGCTATGACACCGTTGATTACGATTCAAACGCTTGGCTTAATTGAGCGCAGAAGCCGCGCAAGACGCCTCAAGCGGTTCCATGCAGAAATCAGCATGCTTGAAAACGACATTATATTCTTTGATGAGGAGGGGGGGACAACATGAGTAAAAGACCTTTTGTGCTTTTATCCATCGTTGAACTGGATAAAGGAAAAAAACTTATTAAAGAATTAGAAGATATCAATATCAAGATCAACTTTCAAACGACTGGTTTAGGTACTGCACCGACAGAAATGATGGACATTTTTGGGTTGGGAACAAAAAACAAAGATGTGGTAATCAGTCTCGGCTCTGAAGATGCTGTAAAAGGTATGATGGCGAACTTCGGAACGCTGTTTGCGAGTCACACGAAGTATGGTGGCTTGATGATTATTCTTAAAGTTTCTGCTGCAAGCAGAATTTTATCGGAAGTATTGGATTATAATCAAGATAAGAATACAGAACGGGGAGACGGAGCTATGAAAAACGAGCACCATAACAATTTGATTATTATATCGGTAAACGAAGGGTATTCTGAGGATGTTATGCAGGTTGCGAGAAAAGCTGGGGCAACCGGTGGTACGATACTGAAAGGCAGATTAGCGGAAGTGGAACAATTTACCGCACTGGGTACTACAGATGTGGATGGAGAACGAGAGCTTCTCTGTATTCTTGCGCCGATGGAAACCAGTAAACAGGTTATGATAGAGGTAAATAACGCGTTTGGCTTGACTTCTGAGGCCAACGGTATTGTTTTTGCCATTCCTACGGAAAAGGCGTACAAGATTTAACTATAGAAATGCAGGTGTAATTATGAAAATTTCTGAACTGTTCAAACAAAATAAACCAACCTTGTCCTTTGAGGTTTTTCCGCCAAAAAATGACACGGCTTATGAGAGTGTAAAGGATTCTGTAGAGCGAATTGCGGTACTAAAGCCGAGCTTTATGAGCGTTACATACGGTGCAGGTGGCGGTACAAGCCAATATACTGTGGATATGGCAAACGCTGTATTAAAGCATGGTGTAACACCGCTTGCACACCTGACCTGCGTTTCTTCTACCAAAGAAACGATTCATACACAGCTTAAAAAATTGCAGGATAACGGCATTGAAAACATTTTAGCGCTCCGTGGGGATATTCCTAAAGGGTTTGATCGGGAAAAATGTGAATACCGCTATGCCAGTGATTTGGTTGCGGATATTAAAAGTTTTGGTGATTTTTGCATCGGCGGTGCTTGTTATCCGGAAGGGCACACGGAATCTGCATGCTCGAAAGAAGATATTTTAAACTTAAAGCGCAAGGTAGATACAGGCTGCGAATTTTTGACCACGCAGATGTTTTTCGATAATAACATTTTATATAATTTTATGTACAAGATTCGCGAGGCGGGGATTACGGTACCGATTGTTGCCGGCATTATGCCTGTAACGAACGGCAAGCAAATCAACCGTATTTGTGCGCTTTCTGGTACATATTTACCGCAAAGGTTTAAATCCATTGTGGATAAATTTGGTGACAAGCCCGAAGCAATGATGCAAGCAGGTATTGCCTATGCAACTGACCAGATTATCGATCTACTGGCAAACGGTATTTCGGCTGTACATGTATATTCTATGAACAAGCCAGAAGTAGCAGCGAAAATTCAGGAGAACATTTCGAAAATTATCAAATAGAGGAGTTAACCATGTGGAATTCTCCGGTATGGACACATACGCAAAAATCTGCGATTCAAATTGATATCAGCGAGGTTTTGCGTTATATGGGGTGTGCGTCTGCGCCGCCCGATGAAACATTATCACTGGCAAAACGTGCAATAGAAGCTATGCAATCCGCTTTGCAGTGCAGAGCATGCTATATGTTTTTGGAAACGGAGACGGATACGAAAAACGTTCGTTTTAGCTTTACAAAGTTACAATCATCTGCATTGGCGAAACATTTATATACCTGCTTTCAAACGATTATATTTGCAGCGACAATAGGCATAGAGCCTGACCGGCTGATTATGAAAGCGTCGCACGAAGAACCAAGCTTTGCGCTTGCGCTGCAGGCTGCCGGCGCGGCGGCAATTGAAAAGTACTGCGATGTATTGATGTGTGAAGTTTTTGAAAAGCATGCAGATGCTGCCGGCGGAAATCTCACATCGAGATTCAGCGCAGGTTATGCAGATTTAGCTTTAGAAAATCAGAAACAAATTTTTGCCGCATTGGATTGCGAGCGTAAAATCGGTTTAACTTTAACGGACGGATATATGATGACTCCAAGCAAATCTGTGACAGCGTTTGTTGGTATTGGTAAAAAGATTTCGGCGTGTACAGTGGATAAATGCAAGTTATGCAAAAATGAAAATTGCAGTTTTCGTAAAGGATTGTGAAATACATGCAGATTTTAGAGGAAATTAAAAATAGAGTTTTATGCTTTGATGGTGCAATGGGCACACAATTACAAGCACGTGGTCTTTTGCCCGGTGAGCTTCCGGAGCTTTGGAATATAACGCACCCGGACACCATTTGCGAGATTCACAAGGCATATCTGGATGCCGGATGTGATATTATTACAAGCAATACTTTTGGTGTGAATCGTTTGAAGTTCGACGTTGAAGGTGAGAATAGCGTAAAAAACATCATTCGCGCGGCGGTTGCAAACGCGAAGCGTGCGGTAGAAGGCTATGCTTCTAAAAAATATATTGCACTGGATATCGGACCGTGCGGAAAGCTATTAAAACCATTTGGCGAACTCGCCTTTGAAGAGGCTGTTGATGTGTTTGCCGAAGTGATTCGCATAGGCGCATCTTGTGGGGTTGATTTGATTTTAATTGAAACGATGAATGACTGCTATGAGACGAAAGCGGCAGTTTTGGCAGCGAAAGAAAATTCAGATTTACCGGTGTTTGTAACAAATGTTTACGATGAAAATATGCAGCTGATGACCGGTGCGGAGCCGGCAGCTATGGTTGCGATGCTGGAAGGCTTGGGTGTAGATGCGCTCGGCGTAAATTGCAGTCTTGGCCCAAAGCAGATGCTACCGGTTGTACAAGCACTTTGTAAATATGCATCTGTGCCGGTAATTGTAAATCCAAATGCCGGAATGCCGGTGATTGTCGACGCTCAAACAACGTATGATATTGATGCGAGACAATTTGCGGATGCTATTACGGATGTTATCCGCTGTGGTGCACGTATTGTCGGCGGTTGCTGCGGTACGACACCGGAGCATATTTTCGAAACTGCAAATTGTATAAGTGAATTACAACCTGCTACAGTTACAAAAAAGACAGATACGCTTGTGTCTTCCTATAAGCGTGCGGTATGCATTGGTGATAAACCGGTGATTATCGGCGAGCGCATCAATCCGACCGGAAAAAAAGCGTTTAAAGAAGCATTGCGACGTAAGGACATAGATTACATTTTAAACGAAGGCGTCAAGCAGCAGGAAAGCGGAGCACATATTCTGGATGTGAATGTGGGTTTGCCTGAAATTGACGAATGCTCGATGATGTGCGATGTAATTCGCGAGCTGCAAGCTATAACGGATTTACCACTGCAAATTGATACTTCTGATACCGAGACAATGGCATCTGCGATGCGTCTCTATAACGGTAAGCCGCTAGTAAATTCCGTCAATGGTAAGCAGGAGAGTATGGATGCGATTTTTCCGCTTGTGCAAAAGTACGGCGGCGTTGTAATTGCGCTGACGTTGGATGAAAACGGCATTCCAGAAACGGCAGATGGCAGGTTAGCAATTGCTGAAAAAATTCTAATAACAGCCCAAAGCTATGGAATAGACCGTAAAGATTTGGTCTTTGACCCGCTCGCTTTAACTGTAAGCGCAGACTCCAATGCTGCCAAAGTTACACTAGAATCGCTTAGGCTTATAAAAGAACGTCTTGGTTGCAACACCAGTCTAGGTGTTTCAAATATTTCTTTTGGTTTGCCGCAACGCGAATTAATTAATTCTACATTTTATGCAATGGCTTTAACGGCGGGGTTGAATGCTGCTATCCTGAACCCAGCCAGCGAAGAAATGATGAAAACATATTACAGCTATCTGGCTTTAATGGGTTTAGATGAAAATTGCGGTGCTTACATAAACTTCGTCTCTACACATAACTTCCATGCTGCAGTGGCACAGAACGGGTCGACAGCAGAAGCTGCAGACAGCAGTGATTTGCAGACGGCAATTGTTAAAGGATTGAAAGAACGGGCTTTTTCAAGTGCTATGGAACTATTAAAGACAAAAAAGCCGCTTGAAGTAATTAACGAAGAGATTATTCCGGCTTTGGATGTTGTAGGTAAAGGGTTTGAGAGCAAAACAATATTTTTACCACAGCTGCTAATGAGTGCGGAGGCATCGAAAGCTGGATTTGATGCTGTAAAACAAGCACTTGCCGCAAGTGGTGAGCTACAGGCGAAAAAGTGCACAATTATTTTGGCGACAGTCAAGGGCGACATTCATGATATCGGCAAAAACATTGTAAAAGTTTTGCTTGAAAACTATGGGTTTGAGGTTGTGGATGCCGGTAAAGATGTTGCGCCGGAAACGGTTGTCACTTTTGCGAAGGAATATAAAGCGCATATGATTGGTCTGAGCGCATTGATGACAACGACTGTACCGTCAATGCAGGAAACGATCAAATTGCTTCGTACCGAAGTGCCCAACTGCAAGGTGATTGTTGGCGGCGCAGTGCTCACACAGGAATATGCTGACGCTATCGGTGCGGATCACTACGCAAAAGATGCGATGGAAGCTGTTCGTTATGCTGAGAAAATTTATAACGAACAGGCAGGGGAGTGAATGACTTGAAAAAGAATTTGTCTATCATATACCGTTTGGCATTTGTGCTATTTTCTGTATGGGCAATTTTAGAGTCGGTTTCCTTTCGACTGGCTGAATTGCCTGTAAAGCTCTTAAGCTTTACAACGTTCTCTGCGACGATTTGTATGCTGTGTATTTTACTGGTGCTTTTGCGAAGTATGCGATATGGCGTAGGAAAAGCGCTGTTGTTTTTCAAAAACTGTTGTACTTTTCTTGCTATTTTAACACTTGCCGCAAACTTTTCTATGCTATTTTCTGTAGAGAACAGCGGATGGGTGTTAAGCATACTGTTACCGCTGATGATGTTTTTAGATTATTTGTTTTTTGATGTGCATGGTAAATTAAAGTTATGGCAAATGCTTCTTGCGCTTTTGTGTGCGATTTTGCTTGTGGTGGCGTTGTACGCCACGGCAAAATATTTGTTACACTTACCGAATGCATTAGATTTCCTTGCGTTATTGCCCAGAGATAAGTCGCTGAAAGAATTGATTTTAAATACATTGCTGTTGACTGGACTTGCATATCTTCTGGACGGGTTGTTTTCCGGTGCTTTTTTTAAGGATATAAAATCCTTATTTTCGCTTTTGCTCAAAGTGTTATTCTTACTTTTAGAGGCTTGGGCATTTACGCGACTTTCGGGAATGAATTTAAAAACCTTTATTTTTTCTTTGCGCTATTATGAGGTGTTTATAAACTTCCTTAGTTATTTATGCATTGCAGCTATATTGATTTATAATGTGCTGCACTTTAAAGCAACGGCAAAAAATGCACCTAAGTTTTCGAGAATTAAGACCTTCTTTACATTGGGATTATTTATGGCGTTTGTTGTATACCATTTTTATGTGCGCGGCAATTACAATCCCGGCAGAGTAGAAACTGCGCTTTACTATGTAGCGCCGGCAATTCTGCTGTTAGATTGGCTGTTCTTTGATACGCACAACCGCATTTACGGATACGATCCGCTGATTTGGTCGGGAATCGCAACACTGTACTTTTCTGTTGTGATTTTACTTGGAAAGGTTGGATATGCAAATTTATATCCAATTATTTTAAATGGTAATATTTATGCTTTTCTTGGCGTTTTTGTTGTAACAATGACAGCAGTGGGATATATATTCTACTTGACCAATCGTTTCATCAAGGGGAGATAGTAAATGAGTAATTTAAATGAAGCGCAGCAGCTTGCTGTGCAAACGACAGAAGGACCGCTTTTGATTTTGGCGGGCGCCGGCAGCGGCAAAACCACGGTGTTGGTCAACCGTATTGCCCATATGATTGAAAATAAAGGCGTTGCGCCGTATAATATTTTAGCCATTACTTTTACGAATAAGGCCGCAAAAGAAATGAAAACGCGTATCAGTGCAAAACTGATAGGCGGCGAGGATATATGGGCATCTACGTTCCATTCGCTCTGCGTGCGCATATTAAGACGCGATTGCGACAGATTAGGCTATGAGCGCAGCTTTGTGATTTACGATACGCAGGACACAAAGACGCTTTTAAAAGAATGTATAAAAGAATTAAATATTGATGATAAAATATTTACACCGAATGTGTTGTACGGTGAAATCAGCCGCGCGAAGGATGATATGTTAGATCCGAAGCGTTTTGAAGATTTGTATGCGTCTGATTTTCGTATGAGCAAAATTGCAGCGGTATATAAGCTGTATCAAAGCAAATTGCTTGCGAACAATGCAATGGATTTTGACGATTTGATTGTAAATACAATTCGCTTGTTCGAAGAAAACGAGGATGTGCTTGCGTATTATCATCATCGCTTTAAGTATATTATGGTCGATGAGTATCAGGACACCAATAATGCACAGTACCGTTTAATTTATTTGTTGGCAAAGAAGCACAGAAATCTCTGCGTAGTCGGCGATGATGACCAAAGTATTTATAAATTCCGCGGTGCAAACATTCGAAACATTTTAGACTTTGAAGAGCAGTTTCCAGATGCAAAGGTTATTAAATTAGAGCAAAACTACCGTTCTACAAAAAATATCCTAGATGCCGCCAACGCCGTAATTGCACATAACAGAAAGAGAAAAGGTAAGGATTTGTGGACAGCCGGCAATACCGGCGATGAAATTGTAGTCTATCATGGTGATGACGAACGCGATGAAGCGCAGTTTGTTTGCCGTGAGATTGACAGAATGGTTTCTGAGCAGAACTTCACATTTCGTGACTTCTCTATCTTGTACAGAACCAATGCGCAGTCGCGTGTTATAGAAGATGCACTTTTACGCTACGGTTTGCCGTATCGCGTTCTTGCCGGTCTGCGTTTCTATGACCGTAAAGAAATCAAAGATGCAATTGCATATCTGCGCGTAATTGTGAATCCGAACGATTCTGTCAGCTTAAAGCGTATTATCAACGAGCCAAAGCGCGGCATAGGCGATACAAGCATGGCAAAAGCAGAGCAAATTGCACAGCGTGAAGGTGTTGGCATATTTGATGTAATCAAGGCGGCATCCACGCACAGTGAGCTTTCCAGATCTGCTGCAAAATTTGAGCAGTTCGCTAAGCTGATTCAAAGCTTGCAGATGCAAAAAACGGATGCGGATATTGCGGATTTTGTAGAAGATGTTTTAATCAAAAGCGGTTACCGTGGTGCACTGGTAGCGGAAAACACCATTGAAGCCAAAACAAGACTTGAAAACCTGGATGAATTGTTCAGTGCAGTAAAAGAGTTTGAAAAGACGGAGCACGAAACGCCGGGGTTAGAAGGATTTTTGGAGGAAATTTCTTTGGTTTCGGATATTGACAATTATGATGAAGAGCAACCAACAGTTACGCTAATGACAATTCACGCAGCGAAGGGTTTGGAGTTCCCAATTGTCTTTATTGTCGGCACAGAGGAAGGACTTTTCCCGAGTATGCGTTCTATGTTTGAAGATGAAGAACTGGAGGAAGAACGTCGTTTGTGTTATGTGGCGATTACACGCGCAAAACAGAAGCTGTTTGTAACTTGTGCGGCATCGCGTATGCTAT
The DNA here is from genome assembly GCA_045537695.1 of Clostridia bacterium. GTDB lineage: Bacteria > Bacillota > Clostridia > UBA1381 > UMGS1253 > RGIG2041. Next base: position 96,980 of record JAZSQB010000046.1, on the reverse strand, counting down.
ACGGACAAACGAAGTATTCACCGCCATCCAGATTTATTTCGGAAATTCCGAGTGAACTGACGATGACATTTGAGGGCAGAAAAGCAAGAGAGAGGAAGCAGATTTCACAAGCTCGTAACACAGACTTTATGCCGGATTATGTAGGTAGCGCTTTGGGGACAAGCTATAAAGCGCCAACAGCACAGACTTCGGCAACAAAGCCGACAACCACTTTTGGCGCGGCAAGCAAATCCGCTCTCTTTAAAAGCTTTGATGTGCGTGCAACTGAAAAAGCAGAAACAGATTTTTCTGCCGGTGATTTGGTTAAGCACAAAAAATTTGGCCGCGGAAAAGTAATGAATGTAATTCCGCTTGGCAATGATAAAAAGATAGAGATATTATTTGACAGTGGCGAGCGAAAAAATCTCATGGCGCTGTTTGCAAATCTTAAAAAGATTTGACGAATGAAAGGTGGTAAAGGATTATGACAGATTTAAATTTAACAATGTTAACCGATTTCTATGAATTTACAATGGCAAACGGCTATTATATGCACGGGTTTAAGGATACTATTGCATATTTTGATATGTTTTACCGCAAGGTGCCGGACGATGGCGGTTATGCCATTATGGTCGGCGTAGAACAGTTGATTTCCTATTTTGAACAGCTTCGTTTCGATGAAGACGATATCGCATATCTGCGCAGCAAGAAAATCTTCAATGAAGATTTTCTGGAATATTTACGCAATTTTAAATTTGAGTGTGACGTATGGGCAATTGAGGAAGGTATGCCGATTTTCCCTGGCGAACCGATTGTCAGCATCAAAGGACCGATTCTCCAAGCGCAGTTTATTGAAACGATGATTTTACTTACCGTAAATCATCAGAGTCTGATTGCAACAAAGGCAAACAGAATCGTTCGTGCGGCAGAGGGGCGACCGGTTATGGAATTCGGTTCCAGACGCGCGCAAGGCTATCATGCGGCAATTATGGGCGCAAGAGCGGCATACATCGGCGGTTGCGCCGGAACAGCTTGTGCAATTTCAGAACGCGATTATGGCGTGCCGGCATTGGGCACGATGGCACACAGCTGGGTACAGCTTTTTGATACGGAATATGATGCGTTTAAAGCGTATGCACAAACGTATCCGGATAGCTGCACATTGCTTGTAGATACGTATAATGTTTTAAAAAGCGGTGTGCCGAATGCAATCAAAGTATTTAACGAAGTGCTTGTGCCGAACGGTTACAGACCGAAGGGCGTGCGTATTGATAGCGGCGATATCACATATTTAACCAAGAAAGTGCGCAAAATGCTTGATGAGGCCGGCTTTGAGGATTGCGGCATCGTAGTATCCAACTCTTTAGACGAATACATCATTCGCGATACATTGATGCAAGGCGCACAAATTGATTCTTTCGGCGTGGGCGAACGCCTGATTACATCACGTTCTGAACCGGTATTTGGCGGCGTATACAAAATCGTTGCCGTGGAAGATGCGCAGGGCAATTCGATTCCGAAAATCAAACTGAGCGAAAATGTGGCCAAGATCACTACGCCGTGCTTTAAACAGGTATATAGATTGTTCTCTAAGGAAACAGGGAAGGCAATCGCTGACGTTTTAACACTGCACGATGAAGTAATTGATGATACAAAACCTTACGAAATTTTTGATCCGGAACATATCTGGAAAAGAAAAAAGGTCGAAAACTTCGAAGCAAGACCGATACTTGTACAGATCTTCGACAAAGGCAAGTGCGTATATACATCAAAACCATTGGATGAAATCAAGGCTTTCTGTAAAGAGCAGGTTGATGCGCTGTGGGATGAGGTAAAACGTTTTGAAAATCCGCATAAGTATTACGTTGACCTTTCGCAGTCCCTCTGGGATATTAAACACGCACTGCTAGAAAAGTATTCAAAATAAGCCGGAGGTGTACCATGGCGATTTACGCAATTTCCGATTTACATCTGCCATTCGGCGTGGACAAACCGATGGATGTGTTCGGAAAATCTTGGGATAACTACGTAGAAAAATTAGAGGAATGCTGGAGAAAAAAAGTCAGCGCAGATGATTGCGTTGTGTTGCCGGGCGATCTTTGCTGGGCAATCAATTTAGAAGAAGCGCGACGGGATTTCGCATTTTTAAATTCCTTGCCGGGTATAAAGGTGCTCTTAAAGGGCAATCATGATTATTGGTGGGACACACTTACAAAAGTGGAAAATTTTATACGCGAAAATGGGTATACAGATATGCATTTCGTGCAGAATAATTTATTTAAACACAACAATACCGCAATCTGCGGCACGCGTTTTTGGCAAAGTCCAGCATTTGAGCATTTATCTGCGCAGGATATGAAAATATATACGCGTGAACTGGGCAGGGTAGAGCTGTCGTTGCAAGCGGCCCGCAAACAGGAAATAGAAGACATCGCTTTTTTTGTGCATTATCCGCCGATCTTAAATGGCAAGCCGGATGAAAATTTTTTGACACTGATGCAAAAGTACGGTGTACAAGATGTATATTACGGTCATTTGCACAGCATTTCACAATCTTATGCACATACACAGACAATAGACGGGGTGAACTTTAGCTTAATTTCCTGTAATTGCATCGATTTTGACCCAATTTTGGTGCGAAATTAAGAAAAAATCAACTTTTTTAGAACAATTTAACAAAAACACTTGCAAAATTTTATACATATGTTATAATATGTTATTGTCTGTAAGTTTGATAATTTTCAGACGAAAAATAAAACTTTTTTCGTCAAGCTGGAGGAAGTAAAGAATGAGTGTTAAGGTAGAAAAAACAGAGAAAAACATTGTAAACCTTGAGTTCGGGGTTTCGGCAGAAGCGTTTGAGGCTGCAATGCAGAAAGCTTACATAAAGAATGTAAAGAGCTTCAACATCCCGGGCTTCAGAAAGGGTAAGGCACCGAGAAAGATTATTGAGAAGATGTATTCTCCGGCAGTATTCTATGATGATGCTATCAATTTTGTTTTTCCGGAAGCATATGAAAATGCTATCGCTGAAGCCGGCGTTGAACCGGTAGACCGTCCGGAAGTAGATATAAAGCAATTCCCGGAAGAAGGCAAGAACCTGATTTTAACTGCTAAAGTGACTGTTAAACCGGAAGTGACACTTGGCAAGTTAGATAAAATCACTGTAGAAGCACCGTCTTATCCGGTAGCGAAGAAAGATGTTGACGCTGAAATTGAAAGAATGCGCCAGCAGAACGCACGTATCGTACCGGTTGAAGATCGTGCAAGCCAGAACGGCGATACGGTTGTAATTGATTACGAAGGTTTCTGTGATGGCGTTGCATTTGACGGCGGTAAGGCAGAAGGACATAACTTAGAACTCGGTTCCGGTCAGTTTATTCCTGGCTTTGAAGATCAGCTCGTGGGTAAGAAGCCGGGCGAGGACGTTGAAGTAAAAGTAACATTCCCGAAGGAGTACCATGCTGAGAACTTAGCCGGCAAGGATGCCATCTTTAATGTAAAGGTACACGAAATCAAGGCAAAGGAACTCCCCGAGCTGGATGATGAGTTTGCTAAGGATGTCAGCGAATTTGAAACCATCAAGGAACTGCGCGACGATATCAACAAGAAGCTCAAGGAAGCTGCAGCACAGCGTGAAAAGCAGGAGCTTGAAAACAATGCAATTGACTTCGTAATTTCCAAGATGAAAGCTGAAATTCCGGAAGTTATGTATGAAAACAGAATTGATGATATGGTAAGAGACTTTGAAATGCGTTTGTCTTACCAGGGCATGAATGTAGAAAAGTATCTGCAATTCAGCGGCATGGATATGGCAACATTTAGAGGTCAGTTCAAAGAGCAGGCTGAAAAGCAGGTAAAAGGTATGCTGGCACTCGAAGCTGTTGCTAAGAAACAGAAGATTGAAGCTGCTGATGCAGATGTTGAAGCAGAATACGCAAAGCTCGCCGAGCAGTACAAGATGGAAGTAGATCAGATTAAGACATACATCCAGTCTGAAGATTTAAAGAAGGATGTTGTAACAAATAAGACAATCGAGTACCTGCTCTCCATCGTTGAAGCGAAGTCGGCTGCTAAGAAGACTGCAACAAAAAAGACAACAGCAAAGGCTGATACCGAAGAGAAAGCAGCAGAAAAGAAGCCGGCTGCTAAGAAGACTGCAACCAAGAAGGCTGATGCAGAGGAAAAGCCGACTGCAAAGAAACCGGCTGCAAAAAAGACAACCACAAAGAAAGCTGCTGAAAAAGCAGAGTAAGTTTAAGTTTTTAAAATAAATCAGACAGGAGTGATATGTGTGAATATGAGTTTAGTACCAACCGTTATTGAACAGACAAACCGTGGCGAAAGAGCCTATGACATCTTTTCACGCTTACTGAAAGAGAGAATTATTTTTCTCGGCGACGAAGTTAACGATGTAACTTCCAGCCTTGTAGTCGCGCAGCTCTTGTTTTTAGAAAGTGAAGATCCGGATAAGGATATTCAATTCTACATCAATAGCCCGGGTGGTTCTATTACTGCCGGTATGGCAATTTATGACACGATGCAGTATATTAAGTGTGATGTGTCTACCATTTGCATCGGAATGGCAGCCAGCATGGGGGCTTTTTTGCTCGCTGCAGGAGAGAAGGGTAAGCGTTTTGCGTTGCCGAACAGTGAGATTATGATCCATCAGCCGCTTGGCGGTATGCAGGGTCAGGCGACGGATATCAAAATTCACGCAGACCGCATTTTAAAGATGAAAGATAAGTTAAATCAAATCTTAAGCGATAGAACCGGTCAGCCGTTAGAAAAAGTGCAGGCGGATACGGAACGTGACAATTTCATGTCCGCGGAAGAAGCAAAAGCTTACGGGTTAATAGATGAAGTGATTTATAAAGCATAAACGAGCAGTATATTTTATGAGGTGAAATTATGTCGAACTCCAAAACACCTACAAATACGAAAAAATTAAAATGCTCTTTTTGCGACAAAACACAAGATGAAGTTAGACGCCTGGTCGCCGGACCGGGTGTCTACATTTGTAATGAGTGTGTTGCGCTTTGTCAAAGCGTCTTAGATGGGGATTTTCAGGTGGAGCCCAGCTTTGATATGAGCGATATCTTAAAGCCAAAGGCGATTAAAGAAATTTTAGACCAGTATGTAATTGGTCAGGATGACGCAAAAAAAGCAATGGCAGTAGCCGTATACAATCACTATAAGCGTTTGAGCAATAATACGCAGGATGATGACGTCGAGATTCAGAAAAGCAACATTTTGTTAATCGGACCTACCGGTTCCGGTAAAACATTCCTTGCGCAGACGTTGGCACGAATTTTGGAAGTTCCTTTTGCAATTGCAGATGCGACTTCCTTAACAGAAGCGGGTTATGTCGGTGAAGACGTGGAGAACATCTTGCTTCGTTTGATTCAGGCGGCAAATAATGATGTGGAACTGGCGGAACGCGGTATTATTTATATCGATGAAATTGATAAAATTGCGAAAAAGTCTGAAAATCCATCTATCACAAGGGATGTCAGCGGCGAAGGTGTACAGCAGGCACTTTTAAAAATCCTGGAGGGCACCGTTGCCTCTGTGCCGCCGCAGGGTGGTCGCAAGCATCCGCAACAGGAATTTATTCAGATTGATACTTCTAATATTTTATTCATTTGCGGCGGTGCATTTGACGGAATTGATACAATCATCAACAATCGTCTTGGTAAAAACGCTATCGGTTTTGGTGCGAAAGTCGAGAGCAAAAATAATCAATCTCTCGGCAAGGCGCTTAAGCATATAACAACGCAAGACTTGCTCAAATTTGGCTTGATTCCTGAATTTATCGGACGTTTGCCGGTTGTGGCAACGCTGGATAATTTGGATATGGAAGCATTGGTGCAGATTCTGACCGAGCCGAAAAATGCATTGATTAAACAGTATCAAAAGCTTTTGGAATTGGATGAAGTAGAGCTTGAATTTGACGAGGCGGCCGTGCGTGCAATCGCACAAAAGGCGCACGACAAGAATACGGGCGCGCGTGGTCTTCGTGCTATCGTGGAAGACATTATGCTTGATATTATGTTTGAAGTCCCGTCGGATCACTTTATCCGAAAATGCATTATCCACGAAAACGTTGTAACGGAAAATGCAAAGCCGGAACTGATTCGTGTGCATCGCAGAAAAGATTTGAAAAAGCAAGTAGAAGACGGTATAATTGATGATGATGCGGATTTTGATGTTTGCGAAATCGGTTGAATTTAATTGAAATTGCGGGTTACAAACAAGTAACCCGCTTTGTTTTTATAATTATTCATATTCAAACAAGAAGAATTTCTCAAAATGCTTGAAATTATGCGAAATTTGTTATATAATATTTTGTATTGAATTCATATTTTAGGGGTTTAGAAATGGCTGAAGAATTTGAAATAGTTGAATATCTCGGTGCTGACGGAAATCAGACTAAATTTCCGACGATTGCACTGCGTGGTACGGTGGTTTTTCCGAAAATCAGCGTCAATATTGAGGTAGGGCGTATTCGTTCCATGAAGACGCTTAATTATGCTATGAGTAAAAATCTGCCCATCTTTATGGTAGCGCAGAAAAACAATGCAATTGAAGAGCCATCTAAAAACGATTTGTGCGAAATCGGTACATTGGTTAAGGTGGTAAATATTCAAGGCGGTTTTGGTGAAAATGTAACCGTCACTGTAGAGGGTATACAGCGCGCGAGACTGATCAAGTTTAGCCGCACCATTCCGTGTCTAATCAGCGAAATTGAACTGATTGACAAAAACGAAATAGAGGAAATGCCGGAAATTTCCGATGTTTTGATGCGTATGCTTGTTCGGGCGTGTGAAGAATTCTTTGCGCTGACCAATCCGCGCATATTTGAATCGCTGCTGCCGTTATTGGACACAAGAGACATATCAATGATTGCAGATGCAGTTGCTGCAAAATTAGATATTGAATCAGAAGCAAAGCAGAAGATATTAGAGACGCTGCCAATTTCGGAAAGAGTAACCGCTGTGATTGCGCTTTTGCGCAGTGAAGCTTCTATGGCAGAGCTAGAGCAGAAATTAAATGATAAAGTAGAACGACAGATTCAGAAAAATCAGAAAGAATATTATTTGCGTGAGCAGATCAAAGTATTTAATGATGAATTAGAGAGTCTTTGCGGCGAAGGAGAAGAAATCGGCAAGCTTAAAAAGGATATTTTAAAGCTGAAGCTTAAAAAAGTATATGAAGACCAACTTTTAAAAGAAGTAGGGCGTTTGAAAAAAATGCCACAGAACACGGCAGATTATGCTGTGTCGAAAAACTATTTAGACTATGTTTTGTCTCTGCCGTGGCATAAAGTAACAAAAGAAAACTATGATATTAAGCGTGCAAAAGAGATTTTAGATAGAGACCATTATGGACTGGATGATGTGAAAAATGCTATTTTGGAATATCTTTCCGCGAAAAAATTAGCGAATGACCAGAATGCACCTATTTTATGTTTAGTAGGCCCACCAGGCGTCGGTAAAACCTCTGTGGTTAAATCGGTTGCCGAAGCGTTGGGTAAAAAGTATGAACGGATTTGTCTGGGTGGCATTAAGGATGAATCTGATATTCGCGGTCACAGAAAGACATATATCGGTGCAATGCCGGGTAGAATTATCAATGCAATCAAGCTTGCCGACAGTAAAAATCCGCTAATTTTGCTTGATGAAATCGACAAAATGGGGAAGAGCTACAATGGTGATCCGTCTTCAGCGTTGCTCGAGGTATTGGATTCTGCGCAAAATGTAGCTTTCCGTGATCATTATATTGAGCTACCATTTGATTTATCCGGTGTATTGTTTGTTGCGACCGCAAACTCTTTAGATACGATTCCTGCGCCGCTGCTTGACCGTGTGGAAATCATTGAATTGGGCAGCTATACAAGTGAAGAAAAGCAACACATCGCAATAGAGCATCTTGTAACTAAAAACACGGGAAAATATAAAAAGAATAACCTGGAAATCACGTTTACCGACGGTGCGATTTCTGATATAATTTTATACTACACTCGCGAGGCCGGTGTTCGTGAACTGGAGCGTTGTATCGCAAAAATTTCCAGAAAAATTGCAAAAAAAACGCTGGAAGAACAAAACAATGCGCAGATGATTTCTGTTTGCGCCAAAGATTTAGTAAAATATCTCGGCGCAAAGAAATATACTTACACGCCGGCAAATGAAAAGGACGAAATCGGCATAGCGCGCGGTCTTGCATGGACAAGTGTCGGTGGCGATACCTTATCGGTGGAAGTGAACACAATGCCGGGTAGCGGCAAGGTTGAAATTACCGGTAAGATTGGCGAAGTTATGAAAGAGTCGTCTATGGCGGCAATGAGTTACATTCGTTCCAATTCAGATGCGTTCGGCATTGAAAAAGATTTTTATAAGCGTTTGGATATTCATTGCCATATTCCGGAAGGCGCCGTGCCCAAAGACGGTCCATCTGCCGGTATAACAATGGCCACTGCGATGATTTCTGCACTGACCGGTCGTGCTGTAAAAGCCAGCGTGGCTATGACAGGGGAGATCACGCTTCGCGGCAGAGTGTTGCCGATTGGCGGATTAAAAGAAAAATCCATCGCTGCGTATAGAGCCGGTATAAAAACCGTTTTGTATCCAACGGAGAACACCAAGGATTTAGAGAAAATTCCGGACACTGTAAAGCAGAATGTTAAATTTATACCGGTAACCAATATGGATGAGGTTTTATCGTATGCTTTAAACAAAAAGACTGTTAAGAATTTCAGCTTAAATATGTCGGAAATTAAAGATGTACACACCGCATCATCTGGGCTTTGCTGATTAGAAGAAAGGAAAACGGCTTATGAATTTACACAACGCACAAATTACAGTTTCCGCTGTAAAACCGTCGCAATATCCCAAAACCGGCGTTCCGGAATTTGCTTTTGCGGGACGTTCCAATGTAGGAAAATCCTCGCTGATTAATAAACTTTTAAACAGAAAATCTTTGGCGCGTGTGAGCTCTACACCGGGCAAAACGGCAACCATCAATTTTTACGATATTGATGAAAAGATTTTTTTGGTAGACTTGCCGGGGTACGGATATGCTACGCGCTCTAAAGAAGAAATCAAAAAGTGGGGCGAAATGATTGAGACGTATTTAAACAATCGTAAGCCGCTCTATCAGGTGTTTTTGCTTGTAGACAGCAGACACAAACCAACGGCGGATGACAAAACGATGCTGGATTGGATTCGTCATTACCAGGAAAGTGTTGTAGTTATAGCAACAAAGACAGATAAGCTTTCTAAAAAAGCGTTAGAAGAAAATTTGGATATGATTTACAGTGAACTTGCTTTAACGGAAGAGGATGTGCTGGTTCCTTTCTCTGTAAAAGGTGATGAGGGTAAACTCACAGTTTGGGATATTATTTATTTATTGTTAGAACATTAATAGTAGTTTACAGAGTTAAAATTATGTAAACTTGCACGGAGGTTATAGAATGTTAACAAAAGCACCAAGAGGCACAAATGATATATTTTATCCAAAAAGTAACTTATGGCAATATTTAGAATCTAAAATGCGTTCTGTGTGCAATCGTTTTGGATACACAGAAATTATTACACCTACATTTGAGCATACGGAATTGTTTTTACGCGGTGTAGGGGACACTACAGATGTCGTTGAGAAGCAAATGTATACGTTTACAGATAAGGGTGAGCGTAGTATCACGCTTCGTCCGGAAGGAACAGCCTCTGTAGCGAGAGCTTTTATCGAACGTAATATGTATGCAAATCCTTTGCCTGTAAAACAGTTCTACATCATTCCGTGTTTTCGTTATGAAAAACCGCAAGCGGGCAGACTTCGCGAGTTTCATCAGTTTGGTGTAGAGGTGTTCGGTTCACAGAGTCCAACGATTGATGCTGAAATCATTTCTCTTGTGCATTTGCTTTTGGAGGAAATCGGCTTAAAGTCGGTTACTTTAAATATCAATTCTATCGGTTGTCCGACGTGTAGAAAAGCATACAATGAAAAGTTAATTGCTTATTTTAAAGAGCATTATGATACTTTGTGCGACACTTGTAAGAGCCGTTTAGAGCGTAATCCGCTCCGTATTTTGGACTGTAAATCTCCGATTTGCGGCGAACTTGCCAAGGATGCGCCGAAGTTAATTGATCACATTTGCGAAGAATGCAGCACGCATTTTGAAGGTGTTAAAAACAGATTGGACGCATTGAATATTCCGTATAAAATTAATCCGGATATTGTGCGTGGTCTGGATTACTACACCAAGACAGTATTTGAATTCGTCGCTGAGGACATCGGTGCGCAGAGCACGGTTTGCGGTGGCGGTCGTTATGATGGTCTTGTGCAGGAACTTGGCGGTCCGGAAACACCGGGTATTGGCTTTGCAATGGGTATTGAACGCTTGATTTTAACACTGGAATCGAAAAATGCGCAGTTCGATACCGAAATCAATCCGGATATTTATATTTCCAGCATAGGGGATGTTGCAGATTTAGAAGCAGAAAAGTTGGTATATCAGTTGCGTAGTGGCGGTTTGTATGCTGAAAAAGACCGCATTGGTAGAAGTTTAAAAGCGCAAATGAAGTATGCAGACAAAATCGGCGCAACTTATACAATGGTTTTAGGGGACACAGAAGTGGAAGCACAAAGTGCTGAGCTTAAAAATATGCAGACCGGAGAAAAGGAAACTGTTGCGTTTGAGAATTTGGCTGCCAAATTAAAAGAATTATGCAGAGGTGAAGAATAATGGATACATTACAGGGATTAAAGCGTACACACTATTGTGGCGAGCTTTCTGAAGCGAACATTGGTGAAACTGTTACCGTAATGGGGTGGACAGATGTCTATCGTAACCTTGGCTCGTTGATTTTTATTGATCTTCGTGATCGCAGCGGTATTGTGCAGCTTTCGTTCGACACGGATATTGATGCGCAGATTTTTGAAAAAGCAGCAACAATTCGTACAGAATACGTGCTTGCTGTTGTCGGTGAAGTTGTAAAAAGAAGTTCGCCGAACCCGAAACTACCGACCGGTATGATTGAGATTAAAGTATCCGAGCTTCGTATATTAAATAAAGCAGAAACAACACCATTTGAAATCAAGATCGAAACAGATGTTAAGGATGAGCTCAGATTAAAATACAGATATCTGGATTTAAGACGTGCACCGATGCAAAAGAACTTGATTTTGCGTCATAAGCTTACAAACATTGCCCGTAATTTCTATGATGAAAACGGCTTTATTGAAATTGAGACACCGATGCTGACGAGAAGCACACCGGAAGGCGCTCGTGACTATCTGGTGCCGAGCCGTGTGCATCCAGGTAGCTTTTATGCGCTGCCGCAGTCGCCGCAGCAATATAAGCAGCTTTTGATGGTTTCGGGTATGGACCGTTATTTTCAGATTGTAAAGTGTTTCCGTGACGAGGACCTGCGCGCAGACCGTCAGCCGGAATTCACACAGATTGACCTGGAAATGTCGTTTGTTGAGATTGACGATGTTATTTCCGTAAACGAACGTATGATTGCGCGTGTATTTAAGGAATTAATGAACATCGATGTACCGGTGCCGTTCCCGCGTATGACATATAAAGAGGCGATGGAGCGCTTTGGTTCCGATAAGCCGGATACCAGATTCGGCTTAGAGCTTAACAATATCAGTGACCTTGTAAAAGATTGCGGCTTTGGTGTATTTAAGGGCGCAATTGATAATGGCGGCAGTGTTCGTGCAATCAAGGTAGATAACGGCGCAACAGCATTTAGCCGTAAGGATTTAGATGCACTTGGCGAATTTGTGAAAACCTACCGCGCGAAGGGTTTAGCTTGGCTTGTATGCGAAGAGGGCGGCACATACCGTTCTCCAATTGCTAAATTTTTTGAAGAAGCTGAGCTTAAAGCAATTTGTGACAGGGTAGGGGCGAAGGAAGGCGATACAGTTCTGTTTGTCGCTGACCAGGACAATGTTGTATTTGATGCCCTTGGCGCACTGCGTTGTGAAATTGCAAAGCGTTTGAATCTCACGAGCAAAGACCAGTTTAACTTGCTCTGGGTAACAGAATTCCCGTTGTTTGAGTACAGTGAGGAAGAGGACAGATACGTTGCAAAACACCATCCGTTTACTGCGCCGATGGACGAGGACGTAGAACTTCTGTCCACAAGACCGCAGGATGCACGTGCAAAAGCTTATGATATTATTTTGAACGGTTGTGAGCTTGGCGGTGGTAGTATCCGTATCTTTAATACAGAGCTGCAGCAGAAGATGTTTGAAGCACTTGGATTTACCAAAGAAGAAGCGTGGGAGAGATTCGGTTATCTCTTAGAAGCGTTTAAGTATGGCACACCGCCGCACGGTGGTATGGCTTACGGCTTAGACAGATTTGTAATGCTTTTAACCGGGGCAGATTCCATTCGCGAAGTTATTGCATTCCCGAAAGTACAGAACGCATCCGAATTGATGACGAATGCGCCTGCAGAGGTAGATGATAAGCAGCTTGCTGAACTTTCTATCAAAACAAATATTGTTTCTGAATAATAAAAATACAAACACGCTGGTTGAAAATGCCGGCGTGTTTCTTTATGTCTTTATAAAATTTTTAAGGGTAGGGATGAAAGTTTAAAACAAATCTAAGTATTATAAATTGCTCTTTATAAAACTTAAAAGTATATTTTCAAGGGATTTAAGCTTTATATTATATATTTACGTATGTTTGCATTGCTGGTAGCAATTATACTCTTCTGTTATAATATAGAAAAACGAATATGCATACGACTGTTTTGACTGTCGTCCTACGTAAAGTTTTTAAACTATTCATTTTAAAATTCTGTATTGTCTATGCAGTTCGATTCTCCGGTGTTCGTAAATATTGCTGCAATATACCTTCTGCTCGCTAAAACGTATGTTTTTGTAAATTTACCGATTTTATGATGACTCGTCTGTAGCTCACCAGTTTTTTCAAAACGTATCTCAGGTCGTTTTAAACACAGGAAAAAGTTACAGATTTTTGTATTAAGCAATTGGTAGTATACTCCCGAGATCTGTCGGCGTCGTTTTTGATAATTTTAAAAGTTCTACGGAATAATTTCGACAAAAAGATCTGATTTCATCTCGAATTACACTATTGTCGATTGTGCCTGTTATAGCAAGACAATCCGGCGCCAATTTGCCACAGGCACCGCCAATAAATCCATGTGCATAACCATTTAAATAAATTTGTCCCGGTTGTAGCAATAATACATCAAACTCGTTTTCCTTTGCCTTTTTGGCAATCTGTGTATCTTCTGTTATAATTGCTTTGTCGCTGACCACAGCTATGTTACATTTGGCATACCCTTGCGAAATGTCAATAATTTGAAGTTGCCTGCGCATTACTTCCTCAAATATTTGTTCGTTTAAAGTTTTTTTATTTAAAAATACGAATTTACCGACTATAGCAACATTTAGCGGTATATCCATAGGATACGGCGCTCTAACTTCTTCTTTTAAGCATGTTAATTCAGTATTTGGTAAAACTTTCTTATAATATTGTATAGCCGTACTGTTACAAATAAATTGATTTTCGCCTAAATGCAGAATATTCATATCCGGATGCGTCGATGTAGCATCCTTTAATGATAGATTACGCGCGCTTTTAATTGCATTTACGCCATAACTCGTTAATGCTTCGAGAATATCTGCGGGACAATCAGGAGATATAAGAACTGATTTTACTTTCCTGTCGGGTAAATTCGGCATATTCAGGTACTGCATTCCCCCACCTACTTTTCTAAAAAAGTTGCTTGTTTACATAATGTTATTATTGTAAAATCAATGACAAATTGACTTTTATATTTAATTCGTGTTATAATGATGTTTATAGGAGGACAAAGCTATGGAACGAATTATGTGTATTGACTACGGTGATGCTCGTGTTGGTATTGCTGTTTCAGATTTATTAGGTATGACCGCGCAAGGCGTTGAAACAATTAAAAATACAGGCCGAAAAGCGTTATTTGAACGTTTGTCTCAACTGATTGCGCAATATAATCCGACAAAAATTGTTATTGGTTTGCCCAAAAACATGAATGGTACCCTTGGAGAACGTGCAGAAAAGACGTATGTTTTTGCCGAGCGTTTAAAGGAAATCTATTCTGGTGTGATTGAGTTTTTCGATGAGCGCTTGTCCACTGTTTGTGCGATTCAGACACTGAATACAACGAATACGCGTGGAAAAAAGCGTAAAGATGTCATTGACACGGTCGCTGCGGCATTGATTTTGCAGGCTTATATGGACTCTAACCGTTAAATAAACCGCACTATTCCCTATAAAATTATATTTTTTTACAAAATTCGAACAAATTTTCGAAAAACCTCTTGACAACGAACGAACGTTCTGTTATACTACTATCAGAACGGATGTTCGAATGGAGGTTTTAATATGACAAACACTAAAAAAAGAACTGTAATTGTAAATAGACGCAGATTTTTCGTATTCTTAACGATTGCTACAGTATTGTTTAATGTATTTGTGCTCTATATGTATTCCCCGAACAACACACAGGCAGACACCGTAAACAAAACAGAACTTATTACTGTAAATGTCGGTGATACAATTTGGAGCATCGCTGAAGAATACGGTGACAGGAATGAAGATATCCGCAACACGATTTATAAAATCAAGAAGCTTAACCGTATGCAGAATTCGGAGCTTGAAATCGGCCAGCAGCTCATCATTCCGTTGGCGTAGTATATTCTCTCGTGAACTTATGTCCCCCGGAGCGTGGCGCCCCTCTCACATTGCGCTACGTTCTTTCTTTATAAGACAGGATATATTTTTTTGTATATTGTTTTATATGTCTCAATTTTTTGTATATACTTCTCCGTTTCTGGAAAAGGAATGTTTTGCAACGTATTTCCGTCTGCAGAATAATTCTCGTTCTCCAACCACTGATCCACATTGCCATGTCCTGCATTGTATGCACAAAGCGCTAACTTTTCATCCTGATTATACAATGATAATAAATAGGATAAATACCATGTTCCCATACGTATATTGACTGCAGGGTCCTTTACTTGTGCAAAACTGTAATTCTGCAAACCGATTTTCTCTGCAATCCACTGTGCGGTTGGCTCAGTAATTTGCATTAAACCAACGGCGCCCTTGTGAGATTGCGCGTCAGAAACAAAATTGCTCTCAGCCTTAACCAATGCAAAAACCAGATAAGGGTCTACGGAATATTCAGCTGCTGCGTCTTTCACTTCCATTATGTGTGGTGCTGGAAAAAGTGTTTTTGCCAAGTATTTACCGCCCACTAAAACAAAAACAGCTATAAGTCCGATTACGAAAATCGGCTTAATTCTATGTTTAATTCGATTCATTGAGAACTCCTTTAATAAATACATCCGCCATTTCGGCATAAACGGACGGTGCTGCATTTTCCGATGTGTCCATCAGAAAATCCACACGTTTCAGGTTTTGTTCAATACTATCTTGCGCATCTAAACGCATACGCGCCTCTTTATCGCTTAAATTATCACGATTTATAATGCGCTCTATACGAATTTCGAGATTCGCTGTAACGCCGATTGTTACATTGCACAACGCATCCAGACCACTTTCATATAAAAGTGGTGCGTCGATGATAAAAACAGCGTTCTCTTGTGCGTTTATCCGTTCTTGTATCTTTTGGGTTATATATTTGTGCGTGATAGCATTTAATTTTTGCAAAGAATTCTCGTCATTAAACACAATATTTGCAAGTGATTTTCGATTTAAACTACCATCCCGTTGACAAATAGCAGAGCCAAATGCATCAATAATTTCTGCTAATGCCGGCTCGCCGGGGATAACAATTTCTCTTGCAATTTTATCCGCATCTAAAACAATATATCCATAGGAAGTCAGCGCTTTACAAATAGTAGATTTGCCGCTACCACTGCCACCGGTAACGCCTACAACAAACATATAAATCCCTTCCCTATTATTTGGTTTCGTACCAGCTTTTGCCATACTTTTCATCAGCTTCGAGTTTTGCATCGAGTTTTATAACATTTTCCATCTCATTTTTTAATAATGTGCAAACACACGCAAGCTCATTTTTCGGACATTCTATAATCAATTCGTCGTGTACTTGTAAAATGAGCTTTGCCTTAAGTTTTTCTTGCTTAAGACGTTGATAGACACGCACCATAGCAAGTTTAATGATATCTGCTGCCGTACCCTGTATTGGCGTATTAAGCGCAACACGCTCGCCAAAAGCACGCAAATTGAAATTGGAGGATTTCAGCTCCGGAATATATCTGCGTCTCCCAAACATGGTTGTGACATAACCCTGCTCGGCTGCAGTTTTTTTGATAGATTCCATATAGGCAGCAATACCCTCATAATAAGATAAATATCCATCAATATACTTCTTCGCCTCATTAACGGAAATTTTTAAATCTTGCGACAAACTGAATTGGCCGATGCCATATACTATGCCAAAATTAACTGCTTTGGCTGCACTTCTTTGTTCAGCTGTCACATCCTCAATCGGAATTTTAAGCACCTCAGAGGCAGTTTTGGCGTGAATATCCGCATTGTTTTTAAATGCATGAATCATATTTTTATCTTGTGCTATATGCGCCAGTACACGAAGCTCAATCTGCGAGTAATCGGCATCCACCAAATACATCTCATCCCCTTGCGCTACAAACATTTTTCGAATTTCACGCCCAAGCGGATGCCGCACCGGAATATTTTGCATATTTGGCTCCGTGGAGCTGATTCTGCCGGTAACGGTGACCGTTTGATTGAAGCTGGAATGTATTCTGCCTGTTTCCGGATGAATTACCGCCAAAAGACCGTCGCCATATGTGGATTTAATCTTATTGATTAATCTGTATTCAATAATTTTTTCGATAATCGGGTGCTGTCCTTGCAACTTTTCCAAAACACTGGCATCCGTAGAATAACCGGTTTTTGTCTTTTTTACAGCACGCAGCCCGAGAGTTTCAAATAAAACTTCGCCAAGCTGTTTCGTAGAATTAATATTAAATTCCACACCGGCATCTGCATAAATATCTTGCGTTAATGCTTCAATGCGTTGCGAGAGCATTTGATTAAACGCATCCAGGCGCTCTTTGTCTACTGCAAAACCATTAATCTGCATGTTTGCAAGCACTTCTATTAACGGAAGTTCTATGTCGTTATACAATGCACTTTGTTGGTTTTCCTCCAAGCGCTTGGATAACGCATCCTTTAAAAGCGCAAGGGCACAGATTTCACCGCTTACAAATTCTTTTGCATCCTCTTCAGAAATTTCAGAGAGCGTAATCGCTTTTTTTCCTTTCCCAAAGAGCGTTTCGCGGTCTTTTAACGAAATTGATAAAAAGGACTGCGCCAAATCAGAAATATCATATCGACTCAGGGACGGATCTAAAATATAGGCAGCAATTTCCGTATCAAAGCAGAGATTGTTATAACTACAATTTTTGCTTGCAAGAAATACAATATCCTCTTTCGCTGCGTGTGTAATTTTTTCGACTTTTTCATCCTCAAAGAACGGCTTAAATGCTGAAGTTAAGTCATTTTCGCTTAGAAGTAAACTGCAAAGCGCAAGATAAACAGTGTTTTTTACTTTAAAAGCAACACCCTGTAAATAACCGTTTTGTACATATAGTTTATAAATTAAAGTATTAAAAGCAGTGTCATTTAAGATTTTCTGTAATTCTTCCGTATCATCCAAGATGCAAACATCGACTTTTGGGAGCTTTACACTTTCGGTGCAGTTGTTTGTTATATTTTCGCCCGTCAGACCAAGCTTTGAAACAATAGATTTTAAATCATAATGCATAAGTGTCGTGTAAAGCGCTTCTCCTTTACACGAAAAATTCTTCATTGAATCAAAGCTTTCATCTATAGGTACATACCGGTCTATCGTAGCAAGCTTTTTGCTTAAAAAAGCGTCGTCTTTACCGGCTTCTAACTTGTTTAAAGTCGCACCTTTTGCGCCGAAAGCAGGTAAATCCCTGTACAAATTTTCGATAGAACTCGCTTTTTGAATCAGCGCCATTGCTGTTTTTTCACCAATACCCTTTACCCCCGGAATATTGTCCGAACTATCACCCATCAGCGCTTTTACATCAATAAATTCCGTCGGTGTTACACCGTAGCGGCTAAATACAGCCTTGTCATCATAAATATCAGTTGCCGTGCTACCCATGGAGGTTGTTGTAAGATAAATTTTCGTTAATGCGCTCGCTAGCTGCAGGTCATCCTTATCACCTGTAATGATGCAGCACTCAATCTCTTTTTCTTCGCATTTTCTTGCAATTGTACCAATAATATCGTCTGCTTCGTAACCTTCAAACTCCAAAACCGGAATCCGCATCGCCGATATTACTTCTTTAATAATCGGCATTTGGATACGAAGCTCTTCCGGCATACCTTTTCTTTGGGCTTTATAACCATCAAACATCTTATGGCGAAACGTTGGCGCGCTTAAATCAAACGCGACCGTGACATAGTCCGGCGCAATATCCGAAAGATTCTTTAAAAGAATATTCATAAAACCGTACACAGCATTTGTCGGTATACCATCCTTGTTTGTCAAGAGGCGTATGCCGTAAAATGCACGGTTTGCAATGCTATTACCGTCTATAATCATCAGTTTTCCAGCCATAACTGTTCTCCTTAAATTTATATGCGTATACATCCGTTTTCTATATCTGAAATAACTTTTGCAATAGCGTGTTCTTCGTTACTCACCGTAACAAGATCAGCAGCGGCTAAAGCTTCTGCACATGCGTTAGAAACTGCTACGCCTAAACCAGCAGCTTTCAACATAGAAACGTCATTGTTATAATCACCGATAGCGATGGTTTTATTTATATCTAACCGCAAATGTTCTGCCAGTTTCGAAATGACTGTGCCCTTCCCTATGCCCTTCGGTAAAATTTCATAAAGATGTTGTTCGGAGCGCACAAAATTAAATACATCTGCCATAGTATGCGCTTTCAAAGCCTTTTCAAGCATTTGCACATCCTCTTCGGTATTGCAGCTAAACAAAATCTTTCCGAACGGTTCGGTTATATCATTATAATGTACAAATATCTCCGGTAACTTGGCTATTTTTCGAAACGCCTCCATAGATGCGTTATCTTTATAAAAGCATGTTTTATACAATGTAGATATATTAATACCGACTTGCGGGACTGCATCATCTACATAGCGCACAAGCTCTAACACATCTTTGGACAATTCTGTATACCAGATGTACTCCTCGGCTTTATAATCATACATACCGCCGCCATTTATGCAACCGACCGGTGCGTTAGGTTTAACTTTTTCAAAAACATCTACAGCGTAATAAGGCATTCGTCCGGTAACAAAAGTGAATTTGCCGCCTTCTGCCTTAAAATGAGAGATTGCTTCTTTGTTTTCTATTGAAATACTCTTATCATTTCTGTACAATGTACCGTCTAAATCCGTACAAATCAGAATACCATCAAATTTTCCCATTTATAAGCCTCCTGTTATTTATACTCTACTGCAAGTTTTTCAAAAGATGGTAAAGATTTTTCAATCATTTCTGTCGATACGCAATACGAAATTCTGACATAGCCCGGATAACCAAAACTATCACCTGCCACTAAAAGCAGTTCATATTTTTTAGCTTTTTCACAAAATGCATGAGAATCTTCTTCGAGCGCTTTCACAAAGAGATAAAACGCGCCATCCGGCTGTGCAACTTTATAGCCGTAGCTTATCAAAGCATCGCAAAGTATATCTCTGTTTTTCTTATAAATAGAAATATCTGCTGTTTTGCCGATGCACTTCGGAACGATTTTCTGGAACAGACTCGGTGCACAAACAAATCCAAGCGAGCGACCGGCACCGCAAACCGCAAAATATACATCCGTCCAATCATTTGCCGTATTAGGTACAAGAATATAGCCGATACGTTCACCCGGCAAAGAAAGCGATTTACTGAAAGAATAGCATACAATTGTGTTGTTATAATAGTTTGGTATGAACGGCACAACCACGCCTTCCGTATAAACCAATTCACGGTAAGGCTCGTCCGCTAAAATATAGATATCCTTATTGTACTTTTTCTGCGCGTTGTTTAAAATAGCAGCAAGTTTTTCTATTGTCTCCGGAGAAAAAACAACACCGGACGGGTTGTTCGGAGAATTTATGATAATTGCTTTTGTATTTTTGTTGATTGCAGCTTCCAGCGCATCGAAATCTACCTGGAAGTCTTCCTCGCGGCATTTTACAACAACAGCTGTCATACCTGCTTGTGTAATAAACACCTTGTATTCTGGGAAAAACGGTGCAAGAATAATCACTTCCCCGCCTTCTTCTGCAATCGCAGACAAAGAAATGGTCAAAGATGCTGCTGCACCAACGGTCATATAGAAGTTGTCCATCGTATAATTGGTCCCAAATGTAGCGTTTACATAATCGGCGCAGCTTTTGCGAACATCCGGTGCACCTTGTGCAGAGGTATAACCATGCAACGCTACTGGGTCTGTATGTAATACCAAATCCGCTAATGCTTCTTTTACGCATTCCGGCGCCGGCACACTCGGATTACCCAGACTAAAATCATACACGTTTTCCGCGCCAATCTCGGATTTACGCTTTAATCCATATTCAAATAATTCGCGGATTTCACTGCGGCGACTTCCGAGTTCATACATTTTTTTAGAAACCATTTTTTTGTGCCCCCTAAAGCTTTATATAAAGTTATAAATTATGCTATCTACATTCAATTATTTTACAATCAGAGTACAAATTAGATGCTACTTGATTTTTGCCGATATGCAAGGCTTACTGCATATATTATATCATAAAACAAACTGCTAGTCAATGAAACTATACAGCGATTCATAGGGTTATTATTCCGTATTTTTAACAAAATCAAAACTAAAACAAACTGTTTTTTCAAAAAACCGAGGACTTGGGTGAATGTTCTTAAGGATACAACGGTTTTAGCCGGTAATTTAGCGAAAATAGTTCACAAAAAATCTGTATTATACGCGAGTATAATGCAGATTTTTATGTTCCTCTTTCCGACAAAATTCCTCGACTAAAACTGCCGCAGGCACATTAAAAGGTAATAGTTTGGATAATGAGCAAGGCAAAAACGACCGACATCCTCGCGGATTTCGGTCGTTTATAACACAGCTATTTGCCAAAATATTGCTTTTTTAGGCGTTTTATCCTTAAGAACACTCGCCCTTTTCATCCTTGATTTATTTGTGGATTTTTGTTACATCCTTATTAATAAATTAATCTTTATAGGAATAGTTCGGTGCTTCCTTTGTGATCTGAATATCGTGCGGATGACTTTCCTTAAGACCCGCACCGGTGATACGGATGAACTTACCATTCTCCTTGAGGTCCGAAATTGTCTTTGTACCACAGTAACCCATACCGGAACGAAGACCGCCGAGGAGCTGGAAGATAGTATCCGACAAAAGTCCCTTGTATTCAACACGACCTTCAACACCTTCCGGCACAAGCTTTTTTGCATCCTGCTGGAAGTAACGGTCACTACTACCGTGGCTCTGGTTCATCGCGCCGATGGAACCCATACCACGATATACCTTAAAGCGACGACCCTGATAGAGTTCAAATTCGCCCGGGCTTTCTTCGCAGCCTGCAAAGAGGCTACCAATCATAATTACGTCGCCACCGGCTGCAATCGCTTTTGTTAAATCGCCGGAGTACTTCACACCGCCGTCTGCAATAATCGGCACACCGTGCTTCTTAGCAACCTTAGCGCATTCGTAAATTGCAGTTACCTGCGGTACACCGATACCTGCAACCACACGGGTTGTACAGATAGAACCAGGACCGATACCAACCTTTACAGCATCAGCGCCGGCTACAATCAAATCTTCAACAGCTTCCGGTGTTGCAACGTTACCTGCGATAACCTGCAGATCTGGATAAGCCGCCTTTACCTTCTTTAAGGTTTCCATAATGTTCTTGGAATGCCCGTGCGCAGAGTCAAGCACAACCACGTCAACATTTGCGCTGACCAATGCCTCTACTCTATCGAGTACGTCAGACGTCACGCCAATTGCCGCACCGGCTAAAAGTCTGCCCACATCATCCTTGGCAGCATTTGGATACTTCACTGCCTTTTCAATATCCTTAATTGTGATAAGACCTTTGAGGATACCATTCTTATCCACAATCGGGAGCTTCTCAATCTTATTTGCACGCAAAACCTCTTGTGCCTCGTCCAGGGTTGTCCCTTCCGGTGCTGTAATCAGGTCCGTTTTGGTCATTACATCGTCAATCTTACGGGAAAAATCCGTCTCAAAACGAAGGTCACGGTTTGTGATGATACCCAAAAGTTTGCCGTTTTCATCCGTAATCGGTACGCCGGAAATCTTATAGCGTCCCATAAGCGCATCCGCATCCTTTAAGGTGTGGTTCGGCGAAAGGAAGAACGGATCTGTAATAACGCCGTTTTCACTGCGCTTTACCTTCTCCACTTCCAGCTTCTGTTGCTCAATGGACATATTCTTATGGATGATACCGATACCGCCTTCTCGCGCCATAGCAATCGCCATCTGCGCCTCTGTAACAGTATCCATCGCCGCACTCATCAACGGAATGTTGAGCGAGATTTTTTTGGTCAACTGTGTTTTCAGTTCGATCATGTTCGGTGTTACCTCAGATTTCTGCGGCACCAAAAGCACATCATCAAATGTAAGTCCTTCAATAATGTTCACGAATTAACCCTCCCATAAATATATTTGATTTATTTTAACACATTCCCGCTTGCTTTGCAAGGGCTTTTTTACAAAATTCCCTGCAAAAGCGCAAAAAGTTCTTCTTTTGTCCCTGTCATATTCACCGCACCGCGAATAGCAGCGGAATTCTTTTCCCCTTTTAAGTACCACGCCGCATGCTTGCGGAGCTCACGAATCGCTATATACTCGCCTTTATCTTCAATACAATATTCCATCTGTCGAAGCACCGTATCTACCTTGTCCTGCTTTGTCGGATAATACGAAACCACGCCATCACGGACAAGTTCATTGATTTGCCGGAAAATAAAAGGATTCCCCTGCGCGCCTCTGCCGACCATCACTGCATCACAGCCGGTCATTTCGCGCATACGCAGTGCATCCTCTGCGGTAAAGATATCGCCGTTACCGATAACCGGCACGGAGAGTGCCGCCTTCACATCGGCAATCACTTCCCAATCCGCCTTCCCGCTGTAATACTGCTCACGCGTTCGCGGATGCACGCACACGGCGGATGCACCGGCATCCTCGGCATATTTTGCAACCTCTACGGCATTGACGTGCGCATCGTCCCAACCCTTGCGGATTTTTACCGTGACGGGTACGGCGGATGTTTTCACAACGGCGCGCACGATATCATAAGCAAGTTTTGGTGTTTTCATAATTGCAGAACCGTCACCGTTATTGGCAATCTTCGGTGCAGGACATCCCATATTAATATCCAGAACAGATGCACCCGTAGAAAGTGCATCCTGTGTTATCCTGCCCATGATTTCAGGGTCAGAGCCAAAAATCTGCACGGCAAACGGTTTTTCTTCCTCGCGCACAGCAAGCATGGACGCTGTCTTTTTGTCGTGAAACGCAAGTGCTTTCGCACTAATCATTTCCGTGTATACCAGCCCGCAACCGAAGCTTTTGCAGATTCTGCGAAATGCCGAATCCGTCACCCCTGCCATTGGCGCAAGAAACACCGGATTTTCAATTTTAAAATCTCCGATAAACATACTATCTACTCCGTATAGCACAAGCGAGCCGAACAAAACATTCGGCTCACCAAATTAAAGATCGTTTTTGATAATGTCGTCGTACGACTCTGCGCGCACAACCACACGTGTTTCCCCATCGCGCACCATAACCACCGCCGGACGCGGAATGCGGTTGTAGTTACTTGACATAGAATAATTATATGCACCCGTGGTAAGCACAGCAATAATATCCCCCTTCTCCAACGGCTGTATCGGCATATGCTCACCGATTAAATCGCCGGATTCGCAGCATTTGCCCGCAAGCGTTATTGTCTGCGTCGCCGCATCGCCTGCGCGGTTTGCTACAAGTGCCGTATATTCTGCGCCATACAAAATATAGCGCGGGTTATCCCCCATACCTCCATCAATGGAAACATAGGTGCGGACGTCCTTGATATCCTTGACGTTGCCGACTGTATACAATGTAATACCGGCAGCTGCAACGATAGAGCGACCCGGCTCCATCAAAATCTGCGGCATTGGGAAATTACATTCTGCCGCGGTTGCTTTAATCACGTCCGATACGGCTTGGATATAGGCATCAAAATTAATCGGGTCATCCGACTCTACATACTTGACACCAAAGCCGCCACCGAGATTCAACTTCGTCATTGTCAAGCCAAGCTTGTCGCGCACATCCGCCATAAACTTCAGCATCACGGCACCGGCTTCCTCAAACGGCTGCAAATCAAAAATCTGCGAGCCGATATGGCAGTGTATGCCGACCGGCAAAATATGCTGCATTTGCATTGCTTTTTCAAAAAATGCCATCGCTTCGCCATTTTCGAGTGCAACACCGAACTTAGAGTCAATTTGACCTGTACGGATAAAATCGTGCGTATGTGCATCAATGCCCGGCTTTATACGAACCATAACAGATGCCTGCTTGCCAAGCTCTGCACAAAGGACATCTAAAAGCTCCATTTCATCGGCATTATCGAGCACGAAGCAGCCGACACCAAAGTCCAGTGCCATACGAAGTTCTGCTTCTGTTTTATTGTTGCCGTGAAAGCACACCTTGTCCATCGGAAAACCGGCTTTGTACGCCGTATATAACTCTCCACCGGATACGACATCTACGCCGAGACCTTCCTCCGACACGATTTTGTAAATCTCCTTACAGGAAAATGCCTTGGAGGCATACAAAATCAATCCGTTACCGCCATAATAGGTGTCAACAGCCGTTTTATAGGTGCGGCAATTCTTACGTATTTCTGCCTCATCCATCACATAGAGCGGCGTACCGTATTGTTCAGCAATTTTTACTGTATCCACACCGCCAATCGTCAAATGATTCTCATGATTTACATTTAAACAATCTGAAACAAACATTTTCTCACCTGCTGTTACTTTCTAATTAGAATTGCTCATTATGATAACACAAAATTTAATTTTTGTCAACGAAAGACGCAATATCAACATAGAAAAATGCGGTAAAATACCGCATTTTTAAATCTCTTCCAGTTTTTTTATAACCTCTTCCAGTTTTTGTTGCGGCACCTTCTTTTTCGCCATGCGCATTATCTTGGCAACTGACATATTGACCGCCATTTTCAAAAGTGCGCTCTCACTCCATTCCGGAAATGCCTCCAAAAGCACCTGTTTTGCCGCATCATTTTCAAGTAATTCCCCTAATTTAATTTTATAATTTTTTAAATCCATACTTTCACCTCCCAAATATAGGATATGAATTTAAATTTGTTTTGTTGCCACAAAACGAATAATCCGCCGATGCGTGCACATAATAAACGCGTAAGTGCATTGGTAATGCAAATTACCTATGTACTTACAGATATGCAAAGGAGGTTGGTAGAATGGACAACTGTAAACCGAACACCAGCATTGGCTGCAGCGTGAAGGATTGCAAGTATCACTGCAATACCGAAAACTACTGTTCGCTTTCCAGCATTAAGGTCGGTACGCACGAAGCAAACCCGACAATGTGCGAATGTACAGATTGCGAATCCTTTGAAAAGAGAGCCTAGCGGCAACTGCAGGTCAAAGCGCCTGCAGGTACATAACTGTGAGGTGATTATATGTTTGGTTTTATCATCGCCGCCGTTGCCGGCGCCGCTATGAGCATACAGGGTGTGTTCAACACCAGACTTTCTGACAAAATCGGTTTGTTCGAATCTAACACCATCGTACAAGGCAGTGCATTTATACTCGCGCTACTTGCCATGTTTATCTTCGGCAGCGGTAACATCAAAGAAGCACTTGCCGTAAATAAATTATATTTAACCGGCGGTGCAATCGGTTTTATCATTACTGTGACCGTGATGCTTGCAATTTCCAAATTAAATCCTACCCTGGCAATCAGCACGATTTTAATTGCGCAATTGCTCGTCGCCGCGCTGATTGACGCTTTCGGCTTGTTCGGCGCGGAAAAGATACCCTTTACATTTACAAAATACATTGGCATCGGTTTGATGATTGCCGGCGTGCTTGTGTTTAAAAAATGACGGTAGACACTCTTTTGTGCCTACCGTCATTATGTCAGTTTAGTCTTTATTTAGATTTCGTAGTCTAATTTAAACTTTTCGCCACAACCGTAGTTTTCATATACATAGTCAATATCCTTATCGCCTCTGCCGGAGAGACAAGCCAAGATAGAACCGGACTTGTGCTCCTTCGCATAGCGGATGGCATAGGCAACCGCGTGCGCAGATTCAATCGCAGGAATGATACCTTCGTAGCGTGACAGCAGGAAAAACGCTTCCATCGCCTCTTCATCAGAAACCGTTTCATAATGCACTCTACCCAAATCACGCAGATGCGCGTGCTCCGGACCTACACCCGGATAATCCAGACCACTCGCAATGGAATATACCGGTAACGGTTCACCATTTTCATCCTGCAGCACATAGGTGTCAAATCCATGAATTCTGCCCTTTGTGCCAAAACGCATAGTTGCCGCGTGGTCACCGATATTTTCACCGCGTCCAAGCGGCTCTACACCGTATATTTCAACCGGATCTGCCAAAAACGGTGTAAACATCCCGAGAGAGTTAGATCCACCGCCGACACAAGCCGTAATCGCATCCGGCATAATACCCGTCATTTCCAAAAACTGTTCACGCGCCTCAATACCGATAACGGACTGGAAGTCTCTGACCATTTTCGGGAACGGATGCGGACCGAGCGCAGAACCAATGCAATACACTGCATCCTTATACTCATTTAAATATGCTTCAAATGCTGCATCACATGCCTCTTTCAAAGTCTTAAGCCCTTTCGATACCGGTACAACATTTGCGCCAAGCATTTTCATACGAATTACGTTTGGATGCTGCTTTGCAATGTCTACTTCACCCATATATACATCACATTCCATACCGAAATATGCCGCAGCGGTTGCAATGGCAACACCGTGCTGACCGGCACCGGTCTCAGCAATCAGCTTTTTCTTGCCCATATACTTTGCCAATAGACCTTCGCCCATGCAGAGATTGAGCTTATGGGCACCAGTATGATTTAAATCCTCACGCTTTAAATAAATCTGACAATTGCCGAAAATCTTAGAAAGGCGTTCGCAATGGTATACAGGGGTTGGTCTGCCCTGAAATTCCTTGCGGATTCTGCGAAGCTCATTGATAAACTGCGCAGAATGGCAGATAGCTTCGTAAGCGTCATCCGCCTCTTTAAAAGCAGCCGTTAGCTCCGGCGACATATACGAGCCGCCGTAATTACCAAAATATCCATCTTCACTCGGATATTCTTTTAAATAATTCTCAAAATCTCTGTATTTGTTCATAGTAAAATTCTCCTTAACAAAACATATTTATATTTTAACACATTTCATTATAAAAGTCTATATATTTTTCAGTCGCCATCGTTTTGCAAATAAAAACATAATTATCACCCTCTAAAAACAAAAAATCCCTGACAGAATTTATCTTCTGTCAAGGACGAATAAACCTATCCGCGGTGCCACCTTGATTCGCAGTCTGACTGCACGCTTGGCGAAGTACCATCATACTCCCGACTTTTAACGCAAGCCTAACGTCCATGCATTTAACACGACCCTTAGCAGTCCATATTATGCAGCAGGTCTTTGTGGAACTCACACCATAATCCACTCGCTTGGAAAGACCAATTCCGCCTTTTTTCTGCCTCAACGGTTTCCTATGAAATTGTAAATATTATACAACTATGCGTCACATTTGTCAAGCGTTAAAATTTGAAGTGCAATTAGCCTTTGGTAAAAAGCCATGGCATAGCACTTGCGCCGGAATCGCCAAATGCGGTATTTTACAAATCCTAAAAGGATTTATTTCATAGAAAAGCCGAACCATAAGAATATTTTAATTTTGATTTTTCTTTGCAGTATTTATTGATGAAATGAGCATTCGTTTTATTTCTTCAGCAAGATCGATTGTGTTATCATAATCATATTCTAATAGTTTTGTATTTCTTAAAAGTGTAAGCCAATATATGCTTTCACTTACCTCTTTTAGAGAAATATGTAATTTTGCAATAAAGTCAGGCTTACTATTGCCATAAATCGCTTCATTGATATTTGCACCAACACTTGTTGCACTTCTGAGAAGTTGTTTGGCAATAGTTGTATCTCTTTTAGATTTTGCATATTCCTCATAAAATAAAACAATTTGTGTTGCAAATTCTAATGATTTATTTAAAAGCGGACTATCCATATCTTTTCACCTCAAATTCAGTATATCATAAATCCACATATAATTCAACGTTTTGCGTAAGCAAAACTACCTTTTCTATTCTCTATTCTCTCTTATCTTTTATCTGGAAACGACAATTTTTAGAGAATAGTGAAGAGAGAAAAGTGAAAAGATAATAGTACAAAAAGAAACGACAACTTTCTAATTAGAAAATTGTCGTTTCTTTCTGGTGGGAGTTACAGGGCTCGAACCTGTGACCCTCTGCTTGTAAGGCAGATGCTCTCCCAGCTGAGCTAAACTCCCCTATATGGTGACCCATAAGGGAATCGAACCCTTGATTCCGGCGTGAGAGGCCGACGTCTTAACCGCTTGACCAATGGGCCAAAAAAAATGGTAGCGGCGAGTGGACTTGAACCACCGACCTAACGGGTATGAACCGTTTGCTCTAGCCAACTGAGCTACACCGCCACATTTCTATTTGCGTCACCTTTATGAGACTATGCTATTATAATACATAATCGTCGCTTTGTCAACGGTTTTTTTAAAATTTTCTAAAAATTTTTAAAAATCTTCGTCAACCCGAATCGAGTAATCTTCCATAGATAAACGCACGTGCAAATCGCGCTTGAGATTCTCATACCGGCGCATCGCATCATAATCCTCTTCCCTGATTTTAATCGCCTTAATCATCAAATTTTTCGGTGTTTCCAACGGCGAGATATATTCCATCGCTGTAATCTCATACCCGTGTGCTTCCATAAACAGACAGCGCATTGCATCTGTCAGCACATCGGCAAGGCGCGCTTTGAAAATCGGATATTTGGTCAGCGGTGCAAACATATCACAGCTGTACTGCGAAAGCATTTCTTTATGGCAGCACGGCACAACCACCATTGCCTGCACGCCGGCGCGAATACCGAGACCGATTGCCATATCCGTTGCGGTATCGCAAGCGTGGAGAGAAATCAGCAAATCAATCTGTTCTTCCGGTGCATAATGACGCACATCCGCACAAACAAACTCCATATTATGATAGCCTAAATTTTTAGCCATCTTCACCGATGCATCAATAACGGTTTTTGAATAGTCTACACCAATGAAATGACAATCCATTTTCAGTACATCGCGCATATAATAATTCAGCACAAAAGAAAGGTAGGATTTACCGCAAGCGCAGTCCAAAACACGGACGCGTCTGTTCTTCGGCAGTGTTTCAAGCACCGGCTTTAAAATCTCTACATAATGGTCAATTTGGTTATATTTGCGAATTTTATCGTTTTTGACCTTGCCGTCCTGTGTCATAATGCCGATTTCTTTTAAGAGCGCATCTGCCTTGCCAGGTCGAATCAGATATTCCCTACCACTGGAAAGGTTGGGCGTTTTTCCTTCGGTTACGGCGTTGTCTGACTGCTTCGTGCGCACAACGCGATCATCGGCTTCCAAAATCAAATCCGTGCCACGTTCCACATAGACAAACAGCAGTTTTTCGTATTTTGTACTCTCTTGTGCAATCAACTCTATCACACCAGCAAGGTTCGTGTTCTTTTTTACACCGTTGATAGACACAGCAAAAGCATCTTCAGAAGGCAGCACTTCGCCTTTAAAGGTTTTTGTGCCGGATTTAAATTCAATAGACATTTTCACAAAATAGTCCTTCTTCTCTTCATATCTGCCCAGAATGCCCGTAAGCATAAATTTAATTTTATCACACGTTGTTTTCTTCATCGTTCTCTACCGCCAGACTGTATGTATTTTTATTTTTATAATCAAAAACAAGAATTGAATCCTGCTGTCTTTGTGCAAGCACATCATATGAAAAGCGTACGATACGCACATGCTGCAGCAGTTCCTTTTGCTTCAAACCAAGTTGCACATCACTAAGTATGCCGCTGTCACGCACCGTTTGCCACGCTGCATCATAAAACGCTTTCGTTGCCGTAGGCAACCGCGCCCACGCACCGGCTTGTGCCGTTTTGTTATGCTTTAGCTGTTCATAACACAAATATGCGTTAAACGCACCATCGTCCGGCGCTATACATTGCGTATGGAAACTATAAAACAAATCATAATTTTTGCTTTGGCTCACCATCGCTCCGGGGATTGTGTTATTTTTTCTGTACTGCGCAAGCTTTTCAAAATATGCAAACGGCGAAAGTCCACTCTTTGCAAGTGAACATTCGAGTGCCTTTGAAAATGCGCCGCTGTTATAGTAAATTTCAAGCACAGGTTCAATATCTTTCAAGCGAAGCATCTCTGTATAATCCAGCCACGCAGTAGAAAGCACCTCATACGGCGGTTCCTCTGTGGATATATAATTAAACTGCGCAGCTTGTCCACGTATTTTGGTGCCTTTCAGGAGCTTTAAAAACCCAAGCTGCAGCATATCCGGTCTGAGCGCGAAAACGTCATTAAATGATTTTCCAAAGCTATTGTAATCCTCATACGGCAGACCTGCAATCAAATCCAGATGCAGATGCATATTGCCCGCTTTTTTCAAACGAGCTACATTTGCGCTGATTTTTGCAAAATCTGCACTACGGTCAATTGCATCACTTGCTTTTTCATTCGTTGTTTGCACGCCGATTTCCAATTGAAATGTATCCTTAGGTGCAGTTTCTAAAATTGAAAGCACTTCTTCATCCAATATATCTGCGGAAATCTCAAAATGGAAGCACGTACACTGATTATGTTCTAAGATAAAACGCAAAAGCTCCGCAGTTCTTTTTGGCTGCATATTAAACGTTCTGTCCGTTAATTTCACCAATGGCACTTTCGCATCCATAAACAACTTAAAATCATTCTTTACACGCTCTAATGAAAAATAACGAACGCCATGTGCCGTGGATGAAAGGCAATACGAACACCGAAACGGGCAGCCACGGCTCGTTTCATAATAGAGCATCTTATGTTGCAGTTTCGAAAGAATCTCTTTATCATAAACCGGCGGCAAAGCATCTAAATCCGGCACGATTGCCAGCGGCTGAATTACAATTTCCTCCGCACGATAACACGCACCGGGTATCTTATCAGGCAAAACACCTTGCAGTAACATAGGGACACTCTCTTCCCCTTCACCGCGTAAAACAATATCCACGAAGGGGTGCTCCTGCATAAAGCGTTGTGTGTCGTAGCTGACCTCCGGACCGCCACACACAATAACGCAATCCGGTCGCAGGGACTTAAGTCTGCGCGCAAGCTGCTCTATAAACGGCAAATTCCAAATGTACACGCCAAACAGATACATTTGACAATCTAATGCATATAACTCACCGCACACACGAGAAACCGCATCATTGATGGAATACGTTTTTGCGCACAAAGACAAATCTCTGCACACGCTCAGCAGGCGCAATTGCGCAAGCGATGTATGCGTAAAGCTTGCATTTACTGCACAAAGACACGCTTTTGCACTATTTTCAATTTTCAGCATACATTCACCGCCTTTAAGCAAAAAAGCAAGGCAGCGCCTTGCCTTTTTAAATTACATATTGTCCAGTATTTCTTTAATCATCGGATTTAACATCTGCGGATTAGCTTTACCCTTGGATGCGCGCATCGTCTGACCAACCAAGAAGCCGATAACATTCGTTTTGCCGGCTTTATAGTCTTCAACGGACTTAGGATTGTTTTGAATAATTTCTTCAACAATTGCCTTCAGGGCGTCGCCGTCATTTACCTGCTCGAGCCCTTCTTCTTTCACAATCACTTCTGCCGTTTTACCGGTTTCAAACATAATAGAAAGCACCTTTTTGCCGGCAGTATTGCTGATAGTACCCTTTTCAATCAAAGCAATCAGAGCACAAAGTTCTTCCGGCACAATGCTGATCTCCGATGGCGCAAGGTTCTTTTCGTTCAGGATCTTAGAAATATCACCTAAAAGCCAGTTTGCAACCGTCTTCGGTGTTGCTTTTAAAGATACACACTTCTCAAAATAAGACGCCATCGGCTTACTCTGCGAAATCAGGCCTGCTTCATAATCCGTAATACCGTAAGTCGCAACAAAACGTTCACGTTTTGCACTCGGCAATTCCGGAATCGTTGCACGAATTTCTTCAATCTGCGTATCACTTACGACAATCGGGACAAGGTCCGGATCCGGGAAATATCTGTAATCCTTCGCTTCTTCTTTAGAACGCATCGGATAGTTTTCGCCCTTGGCATCGTCCCAACGGCGCGTTTCCTGCACGATTTTCTCGCCTGCTTCGGTTGCTTCAATCTGGCGTTTTGCCTCAAAATCAATTGCACGCACTGCCGCCGAGAAAGAGCTTAAGTTTTTCATCTCTGTACGTGTGTTAAACGTTTCCTGTCCCTTCGGGCGCACGGATACGTTTACGTCACAACGCAAAGAGCCTTCCTGCATCTTACAGTCAGAAACTTCCAGACATTCCAAAATAGATTTAAGCTCTTCCAAATAAAGCTTTGCTTCTTCAGAGCTGCGCAAATCCGGCTCAGAGACAATTTCAATCAGCGGTACACCACAGCGGTTTAAATCCACCAAGGATTTGCCCGGAATAACATCGTGTAAAAGCTTGCCGGCATCTTCTTCAATATGAATGCGGGTAATACCGATTCTCTTTTTACCATCTTCTTTTGTGATATCCACAAACCCGCCTACACAAAGCGGCATATCATACTGCGAAATCTGGTATGCCTTCGGTAGGTCCGGATAAAAGTAATTCTTTCTATCTTGCTTGCCATAGCGTGTAATTTCACAACCGGTGGCAAGACCGGTTTTAATCGCATATTCTACAACCTTTTTATTGAGCACCGGTAAACTGCCCGGCATTGCTGTACAAACCGGACAGCACTGTGTATTTACATCCTTACCGAATTCCGTAGAGCAGCTGCAGAATGCTTTTGTCTTTGTCGCAAGCTCTGCGTGCACTTCAAGTCCGATAATCACTTCATAATCTTCAAAATGCATTTTTCTGCCCTCCTTTATATCTGCGGCTTTAATACAATACCGGCATTCTTTTCATATGCATATGCTGCATGCAGTATTGTTTTTTCATCAAAGGAATTACCAATCAGCTGCATACCAATCGGTAAATTGTTCTTGCCAACGCCGCACGGCAGCGAAATCGCCGGAAGACCGGCGATGTTGATAGATACCGTGCAGATGTCTGCCAGATACATTTCCATCGGGTCTGCCGTTTTTTCACCGAGCTTAAATGCCGTTACCGGCGCAGTCGGCGATAAAATGAAATCATACTTCTTAAACGCATCTTCAAAACAGCTACGCACAATTGTACGCACCTGCTGCGCCTTTTTATAGTACGCATCATAGTAGCCGGAGCTGAGTGCATATGTGCCAAGCATAATTCTGCGCTTTACTTCGTTACCAAAGCCTTCCGAACGCGTGTTTTTATACATTTCGAGCATATCCGTATAGTTCTCGGTTCTATAGCCATATCGCACACCGTCATAACGCGCGAGGTTCGAGCTTGCCTCCGCAGACGAAATGATGTAATACGCCGGCAGCGCCGTTGACAAGGACGGCATATCAAAGTATTCCACGCTTGCGCCCATGCTTTCATACAGCTTTGCTGCATTTACAACTGCTTCTTTGACCTCTGCAGAAATACCGTCACCCATATATTCATTCGGGATACCGATTTTCATACCCTTTACGTCTGTAGAGAGCGTCTTTGTAAAGTCTTCCACCGGTAAATTCACGCTTGTAGAATCCATTTCGTCGTGTCCGGAAATCAGATTCATAACCAAAGCAGCATCTTCTACATCCTTTGTAAGCGGACCAATTTGATCCAAAGAGGAAGCAAACGCAACCAAACCAAAACGGGATACTCTGCCGTAGGTCGGTTTTAAGCCGACAACACCACAAAAAGATGCCGGCTGACGAATGGAACCGCCGGTATCGGAACCGAGGGTATACATTGCCATATTCGCACCCACTGCAGCTGCACTACCGCCGGAGCTGCCGCCAGGGACAAAATCGAGATTCTGCGGATTTTTCGTCTTTTTAAAATACGAATTTTCTGTAGAAGAACCCATCGCAAATTCGTCCATATTCAATTTGCCGAGCATCGGAGCACCGATATTTTTCACCTTGCCTGCAACAAATGCATCATACGGCGGCACAAAGTTTTCAAGCATTCTGGATGCGCACGTTGTGCGGATATCCTTTGTGCAAATATTATCTTTAATCGCCATCGGCACGCCTTCGAGCGGCTGAAGCGCTTCGCCTGCTGCAATTTTGGCATCCACTGCTTTCGCAGTTTCCAATGCTGAATCAAACGTATTAGCAAGGTAGGCTTCGACCTTACTGTCGACCGCTTCAATTCTGGAAATCACTGCCTTCGTAAGCTCCACGGAAGACACTTCTTTTTTGTTTAGCATATCCATAGCCGCATGGGCCGTTAATTTATAAAGTTCCATTCTCGCCGCCTCCTTACTCTACAACCTTCGGGACGCTATAGCAGCCCGCCTGTTTTTCCGGTGCGCAACCCAGCAGCGCATCTCTGTCGTACGAATCGCGCATTTCATCTTCACGCAGAACATTTTCTACGCGGATTGCGTGGTTGGTCGGCTCAATATCCGCTGTATCCAGTGCAGAAATTGTATCCGCAAAGGCAATGATATCTGCCATTTCTGTCTGCAAGCGGTTTGCTTCTTCATCGCTTAAGTTTAAACGTGCCAAATCTGCAACGTACTTTACTTCTTCTTTTGTAATTTTCAATATCCTGACCTCCTGCCATCCTAAACTAAATAAACATTATAACAGATTTTTCGCTCAACTTCAAGCAATTCCTGCCATTTCTTTAAAGGTTTCTTCATCAATAATTTTAATGCCGAGCGCTTGCGCTTTATCCAGCTTACTTCCCGCTTCTTCACCCGCTAAAACATAGTCCGTTTTTTTCGAAACAGAGCCGGAAACATTACCGCCGCGCTCTTCGATGATTTTCTTTGCTTCATCACGTTTATATGTCGGTAGTGTCCCTGTCAGTACAAAGGTTTTACCTGCAAAACGGTCATCTCCGCTCGTCTTTTCTTCCGCAGTAAAGTTCACGCCGACATTTCGAAGTTTTTCAATCGTTTCCATGTTTTTGTCGTCCGCAAAAAAGTGAATAATACTCTGCGCCATAACCGCACCAATATCTTCCACAGCTGTCAACTCTTCCACTGTCGCCGAAATCAGATTGTCCAACGTCTTAAATCGTGCCGCCAATACTTTACCCGCTTTTTCACCAATATGGCGGATGCCTAAAGCAAAAATCAATCTGCTTAAATCGTTTTGCTTCGATTTTTCAATCGCACGCATTAAATTATCGGCTGACTTGTCGCCAAGCTTATCCATCTGCGCAATATCCTGCGCCTCAATGTAGTACAAATCCGCCGCACTCTTAATCAAACCGCGCGCAAGCATTTGTTCTACAATCGATTCCCCGAGTCCGTCAATATCCATTGCATCGCGCGACACGAAATGAATAATGTTTCTTGAAAGCTGCGCCGGACAGTCAAGTCCCATACAGCGGTGCGCCGCCTCACCTTCTTCACGCACAACCTCCGAGCCGCAAACCGGACAGTGCAATGGCATTTCAAACACAATTTCACTGCCGTCACGCTTTTCCGGCAAAGACTTTACCACTTCCGGTATAATATCGCCCGCTTTTTGCAATATTACCATATCACCGATACGAATATCCTTTTGGCGGATATTATCTAAATTGTGCAGCGTTGCACGTGATACGGTGCTGCCGGAAATGAACACATCCTCAAGTTCTGCCGCCGGTGTCAGCACGCCGGTACGACCAACCTGCACAACAATGTCCTTCACTTTCGTTTCTTTCTGCTCCGGCGGATATTTATATGCTACCGCCCACTTCGGTGCTTTTGCCGTAGACCCGAGCAAAGCGCGGTCTGCGATGGAATCTACCTTAATCACTGCGCCGTCAATATCATGACTGAGCGCCAATCTGTTTTGCCCGATTTCATCCACTACGGCACAAGCCGCTTCAATTCCGCTTACGACGCGATTTTCAATCACTTTAAATCCAAGTTTTCTAAGCAAATCCAAAGATTCTGAATGCGTTTTATATTCCACGCCTTCGGCGCGCTGCAGATTAAACACAAAGATGTCTAATTTTCGTGTTGCTGTAATACGCGAATCCAATTGTCGCAAGGACCCTGCTGCTGCGTTTCGCGGGTTTGCAAAGGTTGCTTCTCCGTCTTGCTGCCGTTGCTCATTCAGCACGGCGAACACCTTTTTAGGCATATACACTTCACCGCGTACCTCTATATACGGAATAGATTCCGTAAGCTGCATAGGAATCGCACCAATGGTTTTTAAATTCTCGGTAATATCTTCGCCCGTTACGCCGTCACCACGCGTTGAACCGCGCACAAAGGCGCCGTTTTCATACTCAAGCGAAACGCTGAGCCCATCAATTTTCGGTTCTACATTATAGGCAGTATTTTTACCGATAACCGCACTGACGCGACGGTCAAATTCAACAAGCTCTTCTTTGCAAAATGCATCCTGCAAGCTTTCCATCGGCACCTGATGCGTCACGGTCGCAAAACCGCGCAGCACCTTGTCGCCGATACGTTTTGTTGGCGAATTGGCAAGCGCATATTGCGGATAACTTTTCTCCAATCCAACCAATTCGCGCAACAGCATATCATAATCATAATCTGTTACAATCGGATTGTCCAAAACATAATAGGCGTGCGCATATTGATTTAATAGCTTTGTTAGTTCTTCCATTCTGTTTTTCAAGCGAAACAGCCTCCCGATAAAATCTATCATTAAGTATACCACAAAAAAACAAAAAAAGAAAGACGCAACACAACTTTTTTAAAATTGTTTGCGTCTTAAATTACTATTGCTTCTTTCTAAAAACCATATTCTTGAAAAATACATAACCGAGGTCCCAACGGCGCATACCACCATAGTAACCAATTGCACAGCTACAGAGTGGCACAGCGAAATACAAAATCCAGAACCAAACGGATATGGACAAATCCGCCGCTTTCAAAAATGCAATGTAACTATACCCCCAAACACGGAACGGGCAAAACAAAAGGATTTTTGTAGCGAATGTCGGCGCTGTAAATGATGCATCATAAAGCAGCGCAAGCAGCACGCCGACAAGCAAAACACCAATGTAAAGCACAATACCTTTACACGGATATGGCTTTGCTTCGGAATAGCTTTTTGTATCTCGCTCGCCAACCTTATATAATTTCGAATACATAAATATAGCATAGCCACCCGTCATCAGTACGGATGCAAAAATTTCCGCAATACGAAAGTTGAGCATCAACAGACCAAACGAGATAAATCCCACTGCCATACAGATAGCCTGACCAACAAAATGCCACCAAATTACCTTACCGGAAAGTTTTAAATAATGTCCAAACATATCATTCACCTCATAGATATAACTATAACACAATTACATATAAAGTGCAATACATTTAGCGCATTTTAAAATAACGCAGACGCAAAGCATTCGTTACTACGCATACGGAACTCATACTCATTGCAGCCGATGCAATCATCGGATTAAGCAATAGCCCGAACGGGATGAACAGTGCCCCTGCCGCCAACGGAATACCAATTGCATTGTAGAAAAATGCCCAAAATAAGTTGAGACGGATATTTTTAACAACAGCCTTGCTTAAACGAATCGCATACACAAGCTCCATCAGCGAATTCTTCATCAGAACAATATCCGCTGAAGCAATGGCAACATCCGTACCAGCACCAATGGCAACCCCAACATCCGCCGCCGCAAGTGCAGGCGCATCGTTAATACCATCACCGACCATAACCGTTGTGCCATATTTTTCGTGAATTTTGCGAATGTGCCTTTCTTTTTCCGCCGGAAGCACCTCACATACCGCCTCCTGAATACCAACACGCTTTTGCATTGCGCTGCCGGCAACCCCACTATCCCCCGTCAGCATTACAACATGGCATCCAAACTGCTGGAGTGCAGAAACCGCATCCTTACTGTCCGGCTTTAATGTATCATTTACGGCAATAATGCCTAAAAATTCCGCATCATAAGCAAAGAATAAGCAGGTATTTCCCTCATTTTCCAATGCATCCGCCTGCGCAATACTTTCCAATTCTATCTTACAAACAGACGATACGAATTTTCGATTGCCGCCGACCAATAATTTACCATCGACAACAGCACGAATTCCCTGCCCGTCCACATTTTCAAAATCTGTTGTTGTATACAGTTCTATAGACTTTTCTACAGCACGATGCACAACTGCCATTGCTAATGGGTGGGATGACATTTTTTCCGCAGATGCAGCAATACGTAGAAGCGTATCTTCATCCTGCGCAAGGATTTTTACGACTTCCGGCTTGCCTTTTGTCAGTGTGCCGGTTTTATCGAGTGCAATCGCACGCACACCGCTCAAAAGCTCCAGCGCTTGTGCACTTTTGACCAAAACGCCGTTTTGCGCTCCTCTGCCAACGCCCGCCATAATCGCAACCGGCGTAGCTAATCCAAGCGCACAAGGACAGGAAATAACAAGCACGGATACCGCACAAGAAAATGCATGCTGCACTTCATAGCCAAGCAACAGCCAAACAATGCAAGTGAAAACTGAAATGCCGATAACTACGGGTACAAAGATGCCGCTGACCTTGTCCGCCAATCGCGCAACCGGCGCCTTCGTAGACACCGCGTGTTCCACCAAGGTAATAATTTTTGCCACCGTAGTTTCTTCGCCAACCTTCGTTACGCGGAAATGTACATAGCCGCTGACAAGCGAGGTTGCGGAAACCACCAGTTCGCCTATACCTTTTTCCACCGGCATACTTTCGCCGGTCACACTTGCCTCATCAAATGCACCGTTTCCATAAATGATTTCACCGTCCACCGGCGCAGTTTGTCCGGCTTTTAAAACCAAAATATCGCCTGCAGAGATATCATCCACATCTACCTCTACTTCTTTACCGTCTACCAAAACGATGCCGGTAGTCGGTGTTAAGTCCATCAACTTTTCCACCGCTTCACTGGTCTTTCGTTTCGAGCGCCCCTCTAAAAATTTACCGAGTGTAATCAACGTCAAAATCATCGCCGCAGATTCAAAGTACAAGTTATGCATATAGCCTTGAACCAATGCCATATCTCCGTTTACACTGCCTTTGAAAATAAAATATGTCGCCACAAAACCATACACTACCGAAGCTGAGCTTCCAATGGCAATCAATGAATTCATATCCGGTGCACCTTTAAACAATTTTCCAAAGCCGGAAATGAAATAATGTCTGTTCAAAATTAAAATCGGTATTAAAAGCAGAATCTGCGCCAATACATTATAAATACCTGTAAGCACACGCGGTAGCGGCAGGCCCATCATATGCGCCATCGCAACATACATAAGCGGCAACATAAAAATCAACGAAAACGCAAACTGTTTTTTCAAGGCAGTTACATGTGCGTCTGCTTCGTTTTCGCGTTTTGTGCCTTCTTCATAAACTGTCGCGCCAAAACCGCCAAGGATAACCGCCTGTACAATCGCATCAATTTTTATCTTTTTTTCGTCGTAATCGACCGTCATAACACCGCGCAGCAAATTGACGCTTACATCATATACGCCATCTAATCTGCGCACGCACTTTTCAACATGCGCGCTGCAAGCAGCACACTCCATTCCCGTAACCGAAAAACGTTCTCTCATACTATCACCCACTTTATCATTTGTCTGTAAACATCAAGCGCATTGCATTTAAAATCGCCAAAACAGAAACACCGACATCGGCAAATACTGCAGCCCACATACCGGCTATGCCTAAGGCACCAAACAACAAAATTAAAAACTTCACCGTCAGTGCAAATAAAATATTTTGCTTGACAATCCGCATCGTCTGTTTACTGATTTTCAGCACATCCACAACACCACACACCGAATCCTTGAGCAAAACCACATCCGCCGTTTCAATCGCCACATCCGACCCAAACGCGCCCATCGCAATACCTATATCAGCACTTGCAAGCACCGGCGCATCATTGATGCCGTCGCCCACAAATGCAACCGCACCTTTGCTTGCATATTCACCCATCTTCAAAACCTTATCCTGCGGCAAAAGTTCAGTATAAACCGCATCCAAACCGAGCGCAGCTTCCACTTTCTGCGCATTATCAGCAGTGTCTCCGGTCAACAGTACAATTTGCTGTACACCATGCTTTCTAAGTGCTTCTACGCTGCATATTGCCTCCGGTCGCAATGTATCCTCCAGCAGGATTCTGCCGGCATACGTACCATCCACTGCAACATAAACACAAGTAGATTCTACTGCCTTGGGTAAGTCCCGTATCTCTTGATTTTCCATAAAGCGACGGCTGCCGCAAAGCACCGCATGCCCATCATAAACAGCGCGAATACCCAAGCCGGAAATTTCTTCAAATTCCGTGACATTTTTTTCGCTATTATCCTCACCCGAACAAATTGCTACTGCAAGCGCGTGCTTGCTGTTATGTTCAACGGTGGTAACCATTTGCATAAAAGCATCTTTTTCCCAGCCGTTCGTCTCCACTTTAGCGATATGAAACTGCCCTGTTGTGAGTGTTCCGGTTTTATCAAATGCAACCGCCCGAACGCGAGATAGGATTTCTAAATAGTTACTACCCTTTATCAGAATACCTGAGCGCGACGCTTTTCCTATGCCGCCAAAAAAGCCGAGCGGCACAGAAATAACCAGTGCACAAGGACAGGAAACCACTAAAAAGACAAATGCACGGTGCAGCCAGACGGTAAAACTGTCCATACCGACAAACAAAGGTGGTAATATCGCAATTCCTGCCGCCAAAGCAACAACAATCGGCGTATACACAGCCGCAAACTTTGTAATAAAATTCTCCGTTTTTGCCTTATGCAATGTTGCATTTTCCACAAGCTCCAAAATCTTATATGCTGTAGAATCCTCAAAAATTTTCGTTGCCCGAACACGAACGTGTCCGTTTAAATTGATAAATCCGCTTACAACTTCATCTCCAATGCCATATTCGCGTGGTGCACTCTCGCCGGTAAGCGATGCAGTATCCATTGCCGCAAAGCCAT
The DNA here is from genome assembly GCA_045537695.1 of Clostridia bacterium. Classification (GTDB taxonomy): domain Bacteria; phylum Bacillota; class Clostridia; order UBA1381; family UMGS1253; genus RGIG2041. The sequence continues at coordinate 55,567 of JAZSQB010000046.1, read as the reverse complement.
CCAAAATCACGCCATCCACCGCCACACGTTCCCCTGGACGAATAATAATTTCATCTCCGACCTTCACCATATCCGGCTCCATTACAACTTCTGCACCATCTCTTAAAACGCAGACCTTTTCCGGCATTTTTTCAAGTAGTGCTGTAATGGAACGCCGCGACCGCACTACAGCCATTTCTTCAAAGAGCTGCCCTACTTTATAAAACAGTATGACAAATATACCTTCATGAACTTCTCCGATACAAAATGCCCCGACAGAAGCGATACTCATCAAAAAGTTTTCATCCATTGCGTGCCCACACAGCAGTTTTTTAAGCGCCCTGTATAACACATCGTAGCCAACAACTATATAAGCAGCCACTGCAACCGGCAGTCCGTTTTTCATCAACAGGGACAACACATACAGGATAGCAGCGACGGCTATTTTATATATTGTAATCTTGTTTTCCCTTGTCATACGCCAGCCTCAAATTTCACCTTGCAGTCCGGCTCAATTTTACGAATGATTTTTTCTACTTCCGCAAGTAAATTTTCAAAATTACCATCCTGCACATCCAAAATGATTTTTTGCGTAATAAAGCTAATTTTTACTTCCAAAACGCCGTCCAGTTTGGCGATTTTATCCTGCATCTTTGCCGCACAGTTTCCGCAGCATAAATTTTCAATTTTTCCTCTGACAATCATAATACTTACTCCTCTATATGTTCCATACCTTCACCTAAAATAGTGCGTACGTGTCCGTCCGCCAATGCGTAAATGACCTGTTTACCCTCTTTCCGGTATTTTATAAGCTGCGCACTTTTCAATACACGCAGTTGATGCGATATTGCACTCTGCGTCATATGCAAAAGCTCCGCGATATCGCAAACGCACATTTCACTCTCAAAAAGCGCATACAAAATCTTAATACGCGTCGAATCACCAAACACCTTGTAAAGCTCTGCAAGGTCATACAAAAGCTCTTCTGGCGGCATTTGCAAATAAACCCGCTGTACCAGGTTTTCGTGCACCTGTCCGTCACAGCACATTTGAATTTCTTTCTCCATTTCTTTTCCTCCAAATAAACATATGAACAAACATTCATATGTTTATTATACAAAATCTTTTTTAGCGTGTCAATACAATTTAACACTATTTTTCAATCCGTTGCATAAACTTCTCCGTTGCAATGCCACTTGGGCGGTTAAAACGCCCTAAACAGTACAAAGATGCGGCGTCGGAGATATAATTCACCTGCTCCGCGCAGCCATAAGTCACGCAAAATCCAATTTCTTTTACCGTCTCTATAGAATCGTAGCACACCGCGCCAAACGGATATGTAAAGGCAATGGGGGTTGTATGGCAGTTTTCATTTAATAATCTCTGCGTTTCATTTAAATCTAATTTTAACCGCTGCGTATATGTTTCCTGTGTTTCGTCTGCTTTTTTCATTGTGCCTTTTCGCGTTAACTGTTCGTGCATATCATAGCTGTGATTTGCAATCTCAATGCGCCCACTTTCCAATAATGCATTGATTTCCGACCAAGAAAGATAGGCATAGCTTGGATGATGGTCATCTGATGCAGAGTATTGCTCGCTGTATTTTCCTACAATGCTGATGACAGCGCACATATCCAGCTTTTCTAAAATCGGCAACGCATACAAAAGATTATTGGCGTGCCCGTCATCAAAGGTGATGACAACCGGTTTTTCGGGCAATCTCTTCCCTTCCGTCACGTACGCATACAAATCCCTGCTTAAAACAGTTGTATATCCGTTGTTTTTCAAATAACGCAAATCCGCCTCCAACACTTCCGGCGAGATTACATAATCGCCGGCTGCAGCAGGGTCTTTTAATATACTGTGATACATAAGAATCGGTACGCGCACGGCACTTGGCTGCAGCGCATCACTTTGCACACATACCGCTACCGATAAGCTACACATAAAAACAACAAACACCAGCAGAGCACCAAACGCAATCAGATGTTTACGCCGTAGCACAAAAAAAGCACACATACGCACACCTCCGCAAATAATTTACGTTAGTATGTTTATGTGCACTTTCATTCGTTCATACGTTATTTTGCGCGACTTTGTGCTTTCAGGCGCAGCGTTGTATTCAAAATACGCTTCCTGATTCTATACTTCAGCGGCGTAACCTCCAAAAGCTCATCTTCGCCTAAAAATTCGATTGCTTCTTCCAGACTCAAGTTTTTCGGCGGTGTAAGCTTAAGTGCGTCATCACTGCCGGAAGCACGTGTGTTGGTCAGCTGCTTTTTCTTGCAGACATTCACACTGATATCCTCAAGCTTCGGGGATGCACCAACCACCATCCCTTCATATACCGGCTCACCCGCGCCAATAAAGAGTGCGCCCCTGCCCTGGGCATTAAATAAGCCGTACGTTACCGCTTCACCGGTTTCATATGCAATCAACGAGCCGGTGAAGCGTCTGGTAATCTCGCCCTTGTGCGGCTGATAACCGTAAAATACAGTATTTAAGATACCCTCACCGCGCGTATCTGTCATAAACTCACTGCGGTAACCAAACAGACCGCGCGCCGGAATCAGGTATTCTATGCGCATTCTTGTGCCGATCGGCGACATATGCTGCAACTCACCTTTGCGCGAGCCCATCTTTTCCATAACAGAACCGACACATTCCTCCGGCACATCGACCAGAAGGCGCTCAATCGGCTCGTGAATTTTACCGTCAATCTCTTTAAGCAATACACGCGGCGTGCTGACTGCGAATTCATAGCCTTCGCGGCGCATAGTTTCTATTAAAATAGACAAATGCATTTCGCCTCTGCCTGAAACGATAAATGAATCCGTCGTTTCACCATCCTTTACGCGCAAGGATACGTCCTTTAAAAGCTCTCTGTATAATCTGTCGCGCAGCTGACGCGAGGTGACAAATTTACCATCTCGACCGGCAAACGGGCTATCATTGACCGAAAAAGTCATTTCCACGGTCGGCTCGCCAATTTTCACAAACTGAATCGGCTCTTTGCAATCCGGTGCCGTAATCGTATTGCCGATGGTAATATCCTCCACGCCGGAAAAGCAAATAATATCGCCGACGGTTGCACTCTCCACCTGTTTTCTGCCTGTACCATCAATCTGATACAGCGTTGCGATTTTACCGCGCTTTGTCAGCTCCTTATCGTGATAGTCACAAACGCAAACTTCCTGATTTACCTTAATCGTACCGCGTTCCACTCTGCCAATACCCATACGACCGACATATTCACTGTAATCAATCGTCGAAATCAAAAGCTGCAGCTCGCTGTTTTCATTGCCGCTCGGACCCGGAATATAATCCACAATTGTCTCAAACAATACCGTTAAATCCTCGCCCTGCTTGTTCGGGGATTTCGAAGCCGTACCATCTCTGCCGGAACAGTAAATAATCGGGCTGTCGAGCTGCTCATCTGTTGCATCAAGCTCTAATAAAAGTTCAAGCACCTCATCACCGACCTCGCCGAGTCTGGCATCCGGTCGGTCAATCTTGTTGACAACAATAATGATTTTCAGTCCAAGCTCAAGCGCCTTGGAAAGCACAAATCTTGTCTGCGGCATCGGCCCTTCCGCTGCATCTACCAACAAAATTACACCATTTACCATTTTGAGCACACGCTCTATCTCGCCACCGAAGTCTGCATGTCCCGGTGTATCAATAATATTGATTTTCTTGTCTTTGTAATGGACAGATGCATTTTTAGACAAAATCGTGATACCGCGCTCACGCTCTAAAGCGTTGTTATCCATAACGCGGTCTTCTACCACCTGATTTTCTCTGTACACACCGCCCTGCTTTAAAAGCTCGTCCACCAGAGTAGTCTTACCGTGGTCAACGTGAGCAATAATCGCAATGTTTCTTAAATCTTCTCTTACCAATCTCATAACTTCCAATCTATAATGAATTCATTTTAAACGTAAACAGTATACCACGCTTATATAGATTTGTAAACATTTTCCTTACGCACTATTACTTATTACTTCCCAAAAACGACATTTCTATTTAAGTGAATAGGTATAAGTAAAATCGACACTCCTCTATCGAAGAATGTCGATTTTTGGCTGCGGAACTAGGATTCGAACCCAGACAAAGTGAGTCAGAGTCACTCGTGCTACCTTTACACAATTCCGCATTATTTAATTCGTGTTCTCAAACGAACAAATAAAATTATAAACCCATTTTTTCTAAAAGTCAAGCATTTTTTGAAAATTTTTGAATTTTTTGTTTAAAAGAGCCGCACATATATTATGCGGCTCTTTCACATAAATTATTTAATTAATTTTGCTTCAATATAAAATCTCTTTTCGTGCGCTTCACCCATAGAGAAAGTTTTTCGCGGGAGGGCGCCATCTTTGATAACGGTTGTAAAGAGGGATTCTTTTTCCATCGCATCCAAAATAAATCCAAACGCTTTATCTGCACTTGCGAGGCGCTTTGTGGTGTCATCGCCGTGGATATAATCTGCTGCATAGCCCATCTTGTCGATAAAGCTCTGTACGGCGCCGACGGCAATATTGCTGTCCGCATTTTTGATTTCAATTTCGCCTTCCACGCCGTTATACACATAGGTTACGGTATGGGTATTCTTGCCCGTGCCCTCAGAAGAAAACTTCTCAAGGCTTGCAAGCACCTCTGCCGGGTCTACATCAAAGAGCACTCTGTGAATCGGTTCAAACTCCAATGCAGCATCATAGAGATTTTCGATTTCCACCAAACAATAACGCGCCGGATGGTTTTCCCGCTCCGTGGCAGAAAGGTTCTGTTTTAAATTCTCCCAGCAGGTCTTTGCTGTTGCCAGAGAATGGTTACCGTCACCCACCGCAAATACGAGACCGTCGTTTACATCTTTTGCGTACGTTTCAAACTTTACAGAAATTGCATCAGCAGCTGCGCCATCGATAACATATCCCTTAATATGGCCGCCGTTTTCCATCATTTCAAAATCGTAAACCGGTGCGTTATCGCAGGACATCGGGATAACTTCGTTTTTCTTATCATCCATCAGCAGAATAGCGTGCGGCAATTCGAGCGGCGCATCCTTGCGGATTTTCACGCGCGGCGGGATACGCTCTGCTACTGTGCCTTCCGTTGCGCGGATGGCGCTCTTCGAACCCTTGGAAAAATCATAGGCTTCCAAGTCCACCGCGCCGATTAAACCGCGGCGCACTCTGCCGCCGGAAAGCGTTCTTTCTATGTAGATATACACATTTTTATGCTCTTTTAAAATATCTTCTTCGATATATTTTGCCATATGCGCGTTGATGCGGTCGATGTAGGCATCGCCCTCGCTCAAGTACGCTTCCGGATATACAAGATTAAATGTTGACGGCGCGTCTCCAACATACGTTTTCACTCTGTCCCAGTATTCCTTTTCGGACGTATACTGGTCACAGGCAACAACGCCCCATTTCTGATAATCCGCCGCTTTCGGCAGAAGAATATTTGCTTTGTTAAAAATCGCCATACTGTTTCCCCCATTAAAATTATATGCCTTGTATTATATCACTAAATTTATAACAAATCAATCCTAACACTTGAATTTTTCTGCCAAAACAGCTATAATAATCTCAACGAAGAAAGCAAGGTGAATTAAAAAATGAAAGCAAATTGCAAAACAAATGCGATGCGCATATTGGATGCGAAGAAAATCGAATACACTGCGCACCAGTATACAGGTGATGACGGTGCAATCGACGGTATTTCCGTCGCGAATAAAATCGGTATGCCGGTAGAAAAGGTATTTAAAACGCTGGTTACGCAAGCACCGTCCAAGCAGTATTATGTTTTCGTGATTCCCGTGGCAGCGGAACTGGATTTAAAAGCCGCAGCAAAAGCAGTCGGTGAAAAAGCCGTTGAAATGATAAAAGTCGCCGATATCAACAAAGTCACCGGCTATATCCGCGGCGGTTGCTCCCCAATTGGAATGAAGAAGTTTTTCAAAACCGTGGTGCACACTTCGGCGCAAAATGTGGACACTTTCTTTGTCAGCGCCGGCAAAATCGGTTATCAATTGGAATTAACGCTTGAAGCACTCAGCAAAGCTATTGCATTTGATATTTGTGATATTATACATCATTAAAAGAGCAAGGTCAAAATTTGACCTTGCTCTTAAATTATGCTTGTATGAACGCTTCTAATCTATCCAAGCCTTTTTTAATGTTTTCCATGCTGGTTGCATAGGACCAACGCACATAATCGTCAGCCGCAAAGCCGCTGCCCGGCACAACTGCCACAAGCGCTTTATCTAAAAATGCATTTGCAAAATCATCCGAGGTTTCAATCTTTACGCCGCCGATGATCTTACCCTTGAGCGCCGAAATATTCATCATCACATAGAACGCACCCTTCGGTACTCTGCAGGACACACCTTCAATGCCGTTAATGCGTTCAACCATATATTTGCGTCTTTCATCAAACGCAGCCTTCATTTTAGCCATTTCATCCATCGGACCATCCAAGGCTGCAATCGCTGCAACCTGCGCAATGGAGTTCGGGTTGGATGTTGCGTGACTCTGAATATTGCTCATCACCTTCGCAAGCGGAGCGCTGCATGCAACATAACCGATACGCCATCCAGTCATTGCATAGGTCTTGGAAACGCCGTTTACAATGATGCTTCTTTCCTTAATATCATCACCGAGTGCCGCAATGCTTGTCGGGAAATCACCGTATACAATATGCTCATAAATTTCATCGGATACAACATAAAGATCGTGGCGCACACAAATCTTGGCAATCTCCATCAATTCTTCTTTGGTATAAACCATACCGGTCGGGTTGCTCGGTGTATTTAAAACAAGTGCGCGTGTTTTCGGCGTAATTGCAGCTTCCAGTTCTGCCGCGGTGAATTTAAAGTCATTTTCTTCCCTGGTCTCCAGCACGACCGGCACACCGTCTGCAAGCCTTACCATCTCCGGATAGCTTACCCAGAACGGCGCAGGAATAATCACTTCATCGCCCGGGTTGCAAATCGCAGTAAACACATTCATCAAAGAATGCTTTGCACCGTTGGAAATCACGATATTTTCCGGCGCATACGTAAGACCGTTATCACGCGCAAATTTGCGGCAAACCGCTTCTTTTAATTCCATCGTACCGGATGCCGGTGTATACTTGGTTTTACCAGCAATAATCGCTTCAATCGCTGCATTTTTTATGTGCTGCGGTGTATCAAAATCCGGCTCACCTGCACCAAAAGCCACAACGTCTATTCCCTGTGCTTTCATTGCCTTCGCCTTCGAGTCAATCGCCAAGGTGGACGACGGGCTGACGCGAGCTGCCTTATCTGCAATAAATCCCATGTCATATCCTCCGTTTTTGCATCAATTGCAATCAAGAATTTCATTTTTACTTCATTTTTTCAGTATTATATCGCATTTTTGCAAGTTTTGCAATGGTAAATTTCAAATTCTCACATTTTTATAAAAGATATACACCCAAAACCAGAATTCCGATATTATTTTTGTATATTTCGTCAAATTGTGAGAGCGGCAGAGGGCTTTCGCCAATGCCGACCTCGACCGTATACCCCGGTCGGTTGTAAGTTTGAATAAACCAATCCTTATACCCCGCCGCACCGGATACAAGCGGTGTTGTTTCTAGCGGATACCCACTCGCCTGCGAAAATGCTTCGCCGAATTCCAGCGCACGTGGCGGCATATAATCATCAAAACGCCAGTAAATGACACTACCTTGTGAATGATATGATATAGTCAGCAGAAAATCATTGCTCTGCGTAAAATCGACCATTGCTTGTGCTTCCGGTTCTGAAAGCGGTGTCGGACCGACGTAATCGCGCGGCGCAGGCCGGGTATACCCCTGCGCAAATTTAATTTCTCTTGCACGCTCCCACTGTGCAGGATAATTCAAATTCAGGTCTACGCCGATGCCATTTGCTTTCCAACCTGACGGATACGGAATTTCCGGAAACGCTGCTGCAATTTTTTGTGAAAGCGCCAAAGCTTCCTCTGTCGCTACGCCGTTGACAATATCAACGCCGTCCGCATCGAGCATTGGTATCAGAGATAAGCGCGTTTTGCGATACAGCAAAAATGCATCTTTGGCATAAATGAAATCACCGCGTACAATCGCCGTTGCATATTCTTCAAAAAACTTAAGCAAAAGCGGCGTTGTAATCCACTCATTTGCGTGATGCGTTGCATTATACATCAGTTGCTTTTCTCCGCTACCGACATCAATACAGAAAATATCCTTCCCCTGTCGCGTTTTGCCGATGCTTCGATAGGTGCAAAACGGAAAACGGACACGCAAACCATTTATCAACAATGATAAATAGTAATATGTATATTCGATATCCGTAGAAACCAACGCAAATCCAAAAGGGACATAAATTCTGCTACCGATGACAAGGCGCGATGGATTAACACCCGGATTTGCACGGCGAATCGCCGCCACGGTCGTATCATACCGCTGCGCGAGAAAGTAATAACTGTCACCGGGTTGCACAACTATTTCTATATATCCGCGCAAATAAGGCAAAAGTGCATCTTGTGTGTCTGCATCTACAATACCGGTCGCCGGCAGTTGGTTTTCCTTTTGAAATCGTTCTAAAGATACACGCGTCATCTCGCCGAATACACCGTCCTTTGTAACAGCCAGCCCAGCACGAGACAAAGCAAGCTGCAAAAGTTGTACATAGGCGCCGCGCGTTCCCTCACGAAGTCCGCGTATCATATTAAGTCCTCCCCATAACCACACGCAATCATATTTTCCTTTAGTTTATGAATTGCCTTTTTTTCTATACGTGATACATAAGAACGAGAAATACAAAGCCTTTGTGCAATTTCGCGTTGCGCAAGGGCATCATTGCCACCCAAACCGTATCGAAGTACAATAATTTCGCGTTCGCGCTCCGAAAGACATACGTCCAACAGGGTATATAGCTTTTCTACTTGATTTTTCAGTAAAATATCATCTTCAATTTCCTCCGCCTCCTCGTGCAGAATATGCATCAGCGCAAGCGTATTCCCCTCACCGTCCGTGCCAACCGGTTCAGAGAGCGATAGCTCGTTTCTGCGATTTTTTTCTGCGCGGAAATGCATCAGTATTTCATTATGTATGCACCGCGCCGCATAGGTAGCGAGTCGTATTTTCTTATCCCCCTTAAAACTGTCCACGGCCTTGATTAGCCCAATTGTGCCAATGGAGATTAAATCTTCCGTATCCGCATTTTGCGTTGCTACATATTTTTTAACCACGTGCGCCACCAGGCGAAGGTTTCTTTCAATCAAAGTAGAACGCGCATTCGCATCCCCATGATGCATTAACGCAACATACTCTTTTTCTTCCGCTGCCGAAAGCGGTTTTGGAAACACACCACCAGACATATAACCGGCAAACAAAAAATGTTTCAGCCACACGCCAAGCACACTTAACAGTTCAAAAAACATAAACATCCCTCCATACATGTATGCTAAATGTATATGCAGAATTTCTCGTTTTCTGTTTGTCCGTGAAAATTTATCTGCATTGACAAGCCATGCGGCAAATGCTACAATAGTTTTGAGGTGTAGAGCATGAACAACAAAACAAACGCACATTTTCCGACACGAAGCATCACACACATTGCGCTGTGCACCACACTTTTGATTCTTTGCGCCTGGATTAAAATACCTTTTACAGTTCCGTTTACCATGCAAAGCTTTGCTGTGTTTCTTGCCCCGCAGTTGCTTGGTGGCAAACGAGCTACGCTCTGTGTACTTATCTATATTTTGCTCGGTATAATCGGTTTGCCCGTTTTTTCCGGATTTACCGGCGGCGTAAGCATACTATTCGGCGCAACCGGCGGATTCATTTTCGGTTTTCTCGCCATTCCGCTGCTTTATTGGGCCACAAGTCGACTGCATAAGAACAGCAAGCACAAAAAAATAATCGTTTTATTTGCCGGGCAATGCTTGTGTTATCTCTCCGGCAGTCTTTGGTATGTAACGCTGTATATAAAAAACTTTTCACTTGCCGGATTTATAAGCGTATTGAGTATATGTGTCCTACCGTTTCTGCTGCCGGATATATTAAAGCTCGTTTTATCTTTTTCAGCAGCGAATAAGCTAAATAAACATAATTAATAAAGGATGCAGATGCATCCTTTATTTAGCATTGCAGAAATTACAGGAGATTGCGGCTATAACGACGCAAACTATTTTTCTACTACATAAAAAAACAATGCGCGTTTCTGCCCAAAAATACCGTACGCTGTTGTAAAACAAAAAGCGAGCTGCCCTAAAAAGGCAGCTCGCCTGCGTTTGGTATGTCAAAATAATCTAAGCATCAAAATGCAAAATACGCATTATATATTCCCAGAAGATATTGCACCTGAAGCTTCTTAATTTCAATCGGATTTGAAGCAAAGCGTTGGCAAAGTTCATAGGTAAACCGTTGCTGATAATTTACTTTCATCAAGCCGCGCTTTACATCCGCCCAATTTACAGAGCCCAAATCGAATGGCATAGCATGCGCATCTCCGCCTTTCTCCGGACCTTTGTTATCGTGTATATGAATCGCTTTTAACCATTTGCCTGCCTGCATGATGAAATCATATTGATTTTTGCTAGCTTCTGCCAAATTCAAATGTCCCGTATCCAGACATATACCAATGTGCTCCGGATTATCAACCGCCTTGCACATTGTCAGCAAATGCCCTGCATCATAGTCATGAATGCGGCTGAGGTTTTCAAGGCAGATGACCATATCGGTTCCTTCTATATGCTTTATAAGCTTATTGAGGGCATCTATTCTGACATCAAACCACTTTTCAATCGGATCAAGATGTGTTCCGCAATTCGCATAATGAATGATGGCATTTTTAACGCCGAGTTCATAGAAGACATCCAGATTTCTTTTCAGATTATCCATTGCATATTCATTGTCGAGCGACGTGATATTGCCAGGACCGGCAATAAGCAAGTGCCCTTCCGGAATATGAAAATCAATATCATCTATATATTTTTTATATTCTTTTACATCTTTTTCCCCGTTGAGAAACGGAAGATAATGGTATCTGGCAAGCATAATGTTATTTACACCTGTCTCCACAAAAAAATCAGCCATCTGATAGCAATCCATCTCGCTCACAAAACCTGACGCAAATGCCGGTAACACAAAAAAACATCCTCTCTTTTAAACAATTTTGATTATTAGCCAACAGTAATTTTATCACACAAGATTTATAAAGTCAATAAAAAACACATGTTTGACAAAAAATACGCGCCCGACAAGCGATGTGCATTCCCTTCGGCTTTCATCCTCTTTCTGCAGTAAGGTTAACATACTTAATTGTATCTGTCAGTATTTCATCAATGCAGTACCCCCAAAAAACATGCAAAGCCTGCGGTCATCCCGCAGGCTTTGCATCAATCATATTGCAGATACGACATCTGTTTTCTGTAATCACGCGGCGAATAGCCGGTCAACTGCTTAAATACGCGTCCAAAGTGCGTTAAATTTTCAAATCCACTCGCACTGGCAATTTCACCGATATTCATATCGCTTTTCGCGAGCAGTGCATGCGAAAATATAATGCGCTGGTAATTCACATACTGTGTAAAAGTAAATCCTGTATTCTTACGAAACAGACGACTTAGGTGCGCTTCGCTGATAAAAAAGGTTTTCGCTGTAGCACGCAGAGAAATCTGCTCCGTACAATGCGCTTTTACATAGTCAATAATCCTATCAAAGCGAATGCCGGCATAATTTTCATTTTTCACTTTGACGTTGCGCAAAATCACAATCAACATCTCGCAAAGCACAGCGGATACATATTGCGTATACCATTCCTCCTGTGCGTGCTCACGCAAAAGAATATTAAACAATTTAAATACGCGCATTGACGCATCATTCGATAAGGAAATAACACCCTGCAGTGTTGAAAGCGCTTCCAGGATTTCCTTCGGCGCACTTCGTTCGTCAAAATACACCAACATTCGTTCATGACGAAAATCCTTACACAGTAAGGACTTATGCAACACCTGCGGCGGCACAACAACCATATCGAGCGGTTTTAAATGATAACTGCGATTTTCAATAAACTTATCAATTTGTCCATCAACTAAAAAGTACAATTCATAGAAATTATGCACGTGCTCTTTTACGGTCGGCATACGTGTCTCACGTCGCTCGCGCTCCACGAATATCGGCGACAGCAAATTATCTGCATCTATGTAATGTTTCATATACGAAAACACCTCGGTTCAAGAGATTCTTCGCAGTTAGTTTAGCACGAATACAAAACAATGTCAATTATTGTGTAAAAAACAGCAAAAATTTCATAGTTCTGCATTTTCTTCAACCATTTTTGTTTTAAATCAAAAAGAAAACTCTGTAATTTTTGCTTTTGTTGCTTGCATAATCGTTATAATCCAATGCATGCGGACAAATTTTTTAAAAACACATTAAGCCTTGAACAAAACATACTTTTGTGTTAAAATAAGTATAATAGCAAACATGAGGTGAAGTGAATGGAGCCAATAGCATCTTTACAAACCATCGTAAATGTTCTTTCGGCCGAATCGGATATACACATTTGTATATTAGACCTCTGCGGCATGATGTCCAATACAATTATGCAACTTGAAACGCAGAATCTAACGCATATGCATAGTTTTTGTCATACAGCAAAGTCAACCGCAAAGGGTGCCATGCACTGTCTGGCTTGTAAGGCACTAACGATAAAAAAATGCCATATGAGCAGCGCTCCCTATGTTAATACCTGTCCCTTTGGTCTGACAGAATATATTACACCGGTCTATTTTAACCAAAAACTGATTTCTGTAATTTATGTCGGACACATCAATACGGAAGACGAAAAAACGAAACAACACATTGCACGTATGGCAAAGCGCACCGGCGTAGACGAATACCGTCTTTTACTCGCACGTCCGAAACAGACAAACGCCGCAAAACTCGAACAATGGGCTCAAACCGGCGAAATACTAAAAAGTTACATACTGATGCTATGTCAGTATTATAAATTACAAAGCAAAAGCGATATGCATTGGTGTGTACGCTCCATTAACAACTATGTAAACGCAAACTATGCAAATATTCTTTCGCTCAAGCATCTGGCAAAGCTGTTTTTCTTCAATGAAAACTATCTCGGCAGATTGTATAAAAAAGAAATGGGTTTAACCTTTTCAGACTATGTAACAAAGGTGCGTCTGGCGCATGCCTGTGCTATGCTTAAAAATACCGATAAAACCATTATCGAAATTTCTCTAGAATCCGGTTTTAACAATGTCACGTATTTTAACCGTGTATTTAAGAAGACGTTTGGTGTAACTCCAACCACCTATAAAATCGATTTGAAAGCATAATAAGAGACTAAGTCCGCAAGCGGCGGATTTTGGAAGAAAATTTTATTAAAACCAATTGATTTTATGTCAATAATGTGATATACTATTAGAAAATAATTACTAATATATTTTAGGAGGCGCGCTCATGACAAACAAGCAAGCAAAAAATTGGTACGGCATCACAGATTTTCAGTTGTATTTGTTTGGTCGTGGCACGAATTCGCAAGCATATAAGCTGTTCGGCTGTCACAAATACACTGCCGAAGATTTTGATGGTTACCGCTTTGCCGTTTGGGCGCCAAATGCTTTAGCCGTATCTTTGGTCGGCAATTTCAACAACTGGGACACACAGCATTCGCCTCTGCAAAGCATAGAAAGCACCGGTGTATGGGTATGCGTTTCCAATGCAATGCAAGCCGGCGATATTTATAAATATGCAATTAAGACGCAAAGCGGAGAAGTTGTATACAAGACAGACCCGTACGGTTTTTATGCGGAAGTTCGCCCAAACACCGCCTCCGTTGTACACGATATCAGTGGATATAAATGGAAGGACAAAAAATGGCAGGCTGCCGCAAGCAAAACTGCGCCGTATGACCGTCCGATGCTGATTTATGAAGCACATCTCGGTTCCTGGCGTCGCAAAGAAGACGGTGGTGTGTATACCTACGAAGAATTAATCGACACGCTTATCCCCTATGTCAAGGGTATGGGTTATACACATATTGAAGTTATGCCGCTCTCCGAGCATCCGTTTGACGGTTCCTGGGGCTATCAGGTTACCGGTTATTATGCTGCTACCAGCCGATACGGCACACCGGAGCAATTGATGCGCTTTATCGATGCATGTCATCAAAACGGCATTGGTGTCATTATGGACTGGGTGCCGGCGCATTTTCCGCGTGATGCACACGGCCTTGCCAAATTTGACGGCACGCCGATTTATGAATACCCCGACCCGCGCATCGGCGAGCACAAGGAATGGGGCACGCTCGTTTTTGATTACGGCAGAAACGAAGTTCTCTCCTTTCTCATTTCCAACGCACACTTTTGGTTTGAAATGTATCACATCGACGGTTTGCGCGTGGATGCTGTGTCCTCTATGCTCTATCGCGACTACAACAGAAGTGACGGCAACTGGATCGCAAACAAAGACGGCGGCAATGAAAATTATGAAGCGGTAAAATTCCTGCAAAATTTAAACGCAGCCATCTTCAAGGACTATCCGAATGCGTTAATGATTGCAGAAGAATCCACCGCCTGGCCCAGCGTTACCAAACCTGTTGACCAGGGCGGTCTTGGTTTTAATTACAAGTGGAATATGGGTTGGATGAACGATTCACTCCGTTATATGTCCATGGACCCGTATTTCCGCAAATTTAACCATAACGCTTTGACTTTCTCTATGTTTTATGCTTTTTCCGAAAACTACATTCTGCCGCTCTCGCACGACGAAGTGGTGCACGGTAAACGTTCGCTATTAGATAAGATGTATGGAACATACGATGAAAAGTTTAAGCAATTAAAAGCCTTTTATGCCTATATGATGGCGCATCCGGGCAAAAAACTGCTCTTTATGGGCGGAGAATTCGGTCAGTTTATTGAATGGCGTCCGGAGGAAGGCTTAGACTGGAATCTGCACGAATATGATACACACGATGGTTTACTTCGTTTTGTCCAGTATTTAAACGAAACCTACAAAGCTGAAAAGAGTCTCTGGCAAATCGAAAACAGCTGGGACGGGTTTGAGTGGATTAACGCAAGCGACGAAAACAACAGTGTTTTTTCCTTTGTTCGCTATGCAAAGGCTAAATCCAACGCCTTAGTTGTCGTTTCCAGTTTCACGCCCGTAGACAGACCGCACTACACCATTGGCGTACCCGCCGGTGGCGAATACGAAGTCATTTTAAATAGCGATGATGTGCGCTTTAGCGGCAGCACGGAAATTAAGTCCACCTACAAAGCCAAGAAAAAACCTTGGGGCAACTTTAAGTATACACTCGAATTGGATTTACCGCCGCTCTCCACACTTTATTTAAAGAGAAAAAGCACTAAAAAGACAAAAAAATCATAATTGCCTTGTTTACTGCATAAGTTAGTTAATATGCAGTTTTAGGATAATAACCAAAATTACATTTCGCCATAACCTGTAGGACACTCCCCTTTTTTGTGTCCGAAGCATCCGCCTAAACTGACCGGTTAAAAGCTTAGACGCCTGCACAAGCTACGCGCGAAATGATAGACAGGAGGAATATACATGACAAACTGTGTAGGCATGATACTTGCCGGTGGTCAGGGTAGCCGTTTAGGTGCGCTGACAAAGGATGTTGCAAAACCAGCCGTACCATTTGGGGGCAAATACCGCATCATTGACTTTGCGCTCAGCAACTGCACGCACTCTGGCATAGAAGCCGTTGGTGTCCTGACGCAGTACCAGCCATTGGAGTTAAACACATATATCGGAAATGGTGTGCCGTGGGATTTGGACCGCAACTATGGCGGCGTGTACGTATTGCCTCCATACGTAAAAGCAGAAAAGGGCGAATGGTACAAAGGTACAGCCAACGCCATATACCAGAATATCAGTTTTATTGAGCAGTTTAATCCAAACTATGTGCTCATTATGTCCGGCGACCACATTTATAAAATGGATTATGCAAAGATGCTCAGCGCACACGTTGCCGCAGAAGCAGAGGCAACCGTAGCCGTAATGCCTGTGCCGTGGGAAGAAGCACCACGTTTTGGCATTATGAACGTAGATAACGAAAACCGCATTACGGAATTTGAGGAAAAGCCGAAAAATCCAAAAAGCAATCTGGCTTCTATGGGCATTTACATCTTTAATTGGCAGACACTTAAAAAATATTTGATTGTGGACGAAAACAATCCACATTCTGATAACGATTTCGGCAAAAACATTATTCCGCAGATGCTGCAAATGAATGAAAAGATGTTTGCTTACCACTACGAAGACTACTGGCGCGATGTCGGCACTATCCAGAGTCTCTGGGAGGCGCATATGGATATGCTTTCCGAGCCGCCGCTTTTAGACATCAATGACCCACAGTGGCGTATTTTTTCCAGAAATCCGGTAAAACCGCCCCATTACATTTCTACAGAAGCCGTACTGAAAAACTGTTGTATTACAGAAGGTTGTTACATCAACGGTAATGTGGAGCATTCCGTACTTTCCGAAGGTGTAGATGTCGGTGACGGCGCAATCATCCGCGACAGTGTTATTATGCCGAACGTAAAAATCGGTGCCGGTGCGGTTATTGAAAAAACCATCATCGGACCGGGTGCAATTATCGGCGAAGGCGTTATAATCGGCGTAAATGAATGTGAAGACAATCCATACGCTTCCCCGATGTGCACAGATGGCATCGTTCTTCTGCAGGGTGGCGTTATGATTGAGCCAAACACAGAAATTTACAAAGGTGCGATGGTGGAATGTGACATCATCCGCGAAAACTTAAAATTTGAAAAGGCGGCAGACAACGAAGACTGTGCTGCAGCCGCTCAGGGAGGTGTTTGATTATGATGGACCCTATGGCAGGTATTATTTTAGCAGATGAACGCAGCTCACATTTTGGTTCCCTTACCGAAAAACGTTCCATCGCCGCTCTGCCGATGGCAGGCAGATATCGCCTGATTGACTTTACGATGTCCAACATGGTCAACTCTGGTATTCGCAACATTGGCGTAGCGACACAGCATAACTATTCATCCCTGATGGACCATTTAGGCTCCGGCAAGCCGTGGGATTTAAACCGCAAAAACTCCGGCTTATATATGTTGCCACCGTTTGTAGAAAAGGACAATATCGGTCAGGTAACGGGAGATATTGATACATTGTATGGCATTTTCGGCTTCATCCGCAGAACCAAACCGGACTATTTCGTCATTTCCAGAGCAAGCACATTCTATAACTGCACATACAAAAAGGCACTGTCTTTCCATAAAAAAGTGAATGCCGATATTACGATTCTCTACAACTGTACAGAAAACTTAGAGCCGTCTGAAGTGCAGAATTACACTTTTCTCGAAACCGATGAAGAAGGTCGCGTAACGGACATTATGAAAAACCATCCGCACCCGACCAGCAACAAGGTTTCTATGGCGACATTTATCATTGAGCGTACGCTTTTAATGTCGCTTGTAGAGGATTGTTTCTCCCGCGGCGAACACGATTTTACAATGGATGTGCTGATAAAAAAGCTGCACACCCTGCGCATTTTCGGCTATCGGTTTGACGGGTTTGTCGGTCGCGTAAGCTCTATCAATTCGTACTTTACGAACAATATGCATATGCTTGACACTGCAATCCGCAAAGAAATCTTCCTTGCAAAGGACAAGATTTTCACAAAGGTCAAGGACCAGCCGCCGACGCGCTACGGTGCAAACGCAAAGGTAACCGGCTCGCTGGTTGCCGATGGTTGCATCATTGACGGCACGGTGGAAAACTCCATTATATTCCGCGGCGTAAAAGTCGGCAAAGGCACAACAATTAAAAATGCAATCGTTATGCAAAATAGCGTTATTTTAGAAAACTGCTTTGCAGAAAATGTTGTTTTGGACAAGGAAGTGACACTGCTGAGCGGCAAAACGGTGATGGGACAGCCGAATTATCCATTTGTTATTGCAAAACGCAGCGTCGTATAATATACAAACAGACTGTAAGGAAATTGCGGGGATGTTTTCATCCCCTTTTTCCTGTATTTGGAGGGTCATTATGTTAAAAGTATTCTATGTTTCATCCGAGGTTGTTCCGTTTGCAAAATCCGGTGGTCTTGCCGATGTTGCAGGCACCCTTCCCCTTGCGCTTGCAAAGGCAGGCGTGGATGTGCGTGTATGTATGCCGCTCTATGGCTGCATCGGCGATGAATACCGTTCACAGATGCGCTTTATCAAAGCTATCGAGGTCCCGCTTGGTTGGCGCAGACAATACTGTGGCATTTTTGAATTAGATTACAAAAACATTAAAGTTTATTTTATAGATAATGAGTTTTACTTTATCGGCCAGCGGCTTTATGGGTATATTCACGAAGACTTTGAAAAATTCGCCTTTTTCTCCAAGGCTGCGCTGTCCATTTTGCCGGACATTGATTTTAAACCGGATATCATTCACGTAAACGACTGGCAGAGCGCCGCGATACCGGTGCTTTTAAATGCACAATTCCAGGACAACCCGTTCTATCGCGGTATTAAAACGGTAATTACCATTCATAATCTGTTATTCCAAGGGGTATGGGACAAAAACGCACTCCGTGATGTTTTAGGTTTAGATGCTTCCTACCTTACAAGCGACAAGCTCGAATACAAAGGCGATGTCAATATGCTTAAAGGCGGCTTGGTGTATGCAGACGCCATCACAACCGTCAGCGAGACCTATGCCGGCGAAATCCAGACGCCGGAATACGGCGAAGGCTTAGACGGCTTGATGCGTGCAAGAAACGGCCAACTGACCGGTATCGTGAACGGTCTTTCCTACGAGCAGTATAATCCGGCAACAGATGACGGAATATATAAAATGTTTAACGCCAGGAACTTCATCAGCGGCAAAGCATATAATAAAGCGTGCCTGCAAAAGGATTTAGGGCTTGCCGAAAATCCGGACAGCATGCTGATTGGTATTGTCAGCCGCCTTACTTCGCAAAAAGGCTTGGACCTGATTGCGCAGGCAATTGCTGAGCTTGCAAAATGGGATATTCAGCTTGTCGTACTCGGCACCGGCGATACACATTATGAAAATATGTTCCGCTGGTATGCAAAAACGTATCCGGACAAATTTGCAGCAAGAATTTGCTTCGATAATAACCTGGCGCATAAGATTTATGCCGGCTGTGATACATTTTTAATGCCGTCGCGCTTTGAGCCGTGCGGCCTGAGCCAGATTATCTCCATGAAATACGGTACACTCCCCATCGTGCGCGAAACCGGCGGTCTGAAAGACACCGTAGTTCCGTACAACGAATTCACGGGCGAAGGAACAGGTTTTTCTTTTACGCCGTATGACTCAAATGACCTTTTGAAGGTGACGCACTATGCTTTAGATACTTTCAAAAACAGCAAAAAAGCATGGAAGTCCCTCGTAAGACAAGCTATGAAGGCAGATTTTTCTTGGGAAGTTTCCGCTGAAAAATATCTGCATTTATATAAATCGCTTCTCGGTTTATAATGCCGACAAGCCAATTTTGGATATATAGAAAGGAATTTTAGGATGTTAACAAAAAAGCAACAAGCACTCTTGGAGGAAATCACCGAAAAGGTTATGCTCAATTTTGGTAAATCCATTGAGGATGCAACAGAAAATATGATTTACAAATCCGCAGCACTTTGTATGCGCGACCAAATTATGAAAAAGTGGCAGTATTCCCACGCAAAGGTTAAGGAAATGAAGGCAAAGAAGCTCTATTACCTCTCTTCCGAATTTTTGATGGGCAGACTGTTCGGCACAAATATGCTAAATTTAGCACTGACAAGCGATATGACTAAGGTATTAAAGCATATCGGTCTGGATATCAACACAATCGAAGCCAAAGAAGCCGATGCCGGACTCGGTAACGGCGGCTTGGGCAGACTTGCCGCGTGCTTTTTGGATTCTTTAACCACACTGGATTTGCCGGCTTACGGCTCCACCATCCGCTATGAATACGGTCTGTTTCGCCAGAAAATTATTGATGGTTATCAGTTCGAGCAGCCGGACTCCTGGCTCGATAACGGCTATGTATGGGAAGTAGAGCGTCCGGAAGAAACTGTTGAAATCCTTTTTGGCGGTAAGGTATATACCGATTGGAATGACGGTCGTTTCTCCTTCCGTTACGAAAACTCACACACTGTGCTCGCCGTGCCGTACGATGTGCCGGTTTGCGGTTATGATTCCAAAATCATCAACAAGCTCCGTCTCTGGAGCGCAAAAGCGCCGACAGACCTGAACATGAAGTTCTTCAATGAAGGTCAGTATATCCGCGCGATTGAAGAAAAGGACATGGCAGAGGTTATCTCTAAGGTGCTCTATCCGGAAGACAACCACAATGAAGGCAAAATGCTGCGTCTGCGCCAGCAATACTTCCTCGTATCCGCAACCATTCAGTGGATTATCCGCGACTTTAAGCATTTCCACGGCACAAACTGGGATATTTTCCCGGAAAAGATTGCCATTCATATTAACGATACACATCCAGCACTCGGCATTCCGGAGCTGATGCGTATTTTAATGGACAATGAAGGTCTCGGCTGGGATCAGGCTTGGGCAATTACGCAGAAAACCTTTGCGTACACCAACCATACTGTTATGAGCGAGGCACTTGAAAAATGGCCTATCAGCATTTTCGAGCCGCTCCTGCCGCGTATTTACATGATTGTAAAAGAAATCAACTACCGTCTGCTTGAACGCTTAAATCATGTATATCCAGGCGACCATGGCAAAATTGCTTATATGTCTATTATTAACAACAACCAGGTGAGTATGGCAAATCTGTGTCTTGCAACCTGTCACGCCGTAAACGGTGTATCAAAACTGCACACACAGATTCTGACAGACGATATTTTTGCTGACTACTACCGTTTGGACAAAGACAGCTTCTTTGCAATTACCAACGGTATCACCTTCCGCAGATGGATTATGTACTCCAACCCTGCCCTTGCAAACCTGATTACAGAAACCATCGGCAAGACATGGCTGAAAAAGCACGACAAGCTGCGCGATTTGATTCCGTATGCGGACGATGCTGCTTTCTGCGAAAAATTTGCTGCCATTAAACTCGAAAACAAAAAGCGTCTCGCTGCATACATCAAGAAAGAAAACGATATTGATGTGGATATCAATTCCATCTTCGACGTACAGGCAAAGCGTCTGCACGAGTATAAGCGTCAGCTTTTAAACATTCTGCACGTGATGTATCTGTACAACTGTCTTAAGGATAATCCGCATATGGAATTTGTGCCGAGAACATTTATCTTTGCCGCAAAGGCTGCGCCGGGTTATGCAAGAGCAAAGCTGATCATCAAGCTGATTAACAGCGTTGCCAAACGGATTAATAACGACGCTTCCATCGCAGGCAAAATCAAGGTCGTATTCCTTGAAAACTACAACGTTACGATTGCTGAGCTTTTAACAACTGCTGCAGATGTATCTGAGCAGATTTCAACCGCCGGCAAGGAAGCATCCGGTACCGGTAATATGAAGTTTATGTTAAACGGTGCGCTCACCATCGGTACTTTTGACGGTGCAAACGTTGAGATGAGCGAGCAGGCTGGTATGGAAAATATGTATATCTTCGGTCTGCGCGCAGATGAAGTGGCTCTGCGTTACCGTTATGACACGGCAGAAGTGCAGTCAATTTATGCATCCAATATGCCGCTCAAGCGCGTTTTGGATCAGTTGATTGACGGTACACTCGAGCCGAACCACCCGCAGCTGTTTAAAGAAATTTATCAGTCGCTGCTCTTCGGTGATTATGGTATGGCAGACCCGTATATGGTACTGCGCGATTTTGATGCCTACAAGGATATGCAGGCACATCTTGCAAGAGAATATACAAACAAGGCATTGTGGAATAAGAAAGCTGTGATGAATACGGCAACGGCAGGCTTCTTCTCTTCCGACAGAACGATTGCAGAGTATAACAAATACATCTGGAATCTGCCGAGTATTCAATAAGATTTTCGGGCTGCATCTCATAAACCGAGGGGCGTCATCCCCTCGGTTTATGCATCCCTTATTCCTTTAATTCGGGTGATTTTTTTGAAAGCAGAACACAATTCGCAAAATTCGTTTTTCCGAAGCCCCTTCGGTGCACAGCCTTGCGGCAGCGAGGTAACACTGCGTTTGGGGCTTTGTTGTGATACCTGGCCGAAAAGCGTAAGAATTAAATATAATATAAATGATGGCGAGCAACTCTACATCGGTATGTATTTTTACGAAAAGCATATGGATGTAACCTACTATGAGGCAAAAGTCATATTACCTGCCTCCCCCGGACTTATTTTTTACTGTTTTGAAATCGACTGTGAAGATGGTTTATACTTTTACGGCAATAACGAACTACGCTATGGCGGCATCGGTATGCTGATGCGGGAAAAGCCGTTGCCGTATCAAATTACAGTCTACGATACAAGCTACAAAACCCCTGACTGGTTTAAGGGTAAGGTTATGTATCAAATTTTTCCGGACCGATTTCATCGCGGCAAAAACACGAACGCTCTTAGTATGCGCACAGATATTTTGCCGCGCAACTGGGGTGAAACGCCGTATTACAAGCCAGAACAGTTCGGTGGCGAATACCTCGCCAATGACTTTTTCGGCGGCAATTTAAAAGGTATTACAGAACAATTGGATTATCTTGCCGACCTCGGCATCAGTGTTCTCTATTTAAATCCGATATTTGAGGCGTATTCAAACCACAAATACGACACAGGTGACTACGAAAAAACAGATGCCATGTTCGGCACAGAAGAAGATTTCAAATCGCTTTGCAATGCAGCAAAAGAAAAAGGCATCCGCATTGTGCTCGACGGCGTATTCAATCACACCGGCTCCGACAGCAAGTATTTTAATAAAAACGGAAACTATCCTACGCTCGGGGCATATCAGAGCGAAAATTCGCCCTATGCAGATTGGTATGAGTTTAAAAATTTTCCGGACAATTACGATTGCTGGTGGGGCATTAAAACGCTGCCGCATGTAAATGAACTCTCCCCTTCTTTTATTGCATATATTTTAACCGGCAAAGATGCCATTATTAAAAAATGGCTTCGTGCGGGCGCATCCGGCTGGCGCTTAGATGTTGTGGACGAATTGCCGGACGCATTTGTAAAAATTCTGCGCAAATCCGTAAAAGAAGAAAAGGAAGACGCCGTCATCATCGGCGAAGTCTGGGAGGATGCTTCCAATAAAATCAGCTATGGCGAACGCAGAGAATATCTCGGCG
Source organism: Clostridia bacterium (assembly GCA_045537695.1). GTDB lineage: Bacteria > Bacillota > Clostridia > UBA1381 > UMGS1253 > RGIG2041. Next base: position 32,325 of record JAZSQB010000046.1, on the reverse strand, counting down.
GTTACGAGTTGGATAGCGCAATGAACTATCCCCTGCGCGATGCACTCATCGCATTTGTCTGCGAAAAATGCGGCGGAAGTCATTTTAACGCTTGTATGAATTCGCTGAAAGAAAATTATCCGCCACAAGCTTTTCATGCGATGATGAATTTCCTTTCCAGTCACGACACAGCGCGCATTTTAACTGTATTGTCCGACTGCGGAAACGAACTGAGCAGAGATGCACAAGCCCAGCACAACTTAACCGGCGATGCATTAGAACAGGCAAAAAAGCGTCTGCGTCTGATTACTGCAATGCAAATGACACTGCCGGGCACACCGAGCATTTATTACGGCGACGAAGTCGGTATGCAGGGATTCGGCGACCCGTTCTGCCGCAGATGTTACCCCTGGGGCAATGAAGATAAGGATTTACAACTCTTTTTCAAAGAAATTATCCACTTACGCAATGCAAATGAAGCACTGCACAGCGGCGAGGTGATTACCGTATATGGCGAAGGTTCGGTATGCGCCTATCTTAGAAAAACGGACGCACAAACGATGCTTTTTATCGCAAACAGCGCTACAGCGCACGACTGGTACGCATCGCTGGAGCTTGGAAAATACAACATCCACACTTTAAAGGGCGTTACGTGGGAAGAAGCATACGTAAGCGACACCGGCAGATTTAACATACATTTAGAATCTTGCAGTTATAAGATTTTGGAGGTAAAAAAATGAGAGTCTGTATTATTGGCGGCGGCGCAAGCGGCTTATATTGTGCAATGCACATAAAGCTACTCAACCCCGCTTTAGATGTTACGATACTGGAAAAGCATCCGCGTGTCGGCAAAAAGCTTCTGGCAACCGGTAACGGAAAATGCAATTTTACCAATACCAACCAAAACCGTTCCCGCTACACAAGCGAAACCCCAGAAATGGCGGGCAAAATCTTGGATATGCATCCGACAGATGCGATTTTAGACACTTTCGAAAGCATCGGCATTCCTGCAACAATTAAAGATACGCTGGTTTATCCGCGCAGTATGCAGGCTGCCTCTGTTTTGGATATGCTTCGATATAAAAACGAAGCGCTCGGTGTACATACGCTGACGGATTTTGAAGTAAAAACCATTAAAAAGCAAGGCAATGTCTTTAAAATCAACGGCGAAACAGAAGCAGATGTGCTTGTCATTGCAAGTGGCAGCAGCGCAAGCGGTGGCTCCGCTTCCGGTTTAAAATTGCTCCGAAGCTTCGGGCACAGCGTCTCCCCTGTCTATCCGGCTCTCGTGCCGGTTGTGTGCGACACAACAAACACAAAGCTTGCAAAGGGTATGCGCGCGCACTGCAAAGTGGCATTATATAAAAACAATACCGAAATCGCAAATCAGGTCGGTGAGATTTTGTTCACGGAATACGGTGTTTCGGGCATCTGCATTTTGCAGCTTTCCCGTCACATCGCACAAAGCCGCGCACTTGGTGAAAAGGCAATTTTTTTCTTCCGCATAGACTTTGCACCAAAGACAGATGCAGACGCACTGCAAGCGCAGCTTGCAAAGCGCAGAGACACGCTCGGCTATCTGCCGATTGGCGAATTTCTCGGCGGCTTTATAAATAAAAAAATCGGACAAGCCGTTTTAAAACAATGCGGCATCTCGAATTTTAATGTGCTTAGCGAAAATTTGTCTGATAAAAATATACAAGTTTGCACAGAGACGATTAAACAGTTTGATATCCGTATCAGCGACACCTTAGATGCATCGCATGCACAGGTGTGCGGCGGCGGCATCCGCCTTTCCGAATTTACCGAAAATCTGGAGTCGCTTAACCATGAAAACCTGTACGCCTGCGGCGAGGTTTTGGACATTGTTGGTGATTGTGGTGGCTATAATTTGACCTGGGCTTGGGCAAGCGCGTATGCTGCGGCTTATAAAATTGGGAAATGCAAATAATTTTTTAACGCGCAAACACTGCAATGTATCCATGCCTGCAATATACGCCTTACCGCATAGACATTTTTAGTTCCACGACCCAAAAAAGGCATATGTTTTGAGATTTATAAAAGCATAAAATTCAAAAAAAAGGAATGTGCACATTCCTTTTTTTGAATAGATCCATTTTTAATGTCAATACTTTTCATCACAAACCATTAGGAGCGTGCGATATGAAAAGTAAGCTTTATTTAGTTGTAATTCTTTTTTTGTTCTGTCTAAATATTTGTATTTTTGCTTTTGAAAAGCCCACCGTAAACGAAAATATTATTCGATTGCACATTCTTGCCAACAGCGATAGCAGCGAAGACCAGACCGTGAAACTTTTGGTGCGCGATGCAATGCTGACCTCGTTTTTTCCTGATACAAAAATTATAAATAAGAAAGTATCAGAAAGCTATTTTAAAGAAAATTTACGCAAAGCAGAGCAAATCGCCGACCGCGTTTTAAAGGAAAATGGTTTTGACTACACCGCACACGCGCAGTACGGCATTTATGATTTTCCGGTGCGAACATATGGTGACATTACCCTGCCCGCCGGCAAATATTACGGTCTACGCATTTTGCTTGGAGAAGGTAAAGGACAAAACTGGTGGTGTGTTATGTATCCACCGCTTTGTTTAAATGATTTTAACACCGATACAGAAAACACACAATGTGAAACTGTAACCTTTGATGTAAAATTTAAATTTTTACCCTTTTTAAATCATATGCTTTCTGCAAAATAAATCCAGGGTTTATTTTCTGCACTGTTGCACAAAATAAGTTCGAGGAGGGATTCATATGCAGAAAATTATTTGTTATTTTGAATCGGAGGCGCAGTGCGAAGCCGCCGTTACAGCACTATCTAGCGCAGGCATTGCTTTAGACGCCATCCGTGTCGTATCGGATACCCCGTCCGGCAAAACAAACGACATTCAACGCATCGGCTCCAGCGCCCCATTTGCCCAACCGGATAATTTAAGTGGTGGTGTGCAAACCGAGGAAGCAACCTATGCCCAGGCACCTGTCGCTGCACTGTTAATCCGCGGTGATTTGTTCACCTTTCACGATGACAAAGCGCAATCCCTAGGCGAGCACGCCGTAGAGGTATGCGGAGACAAAGCAACGCTCGAGCTTGCGCGAGATATTTTACTGAACCTGTTCTAACGTACATCCAATGCGCATATAATAATGCGAACAAACCTGATGGAGGTAAGTAAAATGAGCAGACACGAATACTTCCCTGGCGCAAATACGCCACAAGGCTTTTATTCCTATTTTTCGCATATTCTGCCTTTGGCAGACACAAAAAGAAAAATTATATTAAAAGGCGGTCCAGGCACCGGCAAATCCAGTTTAATGAAAAAAATTGCAGGCGTCCTACAACAGAACGGCATAGACACAGACTTATTACACTGCTCTTCTGACCCAAGCTCTCTCGATGCAATTGTAGCTCCCCAAATCGGTTTTTGTATGTTGGACGGCACAGCGCCGCACATCATTGACCCAGAACTCCCCGGCGCAGTTGATTTAATTATCAATTTAGGTGTGTATTGGGAAGAGAAAAAAATCCAACGTCACAAAGCAGAAATCATTGATTTGCGCAGCAAAATCGGCGATTCTTTTTCGGCTGCATACGATTTTTTACGTGCAGCAAGTCAAGTACAAAAAGTAATGCAGCGCGCAGAAGAAAAATGCCTTGATTTCCCTAAACTTTATTATGCTTGCAACCGTCTCGCAGAAGAACTGCAGTTGCATAAGCGCAATACTAACCCAGGTAAAACGCAAAAAGCTTTCTTAAGCGGTTTTACACCCATGGGCAATATAAATTACATAGACAGCTATGTAAAAACAGCAGAACAAGTGATTCAATTGGATGCACCTTGCGGTATCGCTGCAAAAATCACTACCGATTTGGCAGCCATGATAAGGCAAAACGCTATCAACGCAATGCTGTTTTACTGTCCAATGCAACCAGACAGCAAAGTCGAGCATATCTATTTACCGGAAAAACGCACGTTTATTACCACTGCCAACATCGGCACGGCGACAAAATATATTGATTTAAGCTCTTGTCTTCGTTCTGCTCCCGCACTGCATACCGAGCATGAAATTTTCCAAAGCTTGCTTGCCAGAAGTATAGAACACATCAAAAACGCAAAGGCGTTGCATGATGCATTGGAAAAACTGTATATCCCTTATATGCATTTTGATGCAATGCAGGATTTGTCAAATCAAATTATTTCCGATATTTTATAATTTAGAACAAAAACAGAAAAGTGAACAGAGCATATTATTTACCCAAGTGAATCATAAGCACCGTCACATCTGCAGGCGACACGCCGGAAATACGGCTCGCCTGCCCAAGTGTATGCGGTCGCACCGCCGAAAGCTTTTGTCTTGCCTCAATACGCAGACCGTATACATCATCATAATTGATGTTTTCCGGTATTACTTTTTCTTCCAGCTTTTTAAAGCGCTCCGCCGCTTCGACCTGCCGTTTAATATAACCATCATACTTTATGGAAATTTCTGCTTGTTCACACACGGCTTTGTCGAGCACCGGTCGATGCGGGTCGCACGGTGCAATTGCCGCATAATCCACCTCCGGACGCTTAAGCATATCCGCAAGCTTTAAACCGTTTGTTACCGGTGCGCTGCCGACCGCTTCCAGCACAGGATTTGCAGTCTTCGGCGAAACAGTGGTACTGCAAAGCCGCTCAATTTCCGCCTCAATTGCTGCTTTTTTCTCTAAAAACTTCTGATAACGTTCTTCACTGATTAAACCAATTTCATACCCAATCGGCGTCAATCGCAAATCCGCATTATCCTGACGCAAAAGCAATCTGTATTCCGAACGCGAGGTCATCATTCTGTACGGCTCGTTTGTACCCTTGGTTACCAAATCATCTATGAGTGTGCCAATATAAGCATCCGAACGCTTTAACACAAGCGCCGCCTTGCCCTGCAGACGTCTTGCCGCATTGATGCCGGCAATCAGGCCTTGTGCTGCCGCTTCTTCATAACCACTGGTGCCGTTAAACTGCCCCGCGCCGAACAAACCGGCAATATGCTTAAATTCAAGAGATGCCTTCAGCTGCAATGTATCAATACAGTCATATTCAATCGCATACGCACTGCGCATAATTTTTACATTTTCAAGACCTTCAATGCTGCGAAGCATCTCAAGCTGCACATCCTCCGGCAGACCTGTAGAGATCCCCTGTACATACATTTCTTCGGTCGTCAGTCCCATCGGTTCAATAAACACCTGATGGCGCTCTTTATCTGCAAAGCGCATCACCTTATCCTCAATAGACGGACAGTATCGCGCGCCGACGCCTTCAATCAAACCGGCATACATTGGCGCTTTATGAATATTGTTGCGAATTATTTCGTGCGTGCGCGGATTGGTATAGGTTAAATAACAGCAAACCTGATTTTCGAGTTCGCCCGTGGTTTCAAAGGAAAACGGCGTAATCTCTTCGTCACCCTCTTCTATCTGCATCTTGGAAAAATCGACGCTACTTTTTTCAATACGCGCCGGCGTACCGGTTTTAAAACGTCTGAGCGGTACACCGAGTTTTTCTAAACTCTCCGTCAGCTGCAAGGACGCAAACATCCCGTCCGGACCGGATTGCTTGACATAGTCGCCAATCAGCGTTTTGCCGCCGAGAAATGTTCCGGTGCAGATAATGGCACTCTTACAGGCATACTGCATTCCGGTTGCCGTTACAACGCCACAGACTTCATTATTTTCCACCAATATATCTACAATTTCCGCCTGCTTTAAGTCAATATTCGGCTCTAACTCCAGGCGGTGCTTCATCTCCATCTGGTAGGCTCTTCTGTCAATCTGCGCGCGCAAAGAATGCACCGCAGGACCTTTGCCGCGGTTTAACACCTTGGATTGGATAAAGGTTTTGTCTGCCACCTTACCCATTTCGCCGCCGAGCGCGTCAATTTCACGCACAAGGTGCCCCTTTGCCGTACCGCCGACATTCGGATTGCACGGCAGATTCGCCACCGCATCCAAATTGGTAGCAAAAATCACAACGCTCTGCCCCAGACGCGCCGCCGCAAATGCCGCTTCGCATCCGGCGTGCCCAGCGCCGATGACCGCTATATCATATTGTCCAAGCCTGTTTTGCATACTCTGTATCCACCATTTCATTCAAAATCTTGCTATAGCATATCACATTTTTTCAAAAAGCGCAATATGTCACGAAAAAGTAAAGTACAAAAATTGAAAAAATTGTTGTCAGCCGCCATTTTTTGGTGTATAATATAAAAATCCAACATTATACATGGAATATTCGGCTGCAGCGCAGCCATAGGAGGATAAAAATATGGCAGAATTTGAAAACCAGCAGTCCCTCAGCGAGCTTCTGCAAATCAGACGCGACAAGCTGAACGAGCTGCAGGAAAATGGTATGGACCCCTTTGAAATTACTGTGTATGAAAGAACACACAGCTCCACCACCATCGTAAACAATTTTGAATCTTTCGAAGGTCAGAGCGTAAAAGTTGCTGGCAGACTGATGTCCAAGCGCGGTATGGGTAAAGTTATGTTTTGCGACCTAGCTGACCGCGAGGGTAAAATTCAGCTGTTTTTAAAGAAAGACGAACTCGGCGAGGACAGTTATGCACGCGTTAAGAAATATGATATCGGTGATATCGTTGGCGTTGCCGGTGAAGTATTCAAAACAAAAACCGGCGAAGTTTCTGTAAAGGCAACAGAAGTTACTTTGCTTGCAAAGTCCCTGCTCCCGCTTCCAGAAAAGTTCCACGGTCTAACCGACCCGGATTTGCGTTACCGTCAGCGATATGTTGACCTGATTATGAATCCGGAAGTAAAGGATACCTTTATCACACGCAGCCGCGTGGTATCCGAAATCCGCAAGTTTATGGACAAACGCGGTTACATTGAAGTAGAAACCCCGATTTTAAACAATATCCCGGGCGGTGCTGCTGCAAGACCGTTTATCACGCATCACAACACGCTCGACATAGATATGTATCTGCGTATCGCAACAGAGCTCCACTTAAAGAGACTCATTGTCGGCGGTCTGGAAAAGGTGTATGAAATCGGCAGAATCTTCAGAAATGAAGGTATGGATATTAAGCACAATCCGGAATTTACAACCATCGAGCTTTACGAAGCATTTACCGATTATCACGGTATGATGGATATTACAGAGCAGATGATTTCCACTGTAGCGCACGCTGTACGCGGCACAGAAACCATCACTTACCAGGGCACAGAATTAAATCTTTCTGCACCGTTTGAACGCCTTACTATGATTGATGCGGTTAAGAAGTATACAAACGTTGACTTTGACGAGCTTAAGTCCGATGAAGAAGCACTTGCGGCTGTTAAGGGCATGGGCATTGAAGTAGAAGGCAGCCCGAGCTGGGGCGAGCTGTTAAATCTCGCATTTGAAGAAAGAGTTGAAGACAAGCTCATTCAGCCGACCTTTATTATGGACTACCCTGTAGAAGTTTCGCCGCTAACAAAGAAAAAGCCGTCCAGACCGGAGCTGACCGAGCGTTTCGAGCTGTTCCTGTACGGTCGTGAGCTTGCAAATGCATACTCCGAGCTCAATGACCCGATTGACCAGAGAGAGCGCTTTATGCGTCAGATGGAGCTGCGCGCAGCCGGTGATGAAGAAGCAAATATGATCGATGACGATTTTCTCAACGCACTCGAGTACGGTATGCCGCCAACCGGTGGTATGGGTATGGGTATCGACCGTTTGGTTATGTTCTTAACCGATTCCTACTCCATCCGCGATGTACTCCTCTTCCCCACAATGAAGCCGGAGAAATAAGAAACATACAAACTAAAGCCGCTATAAAAGCGGCTTTTTTAACTTTTTGTAAATACTATCTTGCAACGGTGAATTTATCTTGACGATAATTTTTCATTATAGTATAATGTAAAGCAGAACAAAACAAAGGAGATGCATGCATTGGAAAGCTATGACAAATACATAAAACCACTTTCAAAGGAATGGTGGTCAAACTACTGGTATTATTATAAATGGCACACAATTCTTATCGGTATTGCGGTAATTATTGTGATAACAATTATTGCAGATTTGATTGGTAAACCGACACCGGACTTTGCCTTTATGTACGCCGGCAATATGGCCGGTATGGGTTCCGTGGAAGGTTATGCATTAGAGGACGAATGGAAGCAGTACACCTCCGACGTGGATAGCAACGGCGAGTTCAATGTAAAATCCACTGTGATTTATGTTCCCGAGGAGGAAGCAGCCTCTGTGGAATCCGCAATGGGCGTTGTATTGGACAGTGAATTAATGGCTGGTGAATCCACCGTATTTTTTGCCTCGGAATATTTGCTCGCTCGTTTTCCACAGGAAGAAATGCAGGATTTAAGTGCTTATGTTGAAAAATTCGGCATTGACGAATCTTGTGTTAAACGCACAGAGGATGGCATTGCCTACGCAGTACACATGGCAGAGAATCCATTTTTCAAGGACAGAGACGGCGTAGATGCATCCGAAATATATATGCTTGTGCGTCCGGTGCGCGGCAGTGTGGACAACTCGGAATACAAATTAAATCTGCATAAAAACGGCCTGGAAATGGCGCAGTACATTTTAAGCGGCGGTTCCTATATACCAGAAAAGGTTGCATACTAAAAAACTAAAATAAGGCGGTGTTTTCCCCTTGTCTCTGCCTGCAGATCCATTTAAGACAACTGAAGAAAAGCTTTCCTTTTATCGGCAGAGCGGTGATATGCAATTGCGCGAGGCAATAGCGTACGAAAATGCGCATCTGGCAGAGATTCTAGCCAAACGTTACTCCGGTCGCGGCATTGATTACGACGATTTATATCAGGTAGCAAGCATTGGTCTTCTATATGCCATTGATCGGTTCAATCCGGATTTTAACGTAAAATTTAACACCTTTGCGGTGCATACCATTCGCGGCGAAATCAAGAAGCATTTTAGGGATACCGGCAACTTCATCCGCATTCCGCGAAAAATGTATGAGACTTACGCACGTGCAGAGCGCTTGCACGAGCATAAGCCTTACAGTATCATTTCGCTCAATCAAACACAAGATGACGAAAATTTACAGCTTCCCGAAAATGTAATCGGTCAAACGGATGACAGCTTTCTCTTGGTTGAGGACAAGGATTTTATCTATCGTTGTATGCAGACACTGACCGGCGAAGAACACACATTCCTCGTTGCCCGCTATTATGATGCGATGACGCAGCAGCAAATTGCAGAAAAGATGCACGTTTCGCAGATGTATGTATCGCGATTAGAGAAAAAGGTGTTAAAAAAACTACGAGATTTGTATATGAAAGATTAAAAGGCAAAAACGACCGACATCCTTGCGGATATCGGTCGTTTTTAACACAGCTATTTGCCAAAATATTGCTTTTTAAGGCGTTGTATCACTATGTGAAGGCACCCTTTTACAGTCCCTATTTTTATAATTCCATATATTCAGCTATTTTTTTGTCCAACGACTCGGAGGCTTCCAAAACTTCTTTTTCGTCTGCATTGGCATCTAAAAGTGCATTTAACGTCTGTCGCCGTTGCTCAACTTGTGCGCCGACAATATCCTTTTTTAAGTTAACCCTCTTTCCCTTCGCATACAGCAGTCCAAGTACGGTAATTGCTGCTGCAAGGAGCACAAACGCAGTTATCATCGAAAGCGGCAAATTAAAGACGCGCAGAATATATTCCGGATCGCGCAGCGTCTCCAAAAAGGCACGTGCTACAGAATACCAGATTAAGTATAAGCAGAACACTTCTCCATATCGACGTTTTTTGTCCTGATAAAAAAGCAAAAGCACCAAACCAAGCAACATCCATAAGGACTCATACAAAAATAACGGATGCACAGCTTCCCCACCATTAATCTGCATCCCCCACGGCACCTGCGTTGTTCTGCCGAAAACCTCACAGTTTACGAAGTTGCCCCATCTGCCGATAATTTGTCCAATCATCAGAGACGGCGCTGCCAAATCGCAAAGTCTGCCCAAATGAATTTTCTTTACACTACTGTATATGATACCGGTCAGTGCGCAACCAATTAATGCACCGTAAATTGCAATGCCGCCTTCCCAGATGGCAAAGATTTTCCAAATGCCCTCCTCCAATACGCTTGGATCACCGAGCACATAGAACAAGCGGGCACAAACCACGGAAAGCGGCAAGCCAATCAACGCAAGGTCAAATACATTATCTTTGGTAAGACCAACCTTTTCCGCGCGATAAAGCGCATACAGCACCCCCAGCGTAAACCCAAGAGCGATAATGATACCGTACCAGAACACATTTTTTTCAAACAAAGTAAATGCAACGCGATTTACTTCCATAGAAAGTCCCAGCATCGGAAATGCAATTGTATTTGTCATGGATCTCACTCCTTAGGCATAATTACAGATAAACAGCTGTTTTCCTTACGCAAAAGCACCTGACGGCGGTTACACAAATCTTCAAACGTGATGGCATCATAGACCTCTTTAAAGTCAAACATATCTACCTCAATCAGCTGATGGAGCGCAAAGCTGTACACCACAGATTCCGTGGAGTCAAACAAGTCAATATAATCACCCCAAACGCATTTTTTTACACGTTCAAAATCCGCTACGGTAATTTCGCTGCTTTCCAGAAGTGACATCAATTTATCATATGCTTCATACGGCTGTTTGGATTCGGCGCCAACTGTAGCAAACGCATAGTCTCTGTGCCCACTGTAGTCTGCGGAAAAACTATTATTAATCAATCCCGAATTATAAAGTTCACGATAGATAAGTGCGCTTTTTCCAAACATTAACTCCAAAAGCATATCCGTCAGAATTTCTTTTTTCAAAAAGTCCTTACCAGTTACGTTTGTATCATTATCTTTAAACGAAATCTGGAACATCGGCACTGCCACATCCAATTTCATTTCCGTCTTCGACTTTACAACGCTTTTCGGTTCCGGTGGCAAAACACGTTCAATCTTTTCCGGCAGCGGTCCGACATCTTTGAGCGTTTCTTCCGCCTTTATAAACACCTGCTCCGGCACAACATCCCCTGCAATAAACAAGACCATATTAGAAGGATGATAATACATATTATAAATATCATAGAGCGTTCTTTCGTTAATTTGCGCAATGGATTCCACCGTACCGGCAATATCAATCTTTACCGGATGGTTGTGGTACAGTGCTTCTACGCCGCGAAAATGCACCTGCCAACCCGGGTCATCGTCGTACATCTTAATTTCCTGACCAATGATGCCCTGCTCCTTTGCGATGCTTTCATCCGTAAAATACGGATTCTGCACAAAGGAAATCAAGGTTTCTAAATTTTCAAAAAAATGGTCTGTGCTGGTAAAATAATACGCCGTTGTCGCAAAACTCGTAAATGCATTTGCATTTGCGCCAAGCATACTGAAACGGTCAAACACGTTGCCATTTTCCTCTTCAAAAAGCTTATGCTCCAGAAAATGCGCCGTACCGTCCGGAATCGGCAATACTTCCCCATCCTTTTTATACGTTGTATCTATACTGCCATAGCCGGTTGCAAACATTGCCATACACTTTCTAAATCCCGGTTTCGGCATCACAAAAATACGTGCACCGCTTTTGTGCACACCGCTGTAAAGCACCTCGCCCGTTACGGCATCCTCTCTTAGATTGTAATGCATCCTCTACACATCCCTTTTATACTTCTGCGCCTTCGCTGCTTAGGAAATAAATCATCTCGAGCTGCACATTCTGCGCCGCAGCAACTACATCTTCACGCGTCGTTGTCTCTATACGCTTCACGCGCTCTTCTATATCCATAACCTCATCATTCAACAGAGCAGACAAATAATATGCTGTCATTGCGGACTGACTGTCTGTCGCAGAAATTGTATTGTTAATCAAAAATGCCTTGGCAGACTCAAATTCATAATCGCTGATTTCGCCGTTTTTCAACGCCTGCAGCTGTGCCATCGTTTCATGAAACGCCGCTTCATAATTCGCCTTTTCTATGCCCATACCAATAATCATTGTTTGCTTTAATCGGTCAATGCGGCTGAAAGCATAGTATGCAAGGCTCAGCTTTTCGCGCACATTGTTAAACAGCTTGGAATGCACGCCACTGCCCAAAACGGAGTTTGCCATCATCATATGCACGTAGTCACACTTTTTTGCATCAAAACCCGTTGTAAGCCCCAGAGTAAGCTTTGCCTGACTCGCATCAAAGTGCTCGATTACCTTTTGCACACTTTCCCCTGCCGCCTTTGGCTTGGTTTCATACGCACTTACATTGCGCGCCTGAAAATGCGGGCGGATTTTCGCTTCCACTTTTTCTACGTCTGCACTACCGCAAACAAACACATCCATGCGACTTTCGGAAATGACCTTTTTATAATGTGTATAAAGTGCTTCCGGTGTGATTTTTTCAACTGCTTCGATGCTGCCGAGTTCGTGCACGCCGTAGGCCTCGCCTTTAAACATTTCCTCTGTACAACGCCAGAGCGCATACTGCATTTTATCGTTCACCATCGCCTCAATGGCTTCGGCGAGATTCTTTTTTTCCGACGCAACATATTCTGCCGAAAATACACCTTCCTCCGTATATGGAGAAAGCACGATTTCCAACAGCAAATCCACTGTTGCACCAACCAAATCTTCTCCACCCGGTGCATAACGGTTTGCAAGCGAAGAGCCTTCAAAAAACAAAAGCTGCGCATCGCCGCGTTTGAGAACCGCACCGCTTACAGACGCGCCGCACAAATCCATCAATCTGCGTTCAATCTCAACAAAATCTTTACTCACACTTGTACCGCGCTTGAGTACTGCCGGCAGAAGTGCATTCATCGATGCCTCTTCCAAACAAAGCGGCCTGTGAAAAAACATAGAAACCGTTGCGGATTTAAACTTATTATCCGGAATATGGTGCAGATAAACACCCTCTGCAATCTGTATTGTTTTCATTCAAATTACTCTCTTTCAATCCAAAAAAATAACAATTTATATTTTACTACAAAACAGTTGCATTGTCAATTCTTTCCTACATAGTAAGACTCTGCATTTCGCTGACACTCAAAGCCTCGTGCAAATACAGATTGATACCGCCGGCAATTACTTTGGAAATGCGGTCCATTGCCTGATCTACGTCCTTGGGTGTCACCGTTAGGGATTGCACCGAATTCTGCATCAGATTTTCAATCATACCATACAAATCCGCATCTGAAAGTCCCTGCAAATACGAAAAGGTATCTCCCGTTTCTGTTTGTACTGCGTGCAGCATTGTATATGCCGCATCATAGAGCATTGTCATCGTATCAATGACGGTTGGTACACCAATGGCGATCACAGGTACACCGAACCGCTCTTGGTTAAAGGCGACACGCGTATTTCCGACCCCTGAACCGGGCGCAATACCGGCGTCACTGAGCTGCACCGTCGTATTCAATCTGTCGATATCCCTTGCCGCCAATGCATCTATAACCAAAATTAAACCTGGTTTTACTCTTGCACACACACCCTCTACAATTTCTGCCGTTTCTACGCCGGTAATGCCCAATACACCCGGTGCAACCGCACACACGGAAGAAAGCGCATCTCCAAACATCTCCTCCAGATGCGCATGCATATGTCGTGTCACTAAAATGCGGTCCACCGCCTTCGGACCCAAAGCGTCCGCTGTAATAAAACGGTTGCCCAAGCCAACCACCAACACCGGTTTGGTTTGGTCAAGCGGATGCAGTCGACTAAGCTCTTGCTTGAGCAAATTACAGCAAGTCTCATACTCACTCGTATCCTGGAAATTGATAGATGCCATTTCAAGGGTAATATACTTACCTTTTGGCTTCCCAAGCTTTTCTGCTCCATTTTCATTTTGTATTTCAACGCGTGTTACCGTTGCTTCTCCCAGTTGCTCCGTCTGTGTTTTCACACCGTCCAAATCCGGATTGTGCCTTTTTTCCGCCTCGTGTAATTCTATCGCTAAATCCGTTCGTAAATAAGGCATAATGATACCTCCCTTTCGCATAAGTTTAACGTTATTCTTTTCCGTTTAACCATTTTTATGCAAAGCGATGCATCATTTTTAAAAAAAGACTGGATTTTTCAGTTTAATTTGTGTATAATAATCATATTAGATAGGAGACGATACATTTGAGCTTTAATATTGTACTTTGCGAGCCGGAGATACCGCAAAACACCGGCAACATTGCCAGAACTTGCGCCGCAACCGGCAGCCGGCTACATCTGATTAAGCCGTTTGGCTTTGAAATTACAGATAAAAACTTAAAGCGCGCCGGACTGGATTACTGGCATCTTTTGGACATTACATACTATGAAAACATCGCAGACTTTTTCGAAAAAAATAAAGATATTACTTGTTATTTTGCCACGACAAAAGCGCCGCAAACCTACTGTGATGTAAAATTTAAAGACGGCGATTATATAATGTTCGGCAAAGAAACTAAGGGGCTGGACGAAGATTTGTTGCACAGCAACAAAGAAAGCTGCATCCGCGTTCCGATGATTGCCGATGCCCGAAGCTTAAATCTTTCCAACTCCGTTGCCATTGTCATCTATGAAGCACTGCGCCAAACCAACTTTGCATCACTGAAGGCAGACGGGCAACTTACAAAATATACTTGGTAGGAGGCTAACCCATGAAGATTAAATTTATTGTAGATTCTGCATCTGATATTCCAAAGGCGTATGCTAAAGAAAATGACATTACCGTGATTGGTATGCCTATTATTTTTTCTGACGGAAAGGAAATACGTGCATGGCATGATATAACAGCGGAAGAGTTTTACAAAAAGCTCGAATCCGAAGCTCAAATTCCAACGACATCACAACCTTCTCCGGTCGTGCTCAAAGAAATTTTAACCGAAGGCATCGATGACTACGATGCAACAATTTATTTTACGATTTCTTCCAAGGCTAGCGGAACAAATCAAACCTGCCATATGCTTAAAAAAGAAATTTTAGAGGAGCATCCGGGCGCAAGAATCGAAATTGTGGATTCAATGAGCTATTCTTTATATATTGTGCTGATGCTTGAAGAAGCTATTCGTTTAAATAAGGAAGGCAAATCACTCGAAGAGATTATTGAAGGCGCAAAAAATGTGCGTAGACACACGAATGTTTATGTGCTTGTTGATACATTAAAATATCTTGAAAAAGGTGGCAGAATCAACAAGGCAAGTTTAATTGCCGGCAGTTTATTAAACATCAAGCCGGTATTATCCGTCATCAACGGCATTATGGAGTCTGTGGACAAATTCCGCGGCAGTAAGACCGTGTTGCAAAAGCTCGTGCAAAAAGCCATCAGTGATGATTTGGATACAGAGAATCCCCAATGGTGCATCGTACACGCAAGCGCACCGGACACCGCTGCCCAGTTGTGGAACGAAGTGAAAATCCAGTGCGGCGAAGACAGCGAGCTGCGTTTACAATCCGATATTGGCGCCACCGTCGGCACGCACATCGGACCGGGTACAATTGCGCTGTTCTATCGCACAAAATCTCCCCGAAAAGTATACGACGAAGATTAAACAGCCATACAAAATGCCGAACGAATTTCGGCATTTTTATTATTTTTGCAAAGCTATTGATTTTCAAAAATAATGGTGCTATAATAAGCTAACCAAATATGTAGGAGATGCTACTTATGAATATAATTATTGCAGGCTGCGGTAAGGTTGGACAAAAGCTGACCGAACGCCTCAGCTTCGAAAAAGAACATAACATCACCGTCATAGACATCAATCCAGAAATTGTCGAAATTTTGGTCAATCAACATGACGTTATGGGCGTTGTCGGCAACTGCGGCAATATTGATGTGCTCACAGAGGCAGATGTTGAAGAAACAGATTTGCTCATTGCTGTGACAGAATCCGACGAGTTGAATATGCTCACCTGCCTTTTAGCCAAAAAACTTGGTGAATGCCAGGCAATCGCCAGAGTACGCAAGCCGGATTACGCAAAATCCCTTGCCTTATTCAAAGACGACTTAGGTCTTGCCATGGTCATTAATCCGGAACACGCAGCAGCAAAGGAAATGGCAAGCATACTGCGATTTCCTTCTGCAATTCAAATTGATACTTTCGCACGCGGACGTGTAGAAATACTGAAATTCCGCGTTCCGGATGATTCCGTATTGGACAATCTTTCCGTAGCACAACTTGCGCCGAAGCTGCATTGTGACATTCTCGTTTGCGGCGTTGAACGTGGCGATGACGTTTTCATCCCGCGCGGTGATTTTGTACTCAAAAGCGGCGATTTGGTCAGCATTATTTCCACCATTAAAAACGGTATGGAATTTTTCAAAAAAATCGGCATTAAAACCAATCGTGTTAAAGACACGATTATTGTCGGTGGCGGCGAAACCGCATACTACCTTTCCGATATGCTTTTACAGGCAGGCATCAAAGTAAAAATCATTGAGCGTGATGCAAAGCGTTGCGACGAGCTTTGTGATTTACTGCCAAAGGCAACCATCATCCACGGCGACGGTACCGACAACCATCTCCTGTTGGAGGAAGGCTTGGAGCACACAGAATCCTTTGTTCCGCTGACAAATATTGATGAGGAAAACATTTTGCTTTCCCTCTTCGCAAAAAGCAAGACCAATGCGAAGCTGATTACTAAAATCAACCGAATTGCCTACGACGAAGTCATCGGCAGTCTGCAGCTGGATACGATGGTATATCCTAAGAATATCACCGCCGAATACATCGTGCGTTTTGTACGTGCAAAAAAGAACTCCATTGGCAGTAACATTGAAACAATGCACTATATTTTAGATGGCAAAGCGGAGGCGCTTGAATTTCGTATTCACGAAAATTCGCCGATTGCAGGTATTCCGCTCGAAAAACTGCATTTAAAGAGTCATGTTTTAGTTGCTTGTATTAACCGCAGCGGACATATCATCATCCCGCGCGGTCGCGATATAATCAAACCGCGAGATACAGTGATTATTGTAACTGCCGAAAGCGGCTTTAAAGACATAAGTGACATTTTGGAATAAAGGATAGAAATAAATATGAATTATCAAATTATTTTTCATACCTTAGGATGGGTACTTTGCATAGAAGCCGGCTGTCTTGCAACACCACTGCTTTGTGCAATTGCCTACGGCGAAAACTTTATGCTATATTTTTTATGCATACTGCTTTGTCTTGCCTTCGGCTTACCCTTGGTATTAAAGAAACCAAAAAACAAGGCATTATATGCAAAAGAAGGCTTTACCATTGTCGGTTTAGCCTGGATTGCAATGAGTTTGTTCGGCGCATTACCGTTTTACTTTTCCGGATATATTCCGAACTTCATTGATGCGTTTTTTGAATCCGTTTCCGGATTTACAACTACCGGTGCATCGATTCTTTCTGATGTAGAAGCTTTGCCGAAAAGTCTTTTGTTCTGGCGCAGTTTCTCGCACTGGATTGGCGGTATGGGTGTGCTCGTATTCCTGGTTGCAATTCTACCGCTTTCCGGCGGTGAGAACCTCCACCTAATCAAAGCGGAATCAACCGGTCCATCTGTTGGCAAGCTTGTACCAAAAATCGGCACAAGCGCAAAATGGTTGTATGGTATTTATATTTCCATGACCTTTGCACAAATTATTCTGCTTCTTTTGGGCGGATTAGACCTGTTCTCTGCATTGACGATCAGCTTCGGCACAGCCGGCACCGGTGGTTTCGGCATAGTCAACGCCAGCTGCGGAGATTATACACCATACGTGCAAAATGTCATTACCATATTTATGATTTTATTCGGTATAGATTTCACATTCTACTACCTGATTTTGATGCGCAAATGGAAGTTGATTATCCATGCTGACGAAACAAAAGCCTATCTTGGCATTATCCTCACCTCTATTGCGCTCATAACAATCAACTGTTACCCACTGTTTAGTTCCATTGGTGAAACCATACGGCACAGCGCATTTCAGGTAGGCTCCATCATCACCACAACCGGTTACACCACAACGGACTTTGATTTATGGCCGGAATTTTCCAAGGCTATCTTGGTATTATTAATGTTTATCGGCGCATGCGCCGGCAGCACCGGTGGCGGCATTAAAGTGTCCAGAATTTTGGTTTTGCTGAAAAGCATTGTAAAGCAGGTGCGTATTTCCACGCATCCACGCAGTATTGTCAAGCTTACAATGAACGGACGTCCAGTTGCGCACGAAACCATCCGCGCCGTAAACGTGTATATGGCAGCTTATAGCATCATTTTTGCTGCATCTATGTTAATCATCAGCCTGGATAATATGGATTTCACAACGAATTTCACAGCAATTGCCGCCACGCTGAATAATATTGGTCCGGGTTTGGCGCACGTTGGCCCGACACAGAATTTTTCTGTGTATTCCCCGCTGTCGACCCTGATTATGTCATTCGATATGCTGATTGGCAGATTGGAAATCTTTCCGATGTTGATTTTATTCTCACCAAATGCTTGGAAAAAATAATTAAATTCAGGATTTATATTTAAGTGTGTAACCACAAAAAGTTAAACTTTTTATTGCGTAGCAGTTTTAGACGAGACTTTTTGTCGGAAAGAGGATCATAAAAATCCGCATCATACTCACGTATAATGCGGATTTTTTGTGATCTGTTTTCGGTAAATTACCGGCTAAAACCATTGTAGCCTCAAGACCACTCGCCCATTCGTTAGATTTTTGCCTAACATTTAGGGGGCGGTATCGGATTTTATCTCGATTTTAATTTGAGAATTACTCTTCTGCAGTTTCAGCAGCTTCTTCTGCTACTTCTTCTACAACTTCTTCTGCAACTTCCGGCTCCAAAAGCGCACGGATGCTCAGGCTGATACGCTTTGCTTCCCAATCAATCTTGATAATCTTTGCTTCTACAACCTGACCAATCTTGAGTTCGCTTTCCGGCTTCTCAATTCTCTTGTTTGCAATCTGAGAAATGTGGATAAGACCATCTACACCGTCAAGGAGTTCTACAAATGCACCAAAGCTCATGAAACGAACAACCTTTGCAGATACAACGTCGCCTTCATTAAACTTAGCCTTTGCAATTGTCCACGGATTGTCTTCATCCTTCTTATAACCGAGGGAAATCTTCTTTGTTTCAGCGTTGATATCCTTGATGTATACTTCAAGGGTATCGCCAACTGCAACAACTTCGCTCGGATCCTTAATTCTGTTCCAGCTCAGCTCGCTGATGTGTACAAGACCGTCAACACCGCCGATGTCAACAAAAGCACCAAACGGCATAATGGACTTAACAACACCGGTGTACTGCTTGCCAGCTTCTGCACTTGCCCAGAAAGCTTCTTCCAATGCCTTTTTCTTTTCCTTGAGTACGGAAAGGATGGAACCGGATACTCTTCTGCGTCTTGTGTTGATTTCTGTAATACGCAGTTCAACATTCTGATTTACAAATACGTTTAAGTCCGGTGTAAATCTGTCGGAAGCCTGACGCGCCGGTACGAATACGCGTGTACCTTCTACCAACACGATAATACCGCCGTTTACAGCCTGGACTACCTTACCTGCGAGAATGGTTTCATTCTCGAGTGCTTCCTCAATCTTCTTCCAGCCAGCAATGGCATCGAGCTTTTTCTTGGAAAGCAGGGTCTTACCCTCGCCGTCGTTTACACCAACAACGAATACTTCGATTGTTTCGCCAACTTTAACTACATCAGCAGGTTTTACGTCCGGATCTTCGGTAAGTTCGCTTGCCGGAATGATACCGTCAGACTTAAAGCCGAGATCTACGATAACTTCCGTAGGGGTTACGTCTACGACTACGCCTTCAACCACGTCTCCTGTATTTAAAGTTTTGAGAGTTTCTTCAAGGGCCTCCTCAAAGCTTACTTCTCCGTTTGTCTTGATTTCTTCCATGTGTCTTTTGACCTCCTCGATACTACCCGAGGGTGTAGATGCCCCCGCAGTAATACCTATTTTTTTGTTTTTGTAATTTATATCTTGAGGAATATCCTCAAAATTTTCAATTAAGTATGTATGCGCACACTTCTCTGCACATATCTCATACAGCTTTCGGGTGTTTGAACTCGACTTGCCGCCGATAACAAACATAACATCCGATTCTGCCGAAATAGCCGCCGCTTCATCCTGACGGACTTGCGTCGCATTACATATTGTATCAAAAAAACATATGTCTTGGCAATTCTTTTTTAGAATTGTAACAATATTTTCATAATTCTTTTGATTAAACGTCGTCTGACAAACCACGCTCACGCCGCTTTCGCAGTAATCTGAAGCTTTCTGTGCAGTCTGCAGCACATCCGGCTTTGTTGCACACCACCCCATGATGCCGCGCACTTCCGGATGGCTTTCATCGCCGATGATTAAGACTTTTCGCCCCTGCTGACTTTCGCGCTCCACAATATTGTGAATCTTTTTCACAAACGGGCAGGTCAGATCTTCAATCGAAAGCCCCATGGATTCTGCCTGCGTCTGCACATCCTTGGCAATACCGTGCGTCCGAATCACCAAACGCATATCTTTTGGGCATTCAGCCGGCGTATCCACCGTCAAAACACCGCGTGCACATAAATCGCAATTCACGGTCGGATTGTGTATCAACTCACCGAGAACGGCAATCTTCTCCCCTGCATCTAACATAGCGTAAACACCGGTGACCGCTTTTTGCACGCCAAAACAGAAACCGGCGCTCTTTACAACCGTAATCTGATTTTTCATTTCCCAATGTCCCTTCGGCTAAATCAAAGCTGCATATTATTTTACCGCATATTTTATCTTTTTGCAAGACCTATTTTTGTATCTTCCGCAATTTTACGTATTTTGTCAATCACATCATCACTGACAACGGCCAAAACCTCGTTATCCAGCTTCTGTCCGTAATACGCTTCAAACTCGACCGGATCGCCGAATACAACGTATGTACGGCAAAACGGCTTAAAATTGCTGACAATGGCAATCGGCTGCACAGGTACTTTTGATTTTACCGAAAACATTGCTACACCGTGCTTTGCATCCGCCGTTTCCCCTGCGCGCACACGTGGGCCTTCCGGAAACATCAGCAAAGGCTTGTTCTCTTTCAGCACGGAAAGCGCCTTTTTGACCGCTTTTAAATCCGCCGCACCGCGGTCAACCGGAAATGCACCGAGTGCATAAAACAGCGCCGCAAACGGCTTGTATTTAAACAATTCTTTTTTTGCAAGAAAATTTAGCTGCTTTTTATAGGCAAGCGCCACAAAAACCGCATCCATAAAGCACTGGTGATTTGCCGCAAGCACCACACCTTTACCATATACAATTTTTTCTCTGCCGATGACCTTCATCGGGTAGATGAAGAATAAAAGCGCGCGTAAAAGCGCAATAGCAAAACCATAAAACATACTATGCAATCCTTTCTTTAATCATCGAAATCAAAAACTGCACAGACTCTTCGATGCCCATATTGGAGTTATCCACCAAGACGGCATCCTCCGCCTGACGAAGCGGCGAAAATTCGCGTTCGGAATCGTTTTTATCTCTGGCGATAATGTCGGTTTTAATCGTCTCAAAATCCACTTCCTCGCCCTTTTCAACAAGCTCTTTATAGCGTCTCTGTGCGCGTGCGTCCACCGATGCCGTCAAATAAATCTTTACATCGGCATCAGGCAAAACGTGCGTACCAATGTCTCTACCGTCCATAATGACATTTTTGCCTTTTGCAAGCTCTCTTTGGATTTCTACAAGCTTAATGCGCACTGACTGCACCGTTGCAACTGCAGATGCCCCCGCGCTGACCTGCGGTGTGCGAATCAGTCCGTTTACATCCTCCCCGTTTAAAAACACGTGCTGTGCATCGTCGACATAGTCAATGGCAATTTCAATGTTTTCAAGTGCCGCAGACAAACGCCCCTCAGCATCGTCCCACGGTAAATCATTGCGAATGGCATAGAGTGCCACCGCGCGGTACATTGCCCCCGTGTCAATATAAATAAAACGCAGACGCGCCGCCGCCGCCTTGGCAATCGTGCTTTTGCCGGCACCTGCCGGCCCGTCAATCGCAATCGAATATGTTTTCATACTTATACCTCCTTATGCATTGTCGCCGGCGAGATAACCGGTCGAATATGCAATCTGTAAATTAAAACCGCCCGTATACGCATCCACATCCAGAACCTCGCCGGCAAAATACAAACCCTGCACAATCTTAGACTCCATTGTAGACGGATTGACTTCTTTAACTGTTACGCCGCCAGAGGTCACAATTGCCTCCGCAACCGGGCGAAAATCGCGCGCCGTCAAACGCAAATCCTTCAGGGTTTCCACCAATTTAAGCCGCTCTGCTTTTTGCAGGCCATTGACCGGCTTATGCAGCTCCAGTCCGGCAATGTGCAAAATCGGCTCAATGATTTTTTTCGGCAAAAGTGCATCCAACGCATTGACAAGATGCTTGTTCGGTCCCTGCGCAAAATCGCGCAAAACACGCTTGTCCAACTGTTCTGCCGTCAGCGCCGGTTTTAAGTCTATATGCATTGTATAGGTGTGCTTTTGCATCTCGCGCATATGTGCACTTGCCGAGAGTACAACCGGTCCGGATACGCCAAAATGCGTAAACAGCATTTCGCCGAAATCTTCGTAAATGCTGCGGTTCTTTTCATCCGTCACTTTAAACGCTATGTTTTTAAGCGAAACGCCCATCAGGTCCTTAACCCATTGTTCGCGCGTTATTACCGGCACAAGCGATGCCGTCGGCTCTGCAATTTCGTGTCCGAGCGCAGCTGCAAAACGATACCCGTCTCCCGTCGAGCCGGTGAGCGGATAAGAAATGCCGCCCGTCGCCACAATGACGCTCTCACATTCGATTTCGCGCCCATCCTTTAACACAACACCGCAAACGCGCCCCTGCGCCGTACAAATCTGCTCTGCTTCCCCGCGCAATAGCCGCACGTGCTTGCCGAGTGCGTACTTTTCCAGTGCTTTTGCCACATCGTGGGCACTGTCACTGACCGGAAAGACGCGCATACCGCGCTCCACCTTGGTTTTTAAACCAAGACTTTCCAAAAGCGCAATCATATCCGTATTCGTAAATCCGTAAATCGCGCTGTACAAAAAGCGCGGATTGCGCGGAATATTCTCAAAAATTTCCGTCACATCACAGGCGTTAGTGATATTACATCTCCCCTTGCCCGTAATGCGCAGTTTTTTGCCGAGCATCGGATTTTTTTCAATCAAAACGGTCTCTTTTCCGCGCATATTCAGGCGCCCTGCAGCCATCATACCTGCCGGACCGCCACCAATCACGACTGTTTTTCCCATCTGTTATTTGCCTTCCATTTCAAACTTTTCGTAAACCTCATATTCATCCCAAATTTGCTCGAGCTGCTCTAAGGTTTCTACAATATCCTCCTGCTTTTTCATGCTGATAGCAACCAAAAGCGCATTGATTACACTGAGCGGTGCCACAAGCGAGTCGACAAACGATGCCATATCACTCAGTGCCGTCAAGCACAAATCTGCCGCTACTGCAATCGGCGACGACGGTCTGTCTGTAAGGCCGATAACTGTTGCGCCGCGGTTTTTCGCATAATCAATGGCTTTGAGCGTGCGCTTTGAATAGCGCGGAAAGCTGATGGCAACAAACACATCACCTTCATCAATACGCAAAATCTCTTCAAACAATTCACTCGAGGTGGACGCACGCACATTGTGTACATTCGGCGAAATCAGATTCAGATAAAAACCAAAAAAGGATGCAAGCGATGCCGAACTACGCACACCAAAGATATAAATATGCTTAGCACCGACAAGTGCATCAACAATTTTTTCAAATGCCGCGCGCTTAATCTGCTCCATACTGGAACGGATGTTGTTCATATCCGAAGTAAGAACGTAATCCAATATATCACCGTTTTCCAATCGTCCGCTCGTCACACTGACGCGTTGCGCCGCCGTTAAATGACTGCGCATCACCTCAGCAATTGCCTTTTGCATTTCCGGATAACCGCCATAGCCAAGCTCGGATGCAAAACGAACAACGGTCGATTCACTGACACCGACAAGTTTACCGAGCTTTGCCGCCGTAATAAAAGGTGCTTCATCATAATGCTCCAGGATATAAGCTGCTATTTTCTTTTGACTTTTACTAAATGTTGCGATGCCATTCTGCATCTGATTGAGTATATTTTTGCTTGCCGGCAAACCATTCACCCCATATATTTGCTCAATTATTAAAATTATACTATAACTTGTCAAACAATGCAAGAAAAATCCCTCGAAAAAAATGTTGAAATAAGGTTTGTTTTCTGATATAATAAAAGGTAATTTTTAAGAAACACCATTTGGAGGTAACCATGACGCAAAAACGTTGGAATTTTTTTAAGCGCGCACCAGAGGCTCCCGTCCTCGCAGAAGCGCTTCACATACCGCCGGTCGTTGCCACAATTTTGACAAACCGCGGCATCACAGACCCTGAAACTGCAACGCAATTTCTATTGAAAGGCAAAAACGGTATACACCACCCTTTTCTGCTCAAAGATGCTGAAAAAGCAGCCGAACGCATTCAACAAGCGATTGAAAACAAAGAAACCATTGTCATTTATGGTGACTACGATGTTGACGGCATCACTTCTTCTGCCATCGTGTATAAATTTTTGAAAGGTCTCGGTCTGGATGTAAATTATTACATTCCGAACCGCGTAGACGAAGGTTACGGCATTAACATTCTCGCGCTGCAGAAAATCCGCAAGTCCGGCGCAGCCCTTTTGGTAACCGTGGACTGCGGTATCACCGCCGTCGGCGAAGTGGAATTTGCAAAGACCATTGGTCTGGATATTATCATCACCGACCACCATACCTGCAAAGAAGAAATTCCCCGTGCGCATGCGGTCATCAATCCGAAGCAACCGGATTGTACTTATCCGTTTAAGGATCTCGCCGGCGTTGGCGTTGCCTTTAAATTTATTCTCGCCATCGCATTAAAGCTTGGTTTGTCCGCAAGCCGGTACTTCGATGAATTTATTGACATCGTTGCTATCGGAACGATTGCAGATGTCGTAAGCCTGACCGGTGAAAACCGCTTATTTGTTTCGCAGGGCTTAAAGAAACTACAGGAAACCGAAAATATTGGCATTCAGGCACTGTTTGAAATCGCAGGTATCGCCGGCAAGCCTTTAAGCGCCGGCAACATCAGCTTTATGATTGCCCCGCGCATCAACGCCGCTGGCAGAGTCGGCAGCGCGACGATGGCAGTCGAGCTATTGGTAACGCACTCAAAGGAAAAAGCGGCGGAAATCGCACAGCTTCTGGAAGAAGAAAATCACCAACGTCAGCAAACCGAACAGGAAATCTTAAAAGATGCACTTGAGATGATTCAGGCATACGAAAAGCCGGAAGAGAAAAAGGTATTTGTCCTTGCCAAGGAAAACTGGCATCACGGCGTTATCGGTATTGTCGCTTCGCGCATCACGGACAAGTTCTATAAGCCAACTATCTTGATTTCCCTGTCCGAAAATATGGGCAAAGGCTCCGGCCGCAGCGTGAAGGGATTTAATATTTTTGAGGCCCTCACCCACTGTAGCGAACATCTGTTGAAATTTGGCGGTCATGAATTGGCAGCCGGTCTCGGTATGGACGCCGGCAGCATTGAAGCTTTTGAAGCAGAAATCAACAAATACGCCGCAGAAACAATGGATGAAACAACGCTGATTCCATATATTAATATTGATGCGGTACTGCATCTTTCGGATTTAACACTGTCGAACGCAGAGCTACTCACCATGCTTGAACCGTTTGGCATGGATAATCCGCAGCCGGTATTTGCCGTGATGAATACCACGCTACATTCCGTAAGACAAATCGGCAACGGAAAGCATTGCAAGCTCACCGTCACAAAATCCGGCAGGCAAGCCGAATTTGTCGGATTTAATATGGCGGAGGTTGCCGAAAGCTTTAAAATCGGCACAAACCTCGACCTTGCTTTCACTATTGACACAAGCATTTACCATGGCGTAAAGCAATTGCAGTTGGCGCTCAAAGACGTACGTCAGAGCGTAAAATAATTATTTGCATAAGGATGATCTGCTATGACAGAAACAGATACAAGAAAAATATTAGATGCGCTTACCGCGAGAATCAAAACGCCGAACAGCGCTGCCGACATAAAAAAAGTTACCCGTGCGTTTGAATACGCCAATGCGGCGCACCAAGGACAGCTCCGCATCTCAGGCGAACCATACATTCACCACCCGCTCCACGTTGCGCTCATTTTAGCCGAATTGGAAGTGGATGTACAATCGATTATTGCTGCGCTTTTGCACGATGTGGTAGAGGACACAGATGTCTCACTCGACGAAATCAAGTCACTGTTTGGTGACAATGTTGCGGTTTTGGTGGACGGCGTAACGAAGCTTGGTAAAATCAGCTACACGAACAAAGAAGAACAGCAAGTAGAGAACCTGCGCAAAATGTTCCTTGCCATGGCGAAGGATATCCGCGTTATTTTAATCAAGCTGGCGGATCGTTTGCACAATATGCGCACGCTTAAGAGCATGACACCGGAAAAGCAGCGAGAAAAAGCGCGTGAAACTATGGAGGTCTATGCCCCGCTTGCGCATCGTCTCGGTATCGCAACCATTAAAGGCGAGCTTGAAGACCTCGCATTAAAATTCTTAGACCCGATTGCGTATCAGGAAATCACGGAAAGTATTAAGCAAAAGAAAATAGAACGTGATACGTATATCAGCGAAGTAATGCAGTCTTTGGAGCATAAGCTCAAAGCCATTGGCATCAAAGGGCAGATTAACGGACGCGCAAAGCACTTCTACAGCATTTACCGCAAAATGTACACGCAGCAAAAGTCTTTAGATGAAATTTACGACTTGTTTGCCGTGCGCATTATTGTAGATACTGTCAGCGACTGTTACACCGTACTCGGTATGGTACACGAACAATTTTCCCCGATTCCGATGCGCTTTAAGGATTACATTGCGATGCCGAAGCCGAACATGTATCAGTCTTTGCATACAACGGTTATCGGACCAAACGGCAATCCGCTCGAAATTCAAATTCGAACCTGGGAAATGCATACCGTTGCCGAAAAAGGTGTCGCTGCGCACTGGAAGTACAAAGAAGGCATTTCCGGTTCAACGGATTATGACGCAAAATTCGCCTGGGTACGTCAGCTTCTGGAAATCCAGAAGGAGACAATGGACGAAGACGAATTTATGCGCACATTAAAAATTGATATGTTTGCCGACGAAGTATTTGTATTCACACCGCAAGGCGATGTGATTAACCTACCAGCTGGTGCAACGCCGATTGATTTTGCGTTCTCCATTCACTCCGCCATCGGTTACAAAATGATGGGCGCGCGCATCAACGGCAAAATTATGCCGATTGATACAACGCTGCAAAACGGCGATATCGTCGAAATTATGACGTCCGCCTCTATATACGGCCCAAGCCGCGATTGGCTCAAAATCGTTAAAACCTCGCAGGCGCGCAACAAGATCAACCAGTGGTTTAAAAAAGAGCGTCGCGACGAAAACATTGTACGCGGTAAGGATTTGATTGACAAAGAATTAAAGCGCCACTCCCTATCGTTTAATCAGTTATTCCGTCAGGCTTGGATTGACCCGGTTTTAAAGCGCTATAATTTAAATAATTTGGATGACTTATACGCCTCCATCGGTTACGGCGGCTTAACCGCGCAGAAAATCATTATGCGTCTGCGCGATGAGTACTTAAAAATTGCCAAGACTGAAAATCCGAACATTACGCCGGAGACATTGGTGGCAGATGCACTGGCATCGGCTCCGGCCGCTAACAAAACCAAGGCATCCAACGGCATTATTGTGCACGGCATTGACAACTGTCTCGTGCGCCTATCCCGTTGCTGTAATCCCGTGCCGGGCGATGACATTATCGGCTTTATCACAAAGGGGCGTGGCGTTTCCGTGCACCGTCGTGACTGCCCGAATATGTCTATGACAGCGCTTTCTGAAGAAGATTTAGACCGCTTGATTAAGGTGACCTGGGAAGATACCAAAAACGCATCCTATCTGGTGGATTTACAGATTGAGGCAGATGACCGCACTGGTCTTTTAGCGGAAATCACAAGTAGTATGATGGATTTGAAAATTCCGATGCGTTCTTTCAGCGCACGCACGACAAAAGGAAATGTTGCTATTGTGACGCTGACTGCACAAATCAGCAACACCGGACAACTCGATTTGATTCACAAACGTATGCGCAGCATCCCAGGCGTATATGATATTACAAGAAATACGCAATAGAAAGGACATTTACTATGTTTTTCAAAATGCTTTCATTGGGCAATATGGATAATAACTGTTATATCCTCGGCGACGAAAAAACAAAGCTCGCCGCCGTGATTGACGCGCCGTGCGATGCCGGTGCCGTACTAGATATTTTAGAAGAAGAGGGGCTCACGCTCAAATACATTTTGCTCACGCACGCGCACTACGACCACATCGGTGCATTAGACGCGCTTTGCGAGGCGACAGAGGCGCAGGTGATTATTCATCAGTTTGAGGAAGATGCCGTATGCGACCCGACCGTCAATTTAGCGGCATATGCAGATGCGCTCTGCCCAAGCACTGCACCGACCAAGACCGTTGTAGACAACGAAACGCTCTACATCGGCGACATTGATATCAAAGTGCTCTATACGCCGGGTCATACGGTGGGCAGCGTTTGCTATTATACGGAAGGCTTTCTCTTCTCCGGCGATACGCTCTTTTTAAGAAATGTCGGCAGATGCGATTTGCCGGGCGGCGATTTTGACATTCTCAAAGAATCCATCCGCCGTCAGCTTTATGTGCTGCCGGACAGCACGGATGTATATCCGGGTCACGGACGCACGACAACCATCGGTTATGAAAAGAAAAACAACGAATATATACAGCAGGACTGGGAATATGAATATTAAGACCATCGGTTACGAATCTGAGCACAGTCTGTGGTTAGTTGCCGTGCTTTTTTTTGATGCCGATGCGGATTTGGATATTCTTTCCGAGGCATCACGCAACTGCGACACCCTTACGGTGCACACCACGCTGACCTATCAGAAAAAAACCTATACCGGCACATACAGCTTTACAGATACACATTTAGACGATGCGCAAATCTACAAAAAGGTTTGCGCCGCTGTCAGCGGTATGTCTTTGCGCCTTGCGGCAAAGCAAGTGCGCGATGTGCATCTGCCCTGGGGCGTGATGACCGGCATCCGTCCGGCAAAACCGTTCCGACAAATGCTTTTAAAGGGCAAATCACCTGAAGAATGTGTTTCGTATATGCATACGCTCTACGGCGCGGGAACAGACAAATTAAATCTGGCGCTTTCGGTTGCACAAAACGAGCTGCCGATTATTTCCGCCAATACAAAAAGGGATATCGGGCTCTACATCGGCATCCCCTTTTGCCCAACCCGTTGTCTTTACTGCTCTTTCGTGTCTGCCGATTTAAGACACACCAAAAAATACGTAAAAGACTATGTGCGCCTGCTGGCGCAGGAAATCGAATACAGCGCACAAAAAATCAAGGCAAACGGTTTAAACGTGCAAAGCGTATACTTCGGCGGCGGTACGCCGACCTCGCTCGACTGCGCGGATTTGGATTTTATTTTATCGCAGGTACGCGCACACGTTGACCTTTCCAATGCCGTGGAATTTTGTGTGGAAGCCGGCAGACCGGACACCATTACAAAAGAAAAGCTTGAAACGCTTAAAAAACACGGCGTAACGCGCATCAGCATCAATCCGCAAACGATGAATAATAAAACGCTCGAGGCTATTGGTCGCGCACACAAGGCTGAAGATATTGTAAATACTTTTAAGCTTGCACGCAGCCTCGGTTTTGACAACATCAACACCGACCTGATTATCGGTCTGCCGATGGAGGATGCAAACGACTTTGCGCATACCCTTGCGCGCATTGCAGACCTTTCGCCGGAAAACATCACCGTGCACACCATGTCGGTCAAGCGCGGTTCTGCGCTCCATCAGAAGTTAGGCGACTACAGCCTGACCAATCCGGACACCGTAAACTCTATGCTGTCGCTTGCGCAGGATTTTATGCATAAATCCGGGTATACCCCGTATTATATGTACAGACAAAAAAATATGCTCGGCAACTTCGAAAACGTCGGCTACACCAAGCCGGGGTATGCAAGCGTATACAATGTAAACATTATGGAAGAAGTACAGTCGATTTTAGCGCTCGGCTCCAGTGGCTCGAGCAAATATGTGGACTTTGAAACCGACCGCATCGAGCGTGTGTTTAATTTCAAGTCCCCGATTGAGTACATCAACCGTTTTGATGAGATTTTAAAGAAGAAAGATGAATTTTTTACTATGTTTTAATCTGAGGTGATTCTTATGATGGTTTATGTAAACGGAAGTCCATACCCCTACACAGAAAACAAACAAATCAAAGACTACACCGATACAGCCGCCTTTGTGGCTGCGCAGGCAAACCATAAAATTGTCAGCCTGGACACGCCGGCGCACAAGGGCGAGGATATTTATCTTTTAGATATAAACACAAAATCAGGCTTCTTTTGCTACAGACAGACGCTGTTTCTTTTGTTGGCACACGCCTGCCGCTGTCTTACCGGACAAAATTGCGTGCGTATTCGCCAGTCCATCAGCAAAGCAACCTTTTTTGAACTGACCAACGGCGACGCGGCAACGCCGGCATACGCAGAAAAGCTCAAAGCTGAAATACAGCGCATCATAGATGCTGATGTGCCGATTGAAAAGTATCCCCTGCCCCGCGCTGAAGCATGCAACATCTTAAAAAACGAAGGAAATCAACGCGGTGCAGAATGCCTAAGCAATCTCGCGTGCGAAACCGTAAACTTATACAAAATCGAAAACCGCCATTACTTTATGGATGGCGTGCTTGCCATTCGCAGCGGTATCATTTATAAGTTTGATATTGACTGTTATAACGAAGGTTTCCTGTTACGCTATCCCAACTATAACTCCGCCGGCGAAATCCCGCCGTTTGCATCCGCAAAACAGCTTTCGCACGTGACAGAGCAGTTTTCCCTTTGGGAAAAAGTGCTTTCCGTCGATTGTGTATCGGATTTAAACGCGCTTGTACAAAAGGGCAATATTTATGATATGATTTTAATGCAGGAAGGTCTGCACGAAAAGCGCATCGCGCAAATTGCGGATGAAATCAAAAGCGGTATGCCGGAGCGCAAAATTATTTTAATTACCGGCCCATCCTCGTCCGGCAAAACAACGTTTTCCGAAAAGCTTGGCATTCAACTACGCGTAAGCGGCATTACCCCGATTAAAATTTCACTAGATGACTATTACGTGAATATGGAATACGCGCTCAAAAATGAAGACGGCTCCTTTAATTTTGAGGAAGTGGAGTCTATTGACTACAAATTATTTAATAAGCATATTGCAAGCCTGATTGCAGGCGAAGAAGTCGAAGTGCCGATCTTCAGCTTTGCAACCGGACGCCGTCTGCCGCAAGGCAACAAACTGCGGTTACTCGACGGGCAGGTTGCCATTATCGAAGGTATTCACGCGCACAACGAGCGCCTTACCCCTTCCGTCGAGGACAAATACAAGTTTAAAATTTATATTTCACCGCTGACGGAGCTTGCACTGGATGAATTAAATCCAATTTCACCGACCGACACACGCCTGATTCGTCGTCTGGTACGCGATTACAACTATCGCTGCAGCAGCGCGCAGAACACCTTTGATATGTGGCCGAGCGTGCAGGCGGGTGAAATCAAAAACATTTTCCCGTACGAGGAGCACGCCGATGTGGTATTTAACTCGTCAATTCTATATGAATTCTGCGTACTTAAGCGCTATGCAGAGCCGATTTTAAAGGATGTGCCGCAATCCAGCGAACACTATCCCATTGTACAGAAGCTGCTTGAAATCTTCTCCGCATTTGCAGTAATGGAGGATTACAAAATCCCGTCCACCTCACTTATGCGCGAATTCATCGGTGGCAGTATATTTTAAATGCAAACCTTTTTCAGCGATATACTCACTTTGTTCGTGCGATATATTTGTACCAAATGCGATATAACTCCATTTCATTCCGTTGCGATATGATATAAATTCCTATTTCTCGTCCCGAAGGGACATATCGCATCGAAGATATATCGCGTACGAAGTACATATCGCAAATTCCGTCAGGAATTTATATCGCTGAATTTAATTGCTTTGCAATTAAATTCATTATAGCATAAAAATCCTAAAAACACAACAAAAAGGTGTTTCAGTCTGAACCGACCCCCAAAAGTTAGACCAAAAATCTAACGATTGGGAGGTCGGTTTTTTCGTGGCAAAATATAGTTTTGAATTTAAGAAAAAGGTAGTACAAGAATACTTAGATGGGAAAGGTGGTTTTCAAACAATTGCAAAA
>JAZSQB010000045.1:0-25200 GCA_045537695.1 Clostridia bacterium | reverse complement strand
CTGCGGTCTGTTCCAGACTGCTGATGTCACCCTCGGCAGATTCGATGCGTGATGTCAGGGCTTCGCTCGTCACCTTAAATTCGTGCTTTGCAGCTGCGATTTCGTTTGACGCGCTGATGAATGAATCCACAATGTCCATTTCATAGTCGCCCACTTCGATATTTACCTCGAGGGGGTTGTATGGGTTGTATTCAATTGCGGTGATTCGCGTGTGCGCGTCTATTTCCAGCGGGTCAAACTTCAAATGAATATTGTCGCCGGCTTTCAGGTTGACTTTGTGCAGCAACGTAATGCTGTACGATGTTGTCCCCTCTGCGTCGTCTGATTCTTCCTGAACGTCTGACACGACGCCGGTGTCCAGCAGCTCTATTTCGTCAGCGCTTCCGCGGTGCGCAAGCAAGCTGATTTCGTAGCCGTTTATTTCGATTTCGCCGTGCAGCTGTGCCGCGATAGTCAACAGCACAGCGCGGCGGCTGCTGGTTTCGTTTACGACGATTGTGTATTTTCCGGTCAGGTCTGTTTTGCCAAACGTGAACGGTGTACCATGCAGCGCAGCTGTCATGATCTCCGCCGGTGTTCCGTTGACGGCAAAGCTGTCGAGTGCGTATTCCGCGCGGTTGAGCCGGCAAAAAATGCTGTTTGCGGTCGTGTCGACAAAAGGCGCTTGACCGTTCATGTATTTTGTGCGCGTTGCAACGTCGAAAAAATTGCCGTTGTACTCCAACACAGTGCCTTTTTTGATGCGGCGCGCATCGGAATTGTAAAGCGTCAGCGCAAGTGTAAAATCCGTGTCGAGGGAATCCCGCAGCATTCCTGCGGTGATTCCGTCAACCGGTTTTCTGGTGTTTCCGTTTATGGTGTATATTTTCATTCTGTCACCGCCCCCAAAACGACCGCACGATTTGTTTGCGTGCTGTACTGGATGCGCGAGACAACTCGCGTCAATATTTTTCCGTCAAGCGCCAGCGGGATTGTGACATCGAATACATGAGTGCCTGCGGTTGCTCCCACCGCGGAATGATATGCGGCATTTACCTCTGTATCAAAGTTTGTCGGTATTGCGTTTTGCATATCGTCTGCCACGCTCTCCATTTCGTCCTCGAATCCGACGCCGACGCCCTCTGCCAAGTATTTGCCGATTTCTTCCTCAAAGAGCTTTGACGGGGAATGAATGCCGAAAAAGTCCTTGATTTTATCTACAACGCCGTCGAAAAATCCGGATATTTTATCCCACAGCCACGCGCCGGCATCCTGTATGCCGTTCCACAAGCCTTTTATAAGTTCGCCGCCGGCTGACGCGATTTTTCCCACGCTGCCGGTGATTGCGTTTACAATGCCGGTGATGATCTGCGGAATTGCTTTGACGATCTCAACAATGATCGTCGGCAAATTCTGCACAATGGCAATAAACAGCGTGACGCCCGCCTGAATAAGTGCAGGGAGATTGTCGAGCAGCGCCGTGATGATGCCGTCTATAATTTCCGGAATTGCATTGCAGATCGTGACAATGATTGTCGGCAGCGCCTGCACAAGCGCAATGAGCAAATCAATTCCGGCTTGAATTATGAGCGGCAGCGCGGCAAGCACAGCCGAAATGATGCCGTCAATAATCAGCGGAATTGCAGCCACGATTGCGGCTATGATTTCAGGAAGCGCACCGACAAGAGAAACAAGCAGTGTGATGCCCGCCTGTATGATCTGCGGAATTGCGCCGAGGATGAAATCAACAATGCTGATTATGATTGCCGGCAGCGCAGCAATGAGCTGGGGCAGGGCGGCGAGAATGCCGTCCACCAGTGCAAGGATGATTTGCAGCGCTGCATCCAGAATGCGGGGCAAGCTGTCAACAATGCCTTTTACCACGGTCACAATTGCTTTTACAGCTGCGGGTATCAGCTTCGGGAGCGCCTTTGTGATGCCGTCCACCAGCGAAATAATGATTTCAACACCGCACTCGAGGATGTCCGGCAGTGCGTCAATTATAGTTTCTACCAGCAGCACAATTATTTCGATCACCGTGTCAACAAGGGTCGGCAGGGCTTCAAAAATGCTATTTATAACAGCGCCGAGAATCTGCGCAACAGTGCCGACGATGCTCGGCAGCATATCTCCGACGGTTGCCAGCAGCTCCGGCAAATATGCGGCAATGGTCTGAACGATCTGCGGCAGTGCCTGTTCTGCGACCTCTATGATTGCCACAAAAATGATTGAAACAGTGTCGACAATTTCCGGAATCTGATCTGCGACGCCTTGCACCATTCCTGTGACGGAATCGACAAAGCCGTTTATAAAATCGTCCGTGATGTCTTCGCCGTTTACAGCTGACTGCACCAGCTTTGTGAAGTCCTGCAAAATCAGTGCTGCGCCGTTGTAGTATTCAGACAGCGCGCCGGCGGCAATTGTGCCGACGTTGTTTGTGGCAGCTGTGGCGCTGCTTTTCATCCGTTCCAGACCGTCAGAAACAGCAAGCAGCCCGTCGAGGGTGTCTTCTGACAAAACCGCTCCGGCGTCTTCTGCTTCCTGCATAAGCTCTCCCAGAGCTTCACTGCCGAGAGAAATAAGCGGGTTGAGGTCTTGCGCAGATTTGCCAAGAATCTGCATTGCGAGTGCATCTCTTTCGGTTTCGTCCTCGACTTTACCGAGCGCGTCTATAAGCTCCCAGTACACGGTTTCGCCGTCGCGCATTTTGCCCGTTTCGTCATAAACAGATACGCCGAGCTTGTTATATGCTTGTGTCATTGCATTTACTGACGGCTCGACTGCCTGTGAAGCAGCTGCGACGTCGGCTTGCGCCTGTGCCAAATTATTCTGTGCTTTTTCAAGCGCGATTGCCGCCTGTTGCGCTTCCGCCGATGCCTCGCCGTTTTTTTCGACCGCTGCTTGATATTTCAGCTGTGCAGATTCAACCGCAAGCGCTGCGTTTGCGGCTTTCGTTTCAGCTTTTCCCAGCTTTTCAAGATCGACCGCCGCTTCTCCCGCGACATTTGTCACGGTCGACATGGATTTGATTTGCTTTGCCATTGACCCCGTGAGGGTGTCAAGCGAAACGTCGACAAGCTCCGCTGCGTAGCCGTAGGCTTGCAGGGAATCTGTGCTGACGCCCGTTTGTACGGCGAGCGTCGCCATGTCGTCCGCGTATGTAGCCGCCTGATTCGTTGCGTCGATCAGTTCTGCTGCCATTTTTCCGGCGGCAGCTGCAACGGCTGCGGCAGCAGCGGCAGCGGTAGCCGCCACGCCTGCGAGGATGCCGCCCATTGCGTCCCACGCTCCGCCGGCATCCTTTGCAGCGTCTCCGCTCTCTTTGACGTTCTCTGCAAGGTCTTCCGCGCCTGCGCCTGCGTCTGACGCTTCGTCGTTGAAATCGTCAAGTGCCGCATTTGCCTTTTTCAGCTGCTGTTCAGCTGCGGCGACTTCGCGCTGAAATGCCCTGTATGCTTCGTCTGTGATTGTCCCGTCTTTCAGCTGCTGTCCGACTTGCTCCTGCGCGTCGCGCAGTGTCTGGACCCGTTCAGCTGCGAGCGCTGCCTGCTTTGCAAGCAGCTCTTGTTTTTGCGCAAGCAATTCCGTGTTTGTGGGGTCGAATTTCAGCAGCTTGTCAACCGCATTCAATTCAGACTGTAACGACCGGCTTTGCTTGTTTACATTTTGTAACGCTTTATCAAGTCCGGTGGTATTGCCGCCGATTTCTATTGTGATTCCTTTAATGGCTGATGCCACGGCTTTTACCCGCCTTTCCTGAATTTTTTGCGCAGTTTGTCCCTCTCCGGCTTCGTCTGCGCTATTATCCAGCATTTGTCGAGGTATTCACGCCCTTTTTCGGTTTTTCTGCAATTGGTTATGATTGATTCACGCAGCAAAAGCAAATAATCATAATAGCAGATTTTACCCACGTCAAAAATGCTGATGCCGGCATAATCTGCGACCCATTTGTCGGGGGATGTTCTTACTGTGTACCGCTCCTGCCCCTCGTCGTCTTCGGGGTAGTACGGTATCGTCAGTTTGGGTCTGCATTGATCTCCTTAATGAATTTCTGATATTCTCTGAAAAGCTCCTTGATAACGTACAAATCAAGATGCTGGATGTCTTCTGTGCTTACGGTCTTTTTTTCTGTGTTGTCAGAAAGAACGGATGCCGCCAGCTGATAAAGCTCGGCGCTGTTATGGCTGCCAGTGTTCTTTTTGAATTCCTGCATTTTGTCGACAAGCTCTTTCGACGTAGGCAGAAGTGTCACGGACAGCACGTCCGAGATTTTAACGGGCAGCGTCGGTTTTTTGATTGATGTTAAGTCAAGCATTTTTCATTCTCCTGTAAATATAGATTTGCGGCGAGCGGGGAAAGCCGCCCGCCGCTTTTTGTTCGTTTAGGCTTCCTCGTTTTCGTCTCCGGCATCAGTCTCCGCAACACTTGCGGCAGCTGCTTCGTCGACGATTTCCTCGTCATACCTGATAAGCGTTCCGTCTTCGTCATGCGGAAACGCCTTGAATTCTGCGTCGATCTGTACTTCTTTGTCCTTTGCAAACGCAAGCGTGAAGCCCGCCTCGTTGCTTCCGACGATAGTCAAGCGGCAGTCGCCGTCCTCTGCGTCCTTGTGGAGAAAACGCAGCACGTATTTCTTGCCGTCGTGATTTTTGATGCCGCCGATCTTAACCGTGCGGCGGTTTCCTGATTCGGTTACGCGCGCGGTGCTGCAAAGTCTTGCAAGCGTCTTGCCGTTCCAAGTAATCACACCGGATTTGAGCTTTGCTTCCTCGTCAGTGATAATTTCCTTGCTGCGGCGTCCGCTGTCGTCATACGCGGTGTATTTTGTGGGCTTGTATTCCACAGATGCACCGCCCTTGATTGCGCCGAGAAGATTCTCGTCTTTTTCGATTGCCTCGTCTTCCGGCAAAGTTCCGGTGAATTCCATGCAGAACAAATCACCGCTGCCGAGTGCGATTCTGTCGGTATAGGTTTTCATGTCCTCATTCTCCTTTTGATTTTTGTTGTTATGGTGAAATTAAAGGTGACTGTATACAAATTTTCGTTTGTGTTGTAGTCTTCCTGTTTTGTGATTTCGCAGTCTTCAAAGGCAGTCTCGACCTTTTCCTCTGCGTCAAAATCCTTGTCGATTGTGCAGAGTTCAAGCACAATGTCGCTGTGTCGGATTCTGGTCTGACCGTCGCTGCCGGTCAGCTTTTCGCGGTCAATATACCACGTTGAATATGTGCCGTCCGGTGGCTTGTCATATTTCCTGTACTGCGTCTGTATGCCCGCTTGCTGCATACGACTTTCAATCAGCGCTTTTACTTTTGACATTTGTGTTTCTCACTTTCCTTGCGCGGCGTCTTCTATAAGCTCCGGCAGGCGTTTTTGCGCCAATTCCTCGCCGTACTTGATATGTGGATATGCCCGCGCACGCGTTCCGTTTCGGTTTTTGTGTCCGTTCTCGAGCAGATGCGTTTTTCTGAATTCTGGGGCTTTCACATACCACGTTTTGCGCTTGTTGCGCTTGTCTTCAAACGAT
This sequence comes from Clostridia bacterium, assembly GCA_045537695.1. Classification (GTDB taxonomy): domain Bacteria; phylum Bacillota; class Clostridia; order UBA1381; family UMGS1253; genus RGIG2041. The sequence goes on along the minus strand of JAZSQB010000045.1, from coordinate 19,697 downwards.
GTTTTGACGGCAAACGCCTTGACATATTTTCCGGTGCGCTTTTGGAATTTGATGTGCCGCTTAATTTCTGCATTCACTTCGTCAGCCGTTGTGTCGACGGCTTTTTTCATTCCCTCTGTTACTTCCTCTGTGTACTCTGTAAGAGCGGCGGCAATTGCTGCCGCAAGATCATCCGGCATTATCGCACACCCGCTTTTTCTGTCAAATACAGCTGCGTGCGTCCGGTCGGCATTTTGTATGTGCGATAGATCGCATACACGCTGCCTTTGTATTTCACGCGGTCAATATTTTCATCGTAGCTTTCTGTGTCGACCAAGAGGGAGCGCGCCGGCTTGATGTCCTGCACGCCGGCGTCGAAAAATTCACTTGAAATTATCGGCACTTCTGCGCAAAAGAGAAAATGCGTCTCGTCTTCAAATGGCGGGGTGTAGCACACCTCGTCAAGCGAGATTTCGGCAGAGTTTTTTTGCACAGAGTTCAATTCATTCATGTGGTCGCCCTGCCTTTCACTTTCTTATTGTTCAAGCGCAAGCGCAGATTTTCCGGCATTGCTTTTGCAGTGTCCCTGTTTTTATATGTCCATTCGCAATAGTCAGCAAGCAGCATATTGTCCTCGGGGGATTCCGTGTCAATAGCAATGCCGGTGTTTTCGAGTTCGCATAAGCGGGCGCGCAGCAAGTTTCTGAAATATGTATCGCGGACGGTGTGCGTGACGCCGAGCGCTATTTTGAACAGCGACAAAGCTGTTTCAATGTTTCTTTCGTCATTCATGCTGCTGCCCTCTCTTTACTGCATTTATACAGTCTCGTCGTCTTCACCGGTGGAAGCTGCGGCAGCTTCTGCGGTAAATGCAAGAGTGACAAGCACAAACGCATTCTTTTTGGTGGGCTTGCCGTCGTATCTGCCCTTGCCGCGGAATGCGGTCTGATCTTCCGCAAACTTGACGTGTTCAGACTTGTCAATCGTGATGCTCTCACGCTCAACAAGGGTGTAACAGGTCATGTCGCCGTAAAGAATCTTGTCGACGTCCATGCCGTTATTGAAAACGACGTCAAGCCCGAGCAGATCGGGTTTCTTGATGTTGGGGAGCTTGCCGACCACTTCTCCGGCGTCGGTGGTGGCAATGGAAAACTCGAGCAGACGGTTGTAATACGTGCTGCGCTTCATAACAGCCACGATGTCACCGGTGCTGTCCGTTCCGTCGTCAACAAGGGCAATGGGCTTGACGATAGCTGCAACGCTGGTGGGGTCAGTTACAGTTACCTTGTGGGATTCGTCAAGCGCGGTGATGATGCCGGTAGGCTCTTTCTGCGCGTCACCCTTGCCGTTAAGGATTGCAAGATCGAGTGCAAGCGCAATTGCGCGGGCGAGCTTCTTTGTTACGTAGTCGTCAAGATTTACGATGCTGTCCTGCATCATGGCATTGTCAACAAACGTCACCTTGCCGACCTTGTAGCCGTCAAAGGAAATGTCGGTGATAGTGCCAACGTCACCGGTCGGCAGCGTGCCTTTGGATTCAAGCCACGTCGCAGCGGTGGTGTCTGTGTCGATAAGGATGCGGGCAGTGCCTTTTGCGCGAATCTTATCGACAAGGGGGTAAAGGGTGGTGTAGTCGCCCATGATGTCCATGATGCGATTTACAATGATTTCGGGGACAGTAAGCCCCTCGCCGGAGACGGCGCGAATGTTTTTCAGCTTCTCGTAAAAGTCCTTGACCTCTGCGCGCTCGTAGTATTCGCCGCTCTCGAGCATTCTTCTGACCTGATACTTGTTCATGGTGTTTTTTCCTCTCTTTTCGTTTTCGTTGTCGTTGCCGGATGCGCCAGCTGCGCCGTGTCCCTCTCCGGTCTCTTTCAGTTCGTTTTCAATGCGGGTGATTTCCGCCTCGACGTCCACGATCTTTGCGTCCACGTCGGCAGCTGCAATATCGTCCTCGAGGGTTTTGAGGTCTGCTTCAATGGGGGCAAGGTCTTCGCCCTTTTCCGTTGCAGCCGCAAAGCGCTTTTCGATGTCCGCCTGTCTTTCGTCAAAACCTCTTTTCTGATCGAGCAGCGCCGCATATCTTTTCTTGCCGGCTTCGAGGTTGATCTGTAATCTCAACTGTTTCAACATTTTTTCAGTTTCTCCAATCTTTCTTTGATATTGTTTTTTTGCTTTTCACGGCTCGCTGTTGCAGCTGCCGCAAAGTCCTTGTGTCTTGCCTGAATGTCCGTCTGCTCATACTGCGGGAACGTACACACAGACACTTCTCGCAAGTCCATGCCGGTGATTCTGCATAGCATTCCGCCGCCGTCGAGGTCGCTATATTCCCACTTTGTGGGGTTAAAACCAAATGAACAGCCGCTAATATCACCGCGCTTGATTCTTGCATAAGCGTCGCACGCTTGCTGGTCGTCCTCGTTTACCGGCATACTGCCCCAGACGCCGTGCGCATCCGCGCGTAGCGTCAGTGTTTTGCTGCCGGTGCGACCGAGAACAATGTCGCTGTTGTGGTTGTAAAGACAACGGATGTCGTTTTTTGCGAGGCTTTCCGTTACGGATTCCGGCGCAATTTCTTCAAATTCGTTGCTCCACAGCTCTGTGCGCTGATTGAACACGATAAAATATCCCTCGATATATCGAGCGCCGCTTTCTTCCGCGCGTGTTTTCAGCTCATTTTGCAAAAAAGCTCGTCTGAATTTATCCACCCTCTGCACCCCCTTTGTTTAATTTTTTCTGTTTGTCGATGTCTCCGACCTTGATGTAATTTTCAAGCACGGCAAAATCATCCATTCCGGCAGCGTCAGAGGGCGCGAGATCGAATTCATTGCGTCCCTCGTTGCGGGTCATCATAGCGTTTTGCACCATGCCTGCGACATAGGTTTGCTTTTCCGTAAGCGTGTAGTGCAGCAAGGATTTTTCAGACATCTTGAAATACCACTTTTCGGAATAAAGCAGCTTTCGCGTATATTCCTGCTGTATGATCTCTGCAAAGCCGCGTATTGTTGACGATACAAAATTGTTGTACGCATCTTTGTTGAATTCTCCAATGCCAAGCAAAAACGGCGGTAAGCCAATTGCGCCGGCAATTGTGCGAATGTCAAGTGTGATGCTGTCTTGTATCGCAAGGTCTTGCAGCGTCAGCGGTTGTATTGTTTTTATGTCAAGCTCTCCGGCGGGAATCAGCCACGGCTCGCCCCTCTCCGTTTCGCTTGCATAGCTGCCGAGGATTTTTTTGCGCTTTTCGGGGTCTTGCAGTTCTTCCGTGTCCGCATTGATCGAAATTATCATTGACGGTTTCCATTTACTGCGTAAAAATCCCGTTTTTGTCGCGTTTGCCTGTAAATACGTTTTCACGCTTTCGGCAATTTGCGGCGCATATCCGACGCCACGCCACGGCTTGTCTTTGTCCGGAATCAGGACAAAATGCAGCACTTCGTCGTCGCGGTATCTCTTGCCGCTGATCGTGATAAAATAATGTCCGTCTGAATCAAGATCAGAATAACTTGCCGCCGACGCGTCAAGCCACGTCATTGATTCGAGCAGCGTCCCGTTGTAAGAGGGCAGCGCCACAGCGTTGCCGCATTTCACCATGTCGTCAACCAGCTTATACACAAATGTCTTGCGGGTCATGATCTGATTCGGCGTTATGTCGATCACGCGCGACAGCTCATTTTTTATGCGCGTGTCTCCCTTTTCGCCGTTCTGCATCAGATAAATTGTCATGTTGCTTACCATGTCCGCGATCTTATGCGCACAGCGGCATACAACGTCATTCTGCGACAGCGGGGTATATCCCTCGGGACACAGGATGTTTTTTGCGTCTTCGCTATTCAGCCACAGCGCGACCGCGCTTTGACTGCGGCTGCTGGGTGCGTCCCTCTGCTTCCTGCTAAAAATTTTCATGTTGTTTGCTCCTTATGAAAACCATTTGTTTAACTTGTTCTTTCTGTCAGCCGCAATTATTGCTTGCTTGCAGGCAATGACCGTCGCGTCGAATAAGTCCATGCGCCGCTCCGGTGCGATTTTTTCAAAACGCACCCGCTCGTCTGGGTCTTCGATTGCTTTCACATTTCCGATGCAGTATTCAAATGCCTTGCTGTGGCAGTAATAGAAACGCCGCGCTTTGATCTGCCGCTCGATGTGTCGGAATGCTTCTGACTTTTTCCAATATTGCTGGTCGCTGTTTTCCATTACAAAGCCCGCTGCCGTCATGAAACGAACAAAATCACGTGATTTGTATTTGTCAAATGCGACCGATTTTATTTTGAATCCCTTTGTGCGCATGTCCTTAAACCAGCGGACAATTTCTGCGGGGTCGTTTACATCCCCGTTGCACATTGTCAGCCAGCCTTGCTCTTGCCACCAGAAAAACGGGATTTCATCCTCGCTTGCTTTCTTTTGGGCTTGTGTTATCGGCATAAATCCGTGCGTGATCGTGATTGATACCTTTTTGCCGGCGACCTCTGTCTCTCCGTATAGTGCGCCTGCCGTCAAGTCGTGCATGATAGACAAATCTGCGCCGCCTGTCCAGACAATAGGCATTTTCAGCAAGTCTTCCAGCGTCCAGTTGTATGCCTCGTCAGATGCTTGCACTTCGTTCACGTCAAAATACGCGCTTGCGACGTCGGTGTATATGTTCAGGGATTTATTCAAAAAATCGTTGCGTGATGCAGGGTCGTTTGCCGCTTGCAGCGCTTCCGCTTCCATGTCTTCCGGTCTGATCGTCACACCATAATTCGGGTTTGCCTTTTCCCATTCCACGGGGTCGGTGTAGTTTTCCGGATTGTCTGCCTTGCAGATAAATATAAAATATTGCTCGTCTGCGCACGTTCCGGCAAGCACTTTTTGACAGTAGCAAAGGCGCGAATAACAAAAGCTGTTCATGTCCTTGCCCGCGGTTGTTATACCGATCAGCAATTTATTGCGGTATGCTTTCATTGCCTGCTTGTAAACAAAATAATCGGTCGCGCTGCGGTATGCGTGTATTTCGTCAAGTATAATCAGGTTTGCATTCAATCCGTCTGCTTGCTTTGAGTTGTTTGCAAGCGCCTGAATCATCATGCTGCCGGTGTATTCGTCGTCGTCATTGTAGAATTCGCGGCTGATAGAATGCTCGGCATTGCTGTCAAGGATTTTGAAATTGTCCCTCTCGCCCATGAAATCAATGTTTTTGCGGATGATGTCAAAACTTTCAAGCGCGCGGTCGAGCCGGTTTGCGACGATGTAGAGAGTGGACGACGTGCGTCTATCAAGCAGAGACAGCGCCCACGCCAGAGCTGCGGCAAAAGGGGTTTTTCCGTTCTTGCGGGGTACAAATATAAATGCTTCTTTGAAGCGCCGCTCGTCCGTCCCTGCAAGGTAAAAGCCGGCAAGGTTGTAGCAAATAAATTTTTCCCACGGCTCGAGCAAAAATGGTTTTCCGGTCAGCTCTCCTTTGACGTGTACAAAGGTCGATTCTATGATCTCAATAACAAATTCCGCATTTTGTATGCGGAAATCAAAACGGGGGTCGTCGAGGTCTTTCAGGAAGCGGGCGGCAGCTTGTTTGCGCTCAATGTTCGCAATAATTGTGCCGTCAAGAATGCCGCGCGCATAGTGCATGACGGCATCCTGATTTTTGTATTTTTTAATAGCCATTGCCGCTCAATGCGCGATCAAGTTTGCTGGCTTTCTTTTTCTTTTTCAGCTCTTGCTCGTTGATTCTGCGCAGTCCGGCGGGGGTAAGTCCGAGGCGGTCTTCCGTTGATGCAATGTCACGGCGTAGCTGCTCAATAGCAGCATACAGTGCCGTCTTGCGCTCGTTGGTCGCACCGCTCTTGTTTGTGTATTGTTCAGTGATCTTGCAGCCGCCGTCAAAAAACTGCCTGTTCAGCTCTGCCAGCTGGCAGCGCATATCCGCGTATGTAGCAATAGCAGCATCGAATTGCTGCCTGTAAACGCCGAGCGCAGTCATGTTTTCGACAGTCTCTTTGATGATTTTTTGCGTCTCTTTTTGCCGCCTTGTTTCGGGCTTCATTCCGCCTGTTTCCCCCTTTCCTGAAAAAATCCCGCATATATACAGAGTTCCCCCCGCCGGTGTCCAGCGGGTCAATTTTTATCGGCAAAGGGTGGGGGGATGCGGGTGACAATATGGTATTAAATTTTTTTAATACCATATTGCACCCCTCTCGAGCAGGCGTCATACACGCTTTCCGTTTGATTCGGGCAGCGTCGGGGAAGTGAACGGCGGCAGCTTTCAAAAGCTGGTGAAAATCTGCGCAAAACCGGCAGCAAAACAAATCAAAACCGTTTCTTTCTTCCTCTGCTTCCGCCTTTTTCGGGATGCTGTTTGTTGTGGCACGCATCACAAAGTGAAACGAGGTTGCTGTCGGTATATGCCAGCTCTGGGTAGTTTTCAAGCTCTTTGATGTGATGCACGGTCGTTGCATCGACGCGCCGCCCGTATCTCAAACAATGCTGACACAGGAAGCGGTCGCGCTTCAATATCTGCTTGCGCTTCATTTTCCAGCGCTTTTGCTTGTAAAATGGATTCACCTGTCATGCTCCTTTTCTCGCGCTGATGCGCGCGCAAAAATAAAAAAGCACGTGCGCTTGTTTCCGCTCCGTGCTTTGATATTATTTTCACTGTGCATAGTATAACATAAATCTTGAACTTACCACTGCAAATATTCCTTGTCGTCTTCAATTCGCAAGCCCCTGATTGACGCCAGCAGCCGGCGCGCGTCTTTTAGCCAGTAATAAATACTGCGTTCTGATGCTGGCATCGTTAATGAAAGCCGGCGCACTCTGGCACTGATCGTTCCTTTTCGCAGCGGCGCTGACGGCTCTATAAAGTAAACCTCGCGCACCGCTCTTGCTATGTACCCGCGTCCGCCTTTCTCGAGCAGCGCAAGCGTTTCATTGACCGCCAGAATGTCCAGCAGCTCCGGTGTCTTTTGCGCGACCGCTGTTTCCGCCTGCTGCACAATGATTTGCGGGTCTCTGAATTCGCAGCGGCGCATAGCTGCCTGACGCACGCGCTCGACAGCTTCCTCGTATGTCGGCTTGCCTTGCCGCGCGTAAAACCGAAAAGCAGCTGTCGCATAGTCTCTGGTAAATTCTTTTTCTTTTGCCTTTTTCATTCTCTCACCCTTTCAAAACGGCAGCTGATCGTCGCCCGCCGGTATTTCTTCAAACTGCGACGCAGCGCCCGCAAAAGCCGGTGTTTCCTGCGCAGCTCTCTTTGTGGCTGGAAATTCCGCGGTGTCAACGCTCACCGTCACTTTGCGTTGTTTATTATTCGCCCCGCACTTTGCGCATTTTCTTGCGATTGTGTCAGTGTTGATGCTGCCGGTGATTTCTATTGCATCACCTTTGCGGAAATACCGGCAAATAAATTCCGCTGTGCTGCCCCATGCGGTGAAGTCGATAAAATCCGCTTTGTCTTTGGTGTGCGGTCTGCGCACGCCGAGCGTGAAATCGCACACCGATTTTCCGCCGGTTGTTTGTTTCAGCTCAACATCCGCCGTCAGGTTTCCTGTGATTTCTACTTTGTTCATGGTTAAAATTCCCCCTTGATGTATTTTTCTATGACCTTTATTGCCTCGTCCGCGCCATAGCAGACAAAGCCCGCATAACCTTGCGAGCGCACAAATCGCAGAAATTCCAGCTGCTCCGCTTCCGGTGTTCCGTCGAGCGCTTTCATTTCCACGTATAAGCCGTGATATTTTCCGGACGGCGACGGCAAGCACAGATCAGACACACCGGCTTTCACGCCCTCTGTCTTAAAACGCGCCGCTTCCGCCTTTGATCTTTTGCCGCCGTTTGGTATGTGGTACAGCCATTTTAATTGCGGGTAGCGTCCGGTGTTCCACTCCGCCCATTGCATGACCGTTTTTTGTTCTTCGCTCTCGCTTATTCGCGGGGCTTTCGGTATCTGTAATCTATTCCGCATTTTGTTCTCCTGAAATATCGGTTGTCTGTCTTGTATAGAAATAGCGTCACAAAAGCGCCGATCTGTTTGTCTGTGTTTGCTGTCGTTCTGACTTCCGCCACAGAATACTCGGGGTATAGCTTCTCGATGAAAGCAAAGTCGTCCGGATTGTCATTGATGTGGCGCGCGTCTCTGGCTTTGATTCTGTAATCATTCTGACGGGGTGCGGGCTTTGCCAGATTCTGCGACGCACACCAGCGCTTTGATGTTATCGGCTCTTTGGTTATGTAGTGCGCCTTGCCGCGGATGCCGTTCTCGTCAAATTGCAGACGCTGTGTGTTGCAGTGACCTTTACGCCACAGTCCCTCGAGGGTGTCACGATCAATGCCGCCGGAAATAATGCAGTGATGATGTATGCGCCCTTTTGAGCTTTGCTCGGTGACAAATATGTACTTGAATTCTGCCGGATTCTTCCCGAGCTTTCCCCATTGATAGCGACAGCGGCGCATCATGTTGCGGGCTTCGCGCTGCGCATCTTCCACGGTTGCCGGCAGCTGTCCGTCTCTGTATGTCAGGTCGAATGTCAGGTCGTCCGGCGTGAAATTCAGGTGTATTAAATCAGCGAGCTTGTTTTCTGCATTTCGCGCATTCAGCTTTTGTTGCACTTCTGATGTGGGTTTGTTTCGCTTTCCGCGCTTTCCGGTTGCCTTTCTGCGTACCGGAAACAGATGCACGCGCATATATTCACCCGTCTGCACTGTGTATTCTCTTGTCGGCATTTCTGCATCCGCCTTTCTGCGCCTATGGAAAACTGCGAGCAGTTTACCACAGGCTTGCTTGATCTTTTGCTTTTTCTGATAAAGAGGGGCTGTCCCTCTCTTGCGTGCTATGGAAAACCAGCTCGCAGCTTGCTGCTTGATCTTTTGCTGTTTCCGCTGGTTTACCACAGCCCGCAATTCACTCCCGCACCCGCAGGGGCTTGCGCGTCTTCGACGCGGATGTCCAGAGAGAAAAAGAAATTTATTTTTTCTTTTTTGACCCTCTCTGTATAGCTTTATATTTTCGTCGTTTAGTTAATACCCCATACAAGCCCGTATGCGGCGCTTTCAGCCGCTCTTTTTTCCTTATATATTTATATAGGTAATGACCGCTGCGCCGCTCGCGGCATATTCCCGCGGGCGGCTTGTCTGTCAGAAAATTATTTTTTTCAGCTGCACGCCAGTGCCGCGCAGCTTATCATAGAAATTTTTTACATAATATTTGAATTCAACAGGGTTTGTCCATAGCAGCTCGCCGCTGATTTCTGCATCCTCGAGCCGGTGAATGTTCACGGTGTTGAAATGTTCGAGCGCTTCTTTCGGCAGCATCCTGCCGTTTACTTGCCGCTGATAAAGGCAGTATCGCAGGGCATACGCGCGGCGCAGCGCGATCATCCGGTCGTGATTTCCGCGCGCCCATTCCAGCAAGTCCATAAATTTGACTTTGCCTTGATTCAGTATGTACAGCTGCTGCCACTGTTCCAATGTGAAGCCGACCGCGGCTTCAATACGCCTGATTTTCTCTGTGTAAACGGCGACGACCTTTTGCTCGTCTCTGCACATATCGCAGCCGCGGCACGGGCAGCTGTCGCAGGCGTGCGGGAGAGGGAAGCCGCAGCACCCGTAAAAATCGCGGTTTTTGCAGTTGTCGCACTTCATGACTTTTTTGTCCCTCTCCGCTCGATTTGTTTTGCGTATTTTATCAGGCGGTTTCTGTTTTTCTTCCGTGTGCGCGGTTTTCTTCCATGCTCCGCCAAGTGGCGCACGCGAGGGTGTTCTGATTTCGCGCGCTGCAATGCTTCGGTCGTCACGCCGCCGTTTGCAATGATTTGCAGCTGTTTTGCAAGCTCTGAATATTCGCCCGCTGTTGCCGTGAGTGCTTGCGCCACTCTCTGAAATAATGCGACCGCAAATTCCAGAAATGATTTGATAAACGCTGCGCCCGTTTCTATAACCGCAGCTGCTTTTACATCCAGATCACCCAGCGCCGGCACACATTCTGGCGTTTCGTCCGGCAGCTCGACGTCTGGCAGCTCTGCATTTGCTGCGGCAGCTGTTGCGTCAGAGAATACGACCTCGGCGGTGTTTATTTTTGTTTCGTTTTCGCCCATGCCGCCCCCTCAAAATGTTACACAGATATTCAGAACGGCAGCCGCGATCCAGTAAACAGCTTTTTTTGCGTCCCCGTTTGCTGCATACACCGCAGCTGCGGCGACGTCGAGCGCGATCAATACAATGGGAAAAATCTTTGTTATCACTTCTTTTGCCCTCTCTTTTTTGGTTTTCTGTTTCATGGTGCGCCCTCATTCTTCCTCGAGCTTCCGCTTTTTTGTGTCTGTGCGCTCCACTGTGATCTTGCCTTTTCCGTTCACGGAAATTTTGCCTTTGACAGTGCTTGAAATATCAATTGTGATGCTGCGCAGCTCGCCGCGGGAGATCAGAGAGACCGCCTCGCCCATGAGCTGAACAGCTGGGGTGCTGCTTGCCGGCTCGCAGTCGTTCTCGGCGGCATCCGCTCCAAACAGCTTGTTTATTTTCTCTTTCGCTTTTTCTGCCTGCGTCTTTTGTCTGGCGTATCTATACGCCTCGGGGCAGTTGCATTGCAGCGTCGCTTGTTCGTCCTTTTCCTGCTGCGTGCTGTTGCTCATAAGATAAAAAGACTGTATTTGACCGCAGAAACGACACGCGCCGTCATAGTGCGTCAGCACCGCTTTGTCGCGGCAAGGGCAGACAAGAGCTGCCAGCTGGTCGCGCTCTGTCTCCGTCAGGTCTTTCGACCATTTCAGCGGCACTGTTTCGCCGCAATTGATACATTTTCCGTAATATCGCATTTTGCTTTTCCGTTTTCCTTTCCTGCGTTCTTTTTCGGTCGCTGCGCGTCGATTCTGTGCGCGCGGTTTCTTATTGCATCCGGTGTTTTCCTCATAAAAGCGGCAATTTCCACGACCGGCGCATTATCTGCGTATGCGCTCCGGATTATCCGGTCGAGGATTTCGCACCATTCAAAGCGTTTCATGTTTTCCCCCTCTCAACACCATTGCACTTTTCCGTTTTTCAGAAAATAGTGCGATTTACAGGTTTGCTTATAGTTTCCAACAGAGGGATGCAAGGACGCATTTTTTCCGTCATACGTCCAGCCCCAGAATCCGCGCTCGCGCCCGCCGTTCTCGTCAATCGGCACAATGACTGTCTCGCCACAGCCGCACATACATTTGTGCATTGATAGATTCGCGTGCGGCGCGATGTACAGCACACCGTTCTCCATGCTGCAAGGCGCTTTTGATGTAAATTCCGTTTTGTATGTTGTCTGCTTCATGCGGCTGCTACCTCTCAACTTTTACGGTTGCACGAAGCATTTTTGTGTTTCTTGGAAATTTTCTCGCACACCCAAAACACTTTTGCTCTTTGCGTGTTATTACTTCTTTTTGCGTGATAATATAACTCATTCCACACCGCCTTCCGCGGTTGAGTGGTCGGCTTTCATAAAGCACAACCAATGTGTTGTCATATGCTTTCCGCTTCGATTTCCGAACAGCGGTCGAACACTAAAAAGAGGTAAAATTTTTGACAACGGCACTTGCACCTCGCTCCACTTAAATATCAAGATTCCGTTAGGCTTTAACACTCGCATACATTCGTCAAATCCTTTTGACAACATTTCGGGCCAATCACCATCCAAACGGCCATACTTTAATTTTGTCCAGCTCTTGTCTCCGATTTGTGTAAGATGCGGTGGGTCAAGCACGGCCAAATAATACGAATTATCTTCAAACGGCAGCTTTGTAAAATCGCAAACCGTGTCGGGCGAAACTTCAAGGTATCTATTCGGGTAGTATTCGTGCTTTGGAACAACTCGTTTGTCGCAAAACTCAACATCAGGATTTTCTTTGTCAAACCAAAACATTTTACTACCGCAACATACATCAATTATTTTTTTCATTTTTCTCCATCCTTTCTCGGCTCGCCGCCTTTCATTTCATCTGCAATTTTGTCAACAAAAGTTTTGTTTCGTATATGAAGCATTCACACGGCTCGTCTATTGTCGGCGGGCGCACTCTGATCTCGGTTTTCTTTTCTCCGCTCAAAATACGCAGGCTGTGTTCCGGATGTATTGCTATTAGCAGCTGTTTCATGTTTGTTTGCTCCTTTCCGCCAGACACGCAGCACACGGATGCAGCTGCGGGTTGTGGTTTAATCGCGTCGCATTATGTAAAACGCGCACGCCGTATTTGCGGCAAATGTGTGGGGCTTTTTTGTTGTCCTGTTCGCGTTCCCGCAGGCTTATATGTTCGCAATAATTGCAGTCAAGCGGCGCATAACAGTCACAGCGGACGTGCCGGTCGTCGTCTGCGTGTATCGGTGACGGCTTGCCGGCGTCCTCACGATCAATGCACGCTTTGCAATAGTCTCCCTCGCGGTGCTTTGCAGGGTCGTTTATTTCTGTGATATTTGCGCAGTGCCTGCATGAAAAATCATATTTCCAACGGGGCAGCGCATCTTTTTTCTGTTGCTTTTTCACGTTCCGTCCCTCTCGATTTTCACTTTTTCTTGTAGCCAATGGCGCAGACGATAATAATCGTCAGACAGATCATGGCTGTGATAATAATTCCGTTCACAGTGTCACCCCCCCCCCGCAAAATACATCGAATCTCAATTGTGCGCGCTCTGCCTCGAGACGTTGCGCTGCTCTGGCGTATATGTCCGCATCCTTTTCAAATCCGAGAAAATCAAAATTGCAATTGTGGCACGCAATAAGACTGGATGCGCTGCCGACGTGCGTGTCAAGAATCTTGTCACCGTCGTTCGCAAAATTTTGCAGCAGCCATGTGTAAACAGCGACCGGCTTCTGGCAAGGGTGTATTTTGTCCACATAATCACGGTGTGCCAGCGGGTCATAATTAAACACTTTTGCATTCCGGTCAAAGCTCGTCCATGCTAACTCGCACTCGGCAAAATTTCTGTTGTAAAATCCCGCGCCCTTATCCCATGCCACCCAGCAGCGGGACGGCGGGAGAAGATGCGCAAAATAATTGCCGCCGAAAATGATCTGATTTTGAGAAACGCGGCGCAGCTCCGCAAAGTATTCCGGCGGCGGTATTCCTGCGTCCCATGTCTTTGCCTTTTCGCTCCGAAATTTCCTTTTTCCGTATTTTCCTGTGCCGCCCTCTGCATTGATGCCATACGGCGGGTCGACGATTGCCAATTCAAAAAAGCCGTCGGGCATTTCTCTCATTGCTTCCATGCAGTCGCCGTTGTATAGCTCATTCAGGGTGTATTTCATTTTTTCGCTTTGTTGGAATTGAAAAAACCATGCTCGGCAATTCGTCAAAACCCTTTGCTGCATCAGCTGCGCCGTCAAAAAGATTGTCGAGGCTGGCTGCATACAGATTCAGCACATGAATGACGAGCGGGGCTGTTAATGGGTTGACGGGGTTAATTGCTGCTGCGATTCTTTGCGAAATTTCCTGCGCAGCTGCGTGCAGCGCTTCTTTGTCTCCCGTGCGTGCAAATTTTAATAAATTCTGTTCAGGCGTCATGTCGTTTTTCTCCCTCTCCGTTTGCTTTTCTTAAAAGCGCAAGGCGCTTTTCCACGTATTCCGGCGGGGCTTTCCAATCCTCGACGGTCGTCCTTTCACGATCTGCGTGTGTGATACTGTTTGCACGCAGATCATGCAAAATTATGCTTTCATAGGCGGGCTTGTCTATGGGGTTTATGTATTCCATGCCGTATGCGTAATATCGGATGCCGCCGGACACACAAATCGCATTCAGATCAACGGCGAGCTTTGCTTCGTATTTATCCATTGCCGCCCGCTCCTTTCTCCGGCTCTCCCTCTCCCCAGCTGCACACTTCGTTCAGACAATAAATGCGCAGAGGGCATTCCTCGCAAGCCGGAACGTCTGCACCGGCGCGCAGCATCATGTTGTCGGCAAGTTTCATGCGGTGCGCGCAGTATTCTTTCATTGCCAGAGCGCCGGCAATTGCTTCATCATGTTTCAGCTGGTGGAGCGTCTTGCCGGCATAAAGAGCGCGCAGCCGGTCGTCGAGGTCTTTTTCGTCTTCCGCTTCATTTATAGCGTCCGCAAATTCTTTGGGGCGCACAAGCCACAGCAGCAAGTCTCTGAAAAACGCCTTGACCGCTCCGGCGACGTTTTTCTTTTTTCTCATACCAGCGCCCCCGCTTCGTCAATAATGCCGGTGTCTGGCTTGATAGCTGCGTATGCTTCCGCGATTGCTTCTTTTGCCTGATCTGGCGTTATGTAGTGCAGAAACACTTTCAATTTGTACAGCTCACGATCTTTGCCTACAACGGGCAGCTTTTCATATTCCGCGTTGTTGCAGATGCTTTCCGCGACACTCGTCCAGCTGCGGCACTTATAAGGGCGCACGCGCACGTCAGCAATGGAATACTTGACGCAGCTGCTTTCTCCCACATATCCAAAAATTGATTTTATATCGACAACAATGTCGACGGTGTCCTCGTGTTTGTTTTTTACGGTCTTAATGAATGTAGCCATGTTTTTGCTTCCTTTCTGGTTTTGATGTGATCTGTGTTATTTACCGCGCAGAGAAATTTCCGCGCGTATCGCAGCTTTGCAGCTTGCAATTTCAATTTTTGTGCATCTTCCGCCGATGTAATGACGGCAGGGCGGCTTTTGCTCGGTGTCAGGGCGCAGCGGCGCTCCATTGCAGCAATTATCCGTGCCATAAACACAGTGCTGCCGGACAGCTGCGCGCCAGCGCTGATGCTGTTTGCCTGATGTCTTTTCGATCATGCAGAATCCCTCTCATTCTGTAACAATTTGCAAATTCTTTGTAAATAACGTCTTTCTGCTCTGGTTTTTGCTATCAGCCACAAATAGCGATTTTTTCCGGCGCGTTTCACTGGCTGCCAGCCCAGCGCTTCTGCTTCGCTTTTTGTCAGATTGTGACCGCATTGCCGCGGGTGTCGCAAGCGCCCTGATTCGTCAACATAAAATGTCCGTTTCCGCGTTGTTCCGATTCGATATGCGTTTGTCGCTTTGTATATGACGCCGGTGTGCCCCTCGGTTAAATCGGAAAAACTTATAACTGCTTTGATGTCCGGTCTGTCGTTAGTCAGGCGTTTCAAGCATCTTGAAATAAACCAGCTTTCTGTGTTTTTTGGTGTTCCGTCCAAAATGTGAAGCCGGTGCAATTCCGTCACGTTTCTTTTCATTGCTGCTCCAAAAACAGAGCAGCACACATTTTCGCTGCAAGGTGTCGAAAAGGCACAAACGCCGATCAGATTGTCTCCTGATTCATCGTACGGCCCGTAGCATGGGGAAATCGAGTTGCTGCATCCGTGTGAATAGTGATTTTTTGCTATATATTCACTCGCAGCTTGTTTGCTGATGCTTTTTATTATGTAATTTTTCATATACTCCCGTTATATACGACCAACATTGACGGAAAAGGCGCGGGCATTGCACGTCCTTTGCCGTCCGTCTGTGGGTTTCCTTTTTCGTCTGTGAACGTCAACCGACCGCGCAAAAATCTGATTTCGGCTTTTCCGTATATGAAATCGTGAAAATATGATGTGTCCGTGCGCGCCGGAATGAGCAGCACAATTGTTGTTCCGTGTTTCGATTCTTGATATGCTTTTTGTACCCAGACCCCGAGCTTTCGTCCATACGGTGGGTTGCAAAATACCGCCCCCCCCACCGCACTCCACGATTGTTTTAATCCGTCCGTTTCTGGCGTAAAATATTTATCGCATTTTGCTGATTGTTCTGTCGCGGCAGCGTCCAGTGTAAAATGAAATTCGGCATTTAATTCGTCAAAAAATTTTTGCGGTGTACACCAGTTCATGTTTTGGCTGCTTAAAAGTGCATTGTTCATTCTTTGTTTCCTTTCCTCTTTTTTTCTTGCGCGTTTTTCAGCGGACACCATTCCGGAGCTTCTCCGCCGCCGACATATACGTCAATTGTTTTCCTTTTCATTGCCTTGCACTTACAACATCCGCCGTTGTCATACGCAGAGCGAGGATATTGACAAAAGCCGCACCGCTCACAGCTTATCTTTTCTTCACTCATTCTTTGCGTCCTCTCTTTCCGCGGTTTTTGAAATTCTGTTGCACCTTTTGTTGCGCCAGCTCCGCGGAATACGCGCTGCGCATATTCCGGTCGAGGTCTCCTGTATAGCCGCGCGCCAGCTCCTTGTAAATGGTTGCAGCCGGCACGCCGATTTTGTCTGCAATGTCCTGAACACGTGCGCCGGCGGTGTATTCGGTTTCTATGATACGGCGGTCGTCGAATGTCAAATATTTGTATTTCACTTTTCGTTTTTCTCCTTTCGCCCGTCATGCCGTTAGCGCAGCTCCGAAATTTTTACATTTTATGTATAAGGGTGCGGAAGTGGTAACACTGGATGTTGTAGCCGCCCGCTCCTATTGTTTTTATTGATGCTTTGCCGTCCTTGCCCTCGATGTAGCCGTTCAGGTCGCCTTTTGCTCCAACTGTCAGAGCGGATGCGTCCGTGATCTCGCCTGTGATCGCGACTGTTCTTTCAATGATAAAATCGTACTTGCGGGCTGCTTCCTGCTCCAAGTCCTTGCGCAACTTTGCAGCTGCTTCGTCGTATGTCCCGTGTGAGTATTCGGCTAAATGCTCCCACTCGCCGTCACGCACTTTGACTTTTAACACATACCGGAATTCGCGGCGCTGTCTTTCTTCTTTTGTTGTTTCTCTGAAATAGCCGTGCAACTTGTTGTAAACAGCGGTGCGGATTGCGTCGCTTTGTTCCTCGAGCGCTTCGCGCTCTGGTGAGCAGTACGGCAGCGCTTGCGCCCGCTGCGATATTTCTCGCTGCTTTGCGCGCTCCTTGTAAAGCTCAACAAAGCCGGCGTCGTAAAATTCAAACACGCGCTTTTTCCATGCTTCCAAAAATTCAAGAATTGCCGGCACGTTTCTGCTTGCCGCTTTTTTCTCCGCTTCTGCGAGCTGGGCTTCATACACTGCCAGCTGCTCGCGGGCGCTCTCGATCTCTCTTGCTGTGCATTTTTCGTCGTATTCATCGTATAAATACGGGTTGACCGTCCAGCCGGTCGCTTTTGCTTTTTGTATGCGCTGCATTTTCTTTTCCAGCTTCTCAATTTCCTTTTTCTTGCCCTCAATGCGCTTTGCAATAAATTCTGTGCTTGCCATGTCTTCAATTCCTTTCGCAAAAAATAAATGCGAGAGGGTCGCGACCCTCTCCCATTTTGCAAGAAATCAGGTCGTTTCACCTTTCGCATTTAATTATAAAACAAACAAAATTTTTTTGTCGCCCGTCCCTTTATTGACTTTGGGCTGCAAATGTGTTATTATAATTAAAAAAGAAAGGAAGCCCGAGGATACTTATGCCTAACGAAAACAAACCCAAGCGGGCGGCGTCATCACCCGCGACGCGGCAGACTAATTGCGAGTCCTGCGAGTATTACGACTACGACGAGGATTGGGGCGAGTATATCTGTCATATGGACCTTGACGAGGACGAAATGGTCCGCTTCCTCTCAGGCCACAACTCATCCTGCCCCTACTATAAATTCTACGACGAATATAAAACCGTTCAAAAACAGATATGAGCCAAATTTCAGCGAGATGCTACCCTGCGTCTCGCTTTTTCTTTCGATTCTTGTGGGATCTGTGGTCAAATTTACCCAAAAATATGCTTAAAATACTTTCAAACTATTGACAAATTTACGAAATTGTAGTACAATGACTATATATCCATACAAAAATTCGGTATAGTCAAGATTTTTTATGGGTGAAAATATTTAATAATCAATAAAGAGGGGAAATTATGAAAAAACTTTTAAGCGTTTTGCTGGCATTGACCATGATCATGGGCGTGCTGGTGGCAGTGCCTGTTGGCGCATCTGCCGCAGAAGTCGAGGACGACTATTGGATCACCAACATGACTCCGCCCGAGGATTTCGAATACTCCATAGCACTTATCGGTGATATTCAGAATCTTACAGACGACTATCCCGAAAAGCTGGCAGTCCTTTTCGAGTGGCTGCGTGGCAACGCAGACGATCTGAAGATCAAATTCGCGGTAGGTCTCGGTGACCTTACCAACCACGATACAGCGGCAGAGTACCAGAGAGTAAACGAAGCGTACGCCAAGATAAAGGGCGTAATACCTTTCTCCATTATTCGCGGTAATCACGACCAAACCTCAAATTCCAGCGCAAATTACGACGCTTTCATAACTCAGGAGCGTTACGGAAACGAGATCACAGGCTCTTTCGACGGCAGCACTATGCTCAATACCTATCGTATAATTAAGATCAACAGAGTCAAGTACATGTTTATGAATCTCGACTTCTTGCTCAAAGAGGAAGTGCTTGAATGGGCAGATGGGGTCATCAGTCAAAATTCTGACTGCCGAGTTATCGTTTCCACCCATATTTATATGCAGAAAAACGGTAATCACTACAATATCGGAACATACGGTTGCGAAAATAACGCCGACGGTCTTTGGGATAAGGTGCTGAAAAAGCATAAAAACGTAGTTATGATGGTCTGCGGCCACAACCCCACGGACGACATCTATTACAGAACAAAAACCGGCGTGAACGGTAACAAGGTCGTCGAAATGCTGGTTGATCCCCAACAAACCGACTTAGATTACGGCGGAACCGGTCTTGTTGCAATGCTGTACTTCACCAACGGCGGAAAAGACGTTGAGGTTCAGTATTACTCCACCGTAAAGGACGCTTATTTCAAGACCAATAACCAGTTCAAGATAACGCTTGACTTCCCCGAAAGCACTATCCCCGCGCCCGGCGGAGATCCTATCACCAGCGCGGCTGATTTTGCCGCTATGGACCCCGACGGCACGTATTATCTTGCAAACGATATTACTCTTACTGAATCCTATGCACAAAACTTTATCGGTACCTTCGACGGTAAAGGCAATAAGATCACAACAGAAGTTCCGCTGTTCGCGGCGCTCAACGGTACCGTAAAGAACCTCACTATTGAGGGTGAGATCAATTACACCGAAGAGACCACCGAGTTCAAGGCAGAGGGCTACACCGGCGCACTTGCTAACATCATCGGTAACACCGCTGACGCAGCAGTTACCAACGTTGTAAACAAGGCTAATATTAACGCAAGCGCAGGCGGCGCAGGCGGCGTAGTTGGCATGGTTTCCAACGACGAGATCTTTGAGATAGTATTTGAAAAGGTTGTAAACTACGGCGACGTTGTTTCCACCGCAGGCAAGAACAACGGCGGTATCGCTGCTGTGGTTGACGGTGACGACGCGGGTGATGAATTCTACATTCAGTTTATTGATTGTGCAAACTACGGTGAGATTAACGCTGTTGGTAACGTTGGCGGTATCGTTGGTAGCGTTAACGCATCTACCAAGTTCGTCAACTGCTACAATGTAGGTGATATCTCTTCCTCCACCGGAGATGTAGGCGGTATCGCAGGTTCTCTCGCTCATGAGGTTCCTTTCCTGTTTGACAATTGTGTTAACGATGGGGAAGTAAAGGCTATAGCCGGCACAACCGCAGCCGGCGGTATCATTGGAATTACCCAGACCGAAAAGGCCGACGGTCCAGATCTTGGTGTCAACGACGTTAAGTTATTAAACTGCATCAATAACGGCGATGTTTCCTCTACCGCAAGCTCAAAATCTGCCGCAGGCGGTATGATTGGTAGAGCTGGTTGCTTTGCAGGTAGCGGCACCGGTTACGATACTTCTTTCAATTTTGTGGGCTGTATGAATAATGGTAATGTTACAGCAGGTG
>JAZSQB010000071.1:0-22945 GCA_045537695.1 Clostridia bacterium | reverse complement strand
AGCTGCATGAAAAGGCATTGGCGGAGAGAGATCCTGATTACAGAAAAGGTCTAAATTATCTGCACATAGAGTATCGCTTGAAGGACGGAAGAACGCTTAAGCGCGCTTACCACATTCAGTGCAGTCAGCAGCTCCTGGATTTGCATAACTTAGAGGAAACCAAGCAAGCGGGCTTTCCGATGGTTTACGACGATGTGATGCTGATTCACAGCATCAGCTTCTACGGCGGCAATGCGGATAATTTGTATATCAACGATTGGAAGCCGCTTTTGGCGGCGCTTCGCAAGGATGTGGACAATCTTGTAATCGAGCCGTGGTGGAATGCGGGCGACGATATTATCGTGCCGGAGAAAACCATGCCGGATGTGGTGGTTGAACCGTCGGTGGATAATTATCATCTGGAATTCAGAATGTACAAATCGCCGGAGCAGTTTGCAGAGGACAGCAAAGGCTTAAAGCTCTACGAGCCGGAGAGAACCTATTATTACGGTATGACCGTACACGCAGACAAAATGCCGGAAACCTACGCTGTACTGCAGGCATTAGATCAGCAGGCAGCGGCGGCAAAGGAAAACTGATAAATGCAAGCTGTGTCTGCTTGCCCCCAAGCAGCCGCACTGCAAAAAACACAGCGAAATCTTTCGCTGTGTTTTTATTTTTAAAAAAATTTAAAAAAATTTTCAAAAAAGTGTTGACAAGTGATAAAAGGTATGGTATCTTATTATTGTAATCATTACAAAAATGAAATGAGAACAAAAGCGAGGTGAGGCGAATGAACGCAGCGGAAAGGTTAGCGGACAAGGCAGTAAGGCCGTCAATGCTTCGCATAGCGGTGTTAGAGTATTTGATGCACACGAAAGCGCATCCGACGATTGAAGAAATTTATCACACGCTTCATCCGGATATACCGACGCTTTCCAAAACGTCGGTGTATAACATCACAAAGCTGCTGACGCAGAAGGGACTTTTAAAGGCAATCACGATTGACGAAAAGCAGGTTCGCTACGATGCAGACGTCTCCATGCACGGACACTTTCTGTGCGAACGCTGCGGGCGGGTATCGGACTTTTCGCTTACCGGTATCAGTGACGGTGCCCTGGACGGATTTGACGTCCACACGAAAGAAGTTTATTATTCGGGCATATGCAAAGATTGCCTGCATAATGATAAATAAGAAAACAAAAAAATTATTAAATTAGAAGGAGATAAGAAGTATGAAAAAGTTTGTATGTAGTGTATGCGGTTATGTACATGAAGGCGAGTATGCGCCGGAGAAATGCCCGGTATGTAAGGTGCCGGCAGACAAGTTTAAGGAAATGGTAGAAGGTGCTGCCCTTGCTGCAGAGCATGAATACGGTGTATATGCAAAGACTGTAAAGAATAACCCGGACATTTCCGAAGAAGATAAGAAGTTTATTTTTGACCAGTTGATGGCAAACTTCAACGGCGAATGTGCAGAAGTTGGTATGTATCTGTGCATGGCAAGAATCGCACACAGAGAAGGTTATCCGGAAGTAGGTCTGTACTGGGAAAAAGCTGCTTACGAAGAAGCTGAGCACGCTGCAAAGTTTGCTGAGCTCTTAGGTGAGGACCTTGAGCCGAACATGAAGGCTACAACAAAAGACAACCTCGCTTGGAGAGTAGATTGTGAATACGGTGCAACCCAGGGTAAGTTCGACCTCGCTGCTTGCGCAAAGAAGAACGGTCTTGACGCAATCCATGACACCGTACACGAAATGGCAAGAGACGAAGCTCGCCACGGTAGAGGTCTTGAAGGCTTACTGAAGAGATACTTTAAATAATAGAATAGCAATGGTTTAAACGCAAGGGGCGGCGGATGCCGCTTCTTGTTTTATATTTTTTATATTGAAAAGGCGAGCGGAATGTGGTAACATAAGAGTATAGTTTTTGGACGGAAAGAAGGAAAGAACCATGGCGGACAAATTGAAAAGGATGCTTGCCGTTATAAACTATCCGAGAACGTTGCCTGTTTATTTGTGCGCAAGGCGTTCGAAGCAAAAGGATTTAATTTGGGCGGATATTACGCGCTGGAATGAAGTGGACGGTATACATTTCGGGATGTTTGAGGCTATGAACTGGTATCTTACATATAAGCCGGAGTTTCGAAATTTGCTGCAGCACCGCTTCAAAAAACCGAAACGCTCTTTGGTGCATTTTGCGATTGCGCGTATGCTGTGGAAGCCGATGGAAAGCTTATATATATACACAGATGAAATTGGCGGCGGCTTGTATATTCAACATGGTTTTGCTACGATTATCAGCGCTAAAAAGATAGGCAAAAACTGCCGAATATATCAGCAGGTTACCATTGGCTACAAAGAAGAGCTGCAGCCTGTTTTGGAAGATAATGTTTCTGTGACGTGCGGTGCGAAAGTGCTCGGCGGCGTCACGATGCATAAAAACAGTTTGGCGGCGGCGGGCGCGGTTGTTGTAAAAGATGTGCCCGAAAATGCCATCGTGGGCGGTGTGCCGGCGAAGGTGCTTGGTTATAAGGATGCATGGAACATAGAATTTCAGGGGTGAGTATAAAAAGGAGGAAATACAATGGTAGAGAATTATATGGTGTGCAATTGCAAACAAGTCAGCTACAGCGATATTGCCAATGCGCTGGACAATTTGGAGAGGTTTGATGATGTTTTAACTACGTTTAAAGGCGTGCAAGAGGTAACGCATTGCTCGACGGGCTGCGGCGGATGTCATCAGAAGGTTTTGGATATTATATCTGAAATTATGAATGGTGCCTCTGCGTAATAGCCGTTGCGCATAAATAGGTTTCAAGCAGAAAACAAGGGTTCATTTGCTAAAGAGAATCCTTGTTTTTATATATACAAGCCTTGACTTTGCTTTTGCAGGGGGGTATAATTAATAGGAACTTAACAGAGATGGGGGCAGAAATAATGAGTGAAAATTGCACACATGATTGTTCTTCCTGCAACGCAAACTGCAGCGAAAGAACGCAGGAGAGCTTGCTTGAAAAGCCGCACGACGGCAGTAATATTAAAAAGGTAATTGGTATTGTCAGCGGTAAGGGCGGCGTGGGTAAGAGCCTTGTGACCTCGTTGATGGCAGTAATGGCGCGCAGAAGCGGCTTTAATACTGCAATTTTGGATGCGGATATTACAGGTCCGTCCATTCCGCAGGCATTTGGATTGCATTCACGTGCGATGGGCAACGAGGAAGGTCTTTTTCCGGTAGAGACCACAACAGGTATCGGCGTCATGTCCTTAAATTTGCTGACGGCAAATGAAACTGACCCGGTTGTATGGCGCGGTCCGGTCATTGGCGGCGCTGTAAAGCAGTTCTGGACAGACGTCATCTGGGGCGATGTGGATTATATGTTTATTGATATGCCGCCGGGCACGGGCGATGTACCGCTGACGGTGTTCCAGTCCATTCCGCTCGATGGTATCATCCTCGTGGCATCTCCGCAGGAACTGGTAGGTATGATTGTGGAAAAGGCTGTCAATATGGCAGGCATGATGAATATTCCGGTGCTCGGCTTGGTAGAAAATATGAGCTATTTTGAGTGTCCGGATTGTGGCAAAAAGCACAACATTTTCGGCGAAAGCCACATGGAAGAGATTGCAAACAAGCACGGCATTGCGCATACAGCGAAGATTCCGATGAATCCGAAGCTTGCAGCAGCTTGCGATGCAGGTATGATTGAACTGTTCGAAGGCGATTGGCTGGAAGCATTATTTAATGTTGTGACAAAATAAATTTAACAATAAAAGCTTTGAATGCGGGGTTGTAACATACCGCAGACAAACCTGCCGGAAATATGAAAAAACGGGACGTTTACGAACGTCCCGTTATAAAAAAGGACAGCGACCGCTGTCCTTTTGCATATTCTGTTATTTTTTCTTATACATCGTAAAGCATGATGCAACTACGATACATGCAACTGCGACGAATATTTTCACATCCGGCACAATACCGTTGATGATCCAGGTCACAAACGGTGTTAAAATCGGCTTAATAAAGAAGACGAGGGATGCCATGATTGTACCGCCCTTTTCCATTGCGAGGAAATAGCCTGCATAGCCGACACCGGTTACGAAAATGCCTAAGTAGAGCAGAATGCCGATATTTGCCGCGCTGAAGGTCGGAATCCAGTCTGCGCCTGTGCAAAGCAGGAAGATAAACAACACAATGCTGCCTGCCAAAAATACCATCGCCGACTGAATCATAGCGCTGAGGCGGAAGAAATACTTTTTCGTCAGTACCGTATACAAGCTGAATGTCAGAGCCGCAAAGACACCGAGCGCGGCGGACGAAAGGTTTGTACCGGAGGAAAAGTCTGTACATAAAACCACACCGATGGCGCCGAAAATCAGGGTAAACACCTTGTTTTTCGTCAGCTTTTCCTTAAGCAGAAGCAGGGCAAACAAAATTGTGAAGATGGAGTTTGCCGAGAAAATGATGGCAATCAGGGACGGGGAGTCCGCCTTTTTGACGCCGAGCTGCAAAGACAACATACTGATGCAGATAAATAAAATGCCCAGCAGCGTTGCGATGCCCCATTCCTTTGCCGTCGGGCGCAGGTTGTTTTTCTTTGCCTTGGCAAGTGCCGGAATCATTAAAATAATTGCGCCGAGCAAAAAACGCCAGAAGGTGATGGCATACGGCGATACGTCGTTTGCAATCAGTTTGCTGACCGGCTCGAGTGTTACGAATAAAATCGCTGTAATCAGCGTATAAATCAAACCGTTTTTCATTTATTTTACCTCGTGTTTCTTAATAAATTCGCTTACGATTTCAACGAATACATTTTTGCCGTCCGCATCCAGAATACACAAATACTTGCAGTGATTCCAACCCGGCATAAAGTGGTATTCCACCTTATCCATATCTGCACCCATATGCTTCATGGTCGAGCACAAAAGCTGTGTCTGCTCAAGACGGTTTTCCATATCAAATTCGGAAACGAGGAAGCACATCGGGGCATAGTCTCTGCCGGCTGTGATGTGGTAAATCGGTGCAGATTCGTCGATGATGACACGACGGCAATGCCGCGTTCAACAAGCCCCGGAATAAAGGCTTCACATGTGTGCCAAGCCTTGTCGCCGTTTATGATACCGCCGCCGTGGAAGTATACGAATACGGGGAAGGTATCTGTTTTTGGCAGATAAACATCCAACTTTTGCTCCGGATGACCGAGCAAGGTGTAAGAAATATCTTTGATTGTTTTCATAAGGATTTGCCTCGTTTGAATCTGGGTATAGTTTATCACAGAAAAAGAATTATGTAAATTATACGCTAAAATATGATTGCCATATATTAAAATGTATGGTAAAATGATAGGGGTGATGAAAATGGAAATGTTGCAAATACAATATTTTATAGCGGTGGCAAAGCAGGAAAGCATTTCGCGTGCTGCGCAGGCATTTATGGTGCCGGCGTCGAGCGTGTCCGTGGCGATAAAAAAGCTCGAGCAAAGTCTTGGCTTTGCGTTGTTTGACCGTACGGCAAACCGATTAAGGCTAAATGCATACGGCAAAATATTTCTTCGCGCCGTGGAAGAGGCTTCGGAAACGCTTGCGCAGGCAAAGGTGGAAATGCAGAATTTGTCCAATACGGTGGCAGGGGAAATCCGTCTTTTGATTTTAAGCAACCGCAGTCATGTCACGGCGTGTATTTCTGCATTTAATGAGCAATATCCCGATGTGTCGTTTCATATACGCCATGAGGGCTTGGAACAGTACAGAGAGTATGATTTGGTGATTACAGACCGCTTTGCGGAGGATGCACAATATGAAAGCAAACTGTTTTGCAGGGAGGAAGTTCGCCTTGCCGTACCGAAAACACATCGCCTGTCGAAGGCGGAAACGGTTTCCCTAAGTGATTTGCGCGGTGAAAAGTTTATCTGTATGCCGAAGGGAAGCAGTCTCGGCGATTATACACACAGCGTTTTGGAAAGCGTTGGCATACAGCCGAAGGTCAGCATTGAGTGCGATGACCCGCAGTATATCCGTCGCTATGTAAAGATGGGGCTGGGCATCAGCTTCTTTCCGATGTATTCGTGGCAGATACAAGCAGATGACAGTATTTGTCTGTTGCATATGGCAGAGAACTTGCACCGCGAAAGCTATGTGCACGTAAAAAAGGATGCCTTGAAGGCGGCAAAGCTGTTTGGGGACGCGCTTCTTAAAATAATGAAAAAATAGCATTCGACGAATGCTATTTTTTCATTAAAACATATTCTTTTTCTTCATATAAATGGTTGCGCCGCCGCACAGCAGGATGGAAATGCCAAGCACAATCCAGAAGCCGTACGGATGACCGGCGAGGGGAACGGGCACATTCATACCCCAGAGGCTTGCTACCAGGGTCGGAATGGTTAAAATAATTGTGATAATGGTCAGTGCCTTCATAAATACATTCAAGTTGTTGGAAATGACGGAGGCAAAGGCATTCATCGTACCGGACAGAATATCCCGGTAGATGGTACACATTTCCATCGCCTGCTTGTTTTCAATGATAACATCTTCCAAAAGGTCGGTATCATCTGGATAGTTGCGGATAAAGCTCATACGTAAAAGACGTTCGAGCACGACTTCATTGCCTTTCAGGGAAGTGGAAATGTAGACCAAACTTTTTTCCAGCTTCAGCATGGAAATCAGTTCCTTGTTTTTCATCGTTTTGTGCAGCTCGCGCTCTAAGTCACTGCTGCGCTTGTCGATTTTTCGCAGCAGAAACAAAAATCTTGCTGCATTACGGTAGAGTATCTGCAACACAAAGCGGCTGCGCTTTTTGGTGGAAAATCCGCGCACGATGTTGTTTTCAAAATCGCGCATCAGCGGCGTTTCCTTTAGGCAGACGGTGATAATGCAGTTTTCGAGTAAAATGATACCGAGCGGCAGCGTGGTCACGTCTGCATCACCATCCGGCGCATCCAAAAGCGCGGTGTCGACCAAGATAAGCGTTTGTTCCTCTTCTTTTTCAATACGGGAACGCTCTTCTTCGTCCAAAGGTGCGCGCAACATATCTGCATCCACCTGTGCGTTCTCCATGACCCATTTGAGCTCCTGCGCATTCGGCGCGGTTAAGTGAATCCAGCAATCCGGCACGAAATCGGTATATGTCGTGAGTTTTTCATTGTCCGTTCTGTAAATCCTGAGCATAAAAGAACCTCCGTTTCTGAAACCGTATGCGTAAACAGTTGTGCTTGTTTTGAGTTGTTGACTATCGCCGGGGTTTGCGTCCATTATGCTTATATTGCTTTTACAGCTCTTATTATTATACATCCTTTTTTGTTTTTTTGTCAATAAAAATATATTTTGCAGGGGAGGTGTTTACTTTCATATGCACTTATGATAAAATAACGGTAGAAATGAGGTAGAAACTATGGTTATTCAGCACGAAAAATATATTACCTTTCGTTGTCCGGAATGCGGTCTTTCCACGATGAAGCCGCTGAGCATTTTTGCCTTTTCCGGCAAAAATGAGGTCGAGGTGACTTGTATGCATTGCCACGCGCCGTGTGTACGCATCACGCGCAAGGCGGATAAGCTGCTTTTTGCCGTTTTATGTGTTGCCTGCATGGAATGGCATTCCTTTCCGGTACACCAGAAGTTTTTTTGGGGGCAGCTGCTGACGAGCTATCGCTGTCCGGTGACAGGGTTTGGCGTGCTTTGCATCGGGGAAGAGGAAAAGGTCAACGAAACGCAAGCGGGCTTTGATGAAGAGATGCTGCACATCTTAGGCGAGCTTGAGTCGGAATTCGCGGCGGAGGATGCGGATTTGCCAGGTCCGGATAACGAAGCGGTGATGTTTGCAATTGTGGACAAGATTTATATGCTGTCGAGAAGCGAGCGTGTGCTTTGTCCGTGCGGCAGCAAGGATATTCTGTTCGATATTTTAAATGACCGTGTGCACATTTTTTGCGAAACCTGCGGACGCGATGCAGAGATTATGGCATTGACGGATGAGGATTTGAAAAAAATGCAGCAGGCGACGGAGATTGTATTGGAGGCGCCGCAGGACGAGTAAAACGATGCGCAAAAAGCAAAGCAATCGAAAAACGACTCTGTATACGGCAGTTTTTCGATTGTACTTACGATATTTTAAAAGGGAAAATAACAATGTTATGCATATAAAGGGGAGCAGGATGAGCGTGTGTGAAAAACTAAAAGCGCTATTTATGAAAAAAGTAAAGACAGAGGCGGGGCGTTCGATTTGGAATCAGCATACGGTCGCCTTCTTTGGGATGCCACTGTTGCTTTTGGTCGTGCTGGAAATTATGCATTTGACAAATGGTAATGCCATTTTGCTCTTTTTTTACTCACCGTTTTTTTTGTTAAAGATTCTGCTCTCTTATTTGTTTTTGCTTGCAGTGCAGTGCTTTTTGTGGTGCTTTACGCAGCATACGCCGACGGCGGTGCTCATCAATATGATTTTGTTTTACGTGCTCGGCTTGGCGACAGAGGTTATGATTTCCCTGACGGGCGACCCGCTTTTGCCGACGGATGTGCTGATGATTGGCGAGCTTGGTACGGTGACGAGCTTTGTGCGCATACCGCTGGTGCCGTTTGCCGTGGTGGCGGCGCTGGCTGGTGCGGCCATGTTTTGGCGTTATTATAAATTCTGCAAAAATACGCCGCGCATTAAAATGCGCTGGAAGCTGCGTATATGCTGTGTATGTTTTGCGCTTGTCTTTTTTGCAACGAGTGTATATGCCCTGTGCATCCATTATGATTTTCGCCACAGTACGCTTGCGAAGATGGACGTGAAAATTGCGGCGTTCAATCCAGTGGAAAACTACCGTGAAAACGGCTTGGTTTTAACCTTTTTTCCGCGCATCGGCGATATGTTTGTCAGCAAAATGGACGGATACAGTCCGGAGAAAATGGAGGATATCCGCACAAAGCACGCGGACAAAAACTATTTTGCAGAGGGGCAAGTAAAGCCAAATGTGATTTTTATCCAGAGTGAGGCACTTTGGGATGTGTATTCGATGGAGAAGACGGCGTTTTCGAAAGACCCGCTTAAAAACATCCGTGCCATCGGGAAAGAAAAGAACGGCAAAATGGGCGAGATGGCATCGAGCGTATTTGCCGGCGGTACGTGTCTGCCGGAGTTTGAAGCCTTGACAGGGTTTAATTGCAGCTATCTTGCAAGCTATGGCTATCCGTATGTGCAGTATATTACGAATGAAACGCCTTCCATTGTGTCTACCTATCGTGATAACGGCTATCAGACGGTGGCATTTCATCCGTACCACAAAAATTTCTACAGCCGGAATCGCGCGTATCCGCTGCTGGGGTTTGACCGCTATGACGGTATGAACGATATGGAAGCGCCGGAAAAATCCGGTTGGTATATTTCGGATATGGAGGTAACAGACCATATTATTCAAACGTTTGAAAACAAAGTGCGTAACCGCATGTTTATGTTTACGGTGACGATGCAGAATCACGGCGGCTATACGCCGGGGCGCTATCCTGCCTATGATGTGGAAATCGGCAATACGGGACTCAGCAAGATGGATGCCGAAGGGCTTTTGGACTACACGCAAGGCGTGTACGAAGCGGATGTGGCATTTAAAAAGCTGGTAGATTATTTCCGCACGGCGGATGAACCGACAATCATTTTAATGTATGGTGACCATTTGCCGCTGCTCGGCACGGACGGCAGTACCTACCGCGAGGGCGGTTATATTGAAAATGTCCTGCCGTTTGACAGCACTAAGCACGAGGCACTGTATAAAACGCCGTATATTTTGTGGGCGAATTATGATATAGACACATCCGGCTTTGATGATGTGATGAGCGCGGGTAACCTTGGATTGGAGCTGTTGCGCCAGAGCGGTCTTTACAAAGTGCCGGCATATTTTAACACGCTGTATGCGCTCTACGATGCCATGCCGGTCATCAATCCGTATTTTATGGTGGATGCCGCAGGTAAGCGCCAAAAAGAAATGCCGGCGGATTTGACGGCATTGGAAAAAGATTTCAAATATATTCAATATGATATATTGCATGGTAAACACTATGTATATAAGCAAAAAGGACTGTAAAAATTTTACAGTCCTTTTTGCTTATGGAGAAAGGCTCCATTGTGAAAAGGGAGGTTTTGTTTACATATGCTTGCATAAATCTGCATTCTATGCTACAGTCTTATGGCTTACGGATTGTCGCACGTCATGCTCTCAAACATATCGCCGACGGAATGCATCATCCGGTTTGCCTGCTTTTTCATTCTGCGGCGCTGTCTTGGCGTAATCGGGTCGAAGAGCAGCATCGCAACGCCGCCGGCGAGTGCACCGGTCAGTACGCCTTTTAAAAAGCCCATTTTGCGCATAAATTTCACCCTCGTTTCTTTTTTAAATTACGGACACAATCTTAGTATGGAAGCGGTGAAGAAAAATAAACAAGAAAAATTTAAACAAAGCCTTTAAAAACAAGCACATTTGTGTTAAAATGTTATAAATGAGAATTTTTGGAAAGGAAAGGCGTCTATGAACGAGGTGAGCAAAACCGGAAAAGCGTTTGTGCGCGGTGCGGCGATTATTGCAGCGGCGCATATTCTGATTAAGCTGCTCGGTGCGTTGTATAAAATTCCGCTCGACCGTATGATATTAAAAACGACGGGTATGGGCATATACAATGCGGCGTATTCTATCTACAGCTGGATGTTTGTGGTCTCGACTGCCGGCTTGCCGGTAGCAATTTCGAAAATGGTTTCGGCATCAAAAGCGGTCGGGCGCCATCGCGAGGCGGAAAAGATTTTCCGCGTTGCGCTGACTTTTATGTGCTCGGTCGGACTTTTGGGCAGTATGATTTTGTTGCTTGGCGCAAATTGGTTTGCCGATCTTTTAAATGCGGATGCGGTTGCGCTTTCGATTCGCGCGCTTTCGCCGAGTATCTTTTTTGTGGCGCTGATGTCCGTGTACCGCGGGTATACGCAGGGCTACGGCAATATGATGCCGACGGCGGTCTCTGAAGTGGCGGAAGCGGTTGGCAAGCTGCTGCTTGGTTTGATTTTGGCGTATTTACTGACAAAGATTTCCCTGCCGGTCGGTGCGGCGGGTGCCATCGGCGGCGTCAGCTGCGGTGCGGCGCTTGGCTTTCTGGCGATTTTGCTATGCAGCCGTCGGGCGAGACGCGCCGGTAGACAGCTTGCAAAAGCGGATGCAGGCGCGCATAAAAGCGCAAAAGAAATTTTTAGAGAGATTTTTAAAACAGCGATTCCGATTACGCTCGGCGCATCGGTCTTTACGCTGACAACGATGATTGATACGGCAATGATTTTTAATCTCTTAGGCAGCATTGGTTACAGCGAAGCAGAGTATTTAAGCCTGAGCGGGTATCTCGGGCGCGCCGTGACGATGTTTAATCTGGCGCCGACCGTGGTAGCGGCATTGGCGGTCAGCGTGGTGCCGGCATTATCGGCTGCTCTGGCGGTGGGCGATGCGGATACGGCGAAGGATACGGCGGCATCTGCGATGCGTATTACGGTGCTGATTGCACTGCCGTGCGCGGTGGGACTTTCTGTATTGGCAGCGCCGGTGCTTTCCTTTGTATATAATGATGCAAATCACGCGTTTTTATTAAACCTGATGGGCATTGCGGTCGCGTTTGTGACCTTGGTGCAGGTAACGAACGCTATTTTGCAGGCATACGGATGCGTGTGGAAGCCGGTCATCTTTATGGCGATTGGCGGCGCAGTCAAGGTGCTGATAAACTTTCTGCTGATTTCCCGACCGGAAATTAACATCAACGGTGCGCCGGTGGGTACAATTTTATGCTACCTTACGGTGATGGTGCTGAATTTGATAGAAATTCGTCGCATTTCCAAGGTCCGCTACGATGCGGGTGCGTTTTTAATCAAACCGCTGCTGAGCGGACTGGTGATGGGCATCTGTGCTTATGGCGTGTATGTGCTTTTATTGCCGGTTGTGGGCGGCAGTATTGCTTTGCTTGGCGCCATCGGCGTTGGCGCCGTAGTGTATTTTGCCATGATGCTGTTGTTGCGCGGCATTTTGCCGGTGGATGTGCTGCTGCTACCCAAAGGGGATTTGATTTTGCGTATTTTTACGAAATTGCATTGGATGGTGGAAAAATAAAATGGAGAAAAAAGTGTATACAATAGACGATTTGGTACAGATTATGGAAAGACTCCGCGGCGAAGGGGGCTGTCCGTGGGATGCGGCGCAGACGCACGATTCCATCAAGGCGTGTATGATAGAGGAGTCCTATGAAGCGATTGACGCACTGGAAAAGGGAAATGATGCCTTGTTTGCCAACGAGCTGGGTGACCTTTTATTGCAGGTGGTGTTTCATGCGCAGATTGCCAAGGAGCGCGGCGCGTTTGATTTAAGTGATGTTTTATATGAAATCTGCGAGAAGCTGATTGCAAGGCACACGCACGTATTCGGTGAAGATGCGGCGCAGGACGGCGCAGAGGCACTGGCAACATGGGAGAAAAACAAGCAGAAAGAAAAGGGACTGAAAAGCACGACGGAATCTATGCGCGATGTGATAGCAGCACTGCCGGCGCTGACTCGTGCGGCAAAGGTACAGAAGAAGGCAAAAAATGTCGGCTTTGACTGGCCGGATGTGTCCGGTGCAATAGACAAGCTGAAGGAAGAAACGGTGGAACTGGAGGCGGCGATTGCTTCGGGCAACCAGGCAGAGGTGGATGAAGAACTCGGCGATTTGCTGTTTTCGGCGGTCAATATTTCTCGTTTTGTGCATACGGATCCCGAAGAAGCGCTGCGCCATGCGACAGACAAGTTTATCGACCGCTTTGCGATTTTAGAGCAAATTGCACAAGAAAACGGAGAAAATTTGTGTAATTTGACGTTAGATGCGCTTGAATCCTTGTGGCAGAAGGCAAAAAACGAAAAAAAATAAAAAATTTTTCAAGAAATAAAAGGATTTTACGAAAAAAAAGAGAAGTTTCCTTATGTTAATACTTTTTTAAGGAGGAATTATATATGAACAAGACAGAACTTATTGCAAACGTAGCTGCTTCTGCAGACATTTCCAAGAAGGATGCTGAAAAGGCAATCAACGCTCTTATCGAGAACATCACAGGTGCTCTTAAGAAGGGCGACAAGGTTCAGCTCGAAGGCTTCGGTACATTCGAAGTTAGAGAAAGAGCTGCAAGAGTCGGCAGAAACCCGCAGACAAAGGCTGAGATCAAGATTCCGGCTTCCAAGGTTCCGGCTTTCAAAGTTGGTAAGGCTCTTAAGGACGCGATTAAATAATCTAAGTTCATAATGCGGACAACCTCGGCGCGTGCGCCGGGGTTGTTTTCATCTAAAGTGCGATAGAAGAGGAGAGACAGTATGCGATTGGATAAATATTTAAAGGTTTCCAGACTGATTAAACGGCGCGGCGTTGCCAATGAAGCGTGTGATACCGGTAGAATCAGCGTCAACGGCAAGGTGGCAAAAGCGTCGTATGCGGTGAAAATTGGCGATGTAATTGAGATTACCTTCGGTGAAAAGACGGTGCGTGCTGAGGTGGCGGCTATTGCAGAGCACGTGCTCAAAAATGATGCGGCGACGATGTATAAAATTCTGGACTGACATATTTTTATAAAGGCTTTCATATATTGTGAAAAACAGTATATGGAGGTTTTTTATTTATGGAAGAAAAAAGAACGCATACGCACTGCGTCACCATCGAAAATCGGGAAAAGCTTGTCCTCGACGGGGTGGAAGATGTGGAAAGCTTTGATGAAGAGAATATGGTAATTCATACCAATATGGGCGTTGTGCTCGTCAGCGGCAGCGGACTGCATATGCAGAAGTTCAATATGGACAACGGGGAACTGTGTATTGAAGGCAGTATTGATGAGTTTGTTTATACGGAAGGCGGACGCGAGAAAAAGGGTTTGCTTTCCAAACTGTTTGGTTGAGGCGCAGCTTATGGAAGTTTCCATCAGTAGTCAGCTGACGGCTTTTTTGGCGATGCTACTTGGCGGTGCTGTCAGCGGTCTGGTTTCGGATATTTTTTATTGTCTGCGCCCGAAAGGCAAAAAACGTCGGATTACGGCAGGATTTTCGGACTTGCTTTTGTGGACGCTCATTGCCGTCGGTATTTTTATATTGAATTTTATTTTTGATGATGGGTCGCTGCGCTGGTATACGGTGTTGGGGCTTCTTTTGGGTGCAACACTGTATTTTTTGACGCTCAGTCCGATTATGCGCTTCGTTTTTGGTTGGGTTTTTGATAAAATCGAAAAAATCCTGCGCTTAATTTTAAAAATAGTATTGACTATACTGGCGTTTTTGTATAAAATAATATACAGAGTTTTTTGTTTTTGCGCGCGACCGCTTTTGCCGTTGAAAAAGAAAGTGTGCCGTTGCGGTAAACGAACAAAAGAAGACATAAAGCGCTTCTTTTTTCAGACGTGGCTCGTGCTGAAAAAGAAGTGAAAAACTGTAATGCAGGGAGGCGTTTTTCTTTGGAAAGATTGCAGGAAAAGAAGGCAAATCGCGAGAGCAATCGCGCGAAGCAGACCAAAAAAATTCGTACCGTTACAATTGTAAGTATTGTATGCATCGCAGTCATTGTTTTGGGACTCAGTTTTCACCGCCAGACAAAGGCAGGTATGCAACTGGATGCACAGATTAAAGATTTGATGCGTCAAATTGATGCACAGCAAAAAGAAAAAGAGCATTATGACAATATGACGAAGCTGTATAAAACAGAAGAGTATCAGAAGCTGTTTGCCAAAGAGCGTCTCGGACTGGTGGAAGAAAACGAAAAAGTATTTGTTGACGTATCGGGTGAATAACCCAGTGGTTTTATAGGCATATCCACAAAGGAGGACGCAGGATTTATGGCATATGAGGTTGGTAGCGTAGTAGAAGGAAAGGTAGTCAGTGTGATGCCCTTCGGCGCTTTTGTTGAGCTGGAGGATGGCGTAAACGCGCTGGTACATATTTCAGAGATTTCGACAGAGTACGTGCAGGCGGTGGCGGACCATTTAAAGGTGGGCGACCCTGTCAAGGCGAAGGTCGTAAAAATTGATGAAAGCGGTAAAATCAGCCTTTCCATCAAGAAACGTTTGCTCGATGAGCAAAAGGAAAACCGCAGGCCGCGTGGTGCTTCTCCGCGCAGGCAGAGCGGCAATGTGCGTCCGGCGGAGGTGGACTCCTTAAAAAGTGATGCTTCGGATATGTCTTTTGAGGATTTGCTTTCGAAGTTCAAGTCTGACAGTGATGAGAAAATGCAGGCGCTCCGCCGCAATTCCGACGCAAAGCTGCGTACGGGATATAAAAGGTTTTAATGCATAAGCCGAGGGGAATCGAACACCTCAGGGTTTAAAAAGGCAAATTCAGCGCAATACCGCGGAAAAATTCATGTACATACGTGTGTATGCACCAAAATCTACGCAAAAATTCGTATGTTTTAGGTCAAGGCATTTTCAAAGGTGAATTTTCGCTTTCGGATAAGCACGCTTCGGCGTGCTTTTCTTATGGTTTTACTGCGAAGCAATTTTTATGAAACTTCGTATTTTTATGCGGCATTTTCATGCAGCTTGGACGCAGAAGCGTATAACAAATGAAAAAGGAAAAGAACTTTAAGCAAAAAAATGGAGGCAGAGTAAAATGGATAAAAAAATGATTGAGCGCATTAATGCACTTGCGAAAAAATCGCGCGCACAAGGTTTAACGGAGGAAGAAAAGCAGGAGCAGGCACAGTTACGCGCGCAGTATATTGCGGCCTTTCGCGCCGGCACGGAGCAGACATTGAAAAGTGTCTATATTGTAGATGAACACGGCAATGAAAAACCGCTTAAGAAGACAACAAAAAAGCAGACACCATTTTCCTGAGGAGCATAGAAATGAATTACACAAGAACCCGTTGGGGATGTTATATCTCTCTGTTTATGCAGGCGGTTGTCAATAATCTGGCACCGGTTTTGTTCGTCGTTTTTCAGGATATCTACCACGTTTCCTTCGAAAGCCTCGGCAGACTGATACTGGTGAATTTTATGGTGCAGCTGCTTACCGATTTACTGGCGGTAAAATTTGCGGATAAAATTGGGCCGCGTCGCGGTATGCTGCTTTCGCATACCTTCAGCACGGTCGGCTTATGGGCGATGGCGCTTTTGCCGCTGCTTTTGCCCAAGCCGTATATCGGCTTGATGCTTTCCACGGTGCTTTATGCGATTGGCGGCGGACTCAATGAAGTGATGGCAAGTCCGGTCTTGGAGGCATTGCCGAGCAAGTCCAAATCGGCATCTATGAGTCTTTTGCACTCGTTTTACTGTTGGGGACAAGTCGCGGTTGTGCTGTTATCCACGGTGTATCTAAAGCTGTTTTCGATGGCAGAATGGTGGATTTTACCGTTGGTTTGGTCTTTGGTTCCATTGTGTAACACCTTCGTTTTTTTGCGTGCACCCTTTGTGCCGCTTTTGAAGGAAGGAAAAACCGTTTCGGCAAAGACACTCTTTTCCAGAAAACGGTTTTGGGTATTGTTGGTCATTATGCTCTGTGCAGGTGCAGCGGAGCTTTGTATGGCGCAATGGGCATCGCTATTTGCCCAGCGCGGTCTCGGTGTAGACAAATTCGTCGGCGATTTGGCGGGCCCATGTCTGTTTGCCGTATTTATGGGCATTGGCAGAGTGACAGCAAGTGTTATTGGTGAGCGTATACGTACGGAGACGCAGCTGCTTGTGTCCGCAATCGCGTGCGTGGTGTGTTATTTGCTTGCGGCACTGGCATCGCCGGTGTTTGCGCTCATCGGCTGTGCTTTCTGCGGCGTGACGGTTGCAGTTTTGTGGCCCGCAACGTATTCCTACGGCAGCCGCACATTCCCCCACGGCGGTGCGGTATTGTTTGCTCTTCTGGCGATGGCTGGCGATATGGGATGCTCGCTTGGACCGTGGGTCACCGGCATAGTTTCCGATGTGGCACAGAAGCTGCTTTCGCCGGCGATGCAGCCGATGGCACTGCGTTACGGCATCCTGGCAGGCGCAATTTTTCCGCTTGTACTGGCGGTGTGCCTGTTGTTTACGGGTAGAATAAAAACGAAAGTAGAATAGAAAAAGGTGATGCAAAGTGGATTTGCATCACCTTTTTTATGAAAACAGGTGGAAGATATCCGCCTCTACGGCATACGATTCAAACGATATTGCACGGGAGGACCCGCGCCCTTTCGGGGCATTTTTACATTCCCTACACGATATACGTAAATTTATTCGGCGTGGTGCCCGTAACCTTGCGGAAGGCATCATAAAAGCCGCTGATGGAGTCAAAACCGCACGCAAATGCAATGTCGATGACCTTCTGGTCGGTGGTTTCCAACAGAAAAATGGCGTGGGCAACCTTTTTGCCCATAATATATTTTTTAAAGGAAATGCCGTTTTGCTTGGCAAACCATCTGGAAAAGGAGCTTTCCGTAAAGCCTGCCATCCGGGCAAGCGCGGAAAGACTTACTTTTTCGGTGATGTGTGTATCAATGTGGTCTAAAATTCTGAGCATATTTTTGTCGATTTTTACGGCGCTTTCCGCGGAAAACCCCGTCAGGCGTTCCGCTTTGATAAAAAACTCCGTCAGCTTGGCGGAAACCAGAGCATAGCTTGGCTTTTTTGTTTGTTTCAGTTCTGCGTACAGCTCGTTTAAAATGTCGGACAGTGCTTCGCTTCGCAACATGCCGTCACGTTCACGGATGCAGTTGAGAAAAAACGAAAAATGGCTTGTGCCGGCAAAGCTTTGTCTGTTGAGCGATAATGCCGTCAGGGAAAAACCGTCCTTGCCGTAGGAAACAAAACGGCGCCGCTGACGGTCGCTTAAAAAAACGATATCGCCTGCGCTGACGGTGTATATACGGTCATTGATTTGCCACTCGGCACTGCCGCGCAGTACGAAGCATAAGCGCAGACCGGCATAGCTTACCGCCTCCGCACCCGTGGCATCGCCGGCATTTTTTTCTAACTTCATCACAGATATTGTATTTTTGTTTACGTGCAGCATCGTCTTCACCTCTGCAACAGTATAACATATTTATTTCTAAATTGCAAGAAAACGAAATTTTTAGACAAAAAACAAGTAGTATTTTTGGGGAAGAAATGATATATTGAAAACAGAGTAGAAAATCGCTGTGTGCAAAAAAGCAAAAAAATTTTAGCAAAACTTGTCAACGGCGGTTTTCTATGGTATACTAATGTTAATATAAATTTTTATAAAAATAAGGAGGATGGTTATGCATTACGAAGTAATCATAATTGGTGCAACCTTTACGGCAGCGGGCCTTGTGCAGGTTTACGGCGACAAGTGTCTGGTACTGGAAAGAAGACCGCAGGCGGGCTATGAGTTCTTAAACGCGGTAAAGTTTGGCACAGACTATGATGCTGCGCTTTTTACGGATGAGGCAAAGGCGCTTTATGCAAAGTTTGTTGAAAAAGAGGCATTTGACGGGGAGCGCATATGTCTGTTTGACTGTGCAAGTCCGTTATACAGCCTGCTGGAGGGCAAAAATATTTTCCTTAATATGGAAATTGTTTCCGTGGAAAAGGAGGGCGCAGGCTTTAAGGTAGAGGCGCATGGCGTTTCCGGCTATCGTACATTTACGGCAGACAAGGTAATTGATACAACAGTACATAAAGATATGATTGTTGCAAAGAGCTTAAATCTCCTGGTAAATGCAGAAGAGGAAGATGCACCGGCACTTCCGGTGGATGTAAAAACCGAGAAGTGGGGCTATCCGGAAGACACACTGGTAAAGTGCAGTGTTCCATCGCAGGCAAATTATATAGATGCAAGACGCGCTGTAAAAGACTTTATCGACAATGTAAAGCCGTCCCAGTACAAGGTTGCCTTTGTGGCAGACTGCTTTGATTACGAAGTGAAAGCAGGCTATCCGGCAGAGAAGGACGGTATCGTATATATGCCGTCTTGTGCATACAACAATCCGCTCCTTGCATTTGATGCGGGTGTGCTTTATGCGAAGGGAGGCGTACTGTAATGTACATCAGTGAACTGAGAAATGGCGAAATTGTAAAAACAGAGGTTGGTAGTGTTGCATTTGATAAGACCTTTGACGTCATCGTCAGCGGTCTTGGTACGGCAGGTTGTTTTGCAGCAACGTTTGCGGCAGAAAATGGACTCAGCGTGCTTGGTATTGAGAGCTTTAACTGCGTCGGCGGTACGATGACCATCGGCGGTGTTCAGGGGAACTACTTCGGCTGCAAAGGCGGTCGTTATGTGCCACTGGATGATGAAATTACAGCGTATCGTGCGGAACACACCAGAAACCGCATTGAAAGCTGCAAGATTTTGATGGAGAAAAACATCCTGAAAAACGGCGCAGAAATTCTTTATGAATCGAGTATTATCGGCATTTATATGGAGAATAATACGGTTGTGGGCGCGAAGGTGATTACACCGGACGGCATCATAAATGTAGCGTCCAAGGTAATGATGGACTGTACGGGCGATGCATACACTGCACATATGGCGGGCTGCAAGAGTGAATACGGCAGAAAGTTTGACGGCCTGACACAGCCGTACTCGATGGTATCGAGTGCACGTCAGGGTATTGCTGTTCGTTCAACGAACTGCGACTTTGGTCGTGTGGACCAAAGAGATGACAAGGGCCTCTCCGAGGCACTCATTTTCTCGCGTGCATTTGAAATGAAAGAGGAACGCGGTACCAATAAATTTATGATTCATATGCCGCTTATCGGTGTGCGTGAAGGCAGAAGAATCGTTGCAGAGCAGACGGTTACGCTGGACGGGCTTTTTGCAGATGAAAAGACAACAGAGCCGGCATTTTATTCTTACGCTGACTTAGATAAGCATGGTTGGGATATCGCATTTGACGGTCCTTCGCTCGGCGATTGGTCCATCGGTGCGAACTTAGGTGCATACAATGTAACCGTACCGGTGCCGTACAAAATCATTGTGCCGGTAGAGATTGACGGTATTATCGTACCGTGCCGTGCGCTTGGCGTTGACCGCGACATCGCAAGCTGCGTGCGTATGGTGCCGGATATGAAGAAGCTCGCTGAGCTTGGCGCGGATATGGCAATGTATGCCGTTGAGCATAATTGCAGGCTCCGTGACATACCATATGCGCCGATTCGCGACAGAATGCTCGCAAGCGGTAACTTAGACCACAGCTTTGATCGTGGCTACCGTATTGACGGCATAAGAAACTGGGACGGCAGCCGGCTTGTAAAAGAGGATGTTCATTTTACGACAGACCCTGCCCAACTCGAGGCAAGACTTGCAACGGATACACCGGGGCAGGCCATCTGGGCTGCGAAGCGGATGGGCACCAAGGCAAACAAGACCTTAAAGGGCCTCATTACCTCTGCCGATGAAAACACCAGAAAGCACGCGGCATTCGCACTTGCGATTACGGGAGATGACAGCGGCGTTGAAGTTTTACGTGCAATGGTAATCGAGCGCGACCCGATTATGCTCCACGACTGCAGAAAGCACAATCAGCAGCGCGGCTGTATGGCAATTTATCACTTAGGTAAGCTCGGTGATGCCGAAATTGTGGATACACTCATTGAGATTATTTCCGACCCAAATGAAATCAACAGAAGTGCATACAAAAAGGAATTTGCCATGGGCACAAGATATAAAGTGACGGATTTCAACAACGAATACTTCCAGTTTGTGTCCGGTGCAACGGTTGCGCTGATTCGTATTGGTGATGCAAATCCGGCGTTGCGCGCAAAAATTGCTGCGGCATTCCAGGCAGCTTATGACGATGATACGTATTACGACAGAATTACGACAAGACCGAAGATGAGCAGTGAAGGCGGTATGGCACGCAATATTAAA
The DNA here is from genome assembly GCA_045537695.1 of Clostridia bacterium. Classification (GTDB taxonomy): domain Bacteria; phylum Bacillota; class Clostridia; order UBA1381; family UMGS1253; genus RGIG2041. The sequence goes on along the minus strand of JAZSQB010000071.1, from coordinate 2,163 downwards.
AATGTTGCTTATGCTGCAATTGCGCGTTGGAATAAATAGAAAATAAACAGACAAAGCGCGCAGGCATATAGGCCTGCGCGCTTTATAAGAGTTTTTGCCGTACCTTGACAGGCAAGGCGACGGGATAAAGAAAGGGTAAGTCTATGTTTCAGAAGCGATGGTTTCGTGTGCTGTTCCGCTACAGGTTTTATATTGCGATTCTGCTTTTGATGCAGATTGCGATGATGCTGTATCTGATTTTCAGCTCCAGTCGTGCAGTGACGTGGGTCAGTTCGGCGTTAAGTCTGGTCAGTTTGTTGGTGGCACTGCATATTGTCATTCGGAAAACCAAGGGTGCTTATAAGCTGACCTGGGTCTTTTTGATTTTGCTTTTTCCAGTGTTTGGCGGGCTATTTTATTTAATGTTTGTGTCCCAGACTTCTACGCGGTTATTTAAAAAGCGTATGGATGCAATTGCAGTGGAAACAGCGGATGTTTATTTTTCCGGTGCCGGTATAGAAAGGGAAGCAGCCAAGGTGGCACCGGCATATGAAATGCCGATACGTTATCTGGAAAGGTGTGCGCTTTTTCCGGTGTATGCACATTCGCAGACGCAGTATTATTCACCTGGGGAAGCATTTTTTGAAGCGCTGCTTACAGAGCTTGCAAAGGCAGAAAAGTATATCTTTTTGGAATATTTTATTGTGCAGGAAGGCATCATGTGGAACAGCATTCTGGATATCTTGGTAGAAAAGGCGGCGCAGGGTGTGGACGTGCGATTGATTTACGATGATGTAGGATGCTTTTTTCTGTTGCCGAAGGATTATGCGCAGTTTTTGAGAAAAAAGGGAATACAGGCATATGTATTTAATCCGTTCCGCCCATTTTTATCGACAATTCAAAATAACCGTGACCACAGAAAAATCGCGGTGATTGACGGGAAAACTGCCTTTACCGGCGGTATCAATCTGGCGGATGAATATATTAATGCCTATGAAAAACACGGCCATTGGAAGGACGCCGGTGTGCGCATTACGGGCGCAGCGGCGTGGAGCTTTACGGTAATGTTTTTAGAAATGTGGTCGCTTTGTACAAAGAGCAAGGTGGAGTATGCGCAGTTTCAGCCATCGGCAGATGCGTTGCCGGAAAGTGATGGTCTGGTGCTGCCGTATGCGGACAGTCCGATGGACAGGGAAAATATCTGTGAGCACGTGTATTTGCAGATGATTAACACGGCAAAGCACTATGTGTATATTAACACGCCGTATCTGATTTTGGATGACAGTATGGTCAGTGCGCTCTGCCTGGCGGCGAAGAGCGGGGTAGATGTCAAAATTGTGACGCCGCATAAGTGGGACAAGCGATTTGTACATTTTACCACGCGCTCGTATTACAGAGAGTTGATTAACGCCGGCGTGGAAATTTATGAATACACCGACGGTTTTATCCACTCGAAAACCTTTGTCAGTGATGATGCCGTGGCGACGATTGGCACGGCAAACTTGGATTTTCGCAGCTTGTATTTGCATTTTGAGTGCGGTGTGTGGATGCATGGAAGCCGCGCGGTACGGCAGCTGGCAGTGGATTTTAATGCAACGCTTCTGAAATGCAAACGCATCACGGAAAAGGACTGCAAAGTCAATCCGTTTGTGCGGCTGCTTGAAGAGATTTTTCGCTTATTTGCACCATTGATGTAAAAAGGAGCTTCCTTCGAAGAAGGGAGCTCCTTTTGATTTGCATTTGCAGGCAATTAAAGCTGATAGTAGTAGAGGTAATTTTTATGTTACAATACGAAACGATATAGAAAGGAGCGCAAAATATGATTAGAAAAAACTATTGGACAGAATCGGCAAATACGGCCCTAACACTGGACAAAAATGCAAGAAAGGAGTATAATGAAAGAAACAAACCGCAAAAATACACAGGTATCTTTGACGATGATGCGGTCGCAGGGTCTGCGCTCGATTACCTATACGCGCCAAGCAACCAAAGCAAAACGCAGGGCTTTCTAAAAAGCAACGGATTTCCGACTGCCGGGGATCGTCAGTTGAATCGACAATTATACGGTGCAGCAGAAGAACAAAAGCAAGTGCGGGATTTGCTAAAAAGTAAGACAAACAGTATTTTAAATCCGGTACTTCCCAGCGCGAACGACCGCGCATTTTTGCACGGGCTTATGGGCGA
>JAZSQB010000030.1:0-39927 GCA_045537695.1 Clostridia bacterium | reverse complement strand
CGCGCGCGAAAAGTATGTGCCCGTTGGCGCAGACGTTTTATATGCAGGATTTTGAGCCGGAATTTGTGCGCAGAGTCAAGCTTATTTTCGGGGTGCTGTTAAAAAACAAGGATGTGCGCGATTTCGTGATAGAACAATCCTATGTGTTAGACGAAGTTGGCAAATTCTTTTAGGAGGAATACCGAATGAAAAAGATTTTAGCTTTTCTGCTTTGTTTTTGTATGTTGTCGGTATCGGCAAGTGCGATGAGCCTTGGATTGGATATAGGCAGCACGGCGGTCGATGTCGGTCGCGACGGCGCAGTAGAGCAGCTGCAGGTGGAGACCGCACCATTTACGGTGGACGGTCGCACCATGGTGCCGGTGCGTGTGATTGCAGAAAGTTTCGGCGCACAGGTCGGTTGGGACGAAAGCACGAAGACCGTCAGCATAAAGGCGGATGCAACCGATATTTCGCTTGTGCTGGACAGTGCACAGGCTACCGTAAACGGTGAAGCACGCACGCTGTATGTACCGGCAACCGAGGTCGGCGGCAGAACATTTGTGCCGCTGCGCTTTATCAGCGAAGCACTTGGCTACAATGTAAAATATTTTCCGTCGACGGAGCAGATTTACATTACGGACAGCCCGATTGTAATGCAAACAAAGTACAGGTTTGTGACGCTGGAAGAAATTGAATTTTTGTATTGCATTTTTCAAACGCTTTTAGATGCAGGGGAAAAGATAACAGAGAGTACATACAGTGCATATGAAGAGCAACTGTTGACAAATGTACTAGACATTTATTGGAACTACCTTTCTATTTGTGATTATATTGTTTATGCAAACGGTGGCTTTACACCGGAGGAAATAGCAGAAATTGAACTTGTTGTGCGTGATGGAGGTGCTGAAGTACTTGCAATGGGGTATGTGGGCTGCGCAGCAACTTCCTTTTTTGAAATTAGTATGGCAATGAATGAGCAATTGTCGCGTTTTGTATCGGCAGCAGAGATGGAAGAGATTCAGAAAACATATGCCTCGGAAAACTACTGTGCAAAGCATATTTTAATTCCGACGGTGAATTTACAAAACGGCGTGGCACTGTCCGCGGAAGAAATAACTGCGGCAAAGCAGCTTTCCGAGGATTTGTACCAGCAGATTTTAGGCGGCGCGGATTTTGATGCGCTGATGCAGCAGTATTCACAGGATGGTGGACTTAAGGCAAATCCGGACGGGTATGTGTTTAAAGCCGGCGAAATGGTTGAAGCGTTCTACAACGGCGTAGTTGCGCTCGAAATCGGCGCGGTCGGCGCGCCGGTGGAAAGTCCGTTTGGCTATCACATCATCAAGCGTATGCCTCTGCCAGAGATGGATGAAAAGATGATGTCTAGCTATATGCAGACGTATGCAACTGCTACGGTAGAAAGGATTTATGCGGAAAATCCGCCGCAGATGGTGATGCCGGTGGAAACGCTTCTGACACATTTTCAAAACATAGTAAAATAACGAGTTTAAAACACTTATTTTGTCGATGAAAAGAAAAACAGTCGACAAAAAAAGTGTTTTTTTACGATTCTTAAGTGGTAAAATATGGAAAGATTGGAGGCGGACCGATGGATATAGAATATAACGTGCAGAGACGCGCTTTGGTAGTGCATCTGGATGCGGAAGTGGATCACCACAGCGCCGCGCAGATCCGCGAAAGCGTGGATACCGCATTTTTGCGCACGAAAGCCATACACATTATTTTCGATTTTTCGGCACTTAACTTTATGGACAGCTCTGGCATCGGCCTGATTATGGGGCGCTATCGCCTGATTCGTCCAATGAACGGCAAAATTGTCTTAGTCGGCGTGTCGGAGCAGTTGGACAGGCTCATCAGTCTGTCCGGCGTTTACAAACTGGTGCAATGGGCAGGCACGGTGGAAGAAGCATACCATCTGGTGCGGGGAGGCGGAAACAATGAAGAATGAAATGCGACTTTTATTTGACGCACGCTCGGAAAACGAGGCGTTTGCAAGAACAGCGGTAGCTGCCTTTGTAATGCAGTTAGATCCCACGATGGAGGAAATTTCCGATATCAAAACTGCGCTTTCGGAAGCGGTGACCAATGCGATTGTACATGGTTATGAAGGGCAACAGGGCGTAGTAGAGGTGCACTGCATACTAGAAGACAGGCACATTTGCGTCCACGTCACAGACATGGGCAAGGGCATAGAGGATATTCGTAGGGCGATGGAGCCGCTTTATACCTCGCGCCCTGAAGCGGAGCGTTCCGGTATGGGCTTTACTGTTATGGAAGCCTTTATGGACAGCGTTTCTGTTCAAAGCATCCTGGGTGAGGGCACAACAGTGACTTTGGAAAAGCAGTTTCAAGCGCATCAGCCGATTTGCCAGGCTTTTTCCGGCGCAAAGCCTGCACAGTGAGGCGAGCAAAATGACACCAAACACTTTAGAGAAACGACAACAAATTGTGCAGGAAAATCTGGGGCTGGTCGGCAGTATTGTCAAGCGTTTTGCCGGCAGTGGACATGACAGCGAGGATTTGTTTCAAATCGGCTGTGTTGGGCTTGTCAAAGCCGTAGAACGCTTTGATGACAGCTATGGGGTTAAGCTTTCGACCTACGCTGTCCCTGTCATTCTCGGCGAAATTAAGCGCTATCTGCGCGATGATGGCGCCGTGCGCATCAGCCGCAGCATCAAAACCAATGCTATGCACATCCACGCCTATGTGGAAGCGCACGAAAAACAAACCGGACAAACGCCTGCTATCACGGAAATTGCGCATCATTTGCATTTAGAGCCAGAAGATGTGCTTCTCGCCCTCGATGCTGCGCGCCCCCTACAATATCTGCAGGCGGAGGATGCCCAAACCGGATACACTTTAGAGCATACACTGGCAGCACCGGATACGGAAGAAAGCTTACTGGACTGTCTTGCGCTGCGCGATGCCATGGCAGACCTTCCCACGCGTGACCGCGCCATTCTTACTATGCGTTACTTTGAAAACAAAACGCAAAGCGAAATTGCCGCGCGCCTCGGCATCAGTCAAGTTCAGGTCTCGCGTATTGAGAAAAAGCTATTGCTTGCACTGCGTCAACAGCTTCTAAAATAAACCTTCACAAAAAGTTCACAGTTTATTAATTGCCATTTTAATTGCGCTGGTGTAAAATTAAATCAACGAAAATCAAATATTGCTTATATCAACGGCAAAGGCTATTTATAACAGCAAAATACATTTCCCCCCTTAAAACATCCCCCCCCTTAAAAATAATGTTGCCACCGGATGAAAAATCTGGTAAAATGTATTTAGCTACATAGCATAAATAGTTTTTGCCATTTTTTGAAAGGTGAATTTTGTGCAATACATCGTTGCGCCCGATGACCTGTACCAACGTACTGTGTCATCGTACGCGCCTCGCACTTCATCTAAATTCCCACTTTCAAAATTGTGCGATTGAATAAAAAATCATAGATTTTTACACATAGAAAGGAAGATGAATATGAGAAAAACAGCACAGGAATTGTATAAATACTGGTTAGAGAGTGACAAATTGGATGCGGAAAGCCACGAGGAGCTTCTCGGTCTGAAAGACGATGCTAAAGAGATTGAGGAGCGTTTTTACCGCGACTTAGAGTTCGGTACGGGCGGTATGCGCGGTATTCTGGGTGCGGGGACCAACCGTATGAACATCTATACCGTACGCCGTGCGGCGCAGGGGCTTGCGAAATATGTATTAGACAGCGGCAAGGCGGCAGACGGTGTGGTTATCGGTTATGACACACGTTATTTTTCCGACACCTTCGCAAAAGAAACGGCAAAGGTGCTGATTGCCAACGGCATCAAGGCATACCTGTTTGACAGCATTCACGCGACACCGGAGGTGTCCTTCGGTATTCGCTATTACAAAGCGGCTGCCGGCGTTATGATTACGGCGAGCCACAACCCGAAGGAATATAACGGCTTTAAGGCTTACGGCAGCGACGGTGCGCAGTTCCCACCGGAAGCGAGTGACGTTATCGTTGAAGTTGTCAACGGTTGTGATATCTTTGCGGATGTAAAGGTGATTTCCGATGCAGAATTTGAGAAGAGCCCGCTTCTGCAAATGATTGGTGAAGAAGTAGACAAGGCATTTTTGGATGCCATATATGCACAGAGCATCAATCCGGACGTGTTTAAAACCGTTGGCGAGGATTTTAAGGTGGTTTACACACCGTTCCATGGTACGGGTCTTCGTCCGGTAAAAGCGATTTTTGAAAAAATCGGCATTCAGAACGTATTGGTTGAGCCGAATCAGGCTAAGCCGGACCCAGCATTTTCGACGGTAAAATCTCCGAATCCGGAGGATAAAGAAGGGTTTGCAGCTGCGATTGCACTTGCAAAGGAGAACAATGCATCCTTAATCATCGGTACAGACCCGGATGCGGACCGCGTGGGCGTTGTGGTGCGCGATAAGGACGGCGAGTATCAGGTGCTGACCGGCAATCAGACTGGCGCACTTCTGTGCCGCTATGTGCTGGATGCAAAGAAAAAGCAGGGCAAGCTGCCGGACAATGCGGTGATTATCAAAACAATTGTAACCTCGGATTTGAGCCGCGAAATTGCGAAAGACTACGACGTGGACGTCATCGATGTATTTACCGGCTTTAAGTATATTGCAGAAAAGATTGCGGATTTTGAAGTGACCGGCGCACACTCTTATGTATTCGGCTTTGAGGAGAGCTACGGGTATCTGCCGGGTACGTATGCGCGCGATAAAGATGCAGTCGGCGCAACGATGCTGATTGCGGAGATGGCGGCGGATTATCAGACCAAGGGTATGACGCTCTATGACGGTTTGGTGGAGCTCTACGATAAGTACGGTTATTTTGCTGAATCGACCGTTTCGGTATATATGCATGGCAAAGAGGGTATGCAGAAGATTGCAGATACGATGCAGAGCATCCGTGACAACATGCCGAGCGAGTTTGGCGGCATCGCGATTGCGGAAAAAGAAGACTACAGCATCAACACCAAGTATCTGGCAGACGGTACAACCACCGAAATCGGCGATTTTGCTTCGAGCAATGTACTGCGCTTCCGTCTGGCAGACGGAAAAACCTTTATTGCCATCCGTCCATCCGGTACAGAGCCGAAAATCAAACTGTATTTCTGTACGGCGGCGGACAGCAAGGCGGCGGCAGAAAGTCAGATTGCTTTCCTTTCCGGCGCGGTAAGAAGTTATTTAAATATTTAATCTGCAACAATAAAGGCTGAACGAATTTTCGTTCAGCCTTATTTTTATGCTTTAAACAAATCTGTAGAAAGATACCTTTCGCCGGTATCCGGCAAAAGCACCACAATGTTTTTATCCTTGTTTTCCGGTCGCTCAGAGAGCTTGAGCGCTGCGTGCAATGCCGCACCAGCGGAAATGCCGACGAGTAAGCCCTCGGTTGCCACCAGTTTACGAGCAGCGGCGTACGCTTCCTCTGTTTTAACAGGGATAATTTCATCGTAAATGTTTTGGTCGAGCACGGATGGGATAAAGTTGGCGCCAATGCCCTGCAGACCGTGCGGACCTGCGTGCCCTGCGGATAAAAGCGGAGAATCAAACGGCTCGACCGCAATGATTTGCACTGCTGGATTTTTCTCCTTTAAAAACTTGCCCGTGCCGGTCAGCGTACCGCCGGTGCCGACGCCGGCAACGAAAATGTCAACCTGTCCGTTGGTATCTTGCCAGATTTCCGGTCCGGTGCTTTCGTAGTGTGCCTGCGCATTGGACGTATTTTCAAACTGACAGGGGATGAAGCTGTTTTCGTACTGTGCCGCCAATGCATTTGCCTTTTCAATCGCACCGGTCATACCCAGTTTACCTTCGGTCAGCACAATTTCTGCGCCGTATGCCGCAAGTAGATTTCTGCGCTCTGCACTCATGGTATCTGGCATGGTTAAAATAACCTTGTAGCCTTTGTACGCTGCAATGGCAGCAATACCGATGCCGGTATTGCCGCTGGTCGGCTCAATGATAATGCTACCCGGTTTGAGCTTGCCGTTTTGTTCTGCATCTTCTAACATTTTCAGTGCGACTCTGTCCTTGACAGAGCCGGCGGGATTAAAAAATTCTACCTTCGCCAATAGCTTTGCCTCAGGGGCAAAAGCGGTCAGCCACACCAAAGGGGTGTTGCCGACGAGGGCGGTTATGTTATCATACAGTGCCATTTGCACCTGCCTCCTCTAAAAAGCTGAGCACCATTTCTGTGTTTTCTTCTGCGCGGTTTTTCAGTATTGTATTGTTTACCGCACTTTCATTTTGTATGCAATCCATTGTTTCTTCCACGAGTTTTTCAGCGGTGAAATTCTCCAGTGCAATGCGATGCTGCATTTGCGCATCGTGCATAAAGCCTTTAATTTTCGGGTCATAATCAATTGCTACGGCATCCTTACCGATAGCTGCAGCATAAATCAGCGTGTGCAGTCGCATTGCAATTATGGTCTTGGCTGCGGTCAGCAAAGACATCGTTTCTGTAACTTCCGGTGGCGACTGGATGATATAGCTCGGCATTTGCATTATTTTGGCAACTTCATGGGAAATATTTAAGTCGCGCGGATACTGCATTGGTAAAAATACAATGCTGTACCCAGAGCGACGGCTGATTATATCAAGCGCGGCTGCCAATTGCGGCTTAAAGTCGTTTTTCGTATTTTTGGTATTGCGGATAGAAACCATAATAAATGGCTTTTCCGGTACGCCGGCTTCGTGCAGGAGCTTGGATACGTCACAATCGGGATTTGGCTGCAACGTCAACGCAGGGTCCGCCGTTACGCGATAGTTCGCATCCGCAAGACCAAGTCTTTTTATTTCCTGCACGGAATAATGGTCGCGCAGGGTAATGGCATCTATGCATTTTGGCAAAATTTTCCGACACAGCCATTCGTCAAATTTATATTTTACCGGACCGTAACCATTTGCCAGTTGCACTACATTTAAGCCAAAGGTTTTTGCCAGACGAATAATGGTTAAGTAATACCATAAGGACTGTGGACTGGTTTCGTCCTGAATCAGGGAGCCACCCCCGCTAATTAACAGTTTTGCATGGCGCAAATGTTTACAAACGGCAAATGGATTGGTGCGTGCAATTGCATCCACGCCATAGTGCAGTTGTGTATCTTTTGGTGCGGCAGAAAGCACGAGCGGACGAATATTTGGCTTTTGTGCCTTCAGAGCGTTTAAAATCGCATATAGAAGTGCATCATCACCACTGTTGTGAAATCCGTAGTAACCGGAGAGTACGACATCGTAGCGTTTGCTATCTTTGTAGTCACTAATAATGTTGGCATACATTTCCAAATGCCGTTTTGCAAAGGCATTATCGGAAAATTGCAATGTTGCAATCGAATAAATTGTGTCGCCCATACGCTGTCTTAGGGTAGCATCTTCTGCAAGGCGGAGAATGTGCTCTGCCATTTCCTTGTAGTTGCCGACTTCAAACAGATACCCGGTTTCACCGTTTTTAACAAGTGCCGGAATACCGCCTACACGCGAAGCGACAATTGGAAGACGCATTGCGGCACCTTCCAGCATAGAGTACGGAAAGCTTTCGCAAAGCGAGGTCAGTGTATTGATATCTATAAAATTTAAAAAGCCGTAATTATCGGAAACATAGCCAATAAATTGAAGTACGTTTTCCAAATCCAAAGATTTTGCCAGTGCTTCCAATTTTTTTCGTTCGGCACCGTCACCGCCAACGATAAAACGCAGTCGCGGATTTTGTTTGGAGGCTTCGGCAGCGCAGCGCACAAAGGTTGCTACGTCTTTTACCAAATCCAGACGGGCAAGAATGCCGACATAGATGCAGTTTTCGTCATAGTCGATTCCATATTTTGCGGCAAAATCCGCTTTGGGCATTATCTTTGCCGGTACGGCAGAAAAATCCATGCCGTTATATACGGTCTGAATTCTGTTCGGACGAAAATTTCTTTGACGCAGCATATCCGCAAAGGTGTCGGATACGGCAATGAAATAATCTATTTTACGAAGCGCAAAGCGGTTCATGTTTGTAAAAATCAGCTTTTTAAAGAAATCGTCAAAATCTAAAAGATAGTCGCTATGCATCGTCGTGACAATTGGAATTTTAATTTTTTTCTTTAAAAAGACAGACAAAAAGTTTGCGCGCGCACCGTGCACGTGCAGCAGGTCATACTTGCCTTCCTTTAGCATTTTTGCAATGGCAGAAAGGACAGACATATCCATACGGTTTTTTTGTTTGAGGAGCACGGTGTCGGGATAGTTTGCGGAAAAATCCGTGTAGAAATCACCCTCCATCAGGCAGGTAACCGTCACGGTTGCGTAGGTGGAGAGTTTATAGACCAAATTTTTTAAATGTGTCTTGGCGCCGCCACTGTCGCCGCCGCTGATTAAGTGCATAATTTTCATACAGAGCGCCTCCGTACAGATTAATTCTCACGTTTTGCCAGACGAATTGCGCACAGCACGATACCGAGCACAATCCAAAAAATAAACATCACGCGCGGATAAAACCATATATATTCCACGGCTGCGACAAAGCTAATGCCGCCGAGGGAGGCGATGCCGGCAATAATAATATTGCGCAGCAATTGGTTTGTATGGTTATAGGTGGCAAGTGCCTTTTTGATGCAAGAGAACATAAACACCAAAAAGCTAATGCCGCCAATCAAACCGAGTTCCACAAACATTTCCATATAAAGCATATGGGAATGTACAGCTTTGCGTGCAAAGTCGTGTGCAAAAGGCGGGTACAATTCACCAAAGGCTTTCGGACCGAGCCCAATGCCGGTAATGCCGTGCTCACGCATCATAGCAAACACACCGTCCCAAATATAGATGCGTGTTGCATTGGACGAATCGGACATAGAGCCGATGGTCAAAATGCGATTCAGTACTGTTTCCGGCAACAGCGGGATACAGAAAATAGCGAAAATGCCGAGCGGCAACAGCCAGCGCCAATCGTACAGTGCAATGAAAATCAGGACCGTCAGTGCAAAGGCGATATAGCAGGAGCGGGAATAGCTCATTGCAAGCGCAACGAGTGCGAGCAAAATGACAACGCCCCATGCAAGCTTTGCGCCGGTTTTCTTTGTATTGAGCAGCAGCGCATAAGCAAACGGAAGCAAAAGCACCAGAATTTCAGCAAAGTTGTTCGGGTTGGAGACGGTGGAGTACACGCGTCCCGGCATACCTTCGTTGTTTGCAATATCTGTAAATTCCGGATTAACCTCGACACCGATAAAGCGCTGTATGATAGCAAAGCTGCAGAAGATGCCTAAGCCTATGAGCAGAATGCGCAAAAAGCCATGGAGTGTTTTCTGATTCGGAATACCGCCGGCACATAAGAGCATAAACAAAATCGCCGTTAAAAAGAAAAATGCAACGCGGAGACCATCGGATGGTGCCGGTGTAATACAAATACCTGCCGGAATAGAAACGGCAAACAAAAGGAGAGAAGTCGGCAAGGCGCGTACGTTTTTTGCAAGTCCATTTTTCTGCGCGCAGAGCAACACATACACACCGCTTAAGAGTACTGCTGCAACAAAGGCGTACAGATTGTTCCAGTAATCGTGCGGTACCAACAGCATCAGCACAAAGAACAGCGCACAGATATAAGCAAAGCGCAAATAGCCTTTTTCTTTGCAGACTGTGTACAAGGTATGGTTGAGGCTGTTTTGGTTGTGGTTTTCAAAGAATACGCCGACCTTGTGTATGCCGTCAATGCATTTTTCGGTCACGAAATTAGCGGCTGCATAAATCACAGAAGTTTCATACAGTGCTTCCAATTTGGAGGGCAATGTACAAATGGCGTGAATACAACCAGTCTCGAATTTTGATTTTATAGCAGCGCCGCAGCGCAAGATTGTCTGATAAATCAGGGACGAATTATACTGCAAAAACAAAGTCTTCAGGCGCATTAGTATGCGTCCGGTTATGCTTTGATGTAACATAAGGCAAAGTCTCCTTACTTTCGACGAATGGGGATTTATTTTTTGTCGATACCGGAAATACGGCCGTAGAGTTTTGTTTTGCCTACACGGAAGGTGAAGGTATGACCTATACCATACTTGGATTCGTTAATGAGCATACCAAATTTAAAATCGGCATCTTTTGCAGGCACTTCTACCTCGGTTTCAATTTCTAACGCTTGAAAATTCGGCTTGGTTACCAGATGAATATTACCTTCTGCATCGGTTGTGTGCGATTTGGACGGACCAATTTTGACATTGGTTACTATACCCAAATCGTCTTTTGCAAGTTCATCTGTTACAGGTGCGCCGACTTCAACTGCGTATGCGGCAAAGTCCGGCACTTCTTCGCAGAAGTAGCTTACTTTATAGGTGACGGTGTCCTTTTCCGCATTGATTTCATAGCTTGCAGATAAAATTTTATAACCCGCAAAGGCAAGCGCCGCGAGAACAACAATAATGATAACAGCGTCAATGATATTGAATTTGATTTTCTTTTCAGACATTTAGATTGCCCCTTTTCTTGTTTTTAAAAGTATACACGGAAGGTATCTTCTAATATTTTATTTAAATTAAACACTTCGGAAATGGCACGTAGTGCGTTTTTGCTGTAGTGCGCATAGAGTTCTTTGTCGCATATCAGGCGATGGATGGCATTTGCCATCGCATCGGTATCGCCGTAAGGCACCAACAGACCGCAATCGTTTTTCTCCGAGAGGATATCGCCGTTGCCACCGACATCGGTTGCAACTACCGGAAGCTTGCGGCTGAGTGCCTCTAAGATAGCAAAGCTAAGTGCTTCGTAGCATTTCGCGGAGTTAACAAAAATATCACTACCACGCAGGATGTTGTCTGCATCGGCGCGGAAGCCGAGTTGTTTGATTTCGTTTTCCAGTCCGAGACGTTTAATCTGCGCTTCGATTTCACCGTACAGTTCACCGTCACCGGCATAGAGTACGACGAACGGACGGGTGGCAATTTTTTTAAGCTTCGCCACGGAATCCGTAAAGAAATCAAGTCCTTTTGCCATGTGATAGCGCGCCAGTGTTGTGATGACGAAGGTGTCCTCCGAAATGCCAAGCTCCTGACGAATGGTGGAAGGAATTTCCTTGTATTCTTCCGGCACAATACCGTTGAAAATCACATCAATCTTTTCGCGCTTGACGCCGTTTTGTACCAGTAGGTCCCGTCCGTTGTTGCAAACGGCAATGATTTTGTGATTTTTGTTTGTAATATAGCGATTAAACGGTCTGTACCAGAAAGGATTTTTCAGCGTCAGGTGGCAGGTATATACCACACGGGGTACGTTAAAATATTTCAAAGATTGTACTGCTATATAGTTTTCGCGCAGGTACTGCGCATGAATTACATCAATGTTATAGTCCCGACAAATTTGCGCAAGCTGCTTAGCTGCCTTTTGGTCAAATGAGCTACGCATTTCAATCCGGAAGGAGGGGATGCCCAGTTCTTCCATCTGCGCAGACAAAAGTCCTGGCTCATTGTAAGCAAAGAAGCAGTGCGCTTTTTCGCCATTGTAGGTTTTTACCAGATTCAGCACGTACTTTTCTGTGCCTGCCTTGCCGGCGTGATTGATTAAATACAGCACGCGCGGTTTTGCGGCTTCTGCATCAAACGCACGCTTTTTAATCAGCTTTGCAGGGTTACCACCAACGATGGAGTATGGCTCTACATCTTTGGTCACTACGGAGCCTGCACCTATAATACAACCGTCACCGACGGTGACACCGGGCAATATGGTAACGTTTGCACCAATCCACACATCGTTACCGATGACCACGCCTTTTTTCGGAGCCGTTTGCAAGCGCATTGGTTTTTGAATGTTTTCCGTTTCGTGGTTCTGCGTAAATATCATTACGTTGGGCCCCATCATCACATCGTCACCAATTTTTAACGGACCTGCAACGCGGCAATTCAAGCCGAGACCGGAATTATTACCGATTTCAATATCCTTACCGGAAGCGAAGAAAGCGCCATGCTCTATATTGACATTTTTACCCATTTGTTTAAAGAGTGCTCTGCAAAGACCACGGCGCAAGTATTTAGCGCCGAGACTGTACGGCAAATCGGAGCACGGCAAATGCCGCGCAAACAGGTAGTAAAGCCCATAGGCTGGTGCGAAAAACAGCTTATTCAATTTATGCACCTCTTTTAAGTAATTTATTTGTGATGCTTTTTGCTATATCTGTAACCTGCGTAATTCGCAGCAGAAATGCCATAATCAAGTATACGAGCACGCCGATGGTGCAGTCAATGCCCAGGCGAAGTATGCGCCAGAGCACCGCATCTGTGCCAAAACCGGAAATGTAGCGGTTTACAAAAGCGACACAAACGAACATGACGGCGGCGGACAGTAGGCATTTTATAAATGTTGTGCCTACAGCTTGGGCGAAGCGACCGATTTTTCCTTTTAAACGCCACAAAAGTACGCAGCAGCCGACCAGGGAAGAAACGGAGTAGGCAAGCGGAATGCCGTATGCACCCATAAACTGCATCAGTATCAAACTGAAAACAATATTGACTGCCATAATGACAAAACCGTTTACGGCAGAGGTTTTCGTGTCTTGTAGTGCATAGAATGCGCGGTCTAAAATTTCTTTCAGACCGATACCGGTAATGCCGATGGCATAGGCTGCCAGTAATAGCGCTGCCTTAGAAATATCTGCTTCGGTGATGTTACCATATTGCGCAATGACGCGCAGAAGCGGCTCGCGCACGGCGATAAAGCCGAAGGTCATCGGGATCAGCAGTGTACACACCGCACCGAGGATGCCGCTTAAATCCGTTTTGTACTGCGCCATATCGTTTTTGGATGCGCTTTCCGTCAGCCGCGGATAAATCACGGCGGTGATGGAATAAATGATAGCGAGCACCATATATAATACGATGTTTTGTACGTAAGTGAGTAGTGTAACCATACCTTCATAGCGTGCAATCATGGTTACGTTGTAAAGCATATTGAGCTGATAGGCGGAAACGCCGAATAAAACCGGTCCGGTCAGCTTTAGTGCCTGCGAAATGTCCGGATGTTTCCACGCAAAGGACGGGCGATAGCGGTAGCCGTGCTTATAGAGCGGCGGAATTAAAATAATCGCCTGCAGGGAAAGCCCGATGACGGTGGCAAACAGCAAGCCGGTGATGCCGAAGCGGTCCGCCAGAAAAAACACATACAGAATGACAATCAGGCTGCTCGGTACGCTGACAAAGGCGGGAAGCTTGTAGCTGCCGACGGCCTGCAGCATACCCTGAAAGATATAATTGAGTCCGTAAAAGAACATCACCGGCATTACAATCATCAATGCCTTTGTAGTATAGCTATAAGTTTCCGGTGTTTTTGCAAAATCTGTAAATTTCGGCAAAACAGGGGAGAGTGTCATAGCGATGAGCACCAAAACTGCCGTCAGTGCAACGGAAATCGTAATGATGTTATCGGCAAAATGCTTTGCTTCTGCGTGCTCATTGTTGGCAATGTGCCCTAAATAAATCGGAATAACGACCGTAGAGAGCGCCGTTCCAATACAGGTAAAGATAATATTCGGGATGCTGATGACATAAGAATAAATATTCATATAGACATCTGCCGCGCCGAAATGCGCCATATAGATTTGTGTGCTTAAAAGGCTCATCAGTCTGGCAAGCACCATAATCACCATCACGGCACTGATGGAGCCAAACAGATTTTTCTTTTTGCTTGGTGTACTCATATTTATGGTCTCCAGATTACGTCTTCTTTTATGATTTTTGCCGGATTGCCTGCGACAATGCAGCGCGGCGGCACGTCCTTGGTTACAACACTCCCGGCGCCGACAACGCAGCCGTCACCGAGGGTGACACCTTTTAGAATCGTTGCGCCCTGACAAATCCATACGTTATCGCCAATGGTGACCGGCTTCATCACTTCCGTTTCGGAATTTAACTTGTGATAATCGCGGTCGATGATGGTGCAGTTCCAGGAAATGTTGCAATTGCTGCCAATGGTTACGCTTTTGCCGGCGTGAATCTCCGTGCGGTCACCGATGTAGGTGTTATCCCCGATGACCAGCGTGGATTTACCGTCTGTACCCCAGACACTTAGCTTGCAGCCGCGATGTAAAAGCACGCGGTTGCCAAGTTCTATTGTGCAGTTTTTTCTTAAAATGCGAACGCCCGGTTCTATGCGCAAAAGCTTGCCGCATTTATCGAAAGCAGCGCGTCGGAAAATGCCGCGCAATACGGCAAAGCAGTTATTTAAAAATTCGGATAAATTCAAAATAATTCCCTCGCAAACAAATCATAGTTATACATAAATTTAGTATAACATATTCTGGTGTTACAGTCAACAGAATATGCAAGATTTTGCATAGAAAAAAGAGAGCCCGCAGACTCTCTTTTCCTTCGTATATTTTGCTTTAAAATCAAACTTTGAAGTCAACGCCTGTGTTTGCTTCTTCCGGCTCTTCTGCTTTGAATTCATAATCCATGCCCGGCAGGATTGCATTTAATACGATACCTAAGATGGATGCGCATGCAAGTGCGGACAGCGTGATTGTCAGAGAACCGATCGGGAAGGAAATAGAACCGAGACCGAGTGCACTGACTAAGATAACAGCGGCAACGATGAGGTTGCGGCTCTTTGTAAAGTCAACCTGGTTTTCCACCACATTGCGCACACCGATTGCGGAAATCATACCGTAGAGGATGAAGGATACACCGCCGATGATGGCTGTTGGAATCAGGTTAACGAGGGCTGCAAACTTCGGAGAGAAGGAAAGAAGGACAGCGATGATGGCAGCAATACGGATTACCTTTGGGTCGTAGACTTTGGAAAGTGCAAGTACGCCTGTGTTTTCGCCGTACGTTGTGTTTGCCGGACCACCGAAGAGGGCTGCCAAAGCGGTAGCAACACCGTCACCGATTAAGGTTCTGTGCAGACCCGGGTTTTCAATAAAGTTTTTACCAACGGTGGAGCTGATGGCACAAATATCACCGATGTGCTCCATCATGGTTGCAAGTGCGATCGGCATAATGGCAACGATTGCGCTGATAACAAGGGAAGTGTTCGACCAGTCAATACCGCCGAATACAGTACCGCTCCACTTGATCGGGAAGCCAATCCAAGCAGCGCTCTTGAGGTTCTCAAGCGCAGATACGCTGAAGAGCTTTAAGCCTTCTACGCCGCCAATGGTGATGTAAGCTGCGCCGTCTGCTGCTGTAATGGTTTTGCCAAAGCAAAGTGCCAGGATGGCAGCGAGTGCGCTTGTACCGAGTACGCCGATGAGAATCGGAACGATTTTTGCCATACCCTTACCCCAGATATTGAAAACAATAACGAGAGCGAGAGCGATCACTGCCAACAACCAGTTGGATGTACAGTTGCTTACCGCGCTACCTGCCAGACCAAGACCGATTGCAATGATGATCGGACCGGTTACAACCGGCGGGAAGAAGCGCATAACCTTCTTTACGCCAACGAGCTTAATGAGTGCAGCGAGCACGAGATACAGAAGACCTGCAGCCGCAACGCCCAAGCATGCATACGGCAGAAGCTGTGCCTGTGTAAGGCCGTGCATACCGGCTGCCGGTGCGATGGCCGCGTAACCGCCGAGAAATGCAAAGGAAGAACCCAAGAATGCCGGAACCTTACCTTTGGTTACCAGATGGAAGAACAGTGTACCGAGACCTGCCATTAAAAGTGTAGTTGCAATGTCAAGACCGGTTAAAAGCGGAACCAGTACGGTTGCACCGAACATTGCAAACAAGTGCTGAAAACCAAGCACCAGTGTCTTGGCTGTGCCCAATTCACGCGCATCGTAAATCGGGCCGGAAATTACTTTTTTCTCTTTTGCCATCGAGAAAAACCTCCTTAAAAAATTTTGTCCGTTCTTACGGTTTCCAAGGATTTTAAAGAAAAAAGCCTTGTCTGTGCAAACGACAGACAAGGCTGAACCTGTACCACGATGTAATCTTGTCGATGTTTTTGCACCGAACCGTATTGACTTGAGAACAGTCTACCATAACGAAGTGCTTTTGTAAAGAAAAAAATGAAAAAATGTCAAAAAACGCCTGTTTACAAAACCGGCATTTTGTACTACAATAATAACAGACAGTTTTCAGGGAGGTGTGGTATGCGCAAAAGTATATTTACTTGTTTGGTGGTTTTGAGCGTTTTGTATTTTTCGGCGGCGTGCGCTTTTGGCGCGCCACTGTGGGAATCGGATACTACGCAGACTATTACGAGTGGTGTGCAGCTGCGAAAGCTCGACCGCTTTTATCAAAATACATGGGATCAAATTCGCGTTTTGTATGTGGACTTAGACAATCCGTACATAGATTTGCGCGTTCTGACGGCAAAAAATGGTACCAGTGCGCGGGAAACGACCCTTTCGATGGCGCAAAGAACCGGAGCGGTGGCGGCTGTGAACGGTGATTTTTTCAATATGTTTTCCGGTCCGACCAATATGCTCGGTATGGTCGTGCAGAATGGGGAGATGATGTCTTCGCCGTCGAAGGATGTCGGGCTTGCCAATTTTGCGTTGCTTGCAGACAACAGTGTTGTGATGGATTATTTTTCATTTCATGGGAGTATTCAATCACCGCAGGGGTGCAGCTCGGATCTGTATGCCATCAACAAGTTGCCGGTAACCACCGGCGGTATCACGATGCTTACGCCGGCATGGGGTGCAAAAACCACAGGCGATCTGGATGGCGTAACGATGACGGAAATGGTTGTTGTGGATGATATTGTGCAGGAAATCCGCACAGGGCTGGGTGAGACATTTATACCGGAAAACGGATACATACTTGTGACAAACAGTAATATTAACGGCTTTTTACGGGACAATTTTTGCGTTGGGGACCGCGTGCAAATCGATACAATGCTTTCGCCGGATGCCAAAGCTATCCGTGAGGCAACCGGCGGTGGTACGGTTTTGGTGAAAAACGGACAGATTGCACAGTTTACCAATAATATTGCAGGTTTCGCGCAGCGTACGGCGGTCGGCATCGACAAAAGCGGCAAAACGCTGATGCTGGTGACCGTGGATGGTAGATTGGCGGAATGTGAGGGTATGAATCAGACAGAGCTTGCCCAAGTTTTAATTGAACTGGGTTGCGATACAGCGTTGAACCTAGACGGCGGCAGTTCAACTACGATGGTTGCGCGTGAGCGCTTTAGCGGGGAATTGCAGGTGCAAAACACACTTGTCGGCAGTATGCGAGCCGTTTCGACTTCTATCGGCATTTTTGAAAATGCACCGACGGGTGCGCCAAGGTATATTGTGGCAGAAGCCTTGGCAGAAGCGGTGGCAGTCGGCAGCGGCGTGCAGATTAATTACACGATTTGCGATGCTTATGACAACAATGTTTATGTGCCGGCAGAAGCGGTGCATATTTCAGCAGATAAGCCGGCATACATAGAGGGCAATACAGTGTTTCCACAGGCAGACGGTCTGTATACGGTAACGGTGTCGAGCGGCGGCGCGCAGACGCAGGTTTCTTTTTACAGTGTGGGTGCTTACACGAACTTGATGCTATATCCGCAGGTGGCGCAAATCAAGGTTGGAGAAAGCTATAAGTTTGCCTTGGTGGGAACGGATGCGCAGGGGCATAAGGTGACGCTACCTGCGGCGAATGCTGTGTGGCAGATAGATGGCGAAGCTTTTGCGGTCGATGCGGGTAATGTGCGCGCACTCAAGCAGGGGAACGCAAATGTGTGTGTAGACTTTGGCGGTTTGACGGCGTATGCGTCCGTAGCTACGCCGGAGGCAGAGATGTATAATAAACCGGCAGATGTGTATATGCTGCACGCAGATTACGGCGAGGCGAGCGGTTACAGCATTTGTGTGCTTGGCAGTATACAAACGCGCGGTACATTATTAGAGCATATTTTTCATACGAGAAGTATGGCGCAGGTGGAGCGTGCAGATGCGGCATACCGTCTCGGCGATTACAGCGGTGATGAAAACGGAATCGAGAAAATTGAGGGCTTTACAAAAAAGAGGATAAATAATACGTTGCTTTTGACGGTTAGCAATGCAAAATCCGGCAGTATTAAAAAGACGGACGCCGCGCAGTGGGAAAAGCTCATTGCGGCGGTGGAAAATGCGTCGGAAAGCAATATTGTTTTGATGCTACAGCACTTCATTTATAATATGGAGAGCGGTGAAATCCGCGTGATGGAGGCGATTTTGTCTGAAGCTGCACGCAAGGGAAAGCGCGTTTATCTTATTTATGAAGGGGACGAAGCGCGTGCCGTTGTAGACAATGGCGTAACGCATTTGACGGTGGGTGCGATGGAGAACTTGCGAGCCAAAACAGCGATTTCGGATGTAGAGCGCTTTGCAAGTCTGCGTTTGACATTATCGCCGGAAGGTGTTCGTTTTACATATGAATAGTTTTACTTTTGCAGGCATAGGATACTGTATAAAGGTGGGATTTCTATGCGTGTATATGGGGATGCACTTGCGCAGTATATACAAAAAAATGCACGGAATTTATTGTGTTCACTACTTTTGTTTAGTTTAGGCATTATTGGCGGCAGCTTTTACTGTGCGACACTGGCGCCGGCGCAAATGCAGGAGCTGCAACTTATGTTTTCGGGTGGAGACGGACTTTTTGCAAGTGCAGATACTTTTGCAGTATTTCGTGCGTCTTTGGCACAGTACTTGCAGGTATGGTTGATGCTGTCGCTGTGTGGCACTTGCTTTCTAGGCGTGCTGCTGGCACCCGTATTTGTCGGTGTACGCGGTTTTGTCTGTGGTTTTTGTGTCAGCCTATTCTGGCTTTTGTTTTCCTATCGCGGACTACTGGCGGCGTTGCTTGGACTTTTGCCGCAGATGCTGTTGCTTTTGCCAGCAATGCAGATGCTTTGCGTTGCTGCCGCGGTGCAGGTACATACGGCATCGTCTCTGCAGGGGCGCGCTGAACGCCGCCTTTGCTTTGTAACCTATGCCGGTTTTTGCCTTGTTTTGGTATTGGTTTTTGTCGCTGCTGCGCTGTATGAAGGCTATGCCGGTTGGCGTTTGATTTTGCAGCTGCTTGCCTGAAAATACAGCATTTACGAAAAAATATTTGTGGTTTACAAAAAAAGTATGTACTTTTTGAAAAAAATCTTGTAAAATATAAAATAGATACATATATGGAGGAACAACTATGCTTGGTCATTACCAGGACAGTTATATAGAATACTTAACGACAGAGCGGCGCAGAACGGAAAATACCATTGCAGCGTATAAGAGGGATATAGAGCGCTATCTTGCCTATCTGCATACGCGCAATATCACCGATATGCACTTTGCCAATAAAACCGTTGTGCTTACATACCTTTTAAGTTTGCAAAAGCAGGGGAGAGCGGCATCTACCGTGTCGCGCACCATTGCGTCTCTGCGTTCATTTTACGCCTACCTGTGCAGTAAACGTTATATAGCGGAGGATCCGACACTGGGTCTGGAAGCACCGCATGTTGAAAAAAAGGCACCGCAGATTTTGTCTGCCCAAGAGGTAGAACGGCTGCTCGATGCTCCCAAATGCGTGGATAATAAAGGTTACCGAGACAAAGCTATGCTCGAGCTTTTATATGCTACCGGTATGCGCGTCAGCGAGCTGATTTCATTGCATGTTGATGATGTGAACGTGTCTATGGGCTTTTTGCACTGTGGCACCAAAAAGGAACGTGTCGTTCCCATAGGTCGTCATGCAACCCAGGCCATTACCGACTATCTTACTCATGCGCGACCGCATCTTTTGCATAGCGCAGACACCTCGCATTTGTTTTTGAATATGAACGGAAATCCCATGACCCGTCAAGGCTTCTGGAAGCTCATCCGTTCCTATAAAGAAACCGCGGAAATTGCCGCTGAGCTGACCCCGCACACCCTTCGTCATTCCTTCGCCGTGCACCTCCTCGAAAATGGAGCCGACCTTCGCTCCATCCAGGAAATGCTCGGGCACAGTGATATTTCATCTACACAGATTTACGCACAAATGACGAAAAACAGGTTGAAGGACGTATACCAAAATTCCCACCCAAGAGCTTAGGGGAAATGGATGATTTTGCTACAATACTGCGTTGCATCCTTTGCAACATACACAGAGTATTGTGACAAAGACTGCGCCTTGTCTTACGAAAAAATAATCGCATTTCCGCTAGAAAATGTGTTTGGCTGGATTTGGCGATTTTCGACGAACCGCAAACCTGAGAACGGGATTTATACAACGAAAAATATACAGATAACCAATGAAAATACTATTCAAGGAGGGTACATTATGGAATTTAGAGGATTTATGGAAAAGTTTATGCAGGGTGCAAAAAAGACCCAGGAGGTCGTTGTTCAGAAATCGGGCGATGTTGCTAAGATGACAAAGCAGAAAATGGCGATTATGGCAACCGAAGCGAAAATTAAAGAAGCCTATGCAGAAGTCGGCAAGCTCGTTTATGATGCATATTGTGAAAATGAGGGTGACTCGGATATTATCGAAAACAAGTGCAGCGAGCTGGATGCATTGTATGCAGACTTAGAAAGTTTAAAAGAGTCTTATGCACGTGTTCGTAATATGAAGCGTTGTCCGGCATGCCAGAAAGAAAATGCTACGGAAGCGCAGTTTTGCAGCAAATGCGGCAGCGCATTGGCTGAGCAGGTAGATTCAATGCCGCAGAAAGGAAAAGAAGAGCCGGTTATCGAAGTGGAAACGGCGCAATAAGTTTGTAAAAAAGCGTGTGTGTGCATACGCTTTTTTTTATGTAAAAACGCAGAAAACAGCTATGGAAGTTTTAAAAATAAATAGGAGCAACCCCTAAAAACGGCTGCGTTTTGCAAGTTATTCACAAAATTATGCAAAGTACAAAAAATTGCTTGCAATATTGGGCGAGTTTTGCTATACTATAGTGTGAATTTTGAGTAGGAGGTAATCTATATGGCAATCAAGAATGCATATCTTGCAGAAGTTTATGCCAAGGTTGAGGCAAGAAACGCCGGCGAGAAAGAATTTTTGCAGGCGGTTTATGAGGTTTTAGAATCCTTTGAGCCGGTTGTAGAGAAGAGAGAAGATATCGTAAAAGCAGGCATCATCGAAAGAATCGTGGAGCCGGAACGTTTCATTCAGTTCCGCGTTGCATGGGTGGACGATGCAGGCAAGGTGCAGGTAAACAGAGGCTTCCGCGTACAGTACAATTCCGCAATCGGTCCGTACAAGGGCGGTATTCGTTTCCATCCGAGCGTAAATGCTTCGGTTATTAAGTTCCTCGGCTTTGAGCAGTGCTTTAAAAACAGCCTTACAACCCTCCCAATGGGTGGTGGTAAGGGCGGTGCTGACTTTGACCCGAAGGGTAAGAGCGACGGCGAAATTATGCGTTTCTGCCAGAGCTTTATGACAGAGCTTTCCAAGTACATCGGTCCGGACACAGACGTACCGGCTGGTGATATCGGCGTTGGCGCAAGAGAAATCGGCTATATGTTCGGTCAGTACAAGCGTCTTCGCGATGAGTTTACCGGCGTTTTGACCGGTAAGGGTCTTACATACGGCGGTTCTTTGGCGCGTAAGGAAGCAACGGGCTTCGGTCTTTGCTACTTCACAAAGGAAATGCTCGCTGCAAAAGGCGATAGCTTTGAAGGCAAGAATGTTGTAATTTCCGGTTCCGGTAATGTTGCAATCTATGCTGCACAGAAGGCAACAGAGTTCGGTGCAAAGGTAATCGCAATGTCCGACTCCAACGGCTATGTTGTGGATATGAACGGTATCAACTTAGATGTGGTTAAGCAAATCAAGGAAGTGGAAAGAGCGAGAATTAAGGAATATGCTGCTCGTGTACCGGGCGCTACCTATACAGAAGGTTGCAGAGGTATCTGGAGCGTGAAGTGTGACATCGCACTCCCGTGCGCAACCCAGAACGAACTTAACGGCGACGAAGCAAAGCAGCTCGTTGCAAACGGCGTTAAGCTTGTTGCAGAAGGCGCAAATATGCCGTCTACACCGGAAGCGGTTGCAACCTTCCAGGCAAACGGCGTACTCTTCGGACCGGCAAAGGCTGCTAATGCAGGCGGCGTTGCTACATCGGGTCTGGAAATGTGCCAGAACTCTATGCGTTACAGCTGGAGCTTTGAAGAAGTAGATGCAAAGCTGCAGGGCATTATGAAGTCCATCTACAAGGCTGCAAGCGAAGCTGCAAAGGAATACGGCTGTGAAGACAACCTCGTTGCAGGTGCAAACATTGCCGGCTTCTTAAAGATTGCAGAAGCAATGATGGCGCAGGGTGTAATGTAATTTAAAAGCAAGCAAAAGGATGCACCCCAAAAGTGTTTAACTTTTGGGGTGCATATCATTTGAGACACGCCGCTATTTTTTTGGATTTTGACAGAAATTGTACGGCAGAAGCGAGGCTTTGGCGCAAAATTGCAGGTTTATGTAAGATAACAAAAACAGACGTATGGTAGGGGAACCATACGTCTGTTTTATTGGGGGGTATATGGAAACGAGTGTGCGGGGTTACACAGTCGTTTTGGACAGAGGAAGAATGATGGTGTATTCTACCGTGTTGTCTGCAATTTTTTCGTGCAACACGGCTTGTATGCCTGTATCGCATATCAGGCGTACTGCCTGTCGTACGGTATTGGCTGCGATTTTCAGGCTCGGTGGCATTTTACAGAGCGGCGCGCGAGTTTCTGCTTTTTGTTTGCGTAGCAGCCGGTCAATCCATTGCTCGGTTTGCGCTACATTTAAATGCTTTTCCGCAATGCGCTCGGTGGTTTCCGTTTGCAGCTTGCAGTCCGTACCCAAACGCAAAAGTGCGCGGGCGTGCCGCTCGGTTAAATTATATTCGCGAATTTTCTTTTTGACAATACTCGGAAGCTTTAAAAGGCGAAGCTTATTGGCAACACTGCTTTGTGCTTTGCCAATTTTTTGCGCAATCTGCTCCTGCGTCAGTCCGTGCAGGCGGATTAAATTTTCATAACCTTCGGCTTCTTCCAAAAAGTTAAGGTCGCAGCGTTGCAGGTTTTCTAAAAGTGCCACAAGGGCACTGTCTTCTTCATCCATATGTACTATAACTGCGGGAACAGAAGTCAAGCCTGCCATTTTTGCTGCGCGCAGGCGGCGTTCGCCCGCTACAAGCTCATAGCCGTTGCCCAGTCGTCTGACTGTAATCGGTTGCAGAATACCGAAACTTTTCACCGAAGCGCTCAGTTCTTCTAACGCACGGGAATCAAAGTGGGTTCTTGGTTGGTATGGGTTGGGATGAATGATGTCAATTGGCAAGAGAGAGATGTTCCCAGTTGTGTGTGCGCCCCGGTTTACGGTAAGTGGTAAACTCATTGCTGTTCCTCCTTCGTTGTATAGATGGCATACAAAAAACGGTTTTCTGACAAATTCCAATTTACGGTATCGCCGTCCCGCAGTTTATAGCGCATAAGAGCAGGTTGCCCTGCTGACAACTTAAGAATACCATATTCTGGAAAAAAGTAAAGTAAAACCGTTCTTGCTGTTTCGACATATTCAGTTGTATTTCGCCCGATTACAAAGGTTTTGCCGACGGTTTGTTGCCACTTCTGGGATATTTTGTCGGCGTAGATAATACCTTGTCAATCAAAACTATATTGTGTGCCAGGTCTGTGCCTTCCACCGCTACCGGTAGGATTCCGCATACCTTGCCGCCTAAGATGTCGATGGCATTTTGCGCCATAGACAGCTCTTCTTCGGCATTCGGTCCCTTGTAGGCTGCCATTTTTCCGCCGATTTTCACGAAGGGGAGGCAATATTCCGAAAGCGTGTTTAAATTTGCCACAGCGCGCGATACCGCGCACATATACCGCTCACGGTGCTCGCTTTTCTGCGCAAAATCTTCTGCGCGTCCGTGAATGAGCGTCAGTCGGTCATTTAAATTCAGCGCATCTGCAACGTCTTCCAAAAAGCGAATACGCTTTGCCAGAGAATCGAGCAGTGTCATCTCTAAATCCGGGCGCAGAATTTTAAGCACCATGCCCGGAAAGCCTGCGCCTGTGCCGACATCAATGATTTTTGTGCCTTTCGGTAGTTTCTCTGCGGCAAGCAGAACGGCGGAGTCTAAAAAGTGCTTTTTCGCCACGTCTTCGGCTTTCGTGATGGCGGTTAAGTTCATCACCTTGTTCGTTTCCACAAGCATTTCATAGTAGGTAATTAAATTGTCCACGGCCTCGGGCGCATAGGCAATGCCCATTGCGTCCAGACCAGAGGTGAGAATGTTTTTCATAGTAAAACTTCCTTATTTCTGTGCCGCGCGAATGGTGTTCTTCATTAAGATGGCACGTGTCATTACGCCTACGCCGCCCGGTACCGGTGTGATGTAGGAGGCTTTTTTCTCTGCGCTTGCAAACTCTACGTCACCGACGAGCTTGCCTTCTGCATTTCTGTTCATACCAACGTCAATTACCACAGCACCTTCTTTAATCATATCGCCTTTGATAAATTCGCCTCTGCCGATGGCAACGACTAAAATATCAGCGCGTCGGGTGATTTCTGCCAAATCCTTCGTCTTGGAGTGACAAATGGTTACCGTACCGTGTCTTTGCAGTAAAAGCATGGACTGCGGCTTGCCGACAATGTTGCTTCTGCCGACAACAACACATTCCTTACCTGCGATGTCAATGTTATACTCATCTAAAAGTTCCATAACACCGGCCGGTGTGCACGGCAGAAAATCGTAGTCGCCGATCATGATTTTACCTACATTTGCCGGATGGAAGGCATCTACGTCCTTGTCCGGGCGGATGGTGTCGATGACTGCCTTTTCGTCCAGATGCTTCGGAAGCGGCAGCTGAACGAGCAGACCGGAAACCGTATCGTCTGCGTTGAGCTTTTCAACGAGCGCAATCAGTTCTTCCTGTGTGGTACTTTCTGGGAGCGCAAATTCGCGGGACTTGATGCCTACTTCTGCGCAGTCGCGGATTTTACCTGCAACGTATACCTTACTTGCAGGGTCTTCGCCCACGATAATTACGGCGAGGCACGGATTAATGCCGTTTGCCTTGAGCTTCTCTGCCTCTACCGCCAGATTTTCCTTTATTTTTTTGGAAAGTATCTTTCCGTCCATAAGAATTGCCATTTTTGTTTCCTCCTGTATGTGTTTGCTTGTTCTGCTCCGGTCGTACCAGGCAGTTTTTTGTAAAACCGATTAAGTCTTCTCTGCCACACAGCTTGAGTGCCTTGCGGACGAGCTTGTGATTTGCCGGATTTTTGTACTGCAAGAGCGCGCGTTGCATCGCTTTGTCCTCCGGCGTTTTTGCCACGTAGAGCTTTTTGCCCGTATATGGGTCAAGCTCCGTATAGAACATGGCGGTGGAGATGGTGCCCGGCGTCGGATAAAAGTCCTGCACCTGCTGCGGATTTAAACCGTTGTCGCGTAAAAACAGCGACAGCTCTACCGCGTCCTTTAGGGTGGAGCCCGGGTGCGAGCTCATCAGGTAGGGGACAAGGTATTGCTCCTTGCCGAGCTTTTTATTGATCTGATAGTACTTGTCCGCAAAACGCTTGTATACGCCGCCGGCGGGTTTGCCCATGTATTTTAATACATTTTCGCTCACATGCTCGGGCGCTACCTTGAGCTGACCGCTGACGTGGTGCTCACATAGCTCGGTAAAGAACGTATCGTCCTTGTCTGCCATAATGTAGTCATAGCGAAGGCCCGAACGGACAAATACTTTTTTGACTCTGTCCAAGCTACGGAGTTTTCGCAAAAGCTCGAGATAATCTTTGTGGTCGGCTTCCAAATTCTTGCACGGTGCTGGGAACAGACATTGCTTGTGCTTGCATGCACCGATCTTTAACTGGTTTTTGCACGCCGGCTTTCGAAAATCTGCCGTCGGACCGCCGACATCGTGGATGTAGCCTTTAAAGTCCGGCTCCCAGGTAATTTTCTTTGCTTCGTTTATAATGGATTCATGGCTGCGGGATTGCACGATTCTGCCCTGGTGGAAGGTCAGCGCGCAGAAGTTACATGCACCGTAACAGCCGCGACAGCTTGTAATGGAGAATTTGACCTCCGCAATGGCGGGGATACCGCCGTCCGCTTCGTAGCACGGATGATACGTGCGCATATACGGGAGCGCATATACCGCATCGAGCTCTTTTGTGCTGAGCGGCATCATTGGCGGATTTTGCACTAAAAGCTTATCGTGGTGCGGCTGAATTAACCGTTTGCCGCGAATCGGGTCTTGTTCTTCGTATTGGATGCGACACGCTTTTGCGTAAGCCGCCTTTTCATCACGCACGGTTTCGAGGCTATCCAGCACGATGCCTTCTTTGTCATAGTCTTTATCTGCAATAAAGCAGGTGCCGTTAATGTGTCGTATTTTCTTGACCGGAATGCCTTTTTCGAGCGCATCTGCAATCTGTACGGTTTGTTTTTCGCCCATGCCGTAGATTAAAAGGTCGGCACGGCTGTCTAAAAGAATGCTTCGGCGCACTTTGTTGTCCCAGTAATCGTAGTGGGCAAAACGGCGAAGACTCGCTTCCACACCGCCGATAATGAGCGGAATATCCCCAAACGCTTCACGCACGCGGTTGCAGTAGACAATCACGGCGCGGTCGGGGCGGTTGCCCGCTTTGCCGCCGGGGGAATACAAATCCTCCGAGCGCGGCTTTTTTGCCGCCGTGTAATGGTTGACCATGGAGTCAATATTGCCGCTCGTCACCATGACGGCGAGGCGCGGTCTGCCCAAACGGAGAAAATCCTTCGTATCCGTCCAGTCCGGCTGTGCAATGATGCCGACGCTGTAGCCGGCGTTTTCAAGCACGCGCGAGATGATGGCATGACCGAAGCTCGGATGGTCTACATAGGCATCGCCCGTAATCAGGAGAAAGTCAGGGGTATCCCAACCGCGATTTATTAAATCTTCTTTTGTAATTGGTAAAAAGTCTTTCATAGAATCATCCTGTCAATGCTGCGTAATTCGTTAATGCGCTTCGTAGTAATAGGTTCTACCGTCTGTTGTTGTAATGCGCCACGCCGGCAGGGCGGATACTGATTTGTGATACGTATTTTTATCGCCAGTGGTGTAACCTAAGGTAATATTGACAATGCTGTTTGACTGTCCGGAACGGTTTTCATCGTTCATAAAATCAATCAGCACCGATGTGATTTCCTTAACCCTGCCGCGTGCGCCAGTTGCACCGCTCTGTTCCGCGGCAATATGAAACCAACAGCCCTCCATTGTTGAGACGCCCTTATCGGTTATAATCACGTGAAACTGCGAGTCGAGCAGGGGATAACTGTCTAATTTCTGCGAAAACAGAACATAGGCTTCCTTTGCATCGTAGCGCACCAGTGTTGCCTCTGCTTTTTCCAATGGAAAGCCTGCGCTGGTTAGAAAGGCTTTTGCCGCAGCAATGGCTTTTTCTTCATTTGTATAGACATTACTTTGTGAAGGGTTTATGTTCGTGTAGCGTATATTGTCACCGCCAAACTGCACAATCGCACTGCCGTACATATACTGATTGCTTTCCTGGTGGTAGTTGGCTTTGCCGCCCAAGAGTGCCGTTGCTATCTTTTCAGGGTCAGCTATGGTGTTATACACTTCTACCGCGCTCAGCGCCGGCATTTTGCGTGGGATGCTTTCCGGCGACGCATAAATTCCGTTGCGTGCGAGAATAGCAACTGTGTCCTGAATTGCCTGCTCTGAAACGGTGGATATAGCGATATTATTTTTTACAAGCGTGAGAATTAAAAACAGATTCAGACCGATAAACAATATAATCAACCAAGTTTTTGTTCTGGACCAGTTCACCAAATCATCCTTCCGATAAAAAGTTAAAAATGGGGATGTGAAAAAATCACATCCCCATTATACTACTTTATGAAGCTAAATACAAGACAAACTATGCCAACAATCGCACAATAAATCGAAAAAATGTAGAATCGGTTGTTTTTGAGCAGATTGATCATAAATTTGATGGCAAGTATGCCGGAAATCATCGCGGCAACAAAGGCAATCAACGTTGGAACCAATTCTACGGAAAAAGTACCATCCTGGATTAAGGATGCACCCTCCAGCACCGCGGCACCCAAAATAGCGGGTAGCGACATTAAAAAGGCAAATTTTATGGCAAAATCCTTTTTGTAACCGCAGGCGCGTGCCGCCGTGATGGTTGAGCCACTGCGCGAAAGACCGGGCATAAGGGCGCAGGCTTGCGCCAGACCGATAAGCCACGCGGATTTTGCGCCGGCATCCTTTTGCGTGTACTTGCCTTCGCCAAAACGGTCGATGATATACATCAGTGTCGCCGTCAAAAGCAGTGTGAAACCGACCACCGGCAAAACCGAAAGCTTTGCATCCAAATCGAGCACCTTAAAAAGCGCACCGACTACAATCGCGGGAATGGTTGCATAAATCAGCAAAAACAGCATGCGGCGCTGCGGTGTCTTTGCGGTAAACTGACCGCGGAAAATATCGGTAATCCATAAAAAGAATTCGCGAATCAGCATCCATACGTCTTCTTTATACATAATGCAAACCGATAAAAAGGTTGCCACATGTAAAAGCACGGAAAAGGCGTTGCCATCTTCAATCTGAATATTTAAAATGTTGCTGAAAATAATAATATGACCGGAGCTGGATACCGGCAAAAACTCCGTTAATCCCTGTACCAGACCCAATACCAATGCTTGTAACCAGTTCATACGCTGTCTCCTTATTTTTTATATAGATATGCTGTCGACACGTTCTTTATGTGCCTTTAATACTTCGTGTGCGCTCTTTTGGTACGAACGAATTAGGTTGCGTTCTTGCTCTGCCAAATCCTGCAGGCGGGCGAGTTCTTTTTCTGCAGCGGTTTGTAGCTCGGCAATTTTAGCGTTGGTTTCCGCCAGCATACGTTCGCCTTCCTTTTTGGCATTTAAAAGCGCATCGGAAATGAAAGCGCGCTCTTTTTCAAGCGTTGCCACCTTTTCACGCAGCTCGTCCCGCTCTGTCGTCAGTGCGGTAATCTTTTCCGCATCCGCAGCGGCTGCTGCGCTAAGCTCGTTTATTTTCTCTTCCACTAAGGCTTTTTTATAGCCGCCGAAGAATGCCTTTTTGAACAATTTGTCTGTCATTTTACATACCTCCCAACTCCATATTTGGTTAATTTCTACATTCGGCGCGAAATTTCCTTCTTTTTCGCCGGAGAAAATTTATCTTTTTACTTATATAGTGTTGACATTACCTCTTGGATTGTGGTATGATTCCATAGTACGCAAACAAATGTATTTGTATCACGCACACAAAACACGGCGGAAGCGGGGGTGAGCTTTTGGAGCGTAAAGGAGAATTTTTGTTGATTGACACTGCGGTCCTTCCTGAAATTTTTTCGAAGGTGGTGGAGGCAAAACGCCTTCTGAAGATCGGCGTGTGCCAAACGGCATCTGAGGCGACGGAAAAGCTGAAGATCAGCCGCTCGGCATTTTATAAGTACAAAGATTACGTCTTTCCGTTTGAGGAAATCGGTGCAGACAAGATTGTAACGGTTTTGTTTGAGGTGGAGGACCGCATGGGCGTGCTCTCCGGCATCCTTAAGGTGCTGGCGGCGGCGCACACGAATGTGTTGACCATCAACCAGAACATCCCGGTCAATCATTCGGCGACCATTACCATTTCCATTCGGACAGGGGAGATGACGCTGCGCTTCGAACAGCTTGTCAAAAAACTCCGGCAGGTGGACGGCGTGCAGCGATTGGAATTACTTTCAGGGAAATAAGTGCAGAAAGGTGTTATAACTATGATAAATGTGGCAATACTCGGTTACGGTACGGTCGGTTCCGGCGTGTACGAAATTTTAGATACGAACGCTGCGGGCATTACCCGCAAGGTCGGCAAGCAGGTTTCGGTTAAGCACGTGCTGGATTTGCGCGATTTTGATTCGCATCCGAGAAAAGAGATTTTTACAAAAAATTACGATGATATTTTAAACGATGCTTCCGTAAGTATTGTTGTAGAGACCATCGGCGGCGTGGAGCCGGCATATACCTTCACAAAGAAGGCATTGCTTGCAGGCAAAAGCGTTGTAACCAGCAACAAAGAGCTTGTGGCAAAATGCGGCACAGAGCTTTTGGCGATTGCAAAGGAAAAGAACGTAAACTATCTGTTTGAAGCAAGCGTCGGCGGCGGTATTCCAATTATCCGTCCGCTCCACAAATGCCTTGCGGCAAACAATGTGACCGAAATTTTCGGTATTTTGAACGGTACGACGAATTACATCTTAACACAGATGATTCATAACAACAAAACCTTCGAGCAGGCACTTTCCGAAGCGCAGGAGAAGGGCTATGCAGAGCGTAACCCTGCCGCAGATGTGGAAGGACACGACGCTTGCAGAAAAATCAGCATTTTGGCATCGCTTGCCTTTGGCAGCGCCATCGATAGCGAGCAGGTACATACCGAAGGCATCACCAAGATTACGCTGGAGGATGTAAAGCTTGCCGGTCGCCTCGGTTATGTGATTAAGTTGATTGGTTATACCCGTAATCAGAATGGTAAAACACTTTGCCGCGTTTCCCCGATGCTCATTCGTAAGGGTACACCGCTTGCGATGGTAGAAGATGTATTTAATGCCATCATGGTGCGCGGTGACAGCGTGGGCGATGTGATGTTCTACGGCAGAGGCGCAGGCAAACTGCCGACAGCAAGTGCCGTGCTTGGCGATGTGATTGACATCGTAAGCAGTGCAGACAACAAAAACTTCATCTGGACAGAGGGCGATGCTTCGCTTTGTGAGAGCCATCTTGCGGCAGACGGTGAGATGTTTGTACGTGCAGACGGCGTAAGCGTGGACGAAATCCGCACCATCTTCGGCAGCGACACCGTGTTTGCGGACAGCGACGAAGAAGTATGCTTTATTGCACCGGCGGACACCGAAGCGCATATGATGGAAAAGATTGAAAAGCTCGGCGATAGCGTAAAGAGTTATATTCGTGTAATGAAATAAGGAGGAGAATACAGTGGGTTTGGTAGTGCAAAAGTTCGGCGGCAGCTCGGTTGCCAATGCCGAAAGAGTATTTAATGTAGCACGTATCATCACGGATAAGTACAAGGAAGGCAACCAGGTGGTTGTTGTCGTATCCGCACAGGGTGATACAACGGATGATTTGATTGAAAAGGCGAAGGAAATCAGCGACAGGCCGTCCAAGCGTGAAATGGATATGCTTTTAGCAACGGGTGAGCAGATTTCGATTTCCCTTCTGGCAATGGCAATTGAAAAGCTTGGTTGCCCGGCAATTTCCCTGACCGGTTGGCAGGCAGGCTTTAACACCAGTAGCCAGTACGGTATGGCGAGAATTCACAAAATCAACACAGAGCGCTTGAAGATGGAGCTGGATAAAAACAAGATTGTGGTTGTAGCCGGCTTCCAGGGTCTTAACAAGTATGACGATATCACAACACTCGGTCGCGGCGGCTCGGATACATCCGCAGTTGCATTGGCGGCGGCGCTGAGCGCAGACGTGTGTGAAATTTACACAGACGTAGATGGCGTATACACAACAGACCCGCGTATTTGCCCGGACGCGGTTAAGCTTAACGATATTTCCTATGATGAAATGCTCGAGCTTGCGAGCCTCGGTGCAAATGTGCTTAATAACCGTTCGGTAGAAATGGCGAAAAAATATAATGTGAAATTGAAGGTGCTCTCCAGTTTGCACAGAGTAGAGGGTACAACTGTTAAGGAGGTCAAAGACGTGGAAAAGATGATGGTAAGAGGCGTAGCACGCGATAATAATACAGCAAGTATTGCAGTTATGGAAGTAGATGATCAGCCGGGGAAGGTATATACAATTTTCTCCAAGCTCGCTGCAAAGGATATCAATGTTGACTTGATTATTCAGTCCGAAGGCAGAGATGGTACAAGAGATATCAGCTTCACCGTTGCATCCGACAGACTGCAGGAAGCACTCGATGTGCTCAACGCGGCAAACGATGTAATTGGTGCAAAGAAGATTGTATTCGATGATACAGTTTCCAAGGTTTCCATCGTTGGTGCAGGTATGGTTTCCAACGCAGGCGTAGCTTCCAAAATGTTTGAAGCGCTTTTCCAGAACAACATCAATGTGCG
The DNA here is from genome assembly GCA_045537695.1 of Clostridia bacterium. Lineage (GTDB taxonomy): Bacteria > Bacillota > Clostridia > UBA1381 > UMGS1253 > RGIG2041. The sequence goes on along the minus strand of JAZSQB010000030.1, from coordinate 7,929 downwards.
TATGATTGCAACCTCCGAAATCATGGTTTCTGTTCTTATCGACAGAGCGGATGCAGAGCGCGCAGTTGTAGCAATTCACGATAAGTTTGATTTGGGTAGAGTATAATGGGTAAGAGAACAGACGAACAGGCAGAATTGCGCGAAGATATTTTAGAGGGCAGAAATCCGGTCTTCGAGGCAATGCGTGCCGGTCGGCAGATTGATAAAATTTTAATCGCCAAGAGCGACAACAAGGGTGCGATTACACGCATCCTTGCGCTTGCAAAGGAGCAAAGAATCCTTGTAAGCGAAGTGGAGCGCTGCAAGCTCGATGCCATTAGCCAGACGGGCGCGCATCAGGGCATCATCGCTTATGTGGCGGCGGCAACCTATGTAAGCATTGAAGATATCCTTAAAAATGCCGCAGATAAGGGTGAAGCGCCGTTTGTCATTTTGTGCGATTCTTTAAACGATGCCGGAAACCTCGGCTCCATCATCCGTACGGCGGAGTGCTGCGGTGCGCACGGTGTAATTATCCCGAAGCACAGAAGCGTCGCATTAAATGCGATTGCAGCAAAGGCATCCGCCGGTGCAACGGAGTATATGCCGGTGTGCAAGGTGACGAATCTGACGCAGTGCATCAAAAAGCTTAAGGATGCCGGTCTTTGGGTGTGCGGCACGGATGCGGAGGGTGCATCGGAACTGTACAAAACCGATATGACGGGACCTTTGGCAGTCGTGATCGGTTCCGAGGGCGAGGGCATCAGCCGTCTCGTCAAGGAAAACTGCGACTTTATGGTCAGCATCCCGATGAAGGGACACGTCAACAGCCTGAATGCCTCGGCAGCCGCGGCTGTGCTGATGTATGAGATTCACAGACAAAGATATTTTAAATAAAGAAAAGTGACTTCCTTTGAAGTCACTTTTCTTTATTTAGATTTCGATGCTATTTCCGTCAAAATCCTTCCAAATAAACTCACCGTTTTCCAAAATCATATAGCCGTGGTGGCTGTTTTCCTTCGGGATGGAAACGGAGCCCGGATTGATGTAGGTATAGGTATCGTGCTTTGTGCACTTCGGTACATGTGTGTGCCCGTGCAGGAGAATGTCACCGTTCCCAAGCGGCGGTAGATTATTTTCGTTGAAATTATGCCCGTGTGTGGCATAAACCACCTTGTCTGCATCCGCAATGATGCAGTAGTCTGCCAGAATTGGGAACTGCAGTACCATCTGGTCGACCTCAGTGTCGCAGTTGCCGCGCACACATAAAATTTTATCCTTCAGCGCATTTAAAAGCTCGATGACCTCTTTGGGATTGTAGTCCTTCGGCAAATCGTTTCTCGGTCCATGGTATAAAATATCGCCGAGCAAAAGCATTTTGTCCGCGCCTTCGCGGTCAAAGCTGCTTAACATTTTTTCGCAGTAGTAAGCACTGCCGTGAATATCCGATGCAATAAACCATTTCATATGTAAATCCTCCGTGATTTCGTTATGATTCATTTTACCATAGAATAAAAATATTGACAAGAGTTCCGATATAAAATACAATGAAATCAAGAGGTGTTGACGATGAAAGAAAAACTGGCTTTGCTTGCCCTTGCGGCAAGGGAAAACGCCTATGCACCGTACTCGCAGTTCAAGGTCGGTGCGGCGATTTTGTGTGAAAGCGGAAAAACATATACGGGCGCGAACGTGGAAAATATCAGCTACGGAATGACAAACTGTGCCGAGCGCAGTGCGATTTTCTCCGCGGTTAGCGCAGGGGAGAAAAAGGTGCTTGCGATTGCAGTTGCGGGCGGCAAGGACAAAACGGATTGGTGTATGCCCTGTGGCGCATGCCGTCAGGTGCTTTCGGAATTTGCGGACAAGGATTGTCCTGTCTATCTTGTAAAAAGCGAAACGGAAATCCGCGAATATACTTTGGCGGAGCTGTTACCGTATGCATTCGGTGAGGGGGAGAAGAAGTATGATTTATTCTACAGATAAGCAGTACCATATCGGACTAAGGCACGGGGATTGCGGCAGATACGTGATTTTGCCGGGCGACCCGAAGCGGTGCAGTAAAATCGCGGCGTATTTTGACGATGCAGAGCTGATTGCAGACAACCGCGAATATGTAACCTATACGGGGTATCTCGACGGTGAAAAGGTCAGTGTGACAAGCACGGGCATCGGCGGCCCTTCGGCGGCGATTGCCGTGGAGGAATTGGTGCGTTGCGGCGCAGATACGTTCATCCGCGTCGGCACGTGCGGGGGAATGTCTTTGGAAGTGTGCGGCGGTGATTTGGTGATTGCAACCGCATCGGTGCGCCAGGAGGGCACGACGCGCGAGTATGCGCCGATTGAGTTTCCGGCGGCAGCGGATTTTGACGTGACATGTGCGCTGGTGGATGCCGCAAAGCGTACGGGTTATACCTACCATACCGGTATTGTGCAGTCGAAGGATTCGTTCTATGGTCAGCACGAGCCGGAGAAAATGCCGGTTTCGCACGAGCTTTTGCAAAAGTGGGAAGCGTACGGCAAACTCGGCGTCAAAGCCTCGGAGATGGAGTCGGCGGCACTATTTGTGCTCGGCAGCTACCTCGATGTGCGTACGGGCACGGTGCTTTTGACCATCGGCAACCAGAACCGCCAGGACAAGGGACTTGAAAATAGCATCCACCATGACACCGAACCTGCCATTTTAACCGCGATTGAAGCGATTCGGGAATTGATTCGCAAGGATAGGGAATAGGAAATGAAATTAGAACAGTGCAAGCCGACAAGATTATCGTTTGATATAAATTGTGTTTGTATGGCGGGGGTGGTTTGCCTCCCTTGCCTAAAGGGAGGGGGACCGTCGCAGACGGTGGAGGGTTTCACCTGCCGTGAATATGGTGTCAAAAAAGGGACGTTCGTGAACGTCTCCTACGATGTTGGTTTGCATTGTGTATGTGTGGAACGATCGGTGTGTTGTTCTGTAAGGTTTATATCACTAAATAAAAATGTGCAGTTCGATTGGAACTGCACATTTTTACAGTTTAAAACAGTTTTCTTTTCTCCAGCACCTTCGCGAGCGGAATGCCGAGCAAGCCGCAGGAAAGAATTTCACCGATGCCGACGGTCAAAAACAGATACCACATCGCATCGGTTAGACCGTAGACGTATGTAAGCACGAATGGTATAATCAGCGTGTTTGCCAAAATCGGATAGATTGGCGCGAGCCATACGCTTTTTTTAGACAGACAGCGCGTACCGAGCGCGCCGAGCAGTGTGGCAAGTGTGCCGAATACGATATCCCATGGTGCACAGCCGGTCAGCGAATTTGCCAGAAAGCAACCGACAGTGAGCCCCGGCACGCCGGCAGGGGTAAAGAGCGGCAGCACGGTCAGCGCTTCGGAAAAGCGGATTTGCACTGCGCCGCTGGCAAGGCCGAGCGCGTTTGCTACGTGCGTCAGCACAACATACAGTGCGGCAATGAGCGCCGCCTGTGTCAGAAATTTTGTTTTTTTCATTTTCATTGCTCCTTAGTTTTGTTTTAAGTGAGGATGGTTTCGAACTCACTGCGAAACAGTATACCACAACGATTTATTTTCTGCAATACAAAAATAAATTTGTGGGTAGTATTTAAAAAAATTATGGTATATACACCATCGTATTTGATACGGTTGCATGCTTTTAATATAGTTTGCAACTTTCTTTGGAAGGGGGGTACTAGCGTCTTCTATAATGCATCATTCGCAGTGCATAAAAAATGCGTAAATTTCTTCGGCGATGTCGTCAATAGTGCGGATTTGTCCGTCGCGCACACAGCTAATGATGTGCCAGTCGTAGCGCTTCGCCACCCAAAGAGCATTGTCATAGCTCTTTTGAATGTAGACACGGTCACTTTCGTGAATATCCTGCACCATTTCGCCCGTGGATTTGTTGGCGCGTGTTTTGGTGAGTTCCGCTGCATAGGTGGGCGGCATATCGAGAAAGATAACCTTGCTCGGTGGCGGTAGCTTATAGATGCCGTACTCAAAATCGGCGAGCCATTCGATAAAGGCTTCCTTTGCCTCAATGGTATCGAGCTTGGATGCCTGATGAATCATATTCGAAGTCACATAGCGGTCGGCAACGATGACGCGGTTTGCGTTATAGTCCGCCTCCCAGCGCGTCTTAAAGGACACATAGCGGTCGATGGCAAAAAACGTCGATGCCGCTTTGGCACCTACATCGTCTGCGTGTGCTCCAAAGGTGCCGTTTAAATACATTTTTACAATGTCAGAAGATTTGTTTTCGTAGTCGGGGAAGGAGAGCTTTAACGGATTTTTGCCTTCTGCCTCCAAACGCTCAATCAGCTTTGCCGTCTGTGTTGCTTTGCCTGCGCCGTCTACGCCTTCTATTACAAATAAAGTACCCATCTTATTTCTCCTTGAATTTCCAACCTTTGCATAATACTGTTAAGCCAAATTTCGGTAGTGCAGTCATACGCCAAAAGCGCTTTGGTTCTTTCTTTAAGCGGTATGCCCACTCCAGACCTAGCTTTTGCCACCTTTCCGGCGCGCGCTCGACTCTGCCAGCGAGCACGTCCAGGCTGCCGCCGCAGCCCATCATAATCTTGGTATTTAATTTCGGCGCATTATCGTAAATCCAGTTTTCCTGCTTCGGTGCACCGAGGCAAACCAAAATGACATCCGGATTGGACGCGTTCATCTGCGCGATAATATCGTCCGTGTCGGCATCGGTAAAATAGCCGTTACGCATACCACAAATATTTAAACTTGAGTGCCGGCGCAAAAGCTCGTCCGCCGCTTCCTTGGCAACGCCTTCCTTCGAGCCGAATAAAAACACGCGTGCGCCCTTTTCGGCACATACGCCCATAAAGGCACACATTAAATCAAAGCCTGCCACACGTTCTTTGAGCGGTATACCTAAAATTCTGGATGCATATACCACGCCGATGCCGTCCGCGATGTTGAGACTTGCGCTGTTTAAGCGGTTTTTGAACGCCTTGTCCTTGTATGCTGCCTGTATGATTTCAGAATTCGGAGTAAACACAATGTCCGTGTTTTCGGTTTCCAAAAATCCGGTCAACTTTTCAAGTGCTTGCGTACGGGTGACACGGTCGATGTAAACGCCTAAAATATTAATTGTTTCCCGCAAGGAAATCCCTCCTTGTTTGTGCTGCTTCTATTATATAGTGAATTGGCGATAAAGTCAACCGCGGAGGTAAAAGGAAATCACAAAAATTGCGTTTGAAGAATAAGTGGGCAACCAGGCAGGGGCGCCCCAACTTCGCAAGCTCAGTTGGTATCGCACCATATATTTTATGCAGAAATACAAAAAAGCACCGACCAAAGTCGATGCTTTTTCTGGTACACCATCACGGGCTCGAACCGTGGACACCCTGATTAAGAGTCAGGTGCTCTACCAACTGAGCTAATGGTGCGTGTCTCTTGAACACTTTTAATATTATAATCGCTGTTTAATGATTTGTCAATACTTTTTTTAAAATTTTTGAAAATTTTTTTTATGCCTTTTCACTTGACGTTATCGACGGCGCGAAATACTACTGGACTTATGACGGCGAAGGCTATCTGATAGAGGAAAGGAGTGAAAACGCATCGAATGATGTTATTGTGATTATTTATAAAGGGATAGAAAAATAGAGAGGGAAAAAGAAGTCAGGCATACCTTGTGGTATGCCTGACTTTTAACTTAGCCTGCAACGGAAAAGAAATACGTGTTTAATGCCTCGCGGTTGAAGGAAGTATAGTCAATATTCATCCATCCGCCCTCGCCGTTTTCTTTTTCTATATAGATGTTGTTCTTTCTGTCATCATAAAGCGGCTTAAAGTATTCGCCTGCTTTTAAGGTCATTTCCGAATTGGAATAATCGATATATGCCTTTACATAACCCTTGTGCCACATTTCGGCTTCCGCTGGTTCTTCTGGATGCCAACCTTTTGCGTGCATAGTGAAGAAATCCGGTAAAATTTCATATTTTTCCTTTAAAACCTCTGTCCATACGCCGTTTGCATCGGCTTTGTATGTTTTGTATATACTCCACATACCGCTACTTTCTGTTTGCGACTCGACTGTCAGCACGCCAGCATCGTCAAATGCAAAATAGTAGTTGATGGCGTAGCCTAACCCAAATCTATCGAATGGTTCAGTGTATCCATTCTCATCGTGATTGTAGGAAGCAAAGGAATGCTGTGTCAAATCTGCATTGTAGCGGAAGATGCGCAATGCGGGATCCGCACTGTACTCTACAGTGACAACACCGAGGTCGAGTAGACCGTCGCTTGTATCCATATCAAAAGCGTATACACCTGCAATCGTTTCATCATACCACGGGTCCGTTACGGAAGAAATCGCCAGTTCTATTTCTTCCGGTTGTCCGTCCGCGTCGAAGTCATAGTTGCCCTGATAGTTTACGTTGTCCGCCGCCTCTGGCGCAAACAGCTTTACTACGCGCGGGTGCGTCTGCTTTTTGTTATCGCATTGCTGTTTTGGTAGCGTGGCACAAGCTGTCAGGCAAAGGAAAAGTAACATTGCCATGCCCATTTTGCAAAGTTTTTTCATAAAAGTTCATCCTTTTCATTCATTAAAGGATAGTGTGAATTACTTTCTATATGTCCATCTCCTGACGGCTTTATTATATAAAATAAACAATGCTTTGTTAAATCTGACAGCGCAGCTCTTAGAATTTTTACAAAATGGTATTTTTTACTTGCCATCAGGACAAAATAGTGTTAAAATATTATCAATAGTGTTTTTAACACAAGAGAACTATGCAGAATAAATTAGAAGAGGTGTAAATCAGATGATGTATTCACATGAAGTTGAAAGCATGTGCTGCGTGAAAAAGGGCGTAGCGCACGGTCCGGCGCCGATTCCGCAGGAAGGTGCATGGACAGAGTCTAAGGAAATTAAGGATATCAACGGTCTGACCCACGGTATCGGTTGGTGTGCACCGCAGCAGGGTGCCTGCAAGCTGACACTTAATGTTAAAGAAGGTATCATTGAGGAAGCTCTGGTAGAAACAATCGGTTGCTCTGGTATGACACACTCTGCCGCTATGGCAAGTGAAGCACTCGTTGGTAAGACACTTTTGGAAGCGCTCAACACTGACCTCGTTTGTGACGCGATCAACACCGCTATGCGCGAGCTGTTCTTGCAGATCGTTTACGGTCGTACACAGACAGCGTTCTCCGAAGGCGGATTGCCGGTTGGCGCAGGTCTTGAAGACCTCGGTAAGGGCCTTCGTAGCCAGACAGGTACCGTTTTCTCCACAAAGGCAAAGGGTCCGCGTTACCTCGAGCTTGCAGAAGGCTATATCACCGAGATTGCACTCGACGATGAAGACCTCATTATCGGCTACAAGTTCGTTCACCTCGGCAAGATGATGGAAAACATCAAAAAGGGTATGACTGCTGACGAAGCACTCCAGAAGGCTTCCGGTCAGTACGGCAGATTTGACGATGCCGTTAAGGTTATCGACCCGAGAGCTGAGTAATTCGAATTTAAGAAGATAAGGAGGATATAAAAATGGCTTTATTTGAAAGTTATGAAAGAAGAATTGGACATATCAATGAAGTATTAAATGCAAACGGCATCAAGGACTTGGAAGAAGCAAGAAAGATTTGCGAAGACAAGGGTATTGATGTTTACAACCTCGTTAAGGGTATTCAGCCGATTTGCTTCGAGAACGCTTGCTGGGCTTATATCATGGGTACAGCACTCGCAATCAAGCGCGGCGTTACAAACGCGGCTGATGCAGCTGCAATCATCGGTGAAGGTCTGCAGGCATTCTGCATCAAGGGAAGCGTTGCTGACGATCGTAAGGTTGGTCTCGGTCACGGTAACCTCGCAAGCATGCTCCTGCGTGAGGAAACAACTTGCTTTGCATTCCTCGCAGGTCACGAGTCCTTTGCAGCAGCAGAAGGTGCAATCGGTATTGCAAAGTCTGCAAACAAGGTT
>JAZSQB010000017.1:0-9156 GCA_045537695.1 Clostridia bacterium | reverse complement strand
GTGTACAAGCTCGCTTTCGGTCAACGTTTCAATCATCTGTATGCATTGCTCTCTTTCGCTCATTGTGTTACCTCCTGCGTGTCGCGTTCGATGGTCTCGCGGATGGCGCGTTGAATGAAGCTATTTAGCTTTTCGCCGCGTGCCTCGGCGTGAGCTTTATATTGTTCCTTGCTTCCCTTTGGTAGCATCAGACTATAGCGATCGTACTTCTCGGCGTTATATTGATTGTTATACGCCACTTTTTCATATTTGCCTTCCATGTTATTATCACCTCTATTATATTATATCACAGCCTCGCACATTATGCAATGTGCATTTTGAACGAAAACATTGCTCAATGTTTGTGCAATATTACGGCTTGACACATTGAGTAATGTGTGATATAATATATACGTACTCAGGAGAGAGTACAAACGAACTACGAAAGAAGGTGATACAATGTACACGGCGGACGATCTCAACCGCGAAGGAGATGAAGCCGAGATGATCGTAACGATAATTCAACGGCTGATCGAGTACCTCCGTTCTAAAGGATGGACGGATGAAATGATCCTTGATCTGATAAGCTACTTAACAAGACGATAAAAAAAGAATAGCCGTTCACGCTACCAACGACAACGGCTATTAACCCAAAGTGCAAGACCGGTACAACGTCCGCCGCCGGTCAAGCACTTACATTATAACATATGGCGGCGAATAAGTCAATAATGTGAGGTAAATAAAATGACAACAAATTACACCATAACAGCCGGAACACATCCGAACAGCATTGAAGTATACTTCGACAGCAAGCCCGCGCTTGACGTGCTCGACGCGCTGAAAGATCTCAAATTCAGATGGAACCACAAAAAAGCCTGCTGGTACGGCTTCGAGAACGAGCGCACCGTTATTGATACTCTCATAGCTCACGGCATGGGCGAGAACATCGACGGCGAGCAGGTCGAAGGCGCGAACGTCTTCACAGACGGCTACATGGGCGGCGGCGCGGTCTACGGTTCAAAGTCGAATCGGCACTTATACGGGGCGGAGCTGTCAAAGGCGATCCGGGATGACCTTAAGGCGGCGGAAATCAAGGGCGTTTCGGTGAAGTGCAAGAGCTACAGCGGCGGACAATCGATCATCGCAACCGTAACGACTACGGAAGCCGACTATGTAGCATATTCGGAATACCTCGAAAACTACAGCATCTCACCGGCTCAGTGCTGGATACAGCTGCGCGGCGACTGCGTACACGTTGACAAGTATTTTGCTATGAGCGGCACCGAGCAGGAAAAGATCAGAGAAGAGGCCGCCGATTATGAATATGAGCGTGTTACGGTTCATGAAAATCAGCTTAATACCTATTATCTCGACCACTGCACACAGTTTAAGCCCGAAGCCCTTGAAAAAATTAAGGATATCAAGCACATTATCGAGGCTTACCGTTATGACGAATCAAACAGCATGGTAGACTATTTCGATACCAATTTCTATTACGATATCAAGACTAAGCCGGCAAAGGCTTAACCGCTTCTCGGGGATTGTGCGTAACAGTCCCACACCATAAAATTTTAATTAAGGAAGGTATATAACCATGAAAACTACCTATAATCTCAACAAATTCTGCAAAGCCGCAGATAACGACATCATCTACGAGGAAACAGCCGACGCTATAGCCGTATGCGACAAAAAAGGCGCAATCGGTATGTATATCATTAAAGAACCGGGTAAGCCCTGCACCGTTCTCGATCAGCTCCGCGCGAAAAAAAGCGTGAAAGTCGCTGAAGCCGCAAAGGGGCTTGCTAATACTCTCCGTTCGTTCGTCTTTGCGAAAGTCGAGCATCTTAACGCGCGTGACACGGAAATCCGCATACCGGTTCGCGCCTGCGGCATCAAGCGCATGGTGGCAGCCATTCAGATCTGTGAAGATTGCAGCTTTAAATTTATCGATGAAAAGTATATGGGTATTTTTGATCACGACTTGTTAAGCACTACCGAAAGCAAGCACTCGCCGCTTGTTGCTGTTTGCATGGACTGCTTCGGCATCGTCTGCCCTATTGCCGTCGACAAAGACTGCGGTCTTCCTACGGAGTATTTGACCGCACTGACCGCTTCGCTGACCTTGTGAAAGTCGATGAAGGGAGAACAACACCATGACCAACGCCATAATCAAACTCATACTCACCTACGCCGAATACCTGCGCCGCGTCGAAGCCTACCATCTCAACCGCGCCGCGCATGAGACGAACACCGCGAAAGTCGCTTACATTCATCACCGCGTCGACGCAATCACCGCCGAACGGCAGGCACTGGACGCGATGGTCCGCGTGTACATAGCACGTACGCATATGCAGCCGAGGACGCGGAAAGCGGCTTGACAAACGCCGCAAAATGTGAGATAATAGAACAGAAATAAAAAAACAGTTAACACTCAAGGAGAATTTGAAAATGAAAAAATTCGCAGTATGTACCTCGGTATTTGAATTCAACCCGCGCAAAACACCGAACATCGAAGAAGCTTTTTGGGAACGACACGGCGACGAAAACGCCGACAAAGTGGCCTTGTACGACACAATAGAAGAGGCTCGCGCGCTCCTCGAAAAAATCAATGTACACACTCGTGTCTACAGTAGCAATCTTGCCGGCGCTTGTGTCGCTTACATTGAAGAAGGCGAGTATGAATGGGACGAAGACTGCAGCCGATGGGAGTGGTTCGACGGATGCGACGTCTGGATCTTTCGCGCAGAAGAGTTGACGGACGAAGAGGAGGAAGAAGAGAAGGACGACGACAATGACGAATGGGAGTTTGTGTCCGGCGGCAACAGTAGCGGATCAGGTGAATTATGATTGCCAGTTATAAAAGATTATTCAAGCTTCTGATTGACCGTGACATGAAGAAAAAAGAGCTCGCCGAAAAGGCAGGCATCAGCATTGCGACCATTACGAAAATGGGCAAGGACGGCGCGGTTGTTTCAAGCGATGTATTAATAAAGATTTGTACAGCGCTGGAATGCAAAATGAATGATATTATGGAGATTGTACCAGACATTGATGAATAGAAAACAAACCCCGACGCAAATCGGGGCTTTTTCTTTGCCAAATTCAAAATACCGCTCAAAATCGCCGTACCGCCGCGTTGTTGTGCGGTAGACCAACTGGACTATCGCCGCCACGATCGCGCCGCTGCGTGTCAGCCAATCGCCTACTCGTTCGGTTCTGCGCCCTTTGACCGTGCAATATACCGATCGTGAGCTTTTCGCACACCGTCTGCGGTGTTATCGCCGCCGATACGCACAGCCACAGCCGCCCATGTCAACCGGTCTATGTGCCGCATCATAAATATCTGTCGCAAAAATGCATCGTCGAGCTGCATGATCCAGTGTATAGTACGCATCCGAACGATCTCAGATTCGCGGAGTTTGCATCGAATGACCTCGCGCGTCCCTGCTATTATATCGTCCGGCGCGCCGGACTGCTCAAGGTCAGCCAGCAGTCGCCGCTCGCGCTCGATGTCTTTGTCGAGGTAGTACAACTGTGATAATTCGCGCTTGGTCATCGGTTTGCATCACTGTCCTTTCAGCATATCATCAAGCAAATTGCGAAACGCTTCCGCAACTTTTAATTTTGCTCCCAGTATTGTTTGATCGAAAAATTCCGGATCGACACCTTTGGCGAATTTTTTAAGTTCATCTATACGCAGATCGTTTTCGATTTTTATAGCTTCTATTGTTTTACGCACTCTTCGATTCACTGAAAATTCACCTCACCGTTCGTAAAAATCTCCAATCCGATATTTATCATATTCTGATGACGACACCTCAAAGCGGTATTGCACCATTTCTTCATTTAGCCAGCCCTCGATAGTGAAATAATATGCTGTTCCGCCTATTCCGGCGTCTACCTCCCGATCTACTATAACACCTGCGCTTATTTCATTCATTTCGTTTAAAATACCCCCAACAAGCCATACAGCTATAATTAAAATTAATATGCCTATCAACACTTTCATTATTGTATCCTCTATAAAAAAATTCACCTCCGCGCCGGGGAAAAATCTCGGCGAAAATTCATCACCGTACGAAAATTCCCCGGCAAAAATAGTTAATCAAGCTCCCATATCTCCGCAGCGAAAAATCGACGCTTGCCGCACGAAAATTGTATAGGCTCGTCCAGCGAAAATTTGCGTCCGGTGTAGTCGCGCCGCAGAGTTTGCAGCGTTCTATTTATGCCGGTGCACACACCGCCCGTGACGCATCGGTGCGAAAAATCGCGCTCGTCGAGATCGCTGCACTGTCTCAGCTCGTCAAACGGCATCGGGCACGTAAGCACCCGGCATTGCCGTGTCCGACTGTCGACTGCAAGGAAAAATTGAAGTGGCATATTACATCCTTTTCCCATGCCGCCACGGCCGCGTTGCATTGTACGCGCACTTGCGGTCGATGATTGCGTCGAGGTCGATGTTGCACAGCTCAGCACGTGCGTAAATGCATATCACTGCCGTAAGCAACTCAATAGCATTATGCTCGGATTTATTGGCTCGATATTCCGACACGAAACCGTGAAGCATAGCAGAGAATTCCGCAAAACTCAGATTGGGTTCATCTACTACCGCTTGGCGTATATCGCTACAGTACTCGATAAACTCGCTTTCATCGGGGTGCAATTCAGCTTCCATCGCGCCGAACAGATCACCGATACGTATCACCACATCGGCAAGTTCTACCCACACGCCCTGCGGCTTGCCGTTGTCATCGACATATTCATCCGGCTCGCCGTTGCGCCATGCGGAGAACGCCTCGGATATTTCCTCGTGAATCAGTGCGCAGTATTCGCCGAATGTCGGCTCACCGTCCGGCTCCCAGAATCCGTGGGCTACGGCGTTTGCGTGGATCGCAGCTATTTTTTCGTTAGTCAGCATTGTTGTCCCTCGCTTTCATTGCTTCCTCGGCGGCTTCACGGGTGAGGAATACGGTTTTGCCGATGTCGCTATCATAAAAATCCATGCTGCTGTCTTCCACCAGAAAAAGCCACTTTATTTCGCCCGACTGAGTTGTACCGTGACCGATTTCATATACAACGTCTTCCAGTACTTCGTATTCGTCCACGATCCACACCGTCTGCCCAATATACGCAGGCAGCACTATCACGCCGTTGTCGAGCAGGTGGTCAGCAATAGCGGTATATGTATCACGGTTATCGTCACGGTCAGCTATAGCCATGTGAGCGTCATGTATTAATTGTGTCAGTCGTTCTCGCATAACTTTACCTCCGGTAGCTGTATCATCGGCATCCAGTGAGTAACCCTATCCGATATTACAACACTGCTGTATTCGTCCCAATTTTTTATGCGCTCGTAAAAGCCTTCCAACAAATAAAATTCGTCCGTTTCTTCGTCGTATTCCGTGGCAAGATCATTCGCTGTATAGCCGGCGATTTCCGCGTGCTTCGCTATGTATTGGCCATCGCAGATGTATCTATATATGGCTTTGCAGAGGTATGTGCGCTCACAGCACAGTAAGACAGGAACACCGCTTTCCGGCATAGTCTCGGGTGTAACGGGGATCCACTGCGGCATACTCGCAGCCACCGTGGGCGCGTTGTCGATATCCTCGGCCGCCACACCGTAAACCGGCACAGCGTCGCCGTACTCGTCGTTAAATTCGGCGAGTTCCCTTATTTCGAGCTTGTCCGCGTCAATCAGTCTCATAAATAAGCCTCCGTAACACCATTCGAGATATTCGCCATCCTAACCCCGGTATTCGGTGCACGTCTGAGATGCTTGCAATCGACGATAACGTCGATATACGGAATATCCGACACATTGCGAACACTATGTGCGTCGTTGCTGAGGGCTTCACTTATTTTCAAGTTCGCAACCGACGCATAGACCTTTTTGTATTCAGCGCGATATTTACATATCTCAGCGTGTGTGCATTCGTCGCATAAAATTTTATCGATCATTGCTCTATCAACTCCTTATAAGATATTCCCCCGGCAAGTCCCGGCGATTTGTCGCTGTCCTGCGGTGTGTACCTCGCGTCGGAAAACGCCGGCACCTCCACTAAAGGCAGCTGTTCAAACGTCTTCGGCGCACGCGGTTTATAAATCCTGCCGGTGAGAGAGTCGGTAGGGTTAAGCTCGAAGTCCTTGCACCGGTTTGTGCGGCATATCTGCGCGTCGGTGAACGTCCGCAGTTTGATCCCGCAGTAATTCGCGTCACCGCTGAACATGTTTGCGCAATATCGGCAGTATTGTGCCATCACTCCACCACCTCTCCAACCATAGCCGCCGCCTTGAACGGACTGTCTGCCTGCACCATCGTTATCGTGTCGCAGTATCCGCATTTCACGAGATACAGCCGCCCTTCGGCGTAGTAGGTTTTAAGCGGTGTGCCGCACACCTTGCACCGTACCTCCGCGTCACACGGAAGCTTTGCGTAAGGCAGCATCGCGCTGTAAATGTCATGTATCATGTTGTCCCACATACTACTCCACCCCCAGACCAATTTCGATCTTAACACGTCCGCATTGTGTGCGTATGGTATAAGGACAATCCGAACACTGATGATTAACACACACCTTGTTGTACGCCCAATCGTTCACCGCATCCACGCTATATTCATCGTTGTCTGTGTCTTTGCAATATGCTCGAATAGCTTTCGCACAAGTGTGGTGATATTTTTCGTCGAAGAAATAGCCGTCATACAATCCCGTGTAGCGCAAGTATTCTTCTCGCGGTTGGATATCGCCCTCGCAGAAATCGCATTTGTGGGGTTTCGCGGCGTGATGTGACACTGTTCGGCTAAAGTCAACGCTCATCACTCCACCGCCTTCCCAGTAGCACCGCCGTCTACGGGTTCGTTCCAGCAGTGCTCCGCCTTATTGTTGGGGCACGTCGAGCAGTCGGTACAGTAGCCGAACACACGCGGCTTATACATCGGTCGTCCTGTTTCGCTGAGCACTTCGAATTTCGGGTACTTCTCAAGTAGATCGTCAAGCCTCGTCTTGACCGGGTGCGCGTCGCTCCACTTCTGCACGATCTCGATGGTAAACCCGGGATTATCATTCGCCTTACATCTATTGATTCCGAATTCGTCACGCATACCGAGTACACAGCTGCTACAGTCATGAAAGCTGTCGCACATCCGCCGCCACTCCTTTAAAAAGTTCACCGTAACACTGCAATCAATTTTCGCCATTGTCGTCCTCCTTACATCTCGGCTCGCGCACTGCGTTGTTAAGATAATAAATCTTGCCATGCACTTTTATATATCTGCCTTTTTGGTTGAAGTAACATATTTTAGACACTACCATCTCATGGATGTAATCGCCGTAATATTTAACCTTAACATATCCGCCGTAATCAGATACTACTTGAATATTTTGGTCTAAGCAAAACGGAGTTTCGCGTATAAACGGCTTGACGCATTCAGCGCAGTACATATAAGTTTTAAGATCTGTACAAGCGATATCAAAACGTCCCATCCTTTTACCGCAACTTTCGCAATACAGTTCTGCAAATCTGTATGGTATGTAATCGCATTCACTCCATTTTCTTCCGCTTTTTATAAGTTTGCTTTCTGCGCTTTTCCATAAAGGGCTCATTTCAAATCCTCCCTCGGTTCCCCACAGCACATAGCCCCCTCGGAACACTTGCCTGTCACCGCGCACGACGGACCCGCGTGTCTGAACAACGCCGGCGAAACCTCGCGGCACAGCTTAAGCATCTCATCAGCCATCGCGCGTATCTCCCACTGCGCACGGTTACAGCAGCGCAGACGGAAGAAGTTATGCAGTGACCGCGCGTTCATGGTGAATATGATCCGCGTGTCGCAGGCGTTGGGAAGCACGAAACGCGCGTCTTCGTTGGGGATGTCGTCATAACTGCTCAGATACTCGTAATATCTATTTGCTGTTTCCATAAGCCCTTCAAAGGCTATGCGTGTTTCTTTTCGCGCCGCAATACTCGGCGGTATCACATAGTCAAAATCACCCTTATCGACATACCGCTGCGACTGCACCGAGTACGACGCTATCCTGTGTCGCGTCAGCTGTGCCAGCAGTGCCCGTGATACGCCCTCGACCGCGAAGGTGTAGGAAGCGTGTTCGATAGGCGATTCGTGGCCGAGCTCGGCGAGCCGTTCGATGAAGTCCTCGACCTTCTCGGCGGTGAGGTTGTCCATGAGCGTGTCGACGTCCGACTTCGCGTAGCACAGCTTTGCGGCGGCGGCCACGAGCTTGTCAGCGTCGGGGGTGTGGGCGATGAGTTTGACTTTAAGTGTTGTTTGCATTTTCGGTTTCCTCCTTGAAACATACTAAACGTACCACTTCATAAATTTGTACCTCCCTGTCCTTAAACGGAAACTCGCAGCATATTGGACATTTTATATTTTCGTGGTATTCTTCTTCGGTCAGCCCGTAACCGCACCAATTGCTGTCTGTTTCTATAAGTACAGCGTCTTCCTCGGCTTCATTAATCGGTGCGCAATACCAGTAGTCCTCGCCTTCACGGCCAAAGCGGTCAAGTAAAACCTTGTTGATCTCGTTGCCGCATTTAATGCATGTTACCATCTTCCCTCAACTCCTTCTTAGTCACCTTCCGCCCATTCACCCGAATCGTATACCCGCGTTCGAGCATATCCAGCTCAACTTCGCGCGGATGCCGCTCACAGCCGGGGTATATCGTATGCATCGGGCGGCCGTCGCGGTCGGTTATTTCTACATATGGCTTATCCGTCTTTTCCGACATCCAGGTCTTCCTCCAAAATAGCCTTTAACTTCTCCATCGCCTTAACCTGATACCGCGTCGGCGGCTCAGACTTCGGCTTGTAATCAAGATGCTTCTCAAACAGCTCGGCGATCTCCCGGCGCGCCTTACGTCTGCCCTGCTCGATGCCGTCGTAGTAGCCCTTCGCCGGCTTGTTGCCCTTCATGCCGCGCTTGCCCTGCCCCTGGCCGCCGGTCGTCTCATTGTAGAGCTGATAGCCGGCGTTGGCGTAGGTGTGAATGTACCGCCGTTCCCACAGATCGAGCGCGTCAACGGCAGTCTCGATATAGTGTACTTTCCAGCCGCCGGGGTTGTCCTCGCGCCACAGTCCGCGCTTCTTTAACGACAGATCGATACGTTCATGCCCGGCGAGGTGCTGAGCGAGGCGCGACAGTATCTATTTACCCTGCC
>JAZSQB010000009.1:0-6065 GCA_045537695.1 Clostridia bacterium | reverse complement strand
CCGCCCTTCACGTTGAAGGAAAAACGTCCGCTGTTGTAACCCTTCATCTTAGCCTCGTTCGTGCTTGCAAAAAGGTCACGGATATCCGTAAACAGCCCCGTATAAGTAGCAGGATTAGAACGCGGAGTACGTCCGATAGGTGACTGGTCAATAGCAATAACCTTGTCAAGATTATCAATTCCGTCCATACGTTCAAACTTGCCCGGACGGATTTTCGCACGATTAAGTCTGCCCGCAAGGTTCTTGTAAATAATCTCATTCACAAGGGAAGACTTACCCGACCCCGAAACACCCGTTACACAGGTAAACGTACCAAGTGGTATCTTGATATATACATTCTTCAAGTTATTTTCTGCCGCACCCTTGACCTCAAGGAAATTGCCATTTCCTTTGCGTCTGTTTTGCGGTACGGGAATGCTCTTTCTACCGCTCAGATAGTCGCCGGTATGCGAACCGACAACTTTCTTAATGGATTCAACATCACCTTCGGCAACAATTTCACCGCCGTGAATACCCGCACCCGGTCCAACATCAATAATGTGGTCTGCCGCATACATGGTATCTTCATCGTGCTCTACGACAATCAGCGTATTGCCGGTATCGCGCAAGCGCTTCAAAGTCAAAATCAGTTTTTCATTATCTCGCTGATGCAAGCCGATGCTCGGCTCGTCTAAAATATACAATACTCCAACCAAGCCGGAGCCGATTTGCGTTGCCAAACGGATGCGCTGTGATTCACCACCGGAAAGTGTGCCTGCACTTCGCGACAAGGTTAAATAACCAAGACCTACATCACGCAGGAAATTCAATCTTGCCAAAATTTCTTTAATCACCTGGCTGCTGATTTTCTCTTCACGTTCCGTTAAATCCAGTTTCTCAAAAAACTCTATTTCCTTTATAACGGACATATTACAAAGCTCATCTATATTTTTTCCGCCAACCGTTACGGCTAATATAAGCGGCTTCAATCTCTTGCCACCACAGCTCTCACACGAATGATTTGCCATGTAGCCTTCAATTTCTGCCCGCGCCCAATCCGAAGTTGTTTCCTTGTAACGACGCTGCAGATTGTTAACCAAGCCTTCAAAATCCGTATAATACTCGCTTTTGCCGTGCTTGCCGGTATATTCCACCAGTACCTGCTCGCCATTCGTACCAAAAAGCATAATATTTTTAGCATACTCCGGCAAATCCTTAAATGGCACATCCAAGCTAAAATCATACGCTTTCGCAAGCGCACGGTAATAGCTTGCCGCAATACTATCCTCAATATATGGCGCCATCCATCCGCTGACAGCTACCGCACCTTCACGAATCGTCTTGTTTTCATCCCGCACAACCAAATCCGGGTCAACCTTCATTGTAAAACCAAGTCCATCACACTCCGGACAAGCGCCAAACGGCGAGTTAAACGAGAAGGAACGTGGTGTTAATTCCTCCATACTTACGCCACAATCCTCGCAGGCATAGTTTTGGGAATAAAGCTTATCTTCCCCATTTATCACGGATGCAATCAACAAGCCGCCACCAATTCTTAAAGCCGACTCTACAGAATCCGCCAAACGCCTACGAATGTCCGGTTTGATAATTATACGGTCAATTACAATTTCTATAGAATGCTTTTTATTCTTTTCCAGCGTAATGTCTTCCGAAAGCTCGTACAGATTGCCGTCAACGCGCACACGAACGTATCCGCCCTTTTTTGCATCCAAAAACACCTTCTGATGCTCGCCCTTCTTGGCGCGAACAACCGGCGCTAATATCATCAATTTTGTCTGCTCCGGAAGCTCCAAAATACTATCGACAATCTGATCCACCGTCTGCCGTGCAATTTCCTTGCCACATACTGGGCAATGCGGAATACCGATATGCGCATAAAGCAAACGAAAATAATCATAAATCTCCGTCACCGTACCAACCGTCGAGCGCGGGTTCTTATTTGTCGTTTTCTGGTCGATACTGATTGCCGGCGAAAGCCCTTCAATCATATCTACATCCGGCTTGTCCATTTGTCCTAAAAACATACGTGCATAGGATGAAAGCGACTCAATATAACGGCGCTGTCCTTCCGCATAAATCGTATCAAATGCAAGTGAGGACTTACCGGAGCCGCTCAAACCAGTCACAACGACCAGCTTATCTCGCGGAATGGTGACATCTATATTTTTTAAATTGTGCACACGTGCACCTTTAATAACAATGTTACCCTTACCCATCTAAATTCACCTTTAGTTTTATTTCTGTAATTTTATCTCGAATATATGCCGCTCGCTCGAAATCCAGATTCTTGGCAGCTATGCGCATCTCTTCTGTTAACTCCAAAATCTGCTGCTTTGCATCCGATACGTGCAGAACAGTTTCTTGCTTCGTTTCTTTATACTCCTTCGTCGCCTCAATCACTTCACGGATAGATTTCTGTACACTTCTCGGCACAATGCCGTTTTCAGCATTATACGCCTGCTGTATGCTACGGCGACGATTGGTTTCATCTATTGCACGCTGCATCGAATCTGTCATATGCTCTGCGTACATAATGACTTCGCCGCTCACATTTCGCGCAGCTCTGCCAATGGTCTGTATGAGCGAGGTTTCATTTCGCAAAAAGCCCTCTTTATCCGCATCCAAAATCGCAACAAGCGAAACCTCCGGTAAGTCAAGCCCCTCTCTTAACAGGTTTATGCCGACCAAAACATCGAAAACGCCACTACGTAAATCGTTTATGATTTTCATGCGTTCAATTGTGTGTACGTCTGAATGCATATACGTAACTTTGATGCCCAATTCTTCCATATAGGCAGTTAAATCCTCTGCCATACGTTTTGTCAGAGTTGTAACCAGTGTGCGCTCGCCTTTTTCTGCACGAGACATTACCTCGCCGACCAAATCTTCAATTTGTGATTTTACGGGACGCACGTGGATTTTCGGGTCAAGCAAACCCGTGGGACGAATGACCTGCTCCACAATTTGCGCCGAATGATTCTTTTCATACTCCGCCGGCGTGGCAGATACAAATACCACCTGACTGATATGTTCTTCAAACTCCTCAAAACAGAGCGGACGGTTGTCAAATGCAGATGGCAAACGAAAACCGTAGTCCACAAGCGCCTGTTTTCGTGAGCGGTCACCCGCATACATAGCGCGCACCTGCGGTATCGTAACGTGCGACTCATCTACAATCAGAAGAAAATCTTCCGGAAAGTAATCCATCAGCGTAAACGGCGCGCTCCCCGCCGCTCTGCCACTAATGTGTCTGGAATAGTTTTCAATGCCCGAGCAAAAGCCGACCTCGCGCATCATCTCAATATCATACTTTGTGCGCTGCGCAATACGCTGTGCCTCTACAAGCTTATTCTGGCTTTCAAAATACGCAACCTGTTCTTCTAATTCTGCTTCAATCGCCTCAATCGCCTGCTCCATTTTTTCTTTTGTGGTTACATAATGCGATGCCGGAAAAATTACACAATGCTCACGAATACCAATAATTTCACCCGTTAAGGCATTAATCTCTGTAATGCGTTCAATCTCATCACCAAAAAATTCAATGCGAATTGCATTTTCACCCTGATCAGACGGAAAAACGTCCAACACATCACCGCGCACACGAAACTTATTTCTGGAAAAATCTATGTCGTTTCGCTCGTACTGAATTTCAATCAGGCGGCGCATTACTTCATCGCGCCCTTTTTCCATGCCCGGACGAAGTGAAATTACAAGGTTATTATAGTCAATCGGGTCACCGAGACCGTATATACACGATACGCTGGCAACAATTATAACATCCTTACGCTCAAAAAGTGCCGCCGTTGCACTGTGCCGCAGTTTGTCTATTTCATCATTGGTCGAGGCATCCTTTTCAATATATGTGTCCGTATTGGGAATATACGCCTCCGGCTGATAGTAATCGTAATAAGAGACAAAATATTCAACCGCGCTATTCGGGAAAAAGGCTTTAAATTCACTGCAGAGCTGCGCCGCAAGCGTTTTATTATGCGCCAAAACAAGCGTAGGCTTCCCCACCTGCGCTATAACGTTTGCCATCGTAAAGGTTTTACCCGAACCGGTTACACCAAGCAGTGTCTGCCCCATATATCCGGCATGTATGCCTTCCGCTAACTGCTGTATGGCTTTCGGCTGATCACCCGTTGGCTTATATTCAGAAACAACCTCAAACTGATTCATAACCTCACCGTTTAACTTGTTTACAAATAAACGCACACGCTACGTGTGTTACATTATAGTATACCATAATTGAGCCACATTATCAAGCGAATTCACGGACTATTTTTATTTTGTAGGTTTACAATTGATATGTTACACTTTTAAAAAATAAACAGCGAATAGAAACTTTTTGTGTTAAAGTTTAAGTACCACCAAAAACCACACAGAAAGGAAATCTATTCGCTATGAATACAATAACACAAACTACGAGGTTTAGGCAAGTATTAATTGATTATTCTTTAAAAAATGGCGTAACTAAAGCTGCCATCCGCTACAAATTAAATCGTCAATATGTTTATCGTTGGCGCAAAAGATATGATGGAACGCTGCAATCTTTAGCAGATAAATCTCATCGTCCTCAACATCACCCCAAAGAACACACTACCGAAGAATTAAAATTAATTGTCGATATGCGTAAACGAAATGCCAATGCAGGTTTAGTCGTTTTTTGGGTAAAACTTCGTCAAAGAGGATTTTCTCGCTCCGTTACCATAAGTAAAAACGCTTGCGTGCAAGGGCATTTTTTTCAAATCCGTCAATAATGCAGAATGTGCAAAGCACATCGGCGACTTTAGTCGCAAAGACTTGCCTTGCTAGACTTGTTGCAGATATTATAGTGTATGTAAATATCAAAATCGGCAAACGAATGTTTAATTTTGGATACTTAACGCGAATCAAATACAATGGTATTGTGCCTTGTTTTTAGACGCAGATACCAATCAAAACTTATAGCCACAATATAAAAATCAAATACATCAAAGGAATGGAAATCACAGACAATGCGTGCGATATCATCGACATTGACGCGCCTGTTTTGGTGTCCCCACCATATGCCGCTGGGTAAACTATTGTATTAAGACCAAGCGGTGTTCCGAATGCAATTAAAGCCAAGGTCATTATTTCCTTACTTGCCCCTATACCTTTTAATACCAGTAAAATAGCAGCAGGAATAATAACCAGCCTTAAAATGGAAGCTATGTATACTTTCTTGTTAGATATAAGTTCTTTAAAATCATAACCGCCAATCACAAATCCCGCCAGAACCATAGCAACGGGTCCTTGACATTTTCCCGCACTGTCAAATGCACTAATTAAAAATTCAGGTACATATTGTGACAGGTTGAGAAGTCCAAATAACATACCAATTATCAGCGCTATCATCGGTGGAGTTAGCAAGCCTTTTTTTAGATTATCAAATATACTTGCATTTTTTTCCTTCGGTATTAATATGTATAAGCCCCAGCTATTACACAAAACTCCAACTAAAAACACAAATAATGAATATTTATAAAAAAACTCTGTTCCCCATACACCGAGAATTATAAAATTACCCATAAAACCGTAATTGCCGAAGGTCATTGCATACTTATAAACATTTCTCTGATATGCACTTTCGGCTGACTCCGATGCTTTTTTAACAAAACATCTTGAGAGAGGATAAGAAACAGCAATGGAGGCCAAACAAATCACAAGACCATACAGTATAAGGGAAGCATTTTCTGTAAAGTTCTCGACGGTACATTTCGTCATTTGTGTAAACAAAGAAAGCGCAGGCACAAAAATAAATGTTTCCATTTTCGCCATTACAGTGCCGGAATTTTCCGGCAACTTACTTTTCTTTCTTAATAAAAAGCCTACTAAAATCAAGCTAAACATCATTAACATTTGTTTTAGGGTAAGATTAAAAATTTCCATACTAATCACCAGTTTTCCTTATTTTTCGGCAGCCGCTTTACACACAAACCTTTTTTGGGGTGTTCATCACATCAGATTAAATCCAAAAATCTTTTTCGTCAAGTGTCGAAAAATCATCCTCTTTAAAGCCGACCTCAGACAGAATTTTTTCC
>JAZSQB010000078.1:0-10641 GCA_045537695.1 Clostridia bacterium | reverse complement strand
ATTTTATCATAGGAAGATAAGGTTGTCAAATAATTGAATATATGCCTATATGGTTATAGATTTATTTTTAAATTTCCCAGTCTGCCTTGCAGACAGGGCAGATTGTCAAGCAAGTGCAACACCATAAAAAACTTCAAAAGGCGATTTCCAACCTAAGCATTTACGAGGTCTTAGATTGATAGACAAAACCACTTGTTCTAAAACATCTTTGCTTAGTTCGTGAAAATTAAATCCTTTTGGGAAAAAGAATCTTAAAATATCATTTGTATTTTCATTGGTACCACGTTGCCAAGGCTTATGTGGTTTTGCAAAATATACAGGGGCATTCAGATACCAAGCCTCTCATCAAGGAGAAGCCTTAAAAAGCCCGATTTTCTAAAGTTTTAGAAAATCGGGCTTTAATATTAGTATACTTAATATGTACACACCGTAAGGCGAGGAATTTTGTCGGAAAGAGGAATATAAAAAATCCGCATCATACTAGCGTATAATGCGGATTTTTGTGAACGATTTTCGGTAAATTACCGGCTAAAACCGTTATATCCTTAAGAACACTCGCCCTATGACTTTTATTCTCCTTTTACCTTTTCCCAATATGCCGCGAGTGCCTGCTCATTTTTGTTTTCCTGCGGTTCGTAATACACCGCATCCCGAATGGCATCCGGCAGATACTGCTGTTTTACATAGTGATTCGGATAGCTGTGCGGATACATATAACCCACACCGTGCCCGAGCTTGGATGCCCCACTGTAATGTGCATCCTGCAAATTCGCCGGCACGCTGCCCGTATCCTTCTTTTCAATATCGCGCATTGCCGCATCAATCGCGCAAACCACCGCATTGGATTTTGGTGCAGTTGCAAGCACAATCACCGCCTGCGCAAGCGGCAGTCTTGCCTCCGGCAGACCGAGCTGCATCGCACTGTCCACGCACGATTTTACAATCGAAACCGCCTGTGGATATGCCATACCGACATCCTCGGATGCAATTGCTAAAAGCCGGCGGCTCGGCGAAATAATATCCCCTGCTGAAAGCATACGCGCCAGATAATGGAGCCCTGCATTTACATCCGAACCGCGGATGGATTTATGAAAGGCGGAAAGCACATCGTAATGACTGTCGCCGTCACGGTCATGACGAAGCACCTTCTTCTGCGTTACCGCCAAGGCTTCCTTTTCGCCCGCCTTAATGTTGCCGCTACTGTCCGGCACCGTTGACATCACAAGCATTTCCACGCTGTTGAGCGCCTTTCTTACATCGCCGCCGGCACAGATGGCAAGGTGGCGAATCGCATCGGGCGAAACCCAAACGGTTACCCCCATTTGCTTGGACAAAATCGAAACGGCGCGCGCAATCGCCTTTTCAATTTCCTCCGGCTCTACCGGTTTAAATTCAAACACATTCGAGCGCGACAAAATCGCATTATAAATATAAAAATACGGATTTTCGGTTGTAGAGGCAATCAGCGTCAGCTTACCGGTTTCAATAAACTCCAAGAGCGACTGCTGCTGCTTTTTATTGAAATTCTGAATCTCATCTAAATAGAGAATTGCACCGTCCGAGGCTTCCACACCATCGAGCTCACTAACCACATTGCGGATATCCGCAACGGAAGCGGTCGTTGCATTTAATTTATACAAAGGCTTTTCCATACGCTTTGCAATAATGTTTGCAATTGTTGTTTTTCCCGTACCGCTCGGCCCGTAGAAAATCAGGTTCGGAATCTTTTTCCCATCGATGAGTCTGCGCAGCACGCAGTCATCACCGACCAGATGCGTCTGCCCTACCACATCCTCGAGCGACGCAGGACGGATTAAATCTGCAAGCGGGCTTGCCATGGTTTCGCCTCCTCTCGGCTTAAACTGAAAAACAGCATCCGCAGATGCCGTTTCGAGATTATCCTTATATTTTATGCCTGCGTTTTATAAATCACGATTTCCACACTCTTTGTTAAAACATCAGCATAGCTGAAGGATACACAGCGCTGCTCCGCATTATCTTCCGGCAGATTTTCAAGACGAACAGTAAAAATGCTGGGGTACAAATTTTCAATCGTGCCTCGACGGACTACAGCTCTTTTGCGACCTTTTTTGGAAGTCAAGCGGATTTTTTTGCCTACATGTTTCTGCAGACTGTTCTTGACCATCATCAGGTCTGTTTTTTCTATCATTTTAGACACCCCATTAATACATGATAGTAATAGAATATCACTTTTTCCGCCATAAGTCAAGATTGTTTTGCATTTTTGTTAATAAAATATTACAGGCAGATTACATCATTAAAGTTCCACAATCGTCACGCCGTTTTCGCCTTCGCCATACAGTCCAAGACGATAGCTTTTTACCAGCTTATGTTTCTTTAAAAAATCCGCAATACCATTTCGGAGCACACCCGTACCCTTACCGTGAATAATGCTGACCTGCCCGAGCCCCGCGCTGTAGGCATCTGCCAGATACTTATCCACCTCATAGAGGGCATCTTCAAGCATCTGTCCGCGCAAATCAATTTCGCTCTTTACATCCGCTCTGCGCGATACATACGTGCCCTGCTGCGGCGCGCGCTTGCGCTTTTTCGGCTCCTGCGGGCGCTCAGCCAAGCGCAAATCGGAGAGTTTTACATTCATTTTCAGCGTACCGCACTGCACGTACACATTGCCCGCGCCGTCGGGTGCCTTTAACACCTCTGCCGGCTGCCCGATGGTTACTACCTCGACAAAATCACCAACCGCAACGGTTGCCGGTGCCTCGGTGTGCTTTTTCACCTTGATAACATCACTAAACGATGCGTCAATCGCATCCGCCTTGCCCTTCAAGCGGCGGCGGCTTTCCTCAATCGTTCTGTCCGCACCCTCGGCACGGATATTCTTTTTCAGCTTGTTTAATTCTTTAATAACCTGCGCACTTTCTTCCTTCGCATCCAAAATAATGCGTCTTGCCTCCTGGCGCGCTTCGTCTAAAATCTTTTTGCGTCTGCCATCAAGCTCGCTTTTCTGCATTTCCATCGTTTTTCTGAGCTTATCCATTTCAGAGCGGATGGTCACAGCACGTTTTGCCTCTTCATCTGCAACGCGGCGGCTTTCCTGCAAATCGCCGATAACATCCTCAAAGCGGACATCCTCATCGCTCATAATGGCTTTCGCGCGCTCTATAATCGCCTTATTTAAACCAAGGCGCTCAGAAATCGCAAACGCATTAGATTTGCCCGGCACGCCGACTAAAAGCTTGTATGTCGGTTGCAGGGTCTGTACATTAAACTCGCACGATGCATTGCACACGCCCGGAGTGGACAGTGCAAAAAGCTTCAGCTCACTGTAGTGCGTTGTTGCCGCTACCTTTGCTCCTTTTTGGCGCAAATGCTCTAAAATTGACACTGCCAGTGCCGCACCCTCGACCGGGTCAGTACCAGCACCCAATTCGTCGAACAGTACCAAAGAATTATAGCCGGCCTGCACTAAAATGCCGGTGATATTTTTCATATGCGAAGAAAACGTCGACAAATTCTGCTCAATGCTCTGCTCGTCGCCAATGTCTGCCCAGACAGACGAAAAGACCGCCATTTCGGAATTGTCGTTTGCCGGAATATGCAGACCGCTCGCCGCCATCAGTGAAAACAGACCGATGGTTTTCAGCGTTACGGTTTTACCGCCCGTATTTGGACCGGTAATCACAAGCGTATCAAAATCCTTGCCGAGATAAATATCGTTTGCCACGACATTGCGTGCGTTAATCAGCGGATGGCGTCCACGTTTAATATACACCTCACCGCGGTCATTTAACTTAGGCTCGATACAACCGTATTTTACGGAAAGTTTACCCTTACAGAAGATAAAATCAATTTCGCAAAGCGTGTTATAGTTTGCAACAATCGCCTCGCCGTATTCGCTCACCTCTGCGGAAAGCTCCGCCAAAATGCGCTCGATTTCCGCCTGCTCCTGCGCAGCAAGGTCACGGATTTCATTGTTTGCATTGACCACACTCATCGGCTCAATAAACAGCGTTGCGCCTGTGGAAGAGGTGTCGTGGACCACGCCCGGAATTTCGCTCCGATGCTCTGCCTTGACCGGAATGACATATCTGCCACCGCGCATCGTCACAAGCGCATCCTGCAGATACTTCTGATACTTGCCCGATCGCACAATCCCATCAATCATCTCTTTGATTTTATCCTGTAAGTTATGCATTTTGCGACGGATGGACGCAAGCTGTGCGCTCGCACCGTCCGCAATTTCGTTTTCATCTAAAATACACAAACCAATTTTTTCTTCCAAAGGCTTGACCGGTGTAAGCGCCGATGCAAGTCCTGTCAGAATCGGATATTCATCCGCATCCGCCTGCGCTAAATACTGCTTTGTCAGACGCGCCATAGACAAAAGGCTTGCCACCTGCAACAAATCGCGCGCTGACAAAAGTCCGCCAAGCATCGAGCGGCGCACCGCCCCCGTCACCTGCGGCGCAGACATACTTTTTGGATAGCCAAAACGCAACAGAAGTCCCGTCGCTTCCGTGGTTTCTTTCTGCCAAGCTACAGCCTCAGAAAGCTCCGTCGTCGGCGCAAGTGCTAAAATGCGGTCGACAACGGCGGAACTTGTCGTAAACTCCGCCATCGTTTTAATGATTTTATCAAATTCTAAAATTCTTAAAGCTTTATTCTCCAAGTCTTACTTTCTCCCATCAAACGGTCGGATTTTAAAACCGTATGCAAGTTACTTATCGTCAAATCAATTTTTCTATGCATGCCGCACGGCAACTGCACGAGTTAATAGCTCTGCTTACAAAGTCGATATCCATAAACCTCTGCTCGCTCGGTGTAAGGTCGCATGCTTTTCCGTGCTTGTCAGTGCATAAGCGTGATAATGCAATGCACTGCACGCACGCGATGTGTCCCTTTCAATCCACAAACCGATTTTTTCTTAATTATACACCAAAGCGTGAAAAACTGCAATATGCTTTCTATATTCTTGCGCTTTTTCCCCGCTTTTATTGACTTTTTCTCTGAAATTTTGTATAATGTATAAGTCTATATACATTTTACAAAGGAGGAGACCCGCATGGGACTCAATATTACACAAAAAATCATTAAAAACCATCTTGTCGGCGGCGAAATGATTCCGGGCGAGGAAATTGCGCTTCGCATTGATCAGACCTTAACCCAGGATGCAACCGGCACAATGGCATATCTCGAATTCGAGGCAATGGGTGTGCCGCGCGTGCGCACGGAGCGCTCTGTTGCATATATCGACCATAACACACTGCAATCTGGCTTTGAAAATGCAGATGACCACCGCTTTATCGGCTCGATTGCCAAAAAGCACGGCATCTACTTCTCCCGTCCGGGTAACGGCATCTGCCATCAGGTGCACTTAGAGCGTTTCGGCGCACCGGGCAAGACCTTAATCGGCTCGGACAGTCATACCCCGACCGGCGGCGGTATCGGTATGCTCGCCATCGGTGCAGGCGGCTTAGACGTTGCGGTTGCAATGGGTGGCGGCGCATACTACATCACCTGCCCGAAGGTTTGCAAGGTAGAGCTTGTCGGCAAATTAAAGCCGTGGGTTGCCGCAAAGGACGTTATTTTAAAGCTTTTGTCCATCCTCTCCGTGAAGGGCGGCGTGGGCAAGGTCATCGAATACTGCGGCGAAGGCGTAAAGACGCTTTCCGTTCCGGAAAGAGCGACCATCACCAACATGGGCGCAGAGCTCGGCGCAACAACATCTGTTTTCCCATCCGATGAAATCACACGCGCATTTTTAAAGGCGCAGAAGCGCGAGGACGTTTGGGTAGAATTAAGCGCAGATGCAGATGCAGTTTATGAAGAAGAAATCATAATTAACTTATCCGAATTAGAGCCGCTGGCAGCCTGCCCGCACTCGCCGGATAATATCAAATCCATCAAAGAAATCGGCGAGATGAAGATTGACCAGGTCTGCATCGGCTCGTGCACAAACTCTTCCTTGCAGGATATGCTCAAGGTTGCGCACATTTTAAAGGGAAAGACCGTGCACCCGGATGTATCTTTGTCCATTGCTCCGGGCTCAAAGCAGGTATTAAATATGCTCGCAGATAACGGCGCACTCTCGATTTTAATTGATGCCGGCGCGCGTATTCTGGAAAGTGCTTGCGGCCCGTGCATCGGTATGGGTCAGTCGCCGAATTCAAAGGGTATTTCCCTTCGTACGTTTAACCGTAACTTCGAAGGCCGCTCCGGCACAAAGGACGGTCAGATTTACCTCGTTTCTCCGGAAGTGGCTGCAGCGAGCGCTGTAGCAGGTGTACTCACCGACCCGAGAGCGCTCGGCGATATGCCGGAGTTTGTACTCCCGGAAGAATTTTTAATCAACGATAATATGATTGTAAAGCCGGTCGATGAAAAGGATATGGACAGTGTCGAAATCCTGCGCGGCCCGAACATCAAGCCGTTCCCTGTAACACATCCGCTTGCAGAAAGCATCGACTGCAGCTGCTCATTAAAGGTTGGCGATAACATCACCACCGACCACATTATGCCGGCTGGCGCAAAGATTTTGCCGCTGCGCTCGAACATTCCGGCGATTTCCAAGCACTGCTTTACTGTATGTGACGAAGCCTTTCCCGCACGTGCAGAAGAAATGGGTGCCAGCATTATCGTCGGCGGCGCAAACTACGGTCAGGGTTCTTCTCGTGAACACGCGGCGCTTGCACCGCTCCACCTCGGTGTAAAGGCGGTGTTGGTAAAATCCTTTGCCCGCATCCACCGCGCAAACTTAATCAATGCAGGTATTCTGCCGCTCACCTTTGCAAATGAGGCAGATTACGATAAAATCAACTTAGGCGACAAACTTGCCCTCGCAGATGTGCGTGCAAAAATTGAAGCCGGCGAAAATTTGATTTTAGAAAACAAAACCACCGGCGACAAGATTGTATGTAAATGCGAGCTGACCGACCGCACCAAGGCAATCGTGCTTGCCGGCGGACTGTTAAGCTACACCAAGGAAAGTCTGGAGGGTTAAACATGGCAGAAAAGATTTTAATGAAAACACCGCTTGTCGAAATGGACGGCGACGAAATGACCAGAATTATCTGGAAAATGATTAAAGATATTCTGCTTCTCCCCTATGTGGATTTAAAGACAGAATACTACGACCTCGGTTTAGAATACAGAAACGAAACCGACGATAAGGTAACCGTAGAATCCGCAGAAGCGACAAAGAAGTACGGTGTTGCGGTAAAATGCGCAACAATTACGCCGAATGCGGCGCGTATGACCGAGTACAACTTAAAGCAGATGTGGAAATCGCCGAACGGCACCATCCGCGCGATTTTAGACGGTACGGTTTTCCGCGCCCCGATTATCGTAAACGGTATTACCCCATATATCCCGACCTGGACAAAGCCGATTACCATCGCGCGTCACGCTTACGGCGATGTGTATAAAAATACGGAAATGCAGGTGGAAAAGGGCAGCAAGGTGGAGCTTGTTTGCACCAAGGATGGCAAGGAAACACGCCAGACCGTGTTTGAATTTACCGACACAGACGGTATCGTACAAGGTCTGCACAATAAGGACAATTCAATTGCAAGCTTTGCACGCTGCTGCTTTAACTACGCACTTGATACAAAGCAGGATTTGTGGTTTGCAACCAAGGACACCATCTCCAAGCAGTACGACCACCGCTTTAAAGATATTTTTGCCGAAATTTATGAAAACGAATACAAGGCAAAGTTCGAGGCAATGGGCATCGAATATTTCTACACACTCATTGACGATGCGGTTGCACGTGTAATCCGCTCTGAGGGCGGCTACATCTGGGCGTGCAAAAACTATGACGGCGACGTAATGAGTGACATGGTGGCTACGGCGTACGGCTCGCTTGCAATGATGACAAGCGTACTCGTTAGTCCGGACGGCGTATACGAATACGAAGCGGCGCACGGCACCGTACAGCGCCACTACTACAAGCACTTAAAGGGTGAAGCAACGTCCACAAACAGCGTAGCAACCCTCTTTGCCTGGACGGGCGCACTCCGTAAGCGCGGCGAACTCGACAACACGCCGGAATTAGTTGCTTTTGCAGACAAGCTCGAAAAGGCAACGATTCAGACCATCGAGGAAGGCGTAATGACCGGCGATTTGTATCTCCTCTCGACCTTAGAGAACAAAAAGAAGGTCGGCACAGAGGAATTCTTGGTTGAGGTTAATGAAAGATTAAAGAAGTTATTATAATTGAAACGCACGCGAAAGCCCTCCCTGTGTAAGGTAGCGAAGCGGCTGACGCGGTAGTGAATGACAATCCGGTGGATTGTCAGAGCCGCGGCATGACCGACCCGCAGGGAGAGGGTGGCACGCGAAGCGTGACGGGAGGGTTGTTACAACCCCTCAGTCTTGCCTTCGGCAATCCAGTCTTCGACCCGGGTTGCAATTATAAATTGCAACCCGCTTTGGCTGAAAATATGCCACTGGCATATTTTCTTAACGCGTCGCGCCCCTTACACAGGGGAGCCTTTATTTTATTGTTTGAATGGAACGGATAAATCCTTCCCTACGATGCTGATTTAAATTCGCCCCCCGCTGTGCATTTTCACTAAAACGCACAGCTTTTTTTATGCAATTACGCCAAAAACTAAAAAAAAACGCAAAAAACTTGATGTTTTCTTTTTTTCACTATGTTAAAATAGAGACAAAAGGAGGTTTTACCTATGAAAAGAATTTTAAGTATTACACTTGCAATGCTGTTGCTTGTATCGCTGTTTAGCGGCATCGGCGTATCGGCAGCCGAAACCGTTCTGTTTTCTGACGACTTTGAAAGCTACGAGTAAGGCACGGTCATCAACACGGAAAACAGTGAATACGATGTCGTAACCAAAAACGACGACAAGGAAGCCTGGGGTATTGTTGAAAGCGACGACACCGACAACAAATACATCAAATTTACCATCACGGCAGACAGCAAAACCGGTCCGCGCGTGGTAAAGTACATTGACATTACCGGTTTAAAGGATTTGACCATTGCCGCAAAAGCAAAAACGACAGGCGGCGTATCCTGCTCGATACAGCTCTATACCGACGGCGCACTCAATGCAGCACTGACCGGTGCAAATAAAGACAATTGGTGCGAGGTAAAGTACGAGCTCAATTTTGAAACACTCACCTACGTAAGCTATAAGGACGGCAAGGAGGTCACCAAGGGCGAATTAAAGCCGATTGCGGACAAATCCAAGCTCGACATCCGCTTTTTCCAAACCATTGACAACACAAAATGTACCTATTGGGATGATATTATGATTACCACCTCCGGAGAAAAATTAGACGAAAGCACGGCATCGTCGCCGGCTTTGGTGCAATCACCTATAAATGCGAAGGTTTTTCGGATGCGCAATGGGCAGAAATCAAAGCCTGGGTCGACAACGGCTTTGAAATCTGGCATCACGGCTACAAGCACGACGGAAAATACGTCCACGGCGTGTTCCAAAACGATGCTGACTTTATCGGCAGAAGCGCCGAAGAGGTGGAAATGTATTTAAACCACGGTATTGACCTGTTTGCAAAGCACGATATCAGAATCCAAAGTGTCGGCGCGCCGTACAACAAGATTGATGATACATTTGTAAATCTCGTCAACACAAAGTTTGCATGCAAAATCACTTCCGTACAGTACGGCAATGACAAACTGCACAGCGCGTACAATTTAGGCAACCGTTTAAATATGGAGGTCAGCGGCAAGGACGCACTCGCCGCAATTCAGGAGACCTACCCGAAAAACCTGGGCAAGCCGTACTATGTGGTGCAGATTCACGCTTCCAACCACGATGGTGCCGACGCCGCTGTGTTTGAGCAGGCGGTCTTGTACTTAAAGGACCAGGGCTGTATCTTTATGACGCCGACGCAGTACATCGAATACTGCATTGCAGCGGCAGCAAACAAGCCGGCAGAAAAGAAGGTCATTGAAGTAATCGACGAAACGGCAATCGGCGGCAAAATCCGCGTCGTATACGACAGCAAGGATATCGACTTTGAAAAATACGACAGCGTATATCCAGTGATTGAAAACGGCAGAACCTTAATCCCGATTCGCGCGCTGTCCGAAACCATCGGCGCGACCGTCGGCTGGGAGGATGCAACGCAGAAAATCACCATCACCGAAGGCGAAACCGAAATCGTAATGTTCTTAGATAACCCGAATGCAACCGTCAACGCTGAGAGCGTAACGCTCGATGCACCGCCTGCAACCAGAAGCGACC
The DNA here is from genome assembly GCA_045537695.1 of Clostridia bacterium. Taxonomy (GTDB): domain Bacteria; phylum Bacillota; class Clostridia; order UBA1381; family UMGS1253; genus RGIG2041. The sequence continues at coordinate 427 of JAZSQB010000078.1, read as the reverse complement.
GCACAATGGTGCCGCTGCGCTTTGCAAGCGAAAGCCTCGGACTGGAAGTAAAATGGACACAGAAGTAATATAAAAAGGTAATTTTAGCGCATAGCTTTGTTAAAGGCGTTGACCCGTACATGAGTACAGTGTCAACGCCTTTTCCTCACTCTGCATCTAAAATTCCACTTTTTATGCAGCTTATGGAATGTTACTTTCTTCGCTGATCATAGTTATAATACGATGCCAATTTAAATTCGTACTTGTAGGGGGCGATTTCAAATCGCCCTTTTTTCTTTGCACCTTCTCCTCGTCCTATAACTCGATTTTCTGTGAAACGGACTTTTCGTTAAAATCCCAAAGGGAAATTGAATTGTAGATGTCTTTTTATATGCATAATTGGTTGTGTTGCAAAGTTTGGCACATTATAAACAATATTAGAGGTTTT
>JAZSQB010000024.1:0-23355 GCA_045537695.1 Clostridia bacterium | reverse complement strand
TTGTGCAGATTCCGACACAGCCGATTACACAGGCTGAATTGGATGCAAAGAATGCAACGCTGAATGATGGTACAATGTTTGCCTTTATCACAGCTGAGAATATAAGCAAAAGAATAACATCCAACACCGGTGCAGAAGGCGATGTTATTCTTTGGACACACACAGACGGTACGATTACAGACTCTGTGCCGTTCGCAACAACTGGTACCTATGCATATTACTCGAAATTCTATATACGCGAAGAAAACACAGCATTTTATGTTGTATTTGACAAGCCGGCTGCGGAAGAACCGGAGCCGACACCGGACCTGGAGCCGACACCGGCATCCCTCGGTGATATTGAAGATGCAGGCGTTGCAGCAGAGGTAGAAAATAACTTCAACGCAACACAGGATTCAACATCTCCGGATGTTATAATATCCGGCAGCGGCGCTGCGCAAGCAGAGCAGATCGTTGCATATGTTTTTGCAGAAGGCAAGACAATGACGGAGCTTTTGGGAGCAATCGGCACGGTAGACACCCCTGGTGACCTCAAAGAAGACCTTGTTCTTGCTATGGGTCAGGCATCAGCTGACGCAGACGGTAACTTCTCCGTTAACTTAACACTTCCGGCAGATGCTGCTTCCATTGTGTACAATGTAGCGGTTTTTACTCCGGAAGGTGCTGCAGAAGATGTAAATGCACTTGAATTTGTAAATGTAGCCGAAAAGGTTGAAACTTACAATGCAATCGTAAATGCAGCAGATGCAGTAGCTATGGCAGCAGCATTTGGTAATATAAAATCCATTATCAACACGGCTGACAAATATGATGCTATGCCGGCGGATCAGGCAACAATTCAGGCTTCTGTTCTCGCGAACGCAGCAGTAGATGCACTTCCGGTAATCGCAGACCCGGTTGACGGCGAATACACAGGTCTTGAGAACATTGAAGCACTTGCAGCAATCATTGATGCAAGAATTGCAGCAGAAGTTCTCAACAACGGTGCAGACGCAGTAGCATTTGACCAGGTGAAGGGTTACCTCCTCCCGGCAGCAGATGCTACAAGCGCAGATATAGTTGCAGTTGCAGGTGCAATCTATGACGGCGCGCTCAATGCTGAAGGTAAGACAAACGTACTTGCAGCTATTGTAAACAAAAGCTATGAAGTAACAGAAACTGAAACAGTTGAAGTGCAGGTAGCGGATGACTTTGCAGAAGCAGCGTTCGTTGAACTCATTAACAACACAATTTATACAAATGCAAATGCAGTAAAGACGCTGGTTGACAAGTATATTGCAGATGGTAAGATTGAAGATGTAACATCTGTAGCACTTACAAAGCTGGCATCCATTCTTAAGAATGAGACAATTACTTCTTATGCAGACTTTGCTGGTCTTGTAAGACCGGGCGCTACTACGCCGACCACGGGTACGATCATCGATGAAGGTACGACGGATACGGGCAACACAACCGGTTCGATGACTAACTCTACAACCGGCGGTTCGTCCACACCGGTAACACCGGAGAAACCGACGACAAAGAAGCTTTCCGAGTTTAAGGATGCAAATGATGCGGCTTGGGCAGCACAGGCACTCCAGTGTATGCTCGACAGAAACATCCTCAACGGTTACGCAGATGATACAATTCGTCCGAACAACACGGCAACAAGACAGGAAGTTGCGAAGATGCTCGTGCAGGCATTTTCTAAAGTTCGCGATGGTGCAAAGGCAAGCTTTGGTGACGTTCCGGTAGATGCATGGTATTATACTTATGTTGCAACAGCAGCAGAAGATGGTATTATTCAGGGTATCGGGAATGGTCTCTTCGGTACAGACGCACAGATTACAAGAGAAGACCTCTCTGTACTGATTTACAGATTCCTTGTAAGCAAGGGTCAGGCACTTAACACAACAAAGACAAAAACATTTGCAGATGATGCTGCAATCAACGGCTATGCAGAAGAAGCTGTTACAGCACTGACAAATGCAGGTGTAATTAATGGTTATGCAGATGGTTCCTTCAACCCGAAGGGCAACGCAACCCGTGCAGAAATTGCTCAGGTAATTACAAATGTGATTGTAATTTTTGGTCTGTAAGAATAAGAAAAATAGGATAGGGAGGTTTAACAATGAAATTATTTAAAAAAGTAATGTCATTGATTATTGCATCGATTATGATGCTGCAGGTAGCGGCTTTTGCCGCTCCTGCACCTGCCGATGTCGAAGGTAAGTTCTATGAGGACGCTGCCAAGCTTTTGAGCGCTCTCGAGATTATGGTCGGCGACGGCAACAGCTTCAATGGCGACAACAATATTACACGTGCAGAGTTCACCAAGATTATGGTGACTGCTGCAGGTCATGCAAACATTGTTGCCGGTTATAAGGCAAAGGGTGTATTTGCGGACGTAGCTGTTAGTGAATGGTATGCGCCGTATGTTGAGTTCGGTAAGGATATGGGTGCCATCAATGGTATGGGCGACGGCACATTTGCACCGAATGATAAAGTAACAGGTGAACAGGCTGTGAAGATGATGGTTTCCGTTATCGGTTATGGTCTGAAAGCAGAAGCTGAAGGTGGCTGGCCGTCCGGTTATACATCTGTCGGCAGAGATATCGGCGCACTTAAGGGTATTGCAAATATTGATTTGACTGCACCGCTCACAAGAGGTCAGGCTGCTGTTCTTTGTGCAAACATTCTCGATATCGACGTGATGAAGAAGGTTTCCTCCGGTGATGTCGAAAAGTGGGAAGCAAAGGAAGGCGTAACACTCCTTACGGATAAGTTTAATACTTACAAAATAGAAGGTCTCGTTTCTGCAAACAGCACAACCTCCCTCTGGGAAGGCAGTGACTTAAAGGCCGGCGAAGTTGAAATTGCTGCAAAAGCAGGCAATATAGCATTTCTCGCAGGCGAAACAGACATTGAACAGAAAATTGGTTCTACTGTAAAGGCATATTATACATATGACGAAGATACAGAGAAAAACACAATCATTGCATACTCTGCTTCCGGCAAGAAAAATACAATGGTGGAAGTTGCAATTGAGGATCTTGAACTTGATAGCAGCACAAACGCCGTTGTTAAGTACTGGGGAGAAGGCAACGATGCTGAGGAGGAAGAAGTAGAAGTAGAAGCAATGCCGGCTATTATCTACAATGGTGCTGCAACAACTTCTTCTGATGATCTTAAGACAATTCTTACAGGCATTATCGATATGCCGGGTAAGGTAGTATTTATAGACAGTGACTCTACCAAGGGTGCAGAAACTGTGATGATTACTGCATATGAAACATATGTTGTCGAGTTCATTGATTTAGACAGCTATGTGCTCTTAGACGAGTTTGGCGACTATAAGAATGCTGCAGGAGCGACAAAGTCTATTACAATTGATGTTGAAGATAAGAACACGTTTGCTACATTCACAGATAAGAACGGCAAGGCGCTTTCCTTCGATTCCATCGTGGCGGGTGACGTTTTATCTGTTGCTGCTTCCGATTTGTCCGCAACAAAGAAGGTTTTCAACGTTATCATATCCGATTCTACAGTATCCGGCGTAGTGGATTCCTTCGGTACAAATGCAGACGGCAAAACATTTGTTGCATTGGATGACGGTGAGGATTATATCTTTGGTGATGCTTTGGAAGCTTACGCTGCAGAGATGGGTCATGGATTAAAGCTTGGCAAGGGTGTTGAATTTAAGCTTGACGCATTTGGCAGAGTTGCTGCGATAAAATCTGCTTCCAGTGGAAAAGCTGATGGTGAGTACGGAATCATTTTACAGTATGTGCCGTCTCAGGGCACAAGAGGCACTATTGATATGAAGGTATTTACTGCTGCCGGTGAATACGAGATTATCCCGCTTGCAAGCAAGGTTACCATTGATGGTGCAAAGAAGACAAACGATACGGATATTATGGCGGCACTTGCTGATTCTATTACAAAGTCCTGGAAGATCTATGACGTTTCGAATGGTTACGCCAAATATGATGACGGTACAGTTGCAGAGATTTCGCCGATGCTTTACAAACTTGACGATCAGGGCGCAATCAAGTACATTGATACACCGTTTAAGGGCGTAGATGAAGATGAGTATGTATTAGGCAGAATTAAGGGTGGCGCAACGGGACCGAAGGAAATGTCCTATCAGTCCGGTTATGGCGGTTTTAACTACACCACTGCACTTAACTCCGCTGCAATTATCTTCTCTATCCCAGCACAGGCTGAAGAACTCAACAACGAAAAGAAGCTTAAAATTTATAAGGCTTCTGAGTTCAAGTCCGGAGAAAGTTATACGCTCCAGCTCTTTAACACAGACAGAGAATCTCGTGCATACGATTATGGTATTTGCGTATTTTCTTCTGGATCTTCGGACACAGAAGTCTTTAGGACTGCTGATACAGAATCCTCGCAGCGCCAGCGTCCGCTCTTTATTGTTACAAAGACAACGCAGACTCTGACAGAAGACGAGTATGGCGAAGATATGATTACTCTGAAGATTTACGGCAATGAAGAAGGTTCTTCCAAGACGCTTACTGTAGATGCTGACTACTTCCAGAATGGTCAGTATATCGAAGGCAGTGATTCTCTGGCAGACCACCTTTTTAATGGTGTAACATTTAACGTTGAAGGCACAGGCAGCAGAAATGCCAGAATTAAAGCTATTCACGGTGGTGTTATGGATGAACAGCGTGCGAGTCAGATTGTAATGCCGGGTGATATCTTTGTATATGGTTTAAATGCGCAAGGAGAGGTTCGCTATGTAAGAACGATTTACCTTGCACATGAAAACATCTTTTTGAGCAAGAACGATATTAGCGCCGGCAGAAGATTTGAATCTACTGACCTCGCGCTTCCGTATGAGAAGGAAGGCGATTCCGTAATGTTTGCTACGATTTCCAATCCGGCAAGCGGTTCTATTGCAACACAGTTTGAGGTTGCAGATGGTTACATTACAAAGGACGCCTCCGGCGCAAGCATTTTGACAGATGGTAAGTATAATGCGGAGCTGGTGACAACAAATATGACATATAACGTATCTAAGGTTGTCGTTTATGATGCTGCTGCTACAAAGGAAGCTGACAGAGTAAAGACAGGTAGCGTAGCAGATATTGTTGATCTTTCCAACCCGCTTGTAACTGCAACACCGTGTATTGTACGTGTGTACAACTCCGGCATTAAGGTTGCAGTGGTACTCAAGAACCTCCCGGACACACCGGTAGCTCCGACTCCGGTTGAGTAATCTTTAAAACAAAAAACAGTGGTCCAAGGACCACTGTTTTTTTGTGTGTTTCAAAAAGTTTTTAATCGCCGAAAGAAACCCCCATGCTTTTGGCAACGCCAATCATTTGGTGATCGCTCGGTACAAACTTTGTGATGCCGGCGATGTCTTTTAATGCATTGTGCGTAATACGGTTATTGACCATAGCAACGGTTACGCCGTATATTTCTTTTTCAATTAACTCAGCTGCATAGGCCCCAAATTGTGTCGCAAGTACGCGGTCATAAGCCGACGGACTGCCGCCGCGCACAATGTGACCAGAGAGAACTACACGCGTTTCATAGGCAGAGCGTTTTGCGATTTCGTCCGCAATTTGCTGGGTAGCTGTTTTATAGCCAAGCTCTGCGCGCAGGAGTGCACGTTGTTTTTTCTTCAATAGCGCTTCCTCCGCAGACATTGCGCCTTCGGCAACGGCAATAATGGAAAAGGCTCTTCCCTTTTCTGCTCTCCTATCCAAAGCTATCATAATTTTATCCATATCGTATGGAATTTCCGGAATTAAAATAATATCCGCACCGCCGGCAACTGCAGAATACAGTGTAAGCCAGCCGGCTTTGTTGCCCATAATTTCAACGAGCATGACTCTGCGGTGACTGGAAGCGGTTGTATGAATTTTATCAATGACATCGGTTGCTGTATCCACAGCGGTATGAAAACCAAAGGTTACATCTGTGCCAAAGATGTCATTGTCAATGGTTTTGGGAAGTCCAATTACATTTAGTCCTTCGCCGGAAAGTAGATTCGCCGTTTTGTGCGTGCCGTTGCCGCCAAGTGTCAAAAGGCAATCCAGCTTCATTTCTTTGTAGTTTTTCTTCATAGCGGCAACTTTGTCGATGTTGTCCTCTTCAACAACCTGCATTTTAGAGTATGGGGTGCGCGAAGTGCCTAAAATGGTACCGCCCACGGTTAAAATGCCGGAAAAGTCGGACGGCTTCATTTTATGATATTCCCCATGAATCAGACCGTGATAACCATCCTCAATGCCAATAATTTCAGCATCTGTTCCCATTTTTTCATAAACTGCCTTTGCAACACCGCGTATTGTGGCATTTAAGCCGGGGCAATCGCCGCCACTCGTTAATATTCCAATGCGTTTTTTCATATTAAACCCTTCCTGCCTATAGATTTTTCTTGTATTTTATGTTATTATTGTATATGATATAAGTAAGGAAAACAATAGATTTTTAAAAATTTTTGTAAGGTGCTGTAATATTATGGGTAAAAAGAAAAAAATATATGTAAATCGGGAATTAAGTTGGCTGCGATTTAATGAACGCGTGCTGGAAGAGGCAGAGGATGTTTCTGTTCCGCTCTTGGAGCGCTTAAAGTTTGTTTCGATTTTTGGTACAAATTTGGACGAGTTTTTTATGGTGCGTTTTGGAAGCCTGTATGACCAGAACCGAGCAAAGCCGAAGCTGACGGATAATAAGAGCGGTATGACGGCGCAGGAGCAGATGGATGAAATCTGCAAAGCATTGCCGCGATTAGTGAAACGTAAGGATAAAGTGTTTAAGGATATTATGCACCGCCTGGGCGATGCAGGGGTGCGCAAAATAGATTTTTCCAAAATTTCTCCGTCCGATGAGGTGCTTTTACAAAAATATTTTCGTCGTGAAATTTTGTCATTGCTATCCCCGCAGCTAGTGGACGACAGGCACATATTTCCGTTTTTGAAAAGCAACGCCATTTATGTTGCAACGGAGCTGAAAACCAAATCAGGGGAATTAAAGGTAGGCTTAATCCCCATTGAGGAAATGGAGCGCGTGCATCTTGTGCATATGAAAAGCGGCTCTTATTTTGCCTTGACTGAGGAATTGGTTTACCATTTTGCGGACATTGTTTTTTCCGGTTATACATTTGTGGACCGCTATCTGATTCGTGTAACGCGCAATGCAGACATTGATATAGCTGAGGCGAGTTTTGATGAGGACTTGGACTGGCGCGATATTATGAGCGAGCTTTTGAAGCGCAGAAAACGGCTTGCTGCGGTAAGACTGCAGACGAACAAGTCGCTTTCAGAGCGTTTGACCAAGTATTTTTCGAAGAATTTGAAATTGAAGAAAAATCAGATTATTACAGAGCGTTCCTCGTTTGATGTTACCTTCGCTTTCCGTTTGGAAAACATTTTTAGAAAGAAATATCCGGACCTTTTACATGTGCCGTTGATGCCGCTCTATCCTGCAGATATCGATCATAATGAACCCGTGCATTTGCAGGCACAGCGCAGAGATTTGCTTTTGTGCTATCCGTTTCATTCCATGCGTCCGTTTGTGCGCCTTTTAGAAGAAGCTGCAAACGACCCGGATACGGTCAGCATTAAAATTACGTTGTACCGCGTGGCGACCAATTCACAGATTTTGGCTGCGCTTTTAAAAGCGGTGGAAAACGGCAAGGAAGTTACCGCGATTTTAGAATTACGTGCACGCTTTGACGAGCAGAACAATATTGATTGGTCCCGTCAGTTGGAGGCAGCTGGCTGCCATATCCGTTATGGTCTGGATGATTATAAGATTCATTCCAAGATTTTATTGATTACGAGAAAAACCGAGGACGGATTTGCCTATACAACGCAAATCGGTACAGGGAATTATAACGAAAAAACAGCAGAGTTGTATACGGATATTTGTATGATTACAGGCAATCGGGAAATTGCGTTGGAGGTTAAGAGTGTATTTGACCATATTGCGATGGGTGAGACGGTAGAGTATAGTGACAAGCTATTGGTGGCACCGCATTGTATGCTGCCAAAGCTGTTGGATAAAATAGATACGCAGATTTATCGCGCCATTGCCGGACAGCCTGCGCAGGTGATGATTAAATGCAACGCCGTCACAGATAAGGTGTTGATTGATAAGCTTTTAGAGGCATCCGTGGTCGGTGTGCAGATTAAACTGTTTGTGCGCGGTATTTGCTGTTTGAAAGCCGGCGTGCCTGGTAAGAGTGAGAATATTGTTGTAAAAAGCATTGTTGGCAGATATCTGGAGCATTCGCGTATTTTTGTGTTTGGACCGGAAGAGGATTGTGAGGTTTACATTTCTTCTGCTGACTTTATGACACGCAACACGCAAAATCGTGTGGAAGTTGCAGCGCCGGTATTGGATGCATCCTGCAAAGAAACTATTTTAAAAATGCTGAATGTTTTAGACAGAGACAACGTGAAAACGCGCATTATGCAGCCGGATGGTACGTATACTCGTTTTATAAACGGCGAAGAGCCCTTGGATGCACAGTTGCACTTTTTTGAAATGTTTAGCGGACAGCCGGCAGTTGCAATTTCTGAGCGTACGGAGACGGAAAATGCCGTAGACTTGGATAGGCTTGCGGATGAACCGATGCGGCAGTTGCCAACAGTAGAGGAAGCAGAGGATTTACCGCCGGAGAAGATGGATAACAAGAACAAGGATAAAAAGACAAAAAAGAAAAAGAAGAACAAACAAGATAAAAAAGTAAAAGAGAATGAAGAAATGCAGGTGCCGCAGGTACGGAAAATGCGTCCGATGATTGAAGAAGTGGAGAGAGAACTGCTGTTGGCGGATTTAAAGGAACTTAAGCAAGCGGAGTCTATGCATATGCCTACGCCGGATGAGCCGCATCGCTTCTCACTTTGGGTAAAAATTTTAATTGGTATTTTAGTGGGGGGAGCAGTATGTGCAGCAGTGATTTATTATGTCATAGTACACCGCGGCTGGACCTTCTGGCTGCGCTGACGGCGCCATATGGTGTGATTGCGGATGTTGGCTGTGACCACGCGTATTTGTCTGTGTTGCTTGCAAGACAGAGCAAACGGGTCATTGCATCTGATGTAGCGCAGGGACCGTGCGATAAAGCGCGGGAAAATATTTTGCGTTTTGGGTTGGAACAGCAAATTGATTTGCGTTTGGGTGACGGACTTTCCACGCTTGCGCCCGGTGAGGCGGATGCGATTGTTATTGCCGGTATGGGTGGTTTGGTGATTGCGGATATTTTAGCGGCAGGAAAATCGCTATTGACGGAGAGCAGCCGATTGTTTTTACAACCGATGCGCGCGGATGAGGATTTGCGTAGATTTTTATATGCAAATGGATTTGTAATATTGTCGGAGCATTTAGTGCGTGAGGACAGGCGCATTTATACGATATTAGAGGTGTGTTTAGGGGAAATGGAAAGTTTTACAGACTTTGACTGTGTATTTTCGCCGGCATTGCGCAGCGCAAAACCGCCGCTGTTTTCGGCGTATTATGATTGGAAAAAGAGAATTTTACAAGACATTTTAAAAAATACCGCGCAGGCAGAGGATAAGACGTTACAAAAAGTATTTGAAGCAAAATTGCAGGCGTATTTGCAGTTTGAGGGAGAGATGCGAGATGAAGTGTAAAGAAGTTGTAGCTGTCATTGAAAAGGTGGCACCATGCAGTTTTGCATATGGAAAAGACAATGTCGGTTTTTTATGCGGTGATGCGGAGCGTGAGGTGACGGGAATTCTTCTGACGCTGGATTTGGATGCAGGGGTAGTAGAAGAAGCGAATCGACTGGGCGCAAATCTGATTATAGGACACCATCCGATTATGTACCGTGGCACAAAAACGCTGACAGTGGATACACCGGAAAATCGTGCGATTGAGAAGCTGTTTTGTTACGGTATTACGTATTATGCGGCGCACACGAATTTGGATATTGCCAGGGGTGGACTCAATGATTATTTGGCGAAGCTGCTTGGAGTTGCGGATACGGAAGCAGTGGAAGCGGCGGAGGTTGCCGGAGAGGGCATTGGCAGAATTGGAACCGTGCAACCGCAGACAGCATTTGCGTTTGCACAGCACACAAAGCAAGTGCTTGGGGCACAGGGTGCGCGTTTTTGCGGCGACCCAGAAAGGATAATATCTCGCGTAGCTGTGAATACAGGTGGCGGCGCGTCTTTGTGTGAATCGGCAGCGCAACTTGGAGCAGATTTATTTTTAAGCGGTGATTTTTCATATCCGCAGATGCGAGAATATGCGGCGCGCGGCATGTGCATACTGGATATCGACCACTACACTACAGAAATCATTTGCCGGACCTTGTTTGAGAAAATGCTCAGAGCGGCTTTGGGCGAGCATTGCCCTGCGCTTTATTTATCCGAAGCGAATAAAAATGTAATGCAGTTTATTTGATACAGTAAAGAGGCTGTGACAAGCGATGATACATCGTCTGTCACAGCTTTTTCACTATGCGCTTGCCGTAAAGCATTTCACCTTCGGTGCACAAACGGTTTGCGGAATTTCCTGCCCGGCCAGTAGGTCTTCGACAATGCCGGCAAGGGAGACCGGGAAGGTGGCATCTTTTGCCAAAAGTGCGGCAAAATCCTCTGCCTGCTTGCAATCCGTAAACAGAAAGCTTGCGCGCGAGGCTTCTATTTGCAAACGATTCCGCATCACGATTTCTATACCGAAGGACAGAACACTAATGTTTTCGCCGAGGGGCATTTCATCCTCCGTTATGTAGTACTCCAGCAAAAAAGCACCATGTTCGTCGGTTGCTTCAATTTGCTTTGTTGTGTATAACTGCTTGTCCAAAAATATCACCGATCCTTTTGTTTTTTGTTTTCCCCTTCGAAATCTATTTTACCATAATTTTTAGACAAAGAAAAGAAAAACAGGGCGCACAATTCGACCTTTATACACAATATATTGTAAGTAATAAGTAAAGATACAGCATATTTTGCGTATTATGCGATGTATGTAAGTCTGCGCGTTCACTTCTTAGAAAAAGGCTCTACAGTGACGCCGCTGTAGTACGTTTTTAAGATTTCTTCATAGGTTTTTCCTTGTGATGCCAGATAGTTTGCGCCGTATTGACTCATACCGACGCCGTGCCCATTGCCTGTAACGTCCATGGTAATGGCGGTACTGCTTTGGGTAAATTGCACGTTGGTGCTGCGCAGACCAAAGAGTTCTCGGAATTGATTGCCGGTGAGTGTAATGCCGCCGGTAGTGATTTCTTTGATGCCGCCGGCTTGTGAGCGCAAAATTTCACCGATGAGCGTGTCAGCTTCGTCAAAATGTGCTTCCGGATAACCTTCTTTTAACTTGCTTTTGTATTCTGCGGCGCTAAGCGTCAGCTTGGAGCTATAGCGCGGAGAAAGTTCATCGCCGTAGCTTGCAACGCTGACAAGATACGGTACATCCCCACCCCAGACATCCCGGGCATTTTCGGTTTGTCCGGCAGAGGTAGAATGAAATACCGCGTTGACCAATGCACCGTTGTAGGTCATAATGGTGCTGGCAGTATCGTGCACGCTGGCTTGAATTTTTGCCATATTTGCTTCATAATCCGCGCCCCAACGCGCGCGCAATTCTTCTTCACTAATCCAGGCTTTGCAATGATTCGGGTCAGTACAGGTATAGGCACCCTTGTGCGCAGCGGGTATGCCGTCACGCAAATACTCCTCTCGCCGCAAAAGCGTGTAGCTACGCGCGGCAACGGCTTGGGCGCGCAAAGCTTCTTCATGGAAAGAAGCTGGCATTTCTGCAGCGACCACGCCGCACAGATACGCAGAAAAATCCATTTTTTCCACCTTGTCCGTTGCTGCAATGTAGGTGGTGATGGATTCTATGGGTTCGCCGGAAGTGGTATGGCTTCTGGGCGCAAGCAGCGATGTAATTAACAGAGGCAACCCCACTACAATTAAGGTGTATAGCAAAAAAAGCAAAAACAGTCTCTTCATTTTATCCTCCTGTTTTTCAAACCATTATTTTTGCAGCAAAATGTATAATAGCGCCAGAATCATATAAAAATCTGTCTCTTCTTGTTCACCAAGTAAAAAAAGCAGAAGAAGACCGATGAGTAAAAGGTCATCCTTTTCTGTGCCTGCCAAAAGTTTTCCTGGGAGCGATAATGTAGATTTTCCGGATGGCATGGGCGTGTTTGATGGCGGTGGTGTGCGCCGTGGCGCGGCAGACGGCACGGGGTCATTATATCGATAATATCGTCTGTACATAGTATCACCGCCTATATCAGGTCTTTTAAATCGCCGAGCAACGGCATCAGCCGCAACATGGTCAACAGTTGTATGGCTGTATCCACGCCGCTTTGGCGCGACTTGCGTAAAAACGGACGGACTGCACGCAACAGTTTAACACGGTCATCACTTGTGTTGCCCAGTGACTTATATGCTTCCATTAGCGGCAGCAATTTTTCGACCGGTAACGCTGGCAGGGTGTCCGATTGTGTTGTCTTGGCTTCCCCCAAGCCGATGGCACCGAGCATAGAAGAAATTGTGTCGGCGGCATCCGGTTGATTCAGTATGTCTTTGAGCGTGTCTATGGCGCTGTCCAGGCCGCCTTCCATATGCTACACCATCCTTTTTATTTGAGTTTGTCTAAAAAATCTTTGTTTTTCAATGCTTTTTTGAGTGTTTCCGCATTTATATTTTTGAGTCTGTCTTTTAAGGTTTCCTTGTCCATTTGATTGAATTTTTCCATAAGTTTTTTTGTATCGATATGCGCAAGTTCTTTTTTTAGCGCTTGACCTTCGCGTGTAGTAGCAAGTGCTTTTAAATCTTGCATGGTTTTTTCTTCATGGAGCGTATCGAGCCTTTCTTTGTCAGCGTTTGACTTTTTGTGCATTTTCGGTCGCCTCCCTTCCCCTTACAATGTATGCGCGCAGTGGTTTTGAGATGCAGGTAATACCAAAAATTGTTACATATACTTAATATAAAATCTATTTACATGTTGCTATTTTGTGGTATAATAAAGTAAAGAATCATTATATAGTACAAAACAAGGAGGCAGAGAATTATGAAAAAAATACTTGCAATGGTGCTTGCGCTTGTGATGGTATGTGCAGCGACAGTTTCGGCAGCGGCATTTCCGGATATGCAGGATACGCGCTGGGATTGGGCACGTGAGACAGTTGAAAAGTTGGTAAACACCGGTATTATCAAGGGGTATTCGGACGGCACATATAAGCCGGAAAACAACGTAACCAACGAAGAAGCATTTACGTTATTTGCACGTGTTATAGGCGTAAATGACCCGGCCAACAAAAAAGCTGTAGCAGATGCGCAGGTATTATATAAAAATATAGCGGAAAAGTATGTTACATATGCAAGCAAAGAACTTTGCTTTTTATTATACCGTGGCATTTTAGAGCCCTCGGATTTAGACGATTATCTTGCACCGGCGGTGCAGGATGTTCCGATGAAGCGATATGAGGCAGCAAAGCTGATTACAAAAGTGATGGGTGGCGAGCAAGAAGCGATTCATGCAACATCCTTTGCGATTAATTATGCGGATAAGAATGATTTCCCGAAGGATGCTGGCGGCTACATCAATTATGTGAGCAAGCAGGGCATTATGGCAGGCATGGGCGATGGCACATTTTCTGCAAATACCGGTGTAACGCGTGCACAAGTTGCAGTTATGCTGGAGCGCACGATAAATAAGTTAAAGCTTTCCTATGTTATGGGCAAAGTGGAAGATGTAACAGCAGATTCCATTACGGTAGATGGTGACCTTTATGGCTTAAAGGCAGAAACAATTGTGCATAGAGATGGTGCAAAGGCTACAGTGGAAGCATTGGAGAGCGGCGACGACGTAACATTGGTAAAAACATATCAGGGTCTTCTTGCCATAGACGCTGTGCAGACCGAAGAGAGTGAAGGCAACAAGAAGATTGTAGAAGGTATTTATCGTGGTTCACTGACGGATTCTCGCGGTACTTTCGTTAAGGTATATGATAAAGAAGGCGGCGTAAATACGACGGAGACATATCTCCTTTCTGAGGAAACCGTTTCTTATGAAGTAAATGGGGAGGAAAGAGTTTCCTTGAGTGCGATTTTAGAAACAGACTATGTTTATCTGACAATTGTGTCGGGGCAGGTAGTGCATATTAAAGCAGAATCGAAATATACGCAGATTAGCAATGCAACCTTTACAAAGCTTGTGCATAAAGAAGATAAAAACCTGTTGGTAATCGGACACAAGGATGCGATATATGATACAACTTCCTGGCCGATTGCGGAAAATATAGTCGTAAAGCGTAATGCAAAGGATGCAAAAGTAACGGATTTACTTGCAGGTGATGCATTGACATTGGATTTTACCTATGGTGAAATTACAAAAATTACAGCGACCTCCAAGACTTCGACAGTGAAGGGCACCCTTACGGCAATTCATATTGAAAGAGAGCAGCCGTACATCGAAGTGAAGTTGATGGATGACACGTTGAAGACGATTTATATGACACTGGATACGAAAATCCTTATTGATAACTTAGAGAGAACTATTTATGATTTAATTCTCGGATACACAGTAGCGATCAATACGGAAAGCAGTGCAGCATCGAAGATTACGGTAACCAGTGTTGCGCAGACAAGCTCGCTTACTGGTACGGTGACAGTTGTAAATGAACAGTTGAAATTCCTTATGATTGATGTGAGCGACACGAAAACGAACACAGTAAAGGCTTATCAGGTATTTGTGGGTGATAAGACATCTGTTATTACGGGCTCTAACGGGGCGAAGGTTAAATTATCCAGTATAGCTGAAGGTGATTCGATTGTGATAGCTGGCGCAGAAAAGTTGGGCGCTTTTGAAGCAAATACAATAGTTATTGTCAACAGATAAAAAAGAGCAGAAAACCGCCCTTGTTTTCCAAGGGCGGTTTTTGTGTATGCATGTCTTATAAAACAAAGGATTAACTGAGGGAAGGTAGAATGAAGCAAAAAACATGTTTTTTTACAGGGCATCGTATTGTGCCGAAGGCGGAAGAAGCGCGCATCAGAGAAAACACATATGCGCTTTGTGTCAGCTTGATTGAAAATATGCAGATACAGCGTTTTTGTTGCGGCGGAGCATTGGGATTTGATACCTTGGCAGCGCAGACGGTCCTGCTGTTAAAGGAGAAATATCCAATGGTGCAGTTGCATATGATATTGCCGTGTAAAGGGCAGGAAAGCAAGTGGACGAAAAAGGACAAACAAATTTATAAGGCTATCATAGAAGCGGCAGACAGTGTGGAATATGTTTCAGAAAACTATACGACATATTGTATGCATGCACGCAACCGACATATGGTAAATTTGAGCTGCTGTGGCATTGCGTTTTTGCGCAGTTCTGTTGGTGGAACGGCATATACTGTGCAGTATGCGCGGGAAAAGGATGTTAAAATGTTTTCGGTGGACCGTGTACCGAAAAAAGATGCGTAAAAATAAAGGAAGTTGCAAAACTACCTTATCTGGTAGTGGCCAATGCAACTTCCTTTTTACACTTCTATCATTTATATACAGCTTCGCACGTTAAGTGCATACCAAGCTTTTTAAATACGCGCTCATCTACAGGGGAAAGCAGAACCGTAGAATGTGCTTGTGCGCCTTTAAGGGCGCATAGACCCTCTAGTGCTTTTTGGGCAACGGTATCGCTTGCGGCACAGATGGAGAGCGCAATCAGCGTTTCATCCATATGCAGGCGAGGGTTTTTGCTGCCAAAATGCGTGGTTTTCAAATTTTGTAATGGTTCAATAACAGCAGGAGAAATAAGATGAATATCATCTGCAATGCTAGTGACTGTTTTGAGTGCATTTAACAGTGCAGCGCTGGAGGCACCAAGCAAATCGGAGGTTTTACCGGTAATCACACGTCCGTCCGGCAACTGAATAGCACAGGCGGTATGTCCGGTATCCTTTGCCTTCTCCAGAGCGGCACCGACAACAACGCGTTGATTACAATCCACTTCTGCCTGCTTCATAATCAGCTGCATTTTTAAAAGAACATCTTCATCGCACTTGCCATTGGTTTTATCTTTTAAGACCTGATAATATCTTCGAATAATTTCATCCTTGGATGCTTTGCGACAGACCTCGTCATTGACAATGCAGTTACCTGCCATATTTACACCCATATCCGTCGGAGACTTGTACGGACTTTCGCCGAGAATTTTCTCCATTATGGCATTGAGCACCGGAAACACCTCAATGTCACGATTGTAATTTACGGTGGTTACGCCATAAGCCTCCAGATGGAACGGGTCAATCATATTGACGTCATTTAAGTCCACAGTTGCAGCCTCATAAGCGAGATTGACGTGGTGCTTAAGCGGCAAATTCCAAATCGGAAAGGTTTCAAATTTAGCGTAACCCGCCTTTATGCCACGAATACTTTCGTGATAAAGCTGTGAGAGGCAGGTAGCCATCTTGCCACTGCCCGGACCGGGTGCAGTTACAACCACAATCGGTTTTTCTGTTTCAATATAGTCATTTTTTCCGAAACCGTCCTCGCTGACGATATATTCTACATTGGACGGATAGCCTGGAATGGAATAATGTAGGAAAACCTTAATGCCCATATTTTCCAGGCGGTGCTTGAACATATCCGCCGCAGGTTGCCCGTTATATTGCGTGATAACAATACTGCCGACCAGTAAATCCAGACTTTGGAACGCCTTGATTAAGCGGATGGTATCCAAATCATACGTGAGGTTATGATTGCTGTTAACTTTGTTCTTTACAATATCAATCGCGCTGATGGCAATTACGATTTCAAGCTTGTCCTTTAAATGCATCAGCATTTTGATTTTACTGTCCGGCTCAAAGCCCGGCAGTACGCGGGAGGCATGGTGGTCGTCAAACAGTTTGCCGCCAAGCTCCAAATATAGCTTATCGCCAAACATCAATACGCGCTCGCCGATATGCTTCGACTGCAGCTGAATGTATTTTTTGTTATCAAAACCAATTTTGCCGTTCATAAAAAAACGCCTCCATTCATACCTACTTATTATACTACTGTTTTGAAATGATTTCAAGCAATATTCAAAAATAAAAGACTTTTGCATAGCAAAAGCCTTTTGTATTTAATAGTCTTCTCTGTTTTAACCTGTTTTTCGAAGTGTTACGGTACACACGCCGCCTCCCATAGACGCTTCGATACAAATGGGTACGTCCAAAGAGTTTTTAAATCTATAGTCAATCAAGCCCCACGCAACGGTTGCCTCATCTTCACGACTGCAGTAAGAAACCGGCAGAGTGTGTGGGTGACGTTCTACAATCTGAAGGCCCGCCTGTTTGGTTGCCATATACAATGTTGACGAAATCTGACAGATGCCGCCGCCGAGACCGGGCACCTTTTTGTTGCCCTGGAAAACGGTTGCAATTTTATAGCCACGTTCGGCTGTACGTGGACCGAGCGTATAACTATAAGAAAAGATTTCGCCCGGCTGCAGAATAACGCCGTTGATGGCAGCGGTTGCCAGACGCATATTTTCGTTGCGGTTGGCATGGGAGCTGTCCTCGCTGTAGGTTGTTTGCGCGCTGCCGATGGAATCACCCGGCTGCGGCTGCACGACAAATTTTTTTTCTGCCGGCATAGCAATATGGAGTGGCTTCGTTTCCCAACTGTAGCCATCTATGCTGCCGACGGGCGCAGCAAAAGCAGAAATGCCCATAAATAAACTTATGCATAAAAACAGAGAAATGCGTTGTTTATGCATTATGATGTCCTCCTTGGATTGCCTTAGCGTTTTTTCAGTTCGTTTTCGCAAAATGCGAGGTCTTCCATTGTATTCACACCAAAATACTCGGTACTGTTTTCGACGGAATAGATTTCAACCTTTAAGCCCTTTTCAACAAAGATTTGCGGCATATCCGTCAAATAGTATTCATTTTGTGCGTTGGTGTTTTTCAGCTCGCTCAAGCCTGCCATCAGCTCCTTTGCATCAAACACATAAATGCCAACATTCACTTCCTGAATCAGTTTCTGCTCCGGCGTGCAGTCTTTGTCCTCTACAATAGAGGACAGCTTGCCGTCTGCGTCGCGAACTATTCTGCCGTAAGCCGGTGGATTTTCTTCCACGGCGGTCAGAAGCGTGCACGCCGCACCGCTTTCAATGTGCTTTGCAACGAGGTTTTGATAGGTTTCCGGCTTTACAAGCGGCATATCACCGTAGCAGATGAGCACCTGACCGTCATAGCCGTCCATATGCTCGCGCGTACACATTACGGCGTGCCCTGTGCCGAGCTGTTCAGCCTGTACGCTGTAGCTGTACTTGTCGCCGAGTTCTTCCATTACCTTTTCGCGCATATAGCCGACAACAATTTCCGTATCCTCCGGCGCAATGAAATTGATGCTGTCAAGCACATAGCCGATCAGCGGTCTTCCGTTTGCGCGGCGAAGTACTTTCGGTAAATTAAATTTTTCGGATTGTAGGCGACTGCCCTTCCCTGCTGCGAGTACGATTGCTTTCATAGAAAAAACCTCACTTTATTAAATTATACTTAGTAATCTAATTTTAGCACAGTAAAAAAACAATTGCAATAGCATTTCGATGTAAAGAAAGAAGAGGATTTTGTAAAATCAGCCGAAAAAATAAAAATTAAGATTGACAAATGGAATTTGGATGTATATAATAATTGGGCGGTGTTATGCGCTCGGGAAAAATCTCCCGTGAAAAGGGGTTTCTTCTATATAATAACATAGAGGGAATTGCATCACCTGAAAAAAGATCCCATATGCGCAGAAATGTGCGTGCATATAAAGAGTAATTGTGTCAGAAATGTATCGCGCAAGGCGTGGATACTACAGGCGAATTACTAATTTTACAGTTATATTACAACTGTATTAACTGCATTGACTACATAATTTTGGGATGTTATAATCAATGCAAGAAGACAACTAAGGGCCTTAGTGCCCCCTGTTGCCGTCGGGCGGGTCGCAGAGAAAGAGGGTGACCGCGGCCTGCTAAGACACAACACTCTTTCAACAAAAAATTTTTTTAAGGGAGGAATTGAGATATGAGAAATCTCAAGAAACTGTTGGCACTTGTTGTTGCATGTGTTATGGTTTTCGGTGTAGTTGCATCCGCAGCGGTTATGCAGTTCCCGGACGTAGCAAGCAACGCTAAGTACGCAGAAGCAGTAAAAGTTCTGTCCGCTCTTAACGTTATCAATGGTGACGATAAGGGTAACTTCAATCCGGATCAGAACGTAACAAGAGCAGAAATGGCAAAGATCCTTTGCGCTTTGATCAGCAAGGGTTCCTATGGTCAGACTGCATCGGGTTTTGCTGACGTTCCGGCTGAACATTGGGCATCCGGCTACGTTAAGTATGCAAAGGGCTTAGGCATCATCGCTGGTTATGATGCATATACATTCGGCCCGGAAGACAACGTTACATACGAGCAGGCTATTAAGCTGATCGTTGCAGCGCTTGGTTATACCTATGTGGCAGAAGACAAGGGTGGTTATCCGTCTGGTTACATGATGGTTGCTGGCGATCTTAAGATCACAGACAAGGTTGTAATCGCTGACGCTACAGCACCGGCAAAGAGAAGCGACATCGCTATCCTTGCTTACAACGCTCTTGAAGTTGACATGATGGAAAGAGTATCCTATGGTACAGAAGCTAAGTATGAGCCGGTTGCTAAGAACCTTCTTAACAACAAGCATGGTGTTTACAGCTTCGAAGGTTTGGTAACAGATACTTATATGAACGTAGCAGCTATGGAAGAAGGCGAAATTGATTACACAATTACAAAGGCTTCCGCTAAGGCTATTGCTACTGTTGAGCCGGCTGCAGCTGGTGATCCGGTTGTATACAGCTTCAACGATATGTTCTGCCAGGATGCAGCTGCTACAGCTCTCCGTGGTTACATGTCCACAGCATATGTTGGTGAAAACGAAGACGGCGAATATGAAATCATCGCTGTAGTTGCTAAGGCTACAAAGACAAAGGAAATCGAGTTCGCTGATCTCGACGTACTCTGCGACGAAACAACTCCGGCTGTTGACGCTGACGAAGTTATGGATATCGCTAACGGCCAGTTCTCCTACTGGAGCACAGCTGACCACGACGATAAGAGACCGACAGTTCTCGATGTTGCTGCTGGTGCACAGGCTATCATCAACAACAAGGCTATGGTTCCTGCTACAAACGCAATCATTCCGGCTGCTGGTACAATGAAGCTCGTTGATACAAACAACGACGGTGAAATCGATCTCTTTATCGTAACTGAATACATGATCGGTGTTGTTGATTCCGTATCTGCTAATTCCATGACAGTACGCTTCAAGCAGGGTGCTGACGTTGTTAACACCATCGGTGTTCGCAGCATCGCTCTCAACGAAGACGCTGTAGAAAACCTCAAGGAACTCAAAGTAACAATCGACGGCGCTGCTGCTGAGCTCACAGACCTCGCAGAAAACGACGTTGTATACCTCGAAACAAACGGTACACCGGGTGCAAGCTTTGACCCGACGTACGTAAACATCATCGCTGCAAGAAAAGTTGTTGAAGGTAAGGTTAAGTCCAATGTTAACTCCGACAATCTTGTTGAAATCGGTGATGCAGAATACGAAGTAGCTGCTTCGATCAAGGTTGGCTTCCCGACAGCTGGTGCTGAAGGTAAGTTCTTCTGCACAGTAGACGGCACAATCGTTTACTCTGATACAACAGCTACAATCAGCAACGAGTATGCATACCTCTACAAGATGGGTACATCCTCCTTCGGCGACAAGAGCGTAAGAATGCTCACAGCTGCTGGCGAAGATGTAACATACGACATTGCTGACAGAATTAAGATCAATGATGTTCAGACATCTGATAAGAAGGCTAAGACAGATTACACAGCTGCTCAGATGGTTGCAATCTTCGGCGGCGTAGAAGCTGACTATTATGTTGAAGCTGTAGAAGATGATCCGATGACTCCGGAAGATGAGACTGTTGAAGGCGTAGACAATCTTATGACTCCGGAAGAAATCATCGCTGGTTTGATCGCTGGTTCCATCACAGGCACAGCTGACCTCAAGCTCGTAGCTTACAAGGTAAGCGGTACAGAACTCACAGAGCTCTACATCGCTAACGGTTCTACAACAGACGAAAACGACTTCGGTGGCACAGCTTCTGTTACTAAGGAATGGATCGCTGCAACGAACAAGTTCAAGGCTTCCAAGTCCCTCGCAGCAGCTGCAAAGGTATTTATGATCGAGCCGACAGCTGAATTCGCTGATTGGAAGGTTGTAGACGCTGCAACTCTCGTAAACGAAAAGGAATACGCAGTATCCTTCTACGGTTACAATGCAGATGGTACTTACAATGTAGCACTCATCACAAGCGGTACAACTGCTGCTAATACAGAAGCTGCATTTGCATACTTCAAGGAAGCTCGTGAAACCAAATACGGTGAAGACGATGAAGATGCATTGAAGGTATACTTCATCCAGGGCGGCGAAGAAAAGGCAATGTTCGTTCTCGCAAGCGAAGGTTCCTATGCAGTTGCTGATGCACTTGCTGAAGGTGAAGTATTCATCTACAGCGCAGCTGACGAAGCTGATTGCATGGAAAACATCGCTAAGCTTGCTACTCCGGTAGCTGATGCTAAGGCCGAAATCTTTGCTGACACAGCAGACGAAACAGATTTCGCAGTAATTGCTTCCGCATTCATCGGTGCTGGCGAAGAGTACATGTACACCTACACAACTGCTTACGAAGCTGACAACGAAGTAATGGCTGGTTTCATCGCTTCTGTTGACTCCGTAGAAGGCGGTCTCAAGGTTAAGCTCGCTGTAGACGCTGACGTTGCTTCTTCCGACTATGTATACATGATTCCGGAAACTGCAAACGTTGTAGTTCTCAACAACAAGCTTTCCAAGAACAAGCTTTACGCTTCCACACTGGATTCCATTATGCCGTCCGAGTTCGTAGCACTCAGCAACGGTAACATTGATATTAGCGACACTGTTGACAACACAACTGGTGCAGACGGTGCAGATGGCGAAGCTGATAACATTGATGATGCAATGTTCTACTATGCAGTAATCAGAATGTACAACGATGTTGTAACTGACGTATACGTAATCAACTACGATAACAATATGCCGAAGTACACAAAGTAATTCAATCTGAAATTGCTTAGTGAATAACTAAAAAATGCGGTACCCATTTCGGTGGGTACCGTTATTTTTTTTGTTTTAATGCGTAAGGAAAATTAACTTCGTAGGGGACGATGAAGGTATCGTCCCCTACAACCAACACTATAAATATAATTTGATCGTTTAAAATTATGGTTACTAAAGAAATTGGTTATTCTATATGGCAACGTTCCTACAACGACCATATCATTGCGGACAAGATGATTATGGAAACATATGGGAATATATAGACACGAATGTGCAAGGATGGCGAAAGAAAGATTTACAGGTATGAATGAGACGGAAGGCAAATAGAGTTTGTAGGGCAGGGGCTTGCTCCTGCCGGATTGAAGTGAATATCCTAAAACAAAAAACGGCTCAAGGGCTCTCGCCCATTGACCCGTTTTTCTGTTTAAATTCTTATTTAAAACAAGCTGCAATTTTGTCAAAATCCGTACCGCGTGCCACAACTTCGGCGTGCTCCTTTAAATAAATAGCAAGCAATTTTGCATCTACAGCCGAGGCAAACTCCGTAACTAGGTTGCTGATGCGCTTTGTTTTTGCGCTGCCGCACGGGAGCGACAGATAATAACAAAAATCGCTCTTGTACAGCACCGATGTTTTCGGCAGTGTACATACGCGCAGGAGCGCGACAAAGGTTTCGAGGGAATCAAATCGGTAAAACTGTTTCTCGCTTGTATGTGCAGCATTGCTTTTGACTACGCGATAGGCATTGCTCTTTAGTTTTTCAAGCTTTTGCTCGCGTGTAAGTACCTGCTGAGGCTTATTTGCCGATGCGTCAATCCGTGTGATGACAAAAATAATGTTTTCGCCCTGTGCAATTGCTTCAATCAGCACATTGCTGACCGAGGCATTAAATCCGGTCTCCAGTTCCGCACGCTTCATTATGGCAAGAATAAATGCTTTCAAGCGCGGTGATTCCGGCGACAGTGTTTCCTGGGACAAATCATAGAGGGACAAATCCTCAAAATCCACCGTCACTTTAATTTTGTTTAAACTCAGTTTTTCAATCCTCATGCTGCCTCACCTACCCAACTTAAATTTAAACTCTAAATATATTATATTATACGGTGAAGAATTTTGCTATAACAAAAAAATGTCTCTTATGTTACCATTTGGTAACCGGATAAAAAATGAAATGCCTGCGGCATGAAATGGCGTTGCGATTTCTGTGATAAATTAACGGGCGGATGAAGGCATCGTCCCGACAATACGGAACA
>JAZSQB010000073.1:0-28456 GCA_045537695.1 Clostridia bacterium | reverse complement strand
ATTATAATTTTTATGTTAACCACAATATATAGTTACCATTTAAAGTAAATACAATAGATTTTCAACTTTAATCACATTTTTATCCACAGTTTTTTTAATAAAAACGTTATTTTAAAGCACTTTTATGGAGTTATACACATTTGTGTATAACTATGTGGAAAACTTTTTAAGAATTCTTTTTCATACTATTAATTGATTTTAGGAGTTTTTTATATGGATGTTAAAAAAATATGGGAAGAAACAATTGCAATTATAGAGCCTTCTGTCACATCTGTTGTTTTTAACACCTGGTTTAAAGATGCAAAACCGATTTCTATAGAGGAAGACACTTTTATATTATCTATGTCAAGCGAATTGTTTGTAACTATGATTAAGCGCTACAGTGCGTTGATTCAGAATGCATTGCAAACCGTTACCGGAAAATGGATGATGATTGAATTTACGGAGGGTATGAAGCCTGTCAGTGTTTCTAAGACTATTATAAATAACGAAAAAGGTTCTATTTCGAATGTGAGCTATTTAAATTCAAAATATACCTTTGATTCTTTTGTTGTCGGCAATTCCAATCGTTATGCACACGCGGTTTCCGTAGCTGTCGGCGAAGCGCCAGGCGAAGTATATAATCCGCTGTTGATTTACGGCGGTAGCGGATTGGGTAAAACGCATCTGATGCAGGCAATTGCAAATTATGCGCATAACAACAATCCGGATATGAAAATCGTATATATTTCTTCCGAAAAGTTTACAAATGAATTAATTTCCGCAATTGCATCCCGAAGTACGGCACAATTTAGAAATAAATACAGAAATGTCGATATGCTTTTAATCGATGATGTTCAGTTTTTGGAAGGTAAAGAAATGGCGCAAGAAGAATTTTTTCACACCTTCAATGACCTGCACGATACAAACAAGCAGATTATTATGACATCCGACCGTCATCCGCGTGAAATTAAAATTGAAGAAAGATTACAATCCAGATTTGTCAGCGGCTGTCTTGCAGATATTCAGCCGCCAGACTATGAAACAAGAATTGCCATTCTTCAAAAAAAAGCAGAAGGGGAAGAAATAGAAATACCATATGATGTTTACTGTTATATGGCAGACAGCATCAAGTCCAATATTCGTGAATTGGAAGGTGCGCTTACCCGCATTTTATCTTATGCAAAGATAACAGGTAAAACATTGGATCTTTCTTTGGCAGAAGAAGCGCTCAGTGCATTAATTCAATCCGAAGGTGTTGTTAGAATTACTTCTAAATCCATTAACGATGCCGTTTCCAAGTATTATAATATACCGATTGCTGATATTAAAGGCAAAAGAAAAACACAAAACATCTCCGATGCAAGACAAATGGCTATGTATCTTTGCCGTGATCTCACAGATATGAGTTTAGTCGTTATCGGTAAAGAATACGGAAATCGACATTATACTACCGTTATGCATGCAATAGATAATATAAAGAAAAATATAGAAAGTGATATTGACTTAAAAAATACAGTCGACACTTTAATAAAGCAACTGAGAACAATATTAAAATAATGCATATAAAAATATGGAAATGTGTGTATTTTAATATGCATTAAATGTGCAGTGTTGATTGTGTGGAAAAAAATAAACAGATTTACATAGGTTTTTCATAATAAAAAAATATCCGTTTTTCTTCTATTTTCAATACTTTTTAAAGTTTTCCATACTTTCCATACACACTACTACTACGACTACTAAATTATTATTTTATATTATTTTTATAAAGAATTTACGAAAAAGGATTTGATTAAAAAATGAAATTTATTTGTGACAAGAATAATCTTTCTGATGCAATTAATACTGTACAAAAGGCTGTTTCTCAAAAATCTACGCTTCCCGTTCTGGAAGGTATTTTAATTGAGTGCGGTGAAGGTAAAATTATTTTGACCGGTAATGATTTGGAAATTGGTATCCGTTATGAATGTCCTGCACAGATTGAGGAAGAAGGCACCATCGTTTTAAATTCCAGAATGTTTGGTGACATTGTGCGCAAACTGCCGGATGCACCGGTACAAATTACTTCAGATGAGAAATATTTAACGAAAATTAAATGCGGTAACGTAAATTTTGATATTTCCGGCATTGATCCGCAGGAATTTCCGCGTATTAACGATATAAATAGAGAATTTTCCTTTAATATTAAGAGCAATGTTTTAAGAAGTATTATTAAACAAACAATTTATGTTATTCCGCAGACATCAACTAGACCTGTTTTAACTGGTGCTTATTTTGAAGTGGAAAACAATAAACTTTCTGTTGTAGGCTCTGACCGCTTCCGTGTAGCAATTCGCAATGAAATTATTGATGAAACAAATAAGAATTTCAGCGCAATTATTCCGGTGCGTACACTCGGTGAGCTATTAAAAGTCGTAAAAGACGATGATAGTTATTTAAGAATGTATTTTTCTGATAAAAACGTTCTCTTTGAATTTGAAAATTTTATTGTTGTTTCCAGACTGCGCGACGGTGAATATATAAATTATAAGAATGCAATTCCGCAGCAGTATGCATTTTCTGTAAAATGTAATGTTTTGGATTTAGAAAATGCGGTTGACCGTGCGTCTCTGATTATTTCAAACGAATCTGTAAAAAGTCCGTTGACTTTAAATATTCGTACAGGTGAAATTGAAATCAGTTGTAGCTCTGCTTCTGGTAAAATCAATGATACAATTTCCGTGGATTGCGATTGTGAGCCGTTTGAAATTAAATTTAACTTAAAGTTCTTATTGGATTCGCTTAAAAACTGTGATTGCGAAGAAATTGAAATGAAATTTATAACTTCCGGCAGCCCGTGTGTTATGGAGCCGGTTGAGGGTAATTCTTTTATGTATCTTGTATTGCCGATGCTTAAATAGGGATTATAGCTATGGAAAAATTAAATGTAAAAATTACAACTGAATATATAAAATTAGATCAACTTTTAAAGTTTTCCGGTGTGGCTGAAACCGGCGCAGATGCGAAAGATATGATTTTATCCGAAATGGTTTATTATGACGGTGAAAAATGCACTATGCGCGGTAAAAAAATTCGCTCGGGAGATAAGGTTTTGGTTGAATTTGAAGATGATGATGTTTTGATTACGGTTGAATAAGATATGTATATTAAAAGACTGAAAATTAAAAATTTCAGAAATTATGAAAGTGCGGAACTTTTTTTAGACCCGAAAACAAATATCATTTATGGTAATAATGCGCAGGGTAAAACAAATTTATTGGAATCTGTGTTTGTGTTTTGCAGCGGCCGTTCGCACAGAAGAGCGGATGACGGTGAAATGATAAAAGAAGGCGCGCACAGTGCATCTATTGAGATTGATTTTGAAAATGAGGTGCGCAGCTTTGCCGGAAAAATGATAATGCAAAGCGGTAAAAAAAAGTTGGTTTCCTTTAATGATGTACCGATTAAAAAGATAAGTCAGATTGCAAATTATATCAATGCTGTTATTTTTTCGCCGGAGGATTTAAATATTATTAAAGGCGGTCCTGGGGAACGCAGACGGTTTATGGATATGGCAATCAGCCAATTAAAACCAAATTATGTATCTTGTTTAAATGATTATTTAAAGGTATTAAAGCAGAGAAATAATTTACTAAAAAAGATAACAGCGAATTCTGTGGAAGCGGATACTTTGGATATATGGGATGATTCTTTAGCGGATTTAGGCGCAAAGATTACCATTTACCGACAGGAATTTATTCAGTTTTTAAAACCGTTTGTCATTCAAATTTATGCAGAACTTGCAAATGAAAAATTGGATTTGAGTTATAAATCCAATATAACGGATAATTTTGAAAGTTATGAAATTATAAAAGAAAATATGATTACTCTTTTAAAGAAAAACCGCCGCCGCGATTTAGAAACAAAAATTTCTAATGTTGGAGTGCACAGAGACGATATTTCTTTTATGATTGATAATCGTGATTTAAAAATATATGGATCACAAGGGCAGCACAGAAGCGTTGTTTTATGTTTAAAGCTTGCGCAGACAGAAGCTGTATTTAGTGTGAAAAAGACATATCCTGTGATTTTATTGGATGATATTATGAGTGAGCTGGATAAAAGCAGGCGTGATTATTTTGCAGGAAAAATTCAGGATAAGCAGGTTATTTTAACTTGTACCGATAGAGATGAAACGCAAAAAAATGCCCGATACTTTTATGTAAAATCAGGGCAGGTAATGCAGGAGAAATAAAATGTATTTACATTTAGGTTCTGATGTAGTTGTTTTAAAATCCGATATTATTGCAGTTTTGGATTTGGAGACAACCAGTGTGTCAAAAAGGACGCAAAAATTTTTGGAGACTGCACAAAAAAGCGGTAAAATAATTGATGTAAGTATAGGTGACTTACCGAAAAGTTATATACTTTGCGGTAAAAAAGAGAATTATAAAGTTTATGTTTCGCCGATTTCTGCACAAACGTTGCATAAGCGTGCAACAGAGCACAGTTGGATGTAAGAAAGGAATGAAAAAATATGGAAGAAACCAAAGTAAATTCCGGGTATGACGAGAGTAATATTCAAGTCTTGGAAGGACTCGAAGCGGTAAGAAAAAGACCGGGTATGTATATCGGGTCTACTTCAGTGCGCGGTCTGCATCACTTGGTATACGAAATCGTGGACAATGCGATTGACGAGGCACTTGCCGGCCACTGTAAGAATATTTTGGTTGAAATTCTGCCGGGCAACATTGTCAGCGTAACGGATGACGGCCGCGGTATTCCGGTTGGCATACATCCGAAGATGGGTATTTCTACCCTGGAGGTTGTATTTACAATTTTGCATGCCGGTGGTAAGTTTGGTGGCGGCGGATACAAGGTATCCGGCGGTTTGCACGGTGTTGGTTCGTCCGTTGTAAATGCCCTTTCCGAGTATTTGGAAGTAGAAGTTATCCATGACGGTGAAATTTATTATCAGAAGTATGAGCGCGGTAAGAGCTGCGGCGCAGTTAAGGTGATCGGTAAAGCACCGGAAGGCGCAAAGGGTACAAAGGTTACATGGAAAGCCGACGATACTATTTTTGAGACCACAGAGTACGAATATGATGTACTTTTGCAGCGTCTTCGTGAGCAGGCATTTTTAAATGGTGGTGTAGCGATTAATTTTGTCGATAAGCGCGGCGAAACCGTAGTAGAAAATAAGCTTTTGTATGAAGGCGGTATCCGTGAATATGTAAGCTACCTTAACCAGAGTAAGATTCCGATTCACGATGATGTTATCTACTTTGACGGCAGCAAGGGCGATTCTTATGTAGAAATCGCAATGCAGTATACGGAAAATTACAGCGAAGTTCTCGTATCTTTTGCAAACGATATTAAAACGACCGAAGGCGGTACGCACGAAGTTGGTTTTAAAACTGCCATTACAAGAGTATTTAATGAATATATTAAAAAATATAATCTTATTAAAGAAAAGGATAAAGACCTTACACTTTCCGGTGAAGACGTACGTGAAGGCTTGACGGCAATTATCAGCGTAAAGGTATCCGAGCCGCAGTTTGAAGGTCAGACCAAGACAAAGCTCGGTAACTCGGAATTTCGCGGTATCGTGGATAAGACGGTCAGTGATAAATTTGCAGACTTTTTAGAGGAAAATCCGGGTACGGCGCGCATGATTATGGAAAAGGCGTTACTTGCCTGCAAGGCGCGTGAAGCTGCAAGAAAAGCAAGAGAAAATACAAGAAAAGCAACGAGCAACGGTGATTCTTCCCTTTTGGGTAAGCTTGCAAAGTGCTCCGGTAAGGATCCGGCGAAGAATGAAATCTACATCGTAGAGGGTGACTCTGCGGGTGGTAGTGCAAAGCAGGGCAGAGACAGAAGCTTCCAGGCAATTCTGCCGCTTTGGGGTAAGATGCTTAATGTTGAAAAAGCAAGATTGGATAAAGTATATTCCAATGAAAAGCTCCTGCCGATTATTATGGCGCTTGGTGCAGGTATTGGTGACGAATTTGATGTAAGCAAGTTAAAGTATCATAAAGTCATCATCATGGCCGATGCCGATGTCGACGGTTCTCATATCCGTACATTGCTTCTGACATTCTTCTTCAGACATATGCGCCCGCTCATCGACGGCGGTTATGTATATCTGGCACAGCCGCCGCTGTTTAAAATCTGGAAGGGTAAAAATGTAAGATATGCTTACAGCGATTATGAAATGCAGAGTATTATCGAAGAAATGGGCGGTAAATGCGAAGTGCAGCGTTATAAAGGTCTCGGTGAAATGTCGCATACACAGCTTTGGGAAACCACTATGGACCCAGAAAAACGCACAATGCTTCGTGTAACACTCGAAGATGCAGTTAAGGCAGACGAAATCTTTACGATTTTGATGGGCGATAATGTAGAGCCGAGAAGAGAATTTATTGAGCAGAATGCCGCATCTGTAATGAATCTGGATATTTAACACCAAAAGAGATGTTTCACGTGAAACATCTCTTTTTTATATTCTTCAAAAAAGTGTTTCACGTGAAACACTTTTTAAGTTTTACTTTACTATATCGACATTATGTGTTAAAATAATATAGTAAA
Source organism: Clostridia bacterium (assembly GCA_045537695.1). GTDB lineage: Bacteria > Bacillota > Clostridia > UBA1381 > UMGS1253 > RGIG2041. Next base: position 21,907 of record JAZSQB010000073.1, on the reverse strand, counting down.
TTTCCATGAAAGGTGATGTTTATGGCAAAAATAATTGCTGTTGCAAATCAGAAGGGTGGCGTAGGTAAAACAACTACAGCCGTAAATCTTTCGGCAGCACTTGCTTTTCGAAAAAAAAAGGTATTATTGATAGATGCTGATCCGCAGGGAAATGCAACAAGCGGTATTGGTATAAATAAATATGAAGTTTCTGCTTCTGTTTACGATTGTTTGATTAATGAAACGGAAGCAAAAAGTGCAATAATTAAAACAAACATGAAGCATTTGGACTGCATAGCGTCGAATATTTCACTTGCAGGTGCAGAAATTGAATTGGTTTCTTTGGAAAATCGTGAATTCAGATTAAAGGAATGTATCGGGAAAATTGAAAAAAATTATGATTTTATTATTATAGATTGTCCGCCTTCTCTTGGTTTGGTTACATTAAATGCATTTACATGTGCAAATTCCATTTTAATACCGATTCAATGCGAGTATTTTGCTTTGGAAGGCCTTTCACAGTTAACAGCTACTATTAAACAGGTGAAAAAATCCTTAAATCCACAGCTTAAAATAGAAGGTGTATTGGCAACAATGTATGACAGCAGAACAAATTTGTCTCTGCAGGTACTTGCAGAGCTTAAAAAATTCTTTCCGGAGGAGCTTTATAAAACCACCATTCCTAGAAATGTGCGCTTAAGTGAAGCACCGAGCTTTGGTGAATCTATCATTACGTATGATATTACATCTAAAGGTGCGGATGCATATGTAGCACTTGCGAGTGAAGTTATTAGAGCGAATAGTAAGTAATTCATAAAAGAAGAAAGGTAGATGCTTTATGGCAAAAGGCGGTTTGGGAAAAGGTCTTGGCGCGCTTTTTACAAATGATATAAATTCGGTAACGGCACCGTCTTTACCGGAAAAAGAAAATAATGATAATGTTGTAATGTTGAAGCTTTCGCAAGTAGAGCCGAATAAAGAACAGCCTAGAAAGGCTTTTGATGAAGAAAAGCTTGCCGCTTTAGCAGATTCTATCCGGCAGCACGGTGTGATTCAGCCGATTTTAGTGCAGAATATAGGCAACGGACAGTATCAGATTATTGCCGGTGAACGTCGTTGGCGTGCATGCCGTTTGGCAAAAATAAAAGAAATTCCTGCAATTATCCGTACTTATGATGAACAAACGGTTATGGAAATTGCATTGATTGAAAATTTGCAGCGTGAAAACTTAAATCCGGTAGAAGAATCCCTCGGCTATAAGCGTTTGATGGATGAATTTAACTTGACGCAGGAAAAAATTGCGCAGCGCGTCGGCAAAAGCCGCAGTGCGGTTGCAAATGCACTTCGTTTACTTGCATTGCCGGAAATAATTCAAAAACAGCTGGCAGAAGGCCTTTTATCTGCAGGACATGCCCGTGCGATTTTATCCTTACCAACAGCGGAACTGCAGGCATTGCTTTGTGAAAAAATTGTAAGTGAACAACTTAGTGTCCGTCAGGCAGAAGCACTTGCAAAAATTTTGCCGAAGCAGAAAAAAATGGAAAAGAAAAAATTGGACAAGCCGTCTGTATTGGATATTGAACTTACAGCATTGCAAAAAAGCATTGGAAACAAGCTTGGAACGAAAGTTCAAATTATAAACGGTGCAAAAAAGGGAAAAATAGAAATTGAATACTACGGAAGCGAAGATTTAGACAGAATACTAAAAATATTACAATTTTAGACATAAAATTACAAAATATGGAAGCTCTGTATTGAATTTTCGATGTTATAGCTATGTATTGTTATCAATTTGAGAGTTTTTTGAATACAGCGCATTTTTGCGGCGATTTAGCGCAAGCATAAAAAAACAATAGTTTGGACGGTGAATTTTACAATTGATAGAATTTTTTTCAAACACAACAAACATTATATATGCTTTGATTTTTGCAGATATTGTATTGTTGATTATGTTGATTGCGACGATTCGGGTAACTGCATACAACAATCGAAAAATTAAACGAATTTTGAAAAATTGTTCGAACGGAAAGCTGGACGAAACCATTGTTTTGTATTATAATAAGTTAGATGAATTGACGCAGGATATTCATAATACTTTAGACAGCTTTAAGCAATTGGAAAAATTAAACGATGCCGCTCGAATGAAAATTGGTTATGTGCGCTATGATGCATTTGATACGATGTCCAATGAATTAAGCTACAGTTTTGCAATTTTAGATGAAAAAGATTGTGGATTTGTAGTAAGCGGAATTTTTGGACGGGATATTTCCAATACGTATTTAAAACCGGTTGTGCAGGGGAAAAGCACCATTATGCTTTCAGACGAAGAAGCGCGTGCGATTTCTTATGCACAGCAGAATTATGAAAATAAGATAAATAGATAGAAAGGGAGAGTCATTTATGAAAAAGAGTACGAAAACATTATGGATATACACGGCAGTGTTATTTTCAATTGCGATTCTTTTGATTTTAATTACGACGTACACGCAAAGTAAAATTGTAGATGATGACGGCAATTTAAGTGTATTGGCACCGCTGACGGCAACATCAAAGCAAAAAATTAATAATTTGCAGGATATCAATAAGCAGTTAACGGAAGAATTGGCGATTTTAAAGCAGCAGCAAACAGATACACAAGCTGCATTGGATGCTGCAAACCAGGCACTGGAGGATGAAAAAATTATTCGTGAAAAGGTTGCAAAGCTGTATAAAGCATATACCGATGATGATTATGAAACTATGGAGCAGATGATGAATGAAGTAACGCAGACACAAGTGGATGAACGAATTCCGTCGCTTTACAGAAGAGTAAAACGAGCTCTTGAGTAGTAAAAAATAATTAATTTTTTATATAACAGAAAGGAATGACAATCATGATTGATATGAAATTAATCAGAACCAATCCGGAATTGGTAAAGGAAAATATTAAAAAGAAGTTTCAGGATGAAAAGCTCGTTTTGGTAGACGAGGTTATTGAATTTGACAAGCAGTTTCGAGAAGCAAAGCAGCGCTGCGATTATTTGAGAAGCCAGAGAAATACCATCAGTAAGCAGATTGGTGCTTTGATGGCGCAGGGTAAGCGCGACGAAGCGGAGCAGACCAAAAAGCAGGTCAGCGATATGGCTGGTGAGCTTGCAGAGCTGGAAGAAAAAATCACAGTTTTGGAAGGTCAGATTCGCGAGCGTATGCTGGTAATTCCGAACATCATTGATGATAGCGTACCGCTTGGCAAGGATGATAGTGAAAATGTAGAAGTGCAGCGTTACGGTGAGCCGGTAGTACCGGATTTTGAAGTTCCGTACCATGTAGATATTATGGAAAGCCTAAACGGAATTGATTTAGACAGTGCACGCCGTACAAGCGGTAACGGTTTTTACTACCTGAAGGGTAATATTGCACGTTTACATTCTGCAATTTTGTCCTATGCACGTGACTTTATGGTTGACCGCGGTTTTACATACTACATTCCGCCATTTATGATTAGAAGTAACGTTGTTACAGGTGTTATGAGCTTTGCGGAAATGGAAAATATGATGTACAAAATCGAGGGGGAGGATTTGTACTTAATCGGTACAAGTGAGCACTCCATGATTGGTAAGTTTATTGATACGGCACTTGAGGAAGAAGAGCTGCCGCAGGCACTAACAAGCTACTCGCCGTGCTTTAGAAAAGAAGTTGGCGCGCATGGTATTGAAGAGCGCGGTGTATACAGAATTCACCAGTTTGAAAAGCAGGAAATGGTTGTTGTATGCAAGCCGGAAGAAAGCCCGCAGTGGTTTGAAAAGCTTTACAACAATACGGTTGACTTCTTCAGAACACTAGATATTCCGGTAAGAACACTCGAGTGTTGCTCCGGTGATTTAGCGGATTTGAAGGTAAAGAGTATCGATGTAGAGGCTTGGTCTCCGCGTCAGCAAAAGTATTTTGAGGTCGGCAGCTGCTCGAATCTCGGGGATGCGCAGGCGCGCCGTCTCGGTATCCGCGTAAAGAACAAGGAAACGGGCAATTACTTCCCGCACACCTTGAACAACACGGTTGTTGCACCGCCGCGTATGTTGATTGCATTTTTGGTAAACAACCTGCGTGCGGACGGCTCGATTGCGATTCCAAAGGCACTTTCCCCGTATATGGGTGGCATGACCGAAATCAGATAATCTGAAAACTCTGGGGATGTTAAAAGACTCCGGACCGCAAGAAAAGAAAACTTTTCTCGCTATAAACAAACTTTGCCGCTCGACGTACCGATGTACGCCTTCGGGTCACCTAAAAAGCTTACGCTTTGGCTCAGTTTGTTCATTCCAAAGCCTTTTTCCTATCTCCATCGAACAATTATAAATTGCATTTTTGGAGAATCATTATGAGAATGCGTAGAAAGAAAAACCGCGATGCGCGGTTTGAAAAAAATATAGATATTGCAGTAACGGAGCCGTTTTCGTTAAAGGGTAAGTGGCACGAATTTTTCGGAAATACCAACCCGATTCACTTAGAAATCGGGTGTGGCAAGGGTAAATTCGTTATGGAAACAGCCATGAAAAATCCGGACATTAATTATGTAGCTGTTGAGGTTTGTCTCGATGTTATCATCATCGCGATGGAAAAGGTAAAAGAAGCAGGCGTGACGAATGTGCGTTTCATCAATTTTGATGCAAAGGACATCTGCGAAGTGTTTGACGAAAGTGAAATTGACCGTATTTATCTCAATTTCAGTGACCCGTGGAAGAAAGCAAAGCAGGCAAAACGCCGTCTTACATACCATACCTTCCTTGAAAAGTACGCGATTGTGCTTAAAGAAAGCGGCAGCGTACATTTTAAGACCGACAACCGACCGCTGTTTGATTTTTCGTTAGAAGAATTTAAAAGCGTGGATGCCGAAATCAGCGAGCTGACCTTTGATTTACACAACAGTGAGTACGAAAAAGACAATATCCACACCGAGTATGAGGACAATTTCTCGGCAAAGGGTTTCCTTATTAACAGATGTGTTGTAAAATTGAAGAAGAAAGTAGAAAAAGAGGGTTGATAACCCTCTTTTTGTTGTAATACGGGACGTCGAGGACGTAGCGAAGCGGCTGACGCGGTAGTGAATGACAATCCGGGGGATTGTCAGAGCCGCGGCATGGCCGACCCATAGGAAGACCGTCCCTTACACATTCTTTTCACTCATATACATTTCTTCTATTTCAATTTGTAGGGTATGCCTAAATTAAAATTAGGTTTGTGCATTGATAGGTTGACAAGAGAAAAAAGAGAATAAACGAACATAATATGAGAACTTATAACAAATGGAAAAACACAAAAGATTTTTGAAAAATCTGTGTTTTTCTTTTTTTGTTTGTTTTTCTATTGACTTTTTCTTTGATTTGGAGTATGATTATAAGTGAATAGGTGGATTTTTGTATGAAAATGATTTTATCGGATTTGGACGGCACATTGCTCCGTCCGACAGAAAACAGAATATCCCCCAAGGCATATGATGCGATTGCGGCAATGCGAAAGGAAGATAAAAGATTTGTGATTGCCTCCGGTAGAGCCATCAGTGAGTTATGGCATTTATTTTTGCCGGTGCAGGATGAAATGTGCTTTGTTGCGTGCGATGGTGCGTTAATATTCGAAGGTTGTCAATTGCTTTTCGCTGCACCGATAGAAAACATCGCACAGTTTGATAAAGCGGACACGCTTCTGCTGCAGGGCAGATTCACCACGTACGTCAAAGGACAAAATGCCTTTGTGCGTGAAATGAAGCTGCACTATCGCGGGCATGCTATTGAGTTTACGCAGACGGCGGAAATAGACGAGCCGATTTATAAAGCGGTTGTATTTACCCGTGATTTTGTTGCGGAAGGCGTGGAGACAGTATATCAGGATTTGCGCCTGACGGAGTATACGGCAGTCAGTATAGATAAAGGCAGTGCGACAAGGTTTTTACTCAGGCACTACGGCATTTCTCCGGCGGAAGCGACGGCAATCGGCGATAACACGAACGATATTCCGATGCTTCTGGCGGTGGAGCACAGCGTAGCGGTCAGAGATGCGAAGTACGTCGTGCAGAAAATATGCAAAAAAACAGCAGACAATGTTGTAGAATGGATAAGTAAACAATAAACATCATTTTTTCCGAAAGGATGGAAGAATATGCAACTTTATAATTTTCCGAGAGTTGAAAAAAGTCCGAGAATCGGTCATTTAATAGACCATATATTTCAGGAAATGCCGCAGATTGAGGCAGATCGTGCGGAACTGATGACGGAGTCGTTTAAGCGCACAGAAGGATTACCGATGATTGAGCGTAAGGCAAAGGCTTTCCGCCACATTTTGGAGAATCTGCCGGTGACAATTCGTCCGGAGGAGCTGATTGTCGGCTCCACAACCGTACGTCCGCGCTCCTGCCAGACATTTCCGGAATTTTCCTTTGCGTGGCTTGAAGGCGAGCTCGATACAGTAGCGACAAGAAGTGCAGATCCGTTCTATATTTCGGAAGAAACCAAAGCACGCCTTAAGAAAATCCATTCGTACTGGAAAGGCAGAACCACGAGCGAGCTTGCAACTGCGTATATGGCACCGGAAACGCTGACAGCGATGGAAGCAAACATCTTCACACCGGGCAACTACTTCTATAACGGTGTTGGACATGTAACGGTAAATTACGGCAAGGTGCTCAAAATCGGTTACAACGGTATTATTGCAGAAGCAAAAGCGGCGCTGGAGAAGTTGGACATCGGCGACGGTGATTACGCTGTTCGACAGAGCTTCTTAAGGTCCGTGATTGAAAGCTGTGAAGCTGTTATTACATTTGCAACTCGCTACAGCAAGTTAGCGGCGGAAGAAGCAAGAAATTGCGCAGATGCGAAGCGTCGCGCAGAGCTTGAAAAAATCAGTGAAAACTGTGCACATGTACCGGCAAACGGTGCAAGAAGCTTTTATGAAGCATGCCAGTCGTTCTGGTTTGTACAAATGCTCATTCAGACCGAGTCGAGCGGTCACTCCATCAGCCCGGGTAGATTTGACCAGTATATGTATCCGTACTTCAAGGCGGATTACAAGCAGGGCAAGATTACGCTTGAGCAGGCGCAGGAGTACATCGACTGTATCTGGGTAAAGCTCAACGATATCAACAAGGTGCGCGACCAGGCAAGCGCAGAAGGCTTTGCAGGCTACAGCGCATTCCAGAACTTAATTGCCGGCGGTCAGACGCCGGACGGCAGAGATGCCACAAATGAACTGTCCTTTATGTGTATTGAGGCGACGATGCATGTGCTTTTGCCGCAGCCATCCTTCTCCGTGCGTGTGTGGAACGGTTCCCCGCATGAATTTTTAGTACGTGCCGCAGAGTTGACCCGTACGGGCGTAGGTCTTCCGGCGTACTACAATGACGAAGTGATTATTCCGTCGCTTTTAAACCGCGGTCTTACACTGGAAGATGCACGTGATTACAATATCATCGGTTGTGTAGAGCCGCAGAAATCGGGTAAAACCGACGGCTGGCACGATGCGGCATTCTTTAATATGTGCCGTGTTTCGGAGCTTGTGTTCAACGACGGTAAAGAAAACGGTAAAACCATCAGTATTTCTACCGGCGATGTAACCAAGATGGAAACCTTTGAAGAGTTTTTTAATGCATACAAGGCGCAGATGGAATATCAGATTAAGCTGATGGTCAATGCGGACAATGCGATTGACAAGGCACACGCAGAGCGTGCGCCGCTTCCGTTCCTTTCTTCTATGGTTGAAGATTGTATCGGCAGAGGTAAGAGCGTGCAGGAAGGCGGCGCAATCTACAACTTTACCGGCCCGCAGGGATTTGGTGTTGCAAATATGGCAGACGCAATGTATGCAGTCAAGAAGCTTGTATATGATGACAAGAAATGTACAATGGCAGAGCTTAAAGCAGCACTGGAAAGCAATTTCGATAGCGGTGCCGGCGTAGATGCACAGGCACTTACAACAGAAATCGCACGTCAGCTGACAGCAAGTGGCAAAGAAGTCGGGGCAGAAGAAATTGCAAAAATTTATACGCAAGTCAGAGCTTCGCTTCCAAATACAGCTGGACGCGGCGCAGAGATTTTAGAAGAAATTGAAAAGCTTGACCGTTTCGGTAATGATATCGAAGAAGTAGACTTGCTTGCCCGCGAAGTAGCATATACCTATACAAAGCCGGTAGAAAAATATACAAATCCGCGTGGCGGTCAGTATCAGGCAGGTCTCTATCCGGTATCTGCAAACGTGCCGCTCGGCGCACAGACCGGTGCAACACCGGACGGCAGACTGGCATACACGCCGGTGGCTGACGGTGTATCCCCGTGCGCAGGCCGTGACGTAAGCGGTCCGACAGCGGCGGCAAACTCCGTTGCAAAGCTCGACCACGGTATTGCATCGAACGGTACGCTCTTTAACATGAAGTTCCATCCGTCCGCACTCAAGGGCGAAAAGGGACTTGATAATTTCGTATCGCTCATCCGTGCGTTCTTTGATCAGAAGGGCAGCCACATGCAGTTTAACGTTGTCAGCCGTGAAACACTCTACGATGCACAGAAGCATCCGGAAAACTACAAAAACCTTGTAGTCCGTGTGGCAGGCTACAGCGCACTGTTTACATCGCTTTCCAAGTCTCTGCAGGATGACATCATCCGCAGAACGGAGCAAAGCACATTCTAAGGAGCATTTATGTTAGACAAACTCGGAGCCGTAAAGGGCAGAATCTTTAATATACAAAAATTTTCCGTCCATGACGGGCCGGGCATCAGAACGATTGTGTTTTTGAAGGGCTGCGCACTGCGCTGCCGCTGGTGCTGCAATCCGGAGTCGCAGGAATTTCGTATGCAGACAATGGTGCAGAACGGCAAAACAAAAACCGTCGGTCAGGATGTTACGGTCGATGAAGTGATGGCGAAAATCATAAAGGATATGCCGTACTACAAGCGCAGTGGCGGCGGCGTAACGCTTTCGGGCGGAGAATCGCTCTTGCAGCCGGAGTTCGCACTTGCGATTTTGAAATCCTGCAAGCTTTACGGCATTGACACGGCGATAGAGTCGACGGGCTATGCAAGCTTTGACGTGATTGAAAAGCTATTGCCGTACCTGGATTTGTACCTGATGGATATCAAGCATATCGACGCGGAAAAGCACGAAGCGTTTACCGGCAAGACGAACAAGCGCATTTTGGAAAATGCCCGCAAGATTGCGGAAAATGTGAAAAAGCTAATTATTCGCGTGCCGGTGATTCCGACCTTTAACGATACGGAGGCAGAAATCGAAGCAATTGCAAAGTTTGCACACGCACTTCCGAATGTAAATGAAATTCATTTACTCCCCTACCATCCGTTCGGTTCGGACAAGTATGCGGCGCTCGGCAGAGAGTACACGATGGCGTACATCGAAACGCCGAGCGATGAACACATGGAAAAGCTCAAAGCCGTATGCGAGCGCGTCGGTCTGAAAGCACAGATAGGAGGTTAAAGTATGAACGAACTGTCTATGCAGGATAAAATGCGTATTATACAGGAAATTGTTCCGGGTAAGCAGATAACGCTTGCGCACATTATCGCAAACCCTGATGATATTTTATATAAGAAGCTCGGTCTGGACCCGACCGTGGAAATGCACGAAGGGGCCATCGGCATCGTAACGATGTCGCCGAGTGAAACGGCGATTATCGCAGGCGATATCGCGCTGAAGGCATCCGGCGTAGAGCTCGGATTTGTAGATCGCTTTTCCGGCACACTGATTGTGACCGGTACGGTTTCGCAGGTGGAAAGTGCACTTGATGCGCTGATGGACTACTGTGAGAAAAAATTACAGTTTACAGTTTGTCCAATCACAAAAACATAAGAGGAACCGCGATTATGAAGAAGCTGATTTTAATGGGCAGAAGCGGCAGCGGCAAAACAACGCTGACGCAGGCACTCAAAAAAGAGCCGACGACCTATCATAAAACGCAGTATGTCAATTACGGCGATTTTCTGATTGATACGCCTGGTGAATATCTGCAAAACGCGCCTTTGGCGGCGGCGCTTGCACTCTATGCCTATGAAGCGGATGTGGTTGGACTGCTTTTAGCGGCGACCGAAGACTACTCGATGTTTCCTCCCAACTGCACCTGCATGGTCAATCGTGAGGTCGTCGGTATTGTGACGAAGATTGACCACCCCGAGGCAGTTTCCGAAAGAGCGGAAGCCTGGCTCCGGCTGTCAGGATGCAAGAAAGTGTTCTTTGTCAATTCCATTACCGGTGAGGGTGTGAACGACATTTTGGAGCATTTAAAGTCCTAAAAAAAGAAAAACACAGAAAAAACAAAGAAAAACCAACAAAAACAGTTGACAATACCACAATGTGGTGTTATTATATAGGTGTAAAATTAAAAAATTCACAGAAAAACAAAAAAGAAAAGGAGAAATTGAAATGGTTTCTGAATACGAAATTAAAAAACAAATTTGTGAAATCGGTAAGCGCATCTATGACAGGGGCATGGTCGCTGCAAATGACGGTAACATCTCCGTTAAGATTTCCGACAATGAGTTTTTGTGCACACCGACAGGCGTGAGCAAGGGCTTCATGACACCGGACTACATCTGTAAGGTAGATAAGGAAGGTAAAGTAATTCAGGCAAACGGCAACTTCAAGCCATCTTCCGAAATCAAGATGCATATGCGTGTATACGCACAGCGTCCGGATGTAAAGAGTGTTGTACACGCACATCCGATTTATGCAACAAGCTTTGCAATTGCAGGCATTCCGCTGACACAGCCGATTATGCCGGAAGCAGTTATCTCTCTTGGCTGCGTACCGATTGCTGAATACGGCACACCGTCCACAAATGAGATTCCGGATGCAGTAGAAAAGTATTTGCAGCATTACGATGCAGTACTTCTGGAGAATCACGGTGCACTTTCCTTCTCCGACTCTTTAATTAACGCATACTACAAGATGGAATCTTTGGAGTTCTATGCACAGCTTCTCTATCATGCCAGAGCACTCGGTGGTCCGAAGGAGCTTTCCAAGGCGCAGGTAGAGCGTCTCTACGAAATCAGACGTCAGTTTGGTATGACAGGTAAGCATCCGGCAGACGTTTGCCCGAACGTAAAGAACGGCAAGGCAAGCTGCCATAGCTGCGGCGGTTCTTGCGGCGGCAATTGCACCTGCGAATCCGGTGACGATGCAGCGCTGATTGCTGAAATCACAAAGAAGGTTATCGCGCAGTTAGGCAAATAATTTTACGGAAAAGCGAGGTTGACAGCATGGATCGTGTAGACCTTGAAAAAATAGCGGTCTCCGTCGCGAAGAGCGTGCTGGAGGCCAAGTCTGATACAAAAATGTCGCTCGCACTTGCAAAGAAAATCATTGCCGGAGTTGAAGAGGAGGCGGCGCGCGTCGGCGTAAACGCAGTTATTGCGGTTGCGGATAAAGGCGCAAACATTGTCGCCGTCGTCAGCATGGACGATGCTTACATCGCCAGCTACGACATCGCCGTAAACAAGGCGTACACTTCGGCAGCACTGAAAATGAAAACGGTGGAGCTTTCAAAGCTCGCGGCGCCGGGCGGTCCTTTATACGGGATTCAGCATACCAACGCCGGACGGATTGTAATTTTCGGTGGTGGCGAACCGCTTTATGCAGGCGGCAAGCTGATCGGCAGTATCGGTGTTTCCGGCGGCACGGAGCCGCAGGATACGGCACTCGGTGCTTTCGGCGCAAATCTTTGTACGGAGCTTTGTAAGTGATAAAAATTTATCCGGGCAATGCCGATTTGGAGAAAACCGCGCGGCAGATTGCCGAGAGCGGTGCGCAGGCGGTGTGCGAATGCACATCCGATGCGCAGGCGAGCGAACTGATTTATCATTTGATTGCATGCGGCGGATATGCCGCTTCAAAGCAGGAGTGCAAAAAGCTGATTAGCAGCGCACAAACTGCAAAAACGCTGTCTTCGGTGCTGATGCAGATTGGTGCCAAAAGCGTAAATACACACACGTTTATCGTGTGTACGGTCACGCAAGCAGAGGCGGAAAAATTACCGCCATGCAGCGTCCCGGTGGTTTATGTGGTACGGACAGCAAAAAATGCGATAGAAAGGAGAACAGATATGAATATAGAGCAAGAAAAAATCCAGGCGATTGTGCAGCAGGTGCTTTCTGAGCTAAAGCCAGGCACAGCTTCGGCGGCGCCGAAGGCAGCCGGTGCTGTTCCGGCAACGAGCAGAGCAGCTATGCTGACAAAGCTGGAGCATTATGACATCAAAGAATTCTCGATTCCGGAGCTCGGCGATGACGATATTTTAGTAAAAGTTGAGGGTTGCGGTATCTGCGGTACAGACGCGCATGAATTCAAGCGTGACCCCTTCGGTCTGATTCCGGTGGTTCTCGGTCATGAGGGTACCGGTGAAATCGTGAAGATGGGTAAAAACGTATCCAAGGACAGTGCAGGTAAGGCGCTTAAGATTGGCGACAAGGTTGTTACCTGTATGATTTTCAAGGACAATCCGGCTATTACTATGTTTGATTTAAACAAGCAAAATGTCGGTGGTGCTGACGTATACGGTCTTTTGCCGGATGACGATACGCACTTAAACGGCTGGTTTGCAGATTACATAGTAATTCGCGGTGGTTCTACAGTATTTAATGTAAGCGATTTGGATTTGGATTCTCGAATCTTAATCGAGCCGAGTGCCGTTTTAATCCACGCAGTGGAAAGAGCAAAGACAACGGGCATTCTGCGCTTTAACAGCCGTGTGGCTGTACAGGGTTGCGGTCCAATTGGTCTTTTGTGTATCGCAATTTTGCGCACAATGGGTATTGAAAACATCACGGCAGTAGACGGCGAAGAAAAGAGACTCGAATTTGCAAAGAGAATGGGCGCAACACAGACGGTTAACTTCAAGAACTACAAGGGTATTGAAGAGCTGACAAAGGCTGTGGAAGCATCGTTTGGCGGCTATCCGGCTGACTTTGCATTCCAATGCACAGGCTCCCCGATTGCGCACAGCAACATTTATAAGTTCGTGCGTCACGGCGGCGGTCTTTGCGAGCTCGGCTTCTTTATCAACGGCGGCGATGCAACTATCAACCCGCACTTTGATATCTGCTCGAAGGAATTGACGGTTGTAGGCTCCTGGGTATACACCCTGCGTGACTACGCAACCACATTCGATTTCTTAAAGCGTGCGAAGGGCATCGGCCTTCCGCTTGCGGATTTGATCACACACCGCTTCCCGCTCGAGAAGATTAACGAAGCACACGAAGTCAACCTTAAGATGGAAGGTCTTAAGATTGCAATTATTAACGAATAATTTTTTAAATTATTATAAAATCAAAACAGGAGGATGTTCAAAATGGCATTAGAAGCACTTGGTATGATTGAAACAAGAGGTCTGACTGCAGCAATCGAAGCAGCAGATGCAATGGTAAAGGCAGCAGAGGTTGTACTTATCGGTACAGAGAAAATCGGCTCCGGTCTCGTAAGCGTAATGGTTCGCGGTGACGTTGGTGCTGTTAAGGCTGCAACAGAAGCTGGCGCAACTTGCGCACAGAGACTCGGCGAACTCATCGCAGTTCATGTAATCCCGAGACCGCACGGCGATGTAGAAAAGATTCTGCCGTCCATCTAATAAGGGGGCTGAAACATGGCTACAGCAAAAACTACGAAATCCTCTGCACCAAAAAAGAGTGCAGCTGTGGATAAAGAGGTTGTGAAACCGGAAATCAAGAAGGAGGAAAAGAAAATGGCATTAGAAGCATTAGGTATGGTAGAAACCAGAGGCCTGGTTGCTGCAATTGAAGCTGCAGACGCAATGCTGAAGGCTGCAAACGTTGTACTGGTTGGTACCGAGAAAATTGGTTCCGGTCTCGTAAGTGTAATGGTTCGCGGCGATGTTGGTGCTGTTAAGGCTGCTGTTGAAGCAGGTAAGACATCCGCACAGAGACTCGGCGAAATCATTGCTACACATGTTATTCCGAGACCGCATGGCGACGTGGAGAAGATTCTTCCGAACATAAAATAAGAAGAGTAAAGTCTAAAAGTAAAAACCTGTACAGGTGGTCGTTGTCCGCCACTTTGTGTGGCGGACAGGACCGGGCCTTGTAAGCCTTCGGGAGCCAATCCCCATAGGGTTTAAAAAGGCAAATTTAGCGAAATACTGCGGAAAAATTTTTGCACATACGCGAGTATGCACAAAAATTTTATCCTTATCTTTCATCAAAAATTTCTCTTTTTAAACTCGTTGATCCTATGAGCAAAGTAAATTGGGTGCGCAAGGACAATGAGAAAAAAGTGAACAAGTATAGGGCCTATGCGGACAGACTTCCGAAGGCTTTTAAGGAGAAAAAGTATGATTATCGGTAAAGTAATCGGCAGTGTGGTTTCCACACGCAAGAATGAAAATTTAGTCGGCAACAAGTTTATGATTATCGAGCCACTCAAAAGCATGAAGATGGAAGGTAATTTAGTTGCGACAGATAATATTGGCGCCGGTATCGGTGAAATTGTGCTTGTAGCAACAGGCAGCGCGGCGCGCGTTGGTTGCGGCGCGGCAAGTGCACCGATTGATGCGGCGATTGTTGGTATTGTAGATGACTGCTCGGAGCTCTGATAAAGAATGGAATTAATGACCCTTAAGACAATTTTACAGGAAAAAGGCATTGCCGGCTGCGGCGGCGCAGGCTTCCCTGCGTATGCAAAGCTTGGTCAAAACATTGACACGGTGATTTTAAACTGTGCCGAATGTGAGCCGCTCTTTAAATTGCACCGTCAGCTTTTGGAGATGCACGCAGACGATATTGTTGCTGTACTGGAGCTGCTTTGTGATGCACTTGGTGCACAACGATTCATTATCGCCGTAAAGGGTGCGTACAAAGCGACGGTTGAGGCGACAAATGCGGCAATCCGCGACAGCAAGCGTGGCGAAGTTTGTTTTTTGGAAGAAGTGTATCCGGCAGGCGATGAAGTCATTACCGTATACGAAGCAACGGGCAGAATTGTTCCGGCGGGTGGCATCCCAGCGGCGGTCGGCTGTGTTGTCTATAACGTAGAGACGGTTTTAAACATGCATTATGCCTTAGAAGAAGGCAAAGCAGTTACGCATAAATATGTCACCGTAGCCGGTGAAGTAAAGCACCCGGCAACCTACCGTGTACCGCTCGGCACACGCTATGACGAGCTTGTAGCGCTTTGCGGCGGCACAACGGTTGAAGATGCAGTTTATTTTGCAGGCGGCCCGATGACGGGACGCATTGCATCTGCAAGCGATGTTGTTACAAAAACCACAAACGGCATACTTTTGATGCCGCAAAACCATTATATCATTCAAAAAAGAATGCAGAAAACGAAGGTCAGCATTGCAAGAACCATGAGCAGTTGCTGTCAGTGCAGAGGCTGTACGGATCTTTGCCCGAGAAACCTGCTCGGCCATCCGATTACGCCGAGTGATTTTATGCGCGCGGCAAGCTACAGCGATGCGCGCGATACCGAGGCAGTGCTCGGTGCGCTGTATTGCTCGCAGTGCGGTCTTTGTGAAATGTATTCCTGCATCCAGGGTTTGAATCCGCGTTCCCTGCTCGGCGAAGCGAAACTGGCATTTGCAAAGCAAGGTATACGCCCCACTGTAGTTGAAAATAACGGTTCTGCAAAAGCAGAGCGACCATATAGAAAAGTGCCGATGCGCCGTCTGATTGCAAGATTGAATCTTGAAAAATATGACGTGGACGCACCGATACAGGACAAAAAATATACGCCGAAGCAGTTGAGCGTCTCGCTCTCCCAGCACATCGGCAAAAGCGCAGAAGCGATTGTGAAAAAAGGCGACAAAGTGAAAGCCGGCGATTTGCTTGCCACTGCGGCAAAGGATGCACTTTCCCTCCCCATACACGCACCATTGGACGCTGAAGTTGTCAAAGTAACCGACACAGCAATCGTATTGAAAGGATTAACGAAATGAGTAAAGCAATCGGCATGGCAGAATTTAATACCGTTTCCGCAGGTGTAGCCGGTGCAGACCGTATGGTCAAAACCGCCGCCGTGGAAATCATCGAAGCACAAACCGTTTGTCCCGGCAAGTACATCGTTCTTATTCAGGGCGAACTGAGCGCCGTAAAAGCTTCCGTAGAAGCGGCAAAAGCCTTTGCCGCAGGCAAGCTCATCGACAGCTTTGTGCTTGGCAATCCGCACGAGGATATCTTCCCCGCCATTCACGGTGCCACCGACCCCGGTGACGTTGCCGCCCTCGGCGTTCTGGAAACCTACTCTGCGGCATCCATCATTGTTGCCGCCGACCTCGCTGCAAAAACCGCCATTGTTAAGCTTTTGGAGCTTCGTATTGCCAAGGGCATGTGCGGCAAGTCCTACATGATGCTCACCGGCAGCGTAGCCGCCGTCGAAGCCGCAATCGAACGTGCGAAAGCCCAAATTGCAGATGACGGCTTCTACCTTGACAGTCAGGTTATTGCAAGTCCGGATAAAGACTTGTGGAAATCCATCCTTTAAGTTTTAAGGGTAAATTCGGTGAATTGCTTCGTTACAGCCTCAGGCCCGTACCCGCGTACTGTGCCATCGGCTGCGCCTCGCACTTCATCCGAATTTCCGTCTTAAATATAGCCGGAGGGAATGGAAGAAAACGGCTCCGATAAATAAGAAAATAAACACTCTATCATGAGGTGAATGAATATGCAAAACGAAAAGTACATCAGTGAAATTGTTGCAAACGTAATTAAATCCATGCAGGACGGCGGCAGCGCACCGGCATCGGACAAGCGCTTGAAGGGCGTGTTCGATACAATGAGCGAGGCGCTTGCGGCTGTAGATAAGGCATACAAGCAGCTCCGCGGTTACAGCGTAGAGCAACGCGAAAAGATGATTGCCAAAATCCGTGAATACACCCGTGCGGAAGCTGAAAACATGGCAAAGCTCGGCGTAGAAGAAACGGGCATGGGCAGAGTCAGCGATAAAATCATCAAGCACATGCTGGTTGCAGACAAGACACCGGGCACCGAGGATTTGTCCCCGAGCGTATTTACCGGTGATGCAGGTATGACACTTGTGGAAATGGCACCGTTTGGCGTAATTGGTTCGATTACACCGTCCACCAATCCGAGTGAAACCGTTCTCTGTAACACGATGGGGATGATTGCCGGCGGTAACGCGGTTGTATTTAACCCGCACCCGAATGCTTGCCGCACAGCAAACTATGCCGTTGACTTAATCAACCGTGCCGTACTGGAAGCAGGCGGTCCGGAAAACGTAGCCGTTTCGGTTGTAAAGCCGACACGTGAATCTTCCGACGAAATGGTAAAATCCCCGATCGTGCGTATGCTCGTTGCAACCGGTGGCCCGGGCGTTGTAAAGATGCTCCTCTCCTCCGGTAAAAAGGCAATCGGCGCAGGTGCAGGTAACCCGCCGGTTATCGTAGATGATACAGCGGACATCGAAAAGGCGGCAAAGGATATCGTTGCAGGCGCAAGCTTTGACAACAACCTGCCGTGTATCGCAGAAAAAGAATGTTTTGCATTTGATAATATCGCAGACCGTCTGATGAGCCACATGGTTGAAAACGGTGCATACCGTCTCAATGCGGCACAGGCTGAGCAGCTCAAGAGCATTGCGCTCGTAGAAAAAGACGGCAAGTATGATATCAATAAAAAGTGGGTCGGCAAGGATGCAGGCAAGTTCTTAAAGGAACTCGGCATTGATTCCGACGCGAGACTCATCATTTGTGAAACCGATGCAAGCCATCCGTTTGTTCAGGTTGAAATGATGATGCCGATTCTGGCGATTGTGCGCGTAAGCAACATTGAAGAAGCGATTGCCCTCGCCGTTCAGGCAGAGCACGGCAACCGCCACAGCGCACACATTCACTCCAAGAACATCGACAACCTCTCCAACTTTGCAAAGGCAGTGGAGACAACCATCTTCGTAAAGAATGCACCGTCCTATGCCGGCATCGGCGCAGGCGGCGAAGGCTATACAACCTTTACAATCGCAGGTCCGACAGGTGAAGGTCTGACAGCGGCACATTCGTTTACAAGACATAGAAGATGCATATTGGTAGACAGCTTCCACATTATCTAAGGAGTAACGAAATATGAATGCATTGGGAATGATAGAAGTATACAGCTTTACAACGGCGCTGTGCGTTGCGGATCTGGCGGCAAAGACGGCAGACGTAAAAATCATTGCGTTTGACCGTAACCGTCCAAAGAGTGCAGATGCACCGGCACCGCTGGTTATGGTTGTGAAAATAGAAGGTAGCGTTGCAGCTGTGCGCGCGGCTGTGGATGCTGGCGTAGAATACGCCAAGGGCGAAGGCAAGTACATTGTTTCGCACATCATCCCCCGTCCGGCAGAGCATACCGAGAAGATGGGCTATCTGATGGACATCAACAAGGATAAGTTCAACAAAAAGCTCCCGAAAAACTTTATTGGTGTACCGGAAGCAGAGATTCACCATGAAGGCAGTCTTGGTATTTTGGAGGTGCAGGGTCTGGTTGCATCCATCGAAGGCTTGGATGCGATGCTCAAAGCGAGCAACGTGCGCCTGATTCATACGGAAAAGCGTCTCGGCGGCAGATTGGTTACCTTGATTGTAACGGGTAGCGTATCCGCAGTAAAGGCGGCGCTTGATAGCGGCGTAGCGCAGGCAAGCACACTCGGTGAAATTTTTGGTACGGCTTGCATTGCAAGACCGCACAACGAATTACTTAAATTCTTCGATTTGGAGGCATAATCAACCATGGAAATCGATGCAAAAAAAATTGAAGCTGCAGTCAGCAAGATATTAGCTGAGTACAGACAAGATAAAAATGAAGAAATCCGTATCGGTGTGTCCCAGCGTCATGTGCATCTTTCCAAAGAAGATGTAGAAACGCTGTTCGGCAAGGGCTACAAGCTGACAAAGAAAAAGACACTTATGGGCAGAGAATTTGCCTGCGAAGAAGTGGTGACTCTGGTCGGCCCGTCCCTGCGTGCGATTGAAAATGTGCGCGTGCTCGGTCCGGAAAGAAAGAATACACAGGTAGAAATTTCCCGTACAGATACATTTGTACTGAAGGTAAGCCCGCCGGTAAGACCGTCCGGTGAAATCAAGGGTTCTGCAAGCCTGGTGCTTGTCGGCCCAAAGGGTAGCATCTATTTAAAGGAAGGCGTCATCATTGCCAACCGCCACATTCACTTAACCCCGTCTTACGCAGAGCGTCACGGCATTGCGGACGGCGACTATGTGGATGTTTGCGTGGAAGGCGAAAAGCCGACTAAGTTTTATGATGTGCAGGTGCGTGTGCGTGACGACTTTAATGTAGAAATGCATATCGACACGGACGATGCAAACTCCGCGGCACTCAAAAACGGTAATTTAGTGAAGATTGTTCACAAGAAATGAGAGGTAAACCCATGTTTGCGCTTGAAAGACAGAACCGAATTTTAGAAAAATTAAAAACAGACGGCTCCGTGCTTGTAAGTGCGCTGGCAGTTGAGCTTGGCGTAACGGAAGAAACCGTGCGTCGCGACTTGGAAAAGCTTGAAAAGAAGGAGGCCCTTTTGCGTACACATGGCGGTGCCGTACCGATTGCGGGTACAAATTATGAGTATTCTCTGGAGACAAGAAAGAATTTAAATACAGACGCAAAGGAAAGACTTGCCAAGGAAGCTGTTAAGCACATTGTGCCGGGTGATACCATCTTTTTGGATGCGTCCACAACCACGTTTTATATTTCCAGAGAGCTCAAAAATATGAAAAACGTGACGGTGGTGACCAATTCTCTGCGCGTAATTAATGAGCTTGCATCGACACCAGATTTAAAGGTTATAAGTGTGGGCGGCATTGTGAGCAACAATCAGTCATTGGTTGGTATCGGGGCGCAAAATGATATTTTGGAGAAGTATTTTGCAAACAAAATGTTTTTCTCCAGTCGCGGTATTGCGGAAGATACCGGCATTTTGGAAAGTAATGAGCAGGAATGCGGCGTAAAGCAGTGTATGATTAAAAATGCAGGCAAGAAATACTTTGTGTGCGATAAATCTAAACACGGCAGAGCCGGCTTTGAACGTCTTGCCCGTTTTTCGGAAATTGATTATATTATAACGGAAGGTTCTTTTGGTGCAGCGTTTGAACAAAAGCTTGCCGATGATGGTGTGCAGGTAATCTGCGTAGAATAAGTAAATAGTCGTTTGTTTGCTCCCCTGGTTGTGCAGGGGAGCTTTTTTGACTCCGCAGGCACTTCGTGACAGCGTCCCTGCGGCACCATTGGAAATGATATCATAGGACGCGCCGGAAAACAAACAAATTTATACAAATCATACATTCAAAAGGTATGATTATCGCAAGTTTTTTCTATTAAAGAGTGCTTGGTACTACATCTTGTACTTTGGCTTAGAAAAATCTAGATATTACGATAAAAAGTTTGAATAAAAAACAAAATTTCTTTTGCGAAAATATTGACTTTTGCCCAAAAGGCTTGTATAATTGTATTATCTATTATAGTGCTATTACTGTCGGATTCTGTGCCAAGCGCAGAATCGGTGGATGCTTCTGCGTGGGTACGGAAAATACGATTCCAGCCGCGCACAGCGCGGACAATATAGGCTCTATTAAAAATTATTTATAAGGAGGGTATAAGGATGATGAAAAAAATCCTTAGTGTAGCTTTGAGCATGGTTATGGTACTTAGTTTACTGTCCGTGCCGGGCTTCGCAGCAGATCCTGTAGAGGTGGAATATTTCGCATCTGCAGTGACCTACCAAGAGAAAAGCGCTGGTGATACACCAACGTACACACCAGCAACGGAAGTACCGGAAAATGGTGCTAAGTTGGTTCCGAGCGTGAGTGTTAGCGCATCGGCACCTTCTACGGCAACAGCAGTTTTTGCTGTGTACACAGACGGTGTACTGACAAACGCTTTTTATGAAACAAAAGCAGTTGGTGCAGACGCTGTGACATTTAGCAAGGAAATTACTGTTGTAGACAACACAAAAGAAACATACGCGGTATTTGTACTGGGAGCAGACGGCAAGGCAATTGCGCCGGCATCTAACTTCCCGACAGCACAAAATGCGCTTGAGTATATGGTAATTACATATGCAGATGGCGTGTCCGACAAGTATTTTGCTGATGATATAGAGGATGCAACTATTATATCTGCGATTTCTGCTGAACGAAAGGTTACAAATCCAACGATTGAGGTTGTTCCGGTAGATAATACAACTGTTGTTACTGTGAACATGGATGCAAATTTCTGGGTGAATGGCGCAACAGTTGAGTTAAAGGCGCTCGATGGCACAGTTGTGACATACATCGTTGCCCCAGAAGTTACAGTTGCAACCGTTACCACCACAAAGGACGCAGTTTTCTCTGATGCGCTTTCGATGCTGACAAACGCACAGATTAAATTGGACAGCGATAATCCGGTGATTTCCGTGCCGCGTGGCACGAAAACGGTATCCTTTACCATCACAGACGCAAGAGGTAGAAGAAGCGAACCTGTGGAAGTAACAATGGATAATAACTCCAAGGTTGCACCGGCATACATTGGTGAGGATGAATATGAAATCACCGTAAAGTACGATGATGCATATCCGACCATTTATTCGTTTAATGCTGGTAAGCAATATGCTAAGGCTGCTCGTGTTGCTGTGCAGTATGGTGATCAGAGAACGGATGCTACCTTGATGCTGACTGCTAAAGCAACCAACACGCCAAGCGCACAGAAGCTTTCCGCTATTGCGTTTGCTAATGGTGCAACAAAACCGACTGTAGACAAGTATCTAGTTGGTATCGGTACGCCGGACAATAAAGGTAATGCTCGTATGGAAACCTCCTCCTTTGCGTGGATGTATGAGACATCCAACGACGGTACAACATTTAAGGTTTCTGCACCTGCTACCGTATACGCAAAGAGCGTAGCGTTCCATGGTGAATGGCCGACAATTGAGGCACTTGGCTGGGAAGTTGTCGGCACAA
>JAZSQB010000062.1:0-1619 GCA_045537695.1 Clostridia bacterium | reverse complement strand
GTGCTCGAATGCAGAAAGAATCAATTTAAACTTTTATAAAGGAGAAAACAAAATGGACTTTTTAAAGCTCGCGACCGAGCGCTACTCGGTACGAAAATTTGAAAACAAACACCTGCCGCAGCAAGTAATCGACAAAAACCTCGCCGCAGGGCATGTTGCGCCGACCGGCTGCAACTATCAGCCGCAGCGCATTCTGGTTTTAAACACGG
The DNA here is from genome assembly GCA_045537695.1 of Clostridia bacterium. Taxonomy (GTDB): domain Bacteria; phylum Bacillota; class Clostridia; order UBA1381; family UMGS1253; genus RGIG2041. The sequence continues at coordinate 1,410 of JAZSQB010000062.1, read as the reverse complement.
ATGAAAGCATCGAAAAGCTCAAAGACTGCACCAAATGCCACTTCGGCGCACCAACAGCGATGCTGATTTGCTACAACAAAGACGAAACCTGGACGCGCCCGTACGACGGTGCACAAAGCGCACCGGTGGATGCATGTATTGTAACCACACATATGATGCTGATGGCGCACTCGCTCGGCATCGGCTCAACCTGGGTGATGCACTTTAACCCAATGAAAATGTGCGAAGCGTTCAATATCCCCGAAAGCATCGAGCCGGTTGCACTTTTAGTAATGGGCTACCCTGCCGCAGATGCAGTGCCGCTTCCGCTGCACAGTGAATATAAAGCTTTGGATGAAGTTGTTGTGTATGATAAGTTTTAAGCAAAAAAGAAACCTCGCCGGGCGAGGTTTCTTTTTATTTTAATCTTCAATCAAAAACGGTGTACAAACCGTAAGCACTGTCATTAAAATTGCCAGTGCTAAAAACAGCAGCTTCAAACCAAAGGCCTCTGCAAAAACGCCACTCAGATACGAGCCGACAAACGTACCGGCACCGGAGGCAACCACAGTCCAAAGTCCCTGCGCAAAGGCATTCCCCTCTGCCGGCACAATTCTTTTAATGTACGGTGCAAGCGTTGCCCACAAAAGTCCGTAAAAGCTACAGCTAAACAGCATAGACAGCGCCGCCACACCCGGTCCGGGTGCAATGTAAACAATAAAGCTACGAAAGACACCCAAAAATGCAATCGCAGTAAAGATATGCTTCGACTTGAACTTATGGGCAAATTTGGATATAGCCATAATTACCAGCCATTCCGCAATACCATCGAGTCCCAAAATCAGGCTGAGCGTTCCCATATTACCGCTCAGGCCATCCTTCGCAGTGTAGTATACGGAAAAGAAATTTGTTGTTCCTGCGCAACCGATAAACAAAACAAAGGTATACGCCAAAAATTTAAGATAGGCCGCGTTAAATACGTTTTTGTTCTGCTCCTCCGGTGCATTCTCTACGCGAGGCGCACGCACCGTTTTGGAAACAAGCGCAGATACCGCCGCAAGGATTGCAATATAGACAAAGAAAACCTTCGGGTCATCGTGCGGCAAAAACATTAAAATCACGCCAAAAAGGCCAAAACCGAGCGAAGCAAACGAGCGGAAAAACCCAAAGCCCAAGCCCGTCTTATGGTGAATTTCCGAACAAATGGTATCAATGAGCGGCTGATGCACCATAAAACAGCTGTAAAACAATACGACACAGCCAAACAATACAAGCTTGGTCATTGCACCGTTTAAAAACAGAAGCGAAATGAAAGCAAGCAATACCAGCGACAAGCACAGTACATTGCTTTTGTTTTTCGCCTTGCCCGCAAAATACGGCCAGACCGTCTGCGAAATGCAGGTAATAATGGCACCGAGGCCAATAACCTCA
>JAZSQB010000002.1:0-6177 GCA_045537695.1 Clostridia bacterium | reverse complement strand
GACCTCACAAAATACATTTTCGATGCAACGCCCGGGCATAACCCCACCCGCGGCGTCCAACGAGAAAGGTCAATCCTTTTCCCCCAACAAAACAAAGGGACTGTAAAAGTTTTTACAGTCCCTTTGTTTATTCTTTTTTGCCGTACTGCCCAGGCGTCGTTCCCTCGTATTTGTTAAACAAGCGCAAAAGCGTTGCCACCGTGTTAAAGCCGACACGCTTTGCAAGCTCCGTATTTTTAATACCCTGCTCCTCTGCGAGAATATCACAAGCACGCTTGATGCGGTAGCGGTTTAAATAATCCTTAAAGTTTTCGCCCGTCACTTCCTTAAACAGCGTACTGGTATAGCTAAGTGACAGCGAAAATTCCGCACTCAAGTCCGACAGAGAAATGTCTTCATTGTAATGTATATGAATATACTCGAGCATCAGCGCCGAGGTATCACGCTCCGTATCCGGTGTCTGCGCACGCACATATTCGAGCAAATCATTAAACATACCATACACCTTGCCACGCAACTCCATCTTATCCGTACACATTTTCAAATCTAGGAAGACAATATTGCCCTCGCCGAAAATATCCTGCGTGGTTTTCCCAAGCGCATCTGCCACGCGGTTGATGGTTGATGCAATGGAAAAGGCAAAGGAATTGAGGCGTTCCTTCGTTAGCGGATGCTTGTCAAAGTTTTCATCTAAAATCTGCGTCAAAAGCATTGCCACTTCATCTTCGTGACAACGAATGACCTCTGCAATCAGCTCGCGCTCCGCATCAATCGGATAATACAGGCTACTGCCGCCCATATGTAGCACCACATCGTCACTCGTAACGATGGCATTGCGACTGCCCAGACTGTAATGGCTTTCCAGAATTTTGAGTGCCGAAGCATACGAGCTATCCACGTCACCCAAGCGCTCGCACAAATCGCCAACAGCACCGGCAAGTTCTGCTTCAAAGCTAGCATCCACCACAGCAGCCACATTCATCAGCTTCGCACGCAACGTGCGCATATCCATACCGGAAACAATCACCACAAAGCTTTTGTAGTCCATAATCATCGGCAAGGCTACCATACTGTCTTTTAGCTCCTGCCCGATAAACGCCACAACCTGCCGGCGGATTTCCAAGAGCATTTCCTCAGAAAAAGTCTCCCACAGCTTCGCATACTTAGAAAACTCAAGTAAGCACACACGATACGGTCCCTCACGTCCTTCGCAAAATGCCGTTTCCAAATCACGCAGCATTTCTTCTTCCGGCGGAATACCGCGCAGCATATAACGCATTTGTTCGATGCGCGCCGACTGTCTGTGTGCCTGCTCCTGCAATGTCAGGGCATCAATCGTATTCACCAAATCCTGCACCGTCGCACAGATATACTGTTTTTCATTCTGAAACGGCGCACGTGCATGCGTAGACAACGCTTTTACCGTATCCGCCAGCGGCACATATGCATATTTTTTCAGGATCGATACCAGCAATAACCACAAAAGCAAAACCGCAAGCCAAATCGCCAGCACGACCAGATAATAATTCCAGCGCAGCTGCGTAAAGAAAGTATTCGGCGTTGCAAGCACATAATACCAGCTCATCATTTTCGATGCGCTGAACATATACCGATAATTATCCTCAACATACACGCCGTCTGCCAGCGCAGAAAAATCACCCGCACTGTCTATAAAGCGATACACATTCTGGCGCGGTTCCCCTACGCGGTAGTTGCTGCATGCCAAAAGCTGGTCCTCATCCATAATCAGCATCACATCTTCTGCACTTTCCGTACGTACAATCGACTCCAAATCCACAAAAACAAAAAAGTAGATCGGTTTTTCGGCATACATCTTTCGCTCTACAATCGCAAGTCGGCTCCCCGGCGCACCGCTACCGTCTTCCATCAGACGAAAATACTGGTCCGTCATATTGGTTTTAAAATGGGAGACCAGCGCTAGCGTCGACACTGAACCAAAACCCTCCGTTTTCAAAAAGCTGAGCGCGCCGGTTGCACGTTCCGGTCCAAACACAGAATCCAGTGAATGCTCCAGCAAGGACACGTACACCGTCATATGTTTCGCCATTGCACTATCTGTACGCGTGCGCACTATGCGACAAATGGTGCTTTCATCCACCTGCTCTGCACCCAAAGAAGCCAGAGTGCGGATTTCGGCATCCCAATACAGCGAATTAACCACTTCCTGCGCCGTATTGAGCTGCATATCCACATCCACCGCCGCTTGCTCCAGCCGGCGCTTCATGGCATTGTCCTGACGCAAATCCAGATACAGTTCGCCCAAAAAGAAAAGCGCAACCGCCAGCGTCAGCATAAAAAACACGCCGACCGTAATGTAGCCTATCCATATACGTGTTGAAATTTTACTGTGTTTCATTCCCATTCCCCTTATTCGCTATAAAACTGGTGTAAGAATCATATATAAATGTTCGTTCTCGATTTCAATAAATCTCGTAGCATCAGCACATATCGAGCCGTCCGGCATTGGGGTACTTTAACATATATCGAGAATTCGTCAGAAATCATTATACCATAAGTAAAAATGCTTGCTTGCAAGGGCATTTTTACGCAGCCGTCAATATTACAGGATGTACATAGTACATCGGCGACGCAGTCGCAAAGACTTGCTATGCAAGGCTTGCTGTATATATTATACCACACCTTTCCTCTATTTACAATCACCAATCTGCACACACAAGCATAAAATAAATCTGAGGAGTGATGAATATGAACGGCAGTATTTTTGCAGAAATTATTATTTGGTTTTTTGCGATTATCGGTTTAACGCTGCTCTTTTTGGAGGCCTTGCACTTTTTTTCATACAAAAGCACCCTGCCGGCAAAGCTGACGGTGCTGTTGCCCGCGGAAGCCGTGCAGGAAAGCGGCAGCATCGGCATTGCGGCGCTGCTTGGTCTGCTCTACGAAGAAAATCCGGACGGCAAATACGAAATCATCATAGTAGAGGATGCGCAAACACCGACCAATATCGATGCACTGCGCTGCATTACCAACGCTTCCGATTGCGTCTATATCGCTAACAGCGAAAATATAACCGCTTACATAAAAGAGAGTTTCTGTTAAGTAAAAGGGCAATAGAAAACATGCACAGCCTATTGACATGCATACAAAGCTATGGTATGATTAATCATACTAATCATACGAAGGAGAAATTGCAATGAACGTACCAAAAGGGAAATATGCATGGATCGTCAAAATTGGCGAAAAGGGACAATTGGTTATTCCTAAAGAAGCACGGGAGCAATTTGACTTGCAGCCCGGAGATGAGATTTTAGTGCTCGGAGACCAAGAAAGAGGCATAGCCATTCCACCGAAAGCAAAGCAGCAAGATTTTATCAAAAAAATTTTTAACAACCTAGAATACTGAAATCAGGTGAAATGATATGCTCAAAATCGTCTTCTTTTGCATACCGGCACATGGACATACAAATCCTACCTTAGGTGTTGTCCAGGAATTGGTTTCCCGCGGACACCGGGTATGGTATTATTCCTATAACAGTATGCGCGAAAAAATTGAGTCGGCAGGCGCAACATTTATTTCCTGCGATGCTTATGATACGGAGCAGACGCTTAATGCAAAAGATGCCGCCCGTGTGGGAAAAGACTTGGCTTTCTCTATAAAAATATTGGTAGATACAACATTGGCGCTCGATGACAAGATTTGCCGAGAAATGACAGCGTTAAAACCGGATTGCATCGTGGCAGACTCTATGGCATTATGGGGAAAAGCGGTTGCGCGCAAGCTCGATATTCCATTTGTTTCTTCAACAACAACCTTTGCTTTTAATCAGCATGCAGCCAAAATTATGAAACAAAGCTTGGGAGATTTGTTTAAGCTGCTTTTCTCCATACCACAAACATCAAAACAAGTTAAGCGGCTAAAAGATAAGGGGTATCCTGTCAAAAATATGCTTGACATTATAGGAAATGATGATAACATCCACACGATTGTGTATACCTCGTCGGAATTTCAGCCTTGCGCAAAGACTTTTTCAGAAAAATATGTGTTTGTAGGTCCTTCCATTCGCCCTGCAAACGATACCGTTGAGAAAAAAAGGGATAAACTGATTTATATATCTATGGGAACCGTCAATAATGATATGTTGCCCTTTTACAAGACTTGTATATCTGCTTTAGCAGATACAGATTATCAGGTAATTATGTCGGTTGGTCAAATGGTCTCTATCGAGGATTTTGGAGAATGCCCTGAAAACGTATCCGTTTTCTCGCACGTTGACCAAATTGCCGTGCTGAAGCAGGCGGATGTATTTATATCGCATGCCGGCATGAACAGCGTCAACGAAAGCTTGTATTTTGAGGTACCTCTTGTTCTGCTGCCACAAACAACAGAGCAAAAAGGTGTTGCCGCGCGTGTTTTAGATCTTGGTGCAGGCATACAGCTTAACAAAACGGATGCGGCTTCTGTTTTACGTGCTGTAAATCAAATATGCAACGATAGAACTTATAAGCAAAATGCAGCGAAAACTGCGAAAGGATTTAAAGACGCTCCGGGCGCAAAAGGCGCAGCGGACAAAATCATACAAGTGTGCAGCGTTTGAAATATAGGAGGACTCTTATCTTCTTATCTACTGTAATCTCTTTTTAATAGAAAACGCGGTGTCAGCATTTAAAAGCCCGCAACATTTTTTGCGGGCTTTGTGATGTATAAGGTCAAGAGCGTTTATGATTACAACAAACGTACCTGAAAAGCATACAGAGCGGGTCCGAAGGAGAACTACATCCATATGACAAAGAATATGGAAGGCGACATCCGCGGATTCGGTTATTTTGACAAGGACGAAGATATGCACATTCCGAATGTTACCCTGTATAAAAAATTCTGATGTTTCAATTTGATTCTATCTTCTATAAATAAAAGGCGTGGTTGCCGATTTGCGTATAGAACGTCCGGTTGCGCGCAACCCAACTGCCCCGATTTGGATTGCAGAAAAATAAACTGCCTCCCACATAGTTTTCGCCGTGTAATGCGCGCTTCGCCGCCATCAGAGAAGTATAGCTCGGTGTGTTGTATATTTGTCCGTTTATCGTCGGCGTATACTGCACGCCATATTTGTCATCGAAAATGACGTCATAAATAGTGTTTGGATACGCTTGGCTTTTCACACGGTTTAAAATCGTATTGGCAACGCCAATCCTGCCTTCGACACATTCATTGCCACTCTCCGCCTGTATAATGCGCGCAAGCCACAATATATGGTCTGCCTGATAAGTGCTGACATATTGCTGCGGCACGCCGTAGCCCGCTTTGGACATAAGCACATTACAATTCGCCTCATCCCATTCTACAGAAACGTCAAATACCTTCTGCGCAAAACGCACCGGAACATAAATGCGGCTATTTACAAGTTCTGCTGCCTTTGGCAAAGCATACGCTGTTCCATCCATATAAAACATTGCCTGCCCGGCTGTCACCTTCGCGGTCTTTCCGTCATAGTTAACCGAAAACGTGTCCGTATCCCAGCTAAAATCTGTTGTTCCAAACAGCTCACAAAGCGTTCTGCCGGCAACAAATACCGTACTCTTATACATAATCAACGGCTGACTGGGCGCGACATAAGTTCCGTTAATCACTAAGTCTACCGGCTCTGTTGTATCATTATAAATTGCATACGTTACTGTCTGAAACGGCAGAAGCATTGCAATGCATAAGCATACCACTATCATTATTTTCTTCATAAAAAGCTCCGTTCTTATGTTTTTTCTTTTGCATAGGAATATGATATTGTAAGACAACCTTGTAATACAATTTTATCATTTTGTAATACTTATGTCAATATTGATGCTGCTTTTATACTTACCAGAAAAAAACTGTGTAAATTTGAAAAAAAACTTGACAACACACACGCATATGAGTATAATATATTAGTAGCTTATATAGGGGTATAGCTCAGTTGGTAGAGAAGTGGTCTTCAAAGCCGTGTCCCTATGTTCGTATGGTAACTTGAAAAAACTTAATATTTGCTGTTTAGGGGTATAGCTCAGTTGGTAGAGCAGTGGTCTCCAAAACCACGTGCCGAGGGTTCAAGTCCTTCTGCCCCTGCCATACAAAGTGGCTCAAACACTGCGTTTGAGCCACTTCTTATTTTTTAATCATTAAAAAATTTTATGTTTCAAAATCAAATTTCAGAGCATCAATTT
>JAZSQB010000041.1:0-1765 GCA_045537695.1 Clostridia bacterium | reverse complement strand
GCATAAAAACATTGTCAGCAGCGTTGGTCAGATCAGCCGTTCCGCTTATGTCCGCTTTCCTCAAAAATCCAACCGGTTTGCGCGGATGACAGACGAAATGAATGTGGACATTGTAGAATTTTGCCATTTCTGAAAGCTGCAACACTAAAAGCGTTTGCCGCTCATACTTTTCGCCTTTGACATCGGACAAATCAAGCGACATGAGATTGTCTATTATCACGACATCGGTTACATGGCTCTCAATGTGACGCTTGAAGTCGTCAATCACGCTCGCGGCTTTTGTTCCGTATTGGTTGTTGTAAATCCAGAGGCGGTCAGCCGTCCACGCGTCAATTGCATCCGCTTCGCGCTTCGGCACATAGTACGACACACCATTATCAGACAGCCGGACATTCTGCCGCCCGGCAGCCTGAAGCTGCAACCAATTCTTTGCGCGATTGCTGGTTAACTCACCAGAAAACATCGCAACATTAAAGCCTCGGTCGATAATCTCAAGGGATATCTGAGACAGCATCGTCGATTTGCCCGAACCGTTGCCGCCGCTCCAAATCGACAACTCGCCCTTATTCATGCCGATTATTTTTTTGTCCAGGGCGTCCACGCCGGTTTTTATTGACACAATTTTTGAACGATCAATAACCTCAATATCCTGTAAACGCAGAAAGTGTTCTCCCGGTGGCGCTGTTTGTGGGCGAGTTTTGGGGATTTCGTTTTTTACCGTTTTGCAGGTTCTTGTCTGCTCTTGAACGCGGTTATAGCATTGCGGGTCAAAGAGCCGCCTCACATCCTGCCAATGCTTATCTTGGCATGAGTTGTGAAAGCACTTGAACGCAATCGCGCCGCTATCCAAAACGAATATCGCGCTATCCGGCGCTTTGTGCGACGGGTCAAAAGGGCATTCTTCAAGTATGATTTTTCTTGTGCCGCCAACTTTGTTATCGCTCCTGACCATCAAGCCCGATTTAGCAATAAAACCGTCAATGTCAAATCGCTCCGAATAACCATTGCTGTATGTAGGCTTCTGGGGCTTAGGAAGAGCGTCGGCAACTTTGCCTATCAGAGACAGTGATGTCGGCAATATCTCGTCCGGCACATAAATGATACGGCTTTGACGGTGCGGGCGGTCTTCGGTGTTTGCTCCCTTGCGAGCCATCGTGCCGTATACTTTCGTGATTCTGGACGGGTTAAATACGGCTGTATCGACACTGACGCTTTCGCTGCTAAACATCATGTCAAGCGCTTGCAAAAAACGATGTATGCGCTCTGAATCGTTCGGAGACAACCTGACATGATATAACAGGTGATAACCGTTACCACTGTCGCATATTACCGGGCAAGAAAAACCAACGGTGTTGAGGTAGTGATAAACCTTGCCTGCAGTCTCAAACGCTGCTGCCTTTTCAGCATCTGTAGCCGACACGCCGGACAGCCTGACGGGGTCAGTGTCTATAAGCAACCACCTAATGTCGGTGATCTCTTTGTCGCCGGTGGTTTTCAATCCGCTTTTTCGCAGGATTCGCTCGCACTGTTCCCGACTATAGCAATCACTTTTGATGTCGTTCATCACAAAATACCATGTTTTGTCGCTGTGCTTTGCGAGGTCGCTCAACAGTCTTGCACGATTTTTGTAATATCCACTGTGCCCGTCGGTCGTTCTGACTTCGATAACACCTTCCGGTTTGAATATGTCAAATGTTGCCCTTATGGACTGATCTCCCGTCATCAATAACTCACCACCCTAATGCCGTCTGCGTTGTACTCACTG
>JAZSQB010000010.1:0-2705 GCA_045537695.1 Clostridia bacterium | reverse complement strand
TGCGGCCTGATGGTCCCAAACCACCCGCTCTACCAGCTGAGCCACACCCCGATTTTGTATTGAATTTTTAAGTTTTTGCGTAGAAGTGGGACAAACTGTGGTCAAACCCGATTTTTACGCTTTTTGGAGATTTTGCAAAGTAAACAAAATCCCCCTATTACAAGGCTTTTTCGCACTTTTGATTTTTCGATGCTGAGAAGTTTGTTCACGCTCCCAAAGCAGGCGCGCTACCATCTGCGCTACATCCCGAAATATTGTACTGTTTTCTTTTTTTCGATTTTTATCCTTTTCCCGTTCTCGCGCGGCTTCCGGTTGCTGCCATCAAATCGGTTCGCCTTGCTCCCTCTTTGGGCAGCGCCCCTCCTTTTTCCTCGCTGCATCCGCCACCTGCGGCGCTCGGAAACGTCCCCATCTGCGCTACATCCCGATGATCAACGGTATTATTATAACAAGATGTGCTCGGAATGTCAAGGGTATCAAAAAAAGTTTCAATCCCGAAAATTGATTTTTCAAAAACCGTGTGGTACAATCAACTCAACGCAAAGTTGAGAAGAATTCATTTTTAAGTCGCTTCCTTTTACGTAAATAATATGTGATAATATATATGCACAAAATCCACACATCACTGCGGAGGGTAAAATCATGCAAGAAACAATGGGGCAGATCATCCGAAGATTACGCAAAGAGAAAAATCTGACACAAGAAGACCTTGCCATGCAGCTTGGCGTTACGTTTCAAGCGGTTTCAAAATGGGAAAACGGCTCCGGCATGCCCGATATTTCTCAGGTCGTGCCGATTGCGCACATATTCGGTGTAAGCACCGATGTGCTTTTCGGCATTTCCGGAACAAATGACAGGGATGAAGTAGCAAAAATCATCAAAAGCGCCCAGTCGCTTCTCACCCGCCCACTTACCGCCAAAGGGCTTCTCCAAAAATACTTCGCTTTACAAGACGGGTTAAAAATATATCCCAACAACACTATTCTTCTGTTGGAAACGCTGGAGACGGGACTTGCGCTTTCTTATCCTGAAAACTATGTCTACGATGCAGAGCACGCCAAACCGATCTATCATGCCTGCATCCGATATGCAAATCTGATCATTTCTTATTCGCCAAACGCTACCGACGTTCTGCGCGCACACATGATAATGGTAATTTTACATTCCGCATACGGAGATTTTAAGAATGCCAATGCACATGCACAGCATTTTCCCTGGCGTGCGGATTTCAATATTCATGTCATGTACGCCTACTTGGCACACTGGAAAAAGGATTACGAAACCGAGGCGCAGAGCTGTCAGTACGGCGTGCTGTTTTATCTGCAAGCCCTACTGAATATTGTGTTGCGTCTGTCGCAAGCCTACAGTACGCTTGAAAACAGTAAGGATGCCGCAAAGACGCTGGAAACAGCACTGGAGCTGATCAAGTGTATTTTTAAAGATGAAGATATTTTACCGCCCATCCATCACCGTGAAAAAGGCGACCTGTACAAAATACTCGCTGAAATATATTTAAAAGACGGCAACACCGATATGGCTTTGCACTATCTTCAAAAAATGGTAGACTACGATACAAACGAATATGAAAAAATAGACAGCAGTATGCCCATATCATCCCCCCTTTTAAAATCCATTCCGCACGGGCTATATCGCAAGCGCATTGACTGCCATCAAAATCTGATCGCAAAATTGACCGACGGATGCTTTGTGACCTTGGCGGATAACGAACAATATAAACAGCTGCTGAAAGCAGCCAGAATATGAAAAGAATCTACCGTCATATAAAAAACAATGCCATCATTTATACCGCGCATTCGCTTTCGCTTTTCATTGCCGCACTTTTTTACTACAAGTTGATCGGATGGTTTCCATTGAGAGAAGCCGCAATGAAGGTGAGATTAAAAACGGTATTTTGGAGCCTTCAGATAGCAATATACATCCTTCTGCTGGTCACCTGTCAGCTCATACTGTCATTTCTGCTATAACTCCCCCTCCGACACAGTCAACGCTGTATCGGAGGGGTTTGCATATGATGTGACATGCCAAGAAAATCAAAAAAAGTTTCGTTATTTTTCATTTTTCTTTTGAAAAACTGTGGAAAGTTCCTGTCCTTTGTGCTATAATAGCAGACGTTTTGCAAGAAATCATCGTTTTCACGGCAAAGGAGGGACAGTGCATGGAAAATTTAAAGGTTATCGCCCGTATCAAAACCGATTTTTCCACCAAATTCGGCATCCCGCGCCAAAGCGGACTGGTGGAGGAATTACACGGCGAAGTGATCATGGAGCCACCCTACCGTGACCCTGCGGCATTTCGGGGGCTATCTGACTTTTCCCATATCTGGCTGATCTGGGGCTTTTCCGAAGCCAAAAAGGAAAACTGGTCTGCCACCGTGCGTCCGCCCCGCCTTGGGGGCAACACCCGCATGGGTGTATTTGCCACCCGCTCGCCCAACCGCCCCAATCCCCTTGGGCTGTCTTCCGTTAAGCTGGAGGGCATGGAGCAGGTGCAGGGGCTGGGCACGGTGCTGCACGTTTCCGGCGCCGACCTGATGGACGGCACGCCCATTTACGACATCAAGCCCTACCTTTCCTACACCGACAGCCACCCCGATGCCCGCAACGGCTTTGGCGGCGAAAAACTGGCCTATGCGCTCCATGTGGAATGCGATGAAGCACTGCTCGCCCGCATACCCGAAAGCAAGC
>JAZSQB010000001.1:0-11604 GCA_045537695.1 Clostridia bacterium | reverse complement strand
CTAAGTCTTCGCAAAATCCACCCGAAGGTCTCATTTGCTAAACTCCGTTCGACTTGCATGTGTTAGGCACGCCGCCAGCGTTCGTCCTGAGCCAGGATCAAACTCTCGAAAAAAATATTTCGTTCGTTTAATTAGCTCTTTTAAACTCTGACTTACTTTGTCAGGACGCTGATAATTTTCATTATCTGCGTTTACTCAAATTCTTTGACAAGTTCCTTGTAATTTGTCGTACACTGTTTAATTTTCAATGTCCAATGCCTCTGATCTGACTACCGTCTTTTTCAGCGGCGAAATCTATTATAACACTAGAATATTATAATGTCAACACTTTTTTTTACTTTTTTAATTTTGGTGCAGATTGACCATAAATCGACAAATCCTGCACCGCTATTACACAAAATTGTACAAACTGCACAGTCTAATTTCGTTTCATACGCTGTCGCACTAAAGCAAGTACCTCTTTTGCATTCAACACAAACACAAATACAAATATAAGTGCACTCACCAACATATAGCCTCTACACTGTAAAAGCATAACAACAGTCTGTGTGAGCAACGCTACAATATTTAATAGAAGCTTAGGCATATTCCACGTGATTTTTACAATACTTCTCGTATGCAGCGCACGAACAGCAAATTGCACAAAATAACTGATTGCCGTCGCATAAGCAACGCCGAGCGCGTCAAAGAAGCCGACAAACAATATGCCAAGCCCGATATTCAGTGCTGCTGCAATTGCCGTCGTCATTAAAGTATAGACACTTTTTCGGTTAATCATGTATATACTTGCCAAAAAAGTAGAAATACATCCAAAAGTTGTACCAATCACCAACGGCGGGATATACATCCACGCTGAATAATAATCCGGCGCAGCCAGAATACGTACTGCAAGCTGTGCAAACAAAATCAGTCCGGCAGCTACAGTAAATGCAAGCGATTGATACAAACCAGAAATCCTGGTAAAGAAGCTATCTCTGCCCTCCTCCTCGGTTACGGCAGAAATCTGCCAGGCTTCGGAAAAGATATTTGCTACAATCATCAGGATGGTCGGGATTTTATTTGCCACTGCAAAAATACCCGTTTCGGATTCGCCAAAATTGCCTAATAATATATAGCGACTGGAAATGGACATAATCCAGGTACATATTGTATTTGGAATCAGCGGTATGCAATATGCCAACATCGAAACCCAAAGGGAGCGCGCGAGCTTCTTTATATTAATGAAGCGATGCATGCGCACAAAGAGGAAGTCCAATATCGCGCAAAGCATATCCGTCAGGATTGTTGCCAGTAAATAGCCGACAATGCCCATTTTGAATACAACCAAAAACAGGATGTTCAATCCAATGGTTAAAACGGTAGATAACACTCCGTCCACCGCATAAAACTTAATGTAGCCAATGGCACGCGCAAACTGCGAAAACAGCCCGTGTGCGCACGACATTAAAATCAGCAAATACATATATGGCACATACGGTGCAAGCACCTCTACCTTATAAAGCAACGGCAAAAACAAAAGCAAAACCAAAAAGCCGCCGCCCAGCGTAATGCACCCTGCCGTAAAAACGCCGGATTTATCTGCCGTTTTTTCCAAACCGAAACGAATGATTGCATTGATAATGCCAACACTGGCAAGCGGAATTAAAAGATTACACGTCTGCAAAACAATGTCTACAACGCCGTAGTCATTTGTAGATAAGACGTTTGTATATAAAGGAAGCATCAAAAAAGACAACAGCTTGGAACTAAAAGAAGCTATTGCAAAAATCAAGGTATTGATTGCCAGTCTTTTATATTTTCCCATAATTTCTCCCTTCAACGCAAAAAAGGTATGTTAAAAACATACCTTTCACTCGTGTTTAGAGTGTATTTACGCAAAACAGTCTGTTACGCACCGATTTTGTTGAGCTCGCAAGCCATCTTGGACTTCTTTCTTGCAGCTGTGTTCTTCTTGAGAACGCCCTTAGCAACAGCTTGGTCAATCTTCTTAACAACAAGATTGAAGTTTTCAGTTGCAACTGCCTTATCGCCGGCTGTAACACTTGTCTCGAACTTCTTAATGTAAGTCTTAAGTGCAGACTTAATCATCTGATTTCTCAAAGATTTTGTCTTGATAACCTTAACTCTTTTCTTTGCAGATTTAATATTCGGCAATACGTTCACCTCCATATCCTTGATAAATCACTATGATAGTTTAACACACCTCTTTTAAAAAAGCAAGAAAAATTTTAAAAAAATCCAAATTTTTTATTATTTTCCTTATTTCAGGGCGTTTTCTATAGCCAAAAGCTCTTCTTTTGCAAATTGGGCTGCATCTAAAGCCTTACAATTCTCCACAATCTGCTCCGGTTTGCTTGCACCCATCAGCACCGTAGTTACCGCCGGATGCTGCAGGACCCAAGCAATCGCCATATTGGAAAGACTTTCGCCGCGCGTCTTTGCAATTTCATTCAGCTTTTGCACCTTTAAAATTTTTTCTTCTGTGATGTCAGCCGCCTTCAATGTGGAATGTGCAACGGACGCTCTGCTCCCCGCCTGAATACCGTTTAAATACTTATCCGTTAAAACGCCTTGCGAAAGCGGCGAAAAAGCAACTACCCCCATACCGCAATCCGAAATCACATCCAGTAGCCCCTCTTCTGCAGTGCGGGTAAACAGATTGTACCGCAACTGATGCACGATACTCGGCACGCCCTGTGTCTCCAAAAGTGCCACTATTTTTCTTGTCTGCTCGGCATCGTAATTGGAAATGCCGATATAAATTGCCTTGCCGGCCTTTACAATGTCGGCAAGTGCACATGCAGTTTCCTCAAGCGGCACTTCCGGGTCAAAGCGATGCGAATAGAATATATCCACATAATCCATACCCAGTCGTTTCAAACTGCCATCAATATTCTGCATCAGGTGCTTACGGCTGCCACCCGTGCCGTACGGACCCGCCTTTACGCCATAGCCAGCCTTGGTGGCAATGACCATCTCATCCCGATATCCGTAAAACTCGTTCCTGAGAATATCACCGAAATTTTCTTCCGCAGAACCGAAGCGTGGTCTGCCGTATGTATTTGCCATATCAAAATACGTAATACCCAGATTCAACGCCGTTTTAACAAGCGCAACCATATTTTCGCGACTGTCCTCGCATCCAAAACTATTCCATAGTCCGAGCGAAAGCCGCGGCAATTTCAATCCATGTTTGCCGCAACGCGCATACTGCATATTCGCATATCTGTTGTCAGAAAGCATACCATGCACTCCTTTACTTCAGGTACTTGGAAATGGTGTTCACATAATGCGATCCAACGCTGATACAGGTAATTTTCTTATACTCGACTTCCACTGGCTGGTTATCCCATACACCAAGCCCATCAAAACTAAGGATTTTGGCGCACTTATCCTCCAGTGCTACAATCTTACCCACGTAAAACCGGCTTGCTTCGTAGCCTTCACAGTCCACGGTTACAAGCTGTCCGCTTTTCTGCAAATCCGCGCACAACGACTTGACGCTGTATAAATTCAGTGCAGGCGCTTCTAAATCCAACATAGCATTTTCCGCCTTCACGATCTTATCGTTAAAAAGCTCTACCTCGCCGCAGAACACCTCTGTAATATCCTGCGTGCGTATAATTTTAATGCCGTCCGGCGCAAAATCATACACATAGCGCAAGGCAACCAGCTTGTCCGACATAGCAACCGGATAGCCGTAAATCGAAAGGTAATCTATCATATCACGGTTGACCGCACAAAGCATTTTATCTTCGATTGCCTGCTCTAAAATCGCCAATTGTTCATCGTTTTGCTTCGCCATACTCGTCTCCCCCTTTATCAGAAAAGGTGCGGAAAAGCTCCGCACCTATATCTTTATATTTCCGCAACTAAATCAGTCATGCTGTACATGCCCGGTGCTTTATTCTTCATAAATAATGCCGCTTTTACCGCGCCGACAGCAAAAATTTCTTTCGATGCCGCATGATGTTTAAGTTCAATCACTTCATCTGCACCCGCAAAGATAATCTCATGTTCACCAACAATCGTGCCACCACGCACTGCGTGGATACCGATTTCGTCCTTGCCACGCTTTTTGCGCACAGAATGACGATCATAGGTATACGCCGGCTTTTCCTCGAGCACATCAGCGATGGCATCGGCAATCGCAAGTGCCGTACCGCTCGGTGCATCAATCTTCTGATTATGATGCTTTTCGATGATTTCAATATCAAAGCTACCTTCCAAAAGCTTTGCCGCACGCTTTGCCAGATCAATCAGCAAATTCACGCCGAGGCTCATGTTGGCAGAAAAGAAAATCGGTGTCTGCTTTGCAGCATCGTTCAAACTGTCTTTCTGTGCCTGGGTTAAGCCAGTGGTACAAATCACAGCCGGAATCTTATTCTTTATTGCGTACGCAAGCAAACCTTCCAGACAACTCGGATGCGAAAAATCAATAATCACATCGCAGTCGCCGTCAAATTTTGCAGGCGCAGTTACGACCGGATAATCACTGTTTTGCACATCATTGATATCCACGCCGCAAACAATTTTAACATCTTCGCGCTCGCCTGCAATACGCTCGATGACTCTACCCATCTTGCCGTTGCAGCCGCTAAGCATAATTCTTGTCATAAGTATATCTCCAATTACTTTAATAATCCGTATTTTGCAAGGGATTCCTTCAGCTTCTGCGCGTTTGCTTCTTCCATCTCGCAAAGCGGCATACGCAAATCGCCTACACCCCAGCCAACCATATTCATCGCGGTCTTTACCGGAATCGGGTTAACTTCAATAAAGAGCTTATCTACGAGGTCCATAATATCGAGCTGCATCTTTGCCGCTGTCTTCACGTCACCGTCGAGATAGTTCTGGCACATATCGTGCATATACTTTGGCATCAGGTTAGCAGCAACCGAGATCACACCCACGCCGCCAACAGACATTGCTGGAATAATCATATCATCATTACCGGAATAGATTGCAATCTCCGGTACACGCGCTGCAACGTGCGAAAGATATGCGATATCGCCGCTTGCTTCCTTAAGCGCAACGATGTTATCAATCTTTGCAAGCTTTTCAAGTGTATCCAAAGAAATGGAAACATTTGTACGCGCCGGCACGTTATACATAATAATCGGAATATTGATGCTTTCTGCAATCGCTTTATAGTGGAGGTAAAGCCCCTTCTGTGTCGCCTTGTTGTAGTAAGGTGTTACAACAAGTACACCGTCACAACCTGCCTTTTCAGCCGCCTTGGACAGTTTGATTGCATGCACGGTTTCATTCGAGCCCGTGCCCGCAATTACCGGAATTCTGCCGGCAATTTTCTTTACAGCATATTCAATTACGCTGATGTGTTCTTCGTCCGGCATGGTGGACGGCTCACCGGTAGAACCGCAGATGATAATTGCATCCGTGCCCTCCTGCACATGCCACTCCAGCATTTCACCGAGCTTATCAAAATTTACACCGTTCTCATCAAATGGTGTAACAATCGCAACACCGGAGCCGGTAAAAATTGTCTTCTTCATATTCGAAACTTCCTTTCAAATAGGATGTATATCAGTATATGCCCACACAGGTCAAATCGTTAATCCATGTAACCCTTTGCTGCCAAAAGCTCAGCCATCAGCACTGCACCGCCTGCCGCGCCGCGGAGCGTGTTGTGCGAAAGGCATACAAACTTATAATCGTAAATCTTGTCTTCTCTTAAACGACCTACGCTGACAGCCATACCGCCCTCTAAGTTTCTGTCAAGCTTTGCCTGCGGTCTGTCATTTTCTTCAAAGTAGTTTAAGAACTGCTTCGGTGCGCTCGGCAACTCCAGTGCCTGCGGCTCACCTGCAAATTCAACCCATGCCTTTTTGATTTCTTCAACGGACGGCTTGTTTTCAAAGGATACAAATACAGCCGCTGTATGACCGTCAGACACCGGTACTCTAAGGCACTGCGCGGTGATTCTCGGCTCGGTTGCATCGACAATTTTACCGTCCTGCATTGTGCCCCAAATCTTCATCGGCTCAACTTCACTCTTCTCTTCCTCACCGCCGATGTACGGAATTACATTGTCTAAAATTTCCGGCCATCTTTCAAAGGTTTTACCTGCACCGGAGATTGCCTGGTATGTACAAGCAACAACATCCTTAATGCCGTATTTTTTAAGCGGGTGCAGCGCCGGAACGTAGCTCTGCAACGAGCAGTTCGACTTTACCGCGATAAAGCCACGCTTTGTACCGAGGCGCCTTTTCTGCGCTTCAATAATCTCAGCGTGCTCCGGATTGATTTCCGGAATAATCATCGGCACGTCGTCTGTATGACGATGTGCGGAGTTGTTGGAAATTACCGGGCACTCAAGCTTTGCATATGCCTCTTCCAATGCACGGATTTCGTCTTTCTTCATATCAACTGCACAGAAGATGAAATCAACTTCCTTTGCAATTTCTTCTTTATCAGCTACGGCGTCTTTCACAACCAGTTTTTTAACCTTTTCCGGCATCTCGGTGCTCATTGCCCATCTGCCGTCTACTGCTTCTTCATAGGTTTTGCCGGCAGAACGCGCACTCGCTGCAAGCACCTTAATGTGAAACCACGGATGCTCGTTTAAAAGCGTGATAAATCTCTGTCCTACCATGCCGGTTGCGCCGACAACCGCTACGTTAAACTCTTTCATTTTCATTGCCCTCCAGTTTATAACTCAAATAATGCAAATATTTATGCATTATATCTTATATATAATACCACCAAAGGTGCGGTATGTCAATATTTTTTACCCCTCATTTTCAATTATAAGCGTAATCGGACCGTCGTTTAAAAGCTCAACCTTCATATCTGCGCCGAAACTGCCGGTCTGAACAGGAATACCGCTCTGTTTACAGCCTTCCACGACATAATTATACAGCCTTTCTGCTTCCGCAGGCGGCGCCGCGTCCGAAAAACCCGGACGAAATCCCTTTTTGCAGTCCGCATACAAGGTAAAATTCGGCACGATTAATAAACTGCCGCCGATGTCTGTAAGCGACAAATTCATCTTCTCTTCGCTGTCCTCAAACACGCGAAGACCGCAACACTTCTTGATAATAAAATCCGCATTCTTTTCCGTATCGCCACACTTTACGCCGACAAGCACCAAAAACCCCTGCCCAATTTTGCCGATAACCTCACCGCCTACCGTGACGGATGCATGCTTCACTCGCTGTACAATCGCTCTCATACCAATTTCTCCTATACATAATTGAATTCCATATATTTATTTGCATATCGTCTTAACTGCATTTTCTAATTTTTGTTTTACTTCTTCTGCATCGCCTTCCGTTTTTACACCCTCATAAAGCCAGTTCACAACAGTATGTATGTTTTCGTTATTCGGTTCGATGCCGATATCCGAAAGCGATGCCGGAAGATTCATAGATTTGAGTTTTTTAATCTCAGTTGCATAATCCAGCCCGTTATATGCAAGTTGTACAACCAGACCGACACCTACAATTTCGCCGTGCAGGTAGCTTCTTGCCTCTTTGCAAAAGCTCGTCCTTGCATTATAATAAAGTGCATGCGCCAATGCCGTCTGCGATGAGTTTTTCGAAAGTCCGCTGATAATGCCGGTAACCGCAATGGCATAAAACACCGCAAGTTCAAACGTCTTGCTGATTTGCTTTTCTTTGATTGCCTTGGCGATTTCATCCATATTGTCTCTATAGAATTTATAAACTTCTTTGGATACTGCCCATGCCATCTCCAAGCCGATCGGCACTGCTTTTCCGTTCATAAAATAGTGCTGGATTTCAATCATTTTGGCTTTGGAATCAACAATGCCGGCCCAGAACAGTCTTGCAGGCTGCTAAATCAGAATCGTTGTATCAACAATAACCGCATCCGCTTCTCTTCTGCATATGTAGCCGCCTTTATATGCATGGGTATTTTTATCGTACATAATACTCAGCGGCGTTGCCGAAACACAAGTTGCGGAAGACGTCGGTATCTGCACAAGTGCTACATCGGCAAGTGCCGCCACCAGCTTCACAATATCTCCCATAACGCCACCACCGACGCCGCATACGATGTCGAAGCCATTTCGTTTGACATATGATGCGATTTCTTCTGCATTTTCCATACACGGAACGCTGTCGAATCTTTTAAACTCATAGGTCACAACCGTACCGTCAAGTGCTTTCCGGATCTTTTGCTCTGCAGCGTTAAAGCCGTTATCCCTTGCAACAAATAAAGCTTTATTTCCTAAATTTTTCAATTCTGTATAGAGATTATTTTCGATTGCATTTTCCTCCTGAATATATCTTCCGCAACCAAACTTAAATGCAACATCGATTTTTCTTTCCATTTCCAATTTCCCTTTCATCGTCACTGATTCATTTTGAATTTATTCTACCACAAAACAATCCCGAACGCAACCTTATGAAAATCCTCTGCCACGACGGGTACATAAAAAACTGCAAGCGTGTTAAAACGCGCAGGCATTTTGCGAAGCAAAAAACTGTATATACGAATTATAACACAAAAACAAAAAAGAAGTAAGCAAAATGCTTACTTCTTTTTATGTTCCGTCGCATCTAAACCGCAGAAATAACTACTCTTTAATATTTCGGATGTATTGACCGGGCGTTATTTTAAAGCTTCTTTTAAAGCTTTGTATAAGCGAGCTGCTGTCACTAAAGCCGCTCCTCACCGCAGCCTCATATTCGGTTTTCCCTTCCGAAATAAGGTTTATCGCTTCTCGCAAACGGCAGTTGGTTATGTATTCTTGCAGTGTTTTTCCCGTATACTTTTTAAATTGCGTCATCAGAGTTGTTCGACCTATATGCACTTCATCAGCAAGCTTCTGTGCGGTGATTTTTTCTGCATAATGCTTGTTAATGTATGCTACTGCTTCAACAATCGCTTTCGGAATCGTGGTAGTGTAAGCAGCATGCTGTTTTGAAAAATCAGCTATATACGAAAGCAGATAAAACACCAAAAATCTTTTTCTCAATTTGTTTTCTTCTTTTGCAATTGAATCTATGATTTTTTCACACCGTTCGGTTTGCTCCGGCGTAAGGTCATAAACCTCTCCTCTGCTGCCGAAAACAGACAGGAGATTCATACTTTGTATGTCATAGCTTTTGATGTAATCTTCAGTAAAAACCAAATAAAGACTACTGTACACCACATCAGGATTGCTGGACACAAAATGTTCCACCTTCGGCTTTACGAGAACGAGCTTGTTTTCTGCTGAATCAACCGTCTTATTGTCTATAATGATTTTGACATTTCCCGAAAGAATAAGCTGTATTTCATAAAACGGGTGCTCATGAAAGTCAATCCATGTGGCTTTGTATCTTTCTTTTTTATGAACGCGAATGTCTGTCCATTTCGCACCGTACTGGTGATTGTGCAATGAATTTGCCATAATCGTTTTTCTTTCTGCAGTTTTTGCTTCTCTCACTTCTGCGCAGTGCCGATAAGTTTATCAATATCTAATTCCCAAACATGGTCTGTAGTAACTACATTGGTTGATTTACGCAAATAGATCGATGCAGATTTGAATAAGACATACAGCTTGCCATTCGCTTCGGTGATGCCTTCAGCATACGGCATAGCATCGACTTTCGTTTCACTCTCCAAATGCATTACGGGAATTTCAATCCCACCGGCAAGAACAACCTTTTCCCCACTGTCCGAAATTTTTGTCTTATCAAAAATTCGAACAGGTGAGTTACCGTTATTGTAAGCGGAAGCCGTGATAATATAGTTTCCGGATACAGTCATTCCTTGAATTCCCTCGGGTTTATCGAGCGAATAAAGCACATCCGGAACGTAGTCATACGGCTGATTCTCCTGCGCCTTGTTCTTTTCCGAAAGTCTGCCGGTAGCCGAATCAATTTCATAGCCTTTCAGAAGAAATCCGTACTGTTCGCAAGCCTTTACGTTATAATTTTTATCGTCAGCCTTGTAATAGTTGCCTGCCCACAAGTATCCATCTTTAACTTCAACAAAGGAAATTGCGCAGGGCTGTCCCAAACTGAGGTTTATGTTTTCCTCAACTTGTACGTAGCCGTTCGGCGATGCATCATCCAGACTTGCAAGTGCAATTCTTTGTACGGTATCTCCGTTTGCCAAATAGACATCTTTATCACTTACCGCAATGCCGCTTAATTGACCTGTGTGCACGCTTCCGTCGATATTCACGAGGCGCAGATGTGCTGCTATTTTTCCTGTGGAAGCATCTATAACAGCAATTGCCGAGTTGCGCTCTGTATTAAAATAGCCCGCAACATAGAATTGGTTGGTATCCTTTCTGTATGCAATGCCGCCCTGAACAAAATCGTCCTGCACGCCGGGAACAATGAATTCCTTCTCTGCCACAGCGTAAAAGTCATTGTATTTTTCGTGTTCTATATTCGATACCGAATAGGTGCCTTGAGATAAATCAGCGCCCATCGGGAATTTATCTTCGGAATAGAAGTAAACAACACGATTGATGTTGTCCCATCTCATTGTGCAACCCAGCGCCTGGCATATGCCGTGCATAGAAACAAAAACTCTGTCATTTCGCTTTGGAAAGCTAAAGATACAATTCTTTACAGCGCCGTTAACAACACAGTTACCATCGATGGTAACTGAGCTTACTCTGTCGCCTTTTTTTAACTCTACGGTCTGTGTTTCATCGTCCCATGAAACCTCAAAACCCGCCGCCTCGCTCATTGCACGAACAGGAATAAATACACCTCTGTTATCCC
Source organism: Clostridia bacterium (assembly GCA_045537695.1). Classification (GTDB taxonomy): domain Bacteria; phylum Bacillota; class Clostridia; order UBA1381; family UMGS1253; genus RGIG2041. The sequence goes on along the minus strand of JAZSQB010000001.1, from coordinate 892 downwards.
CTTCAACAAGTTTAGAACCCTTACGCTGCTGTATAGCCGTGTTGGTGAAAGGCTGTTCATCCGGGAAAAGAACCTCTTCGCCGTCCAAAAAGACCTTTACGCTTTTGCTTTCCGGCACGTCTGTCGCAGCCATTACATATGTGTGCTTCATAGCGTCGCCTTCAATTACATTCGTGTCGCGGTCCTTCGTTGCCATCCAGAGAAAATGTTCGTTTGTGCCTTCATCCCAATCCGGACCGTAGAGATACGATTGTATGTTGTGGACACCATTTACAAGTGTGACCATTTCTACATTGGGATACTCTTTTAACGCTTCAATCATTACCTCTGCGGCTTTGTATGAAATTGTAGCATCTTTTGTTCCGTGAACAATACGTGCGGGTGTACTCTTCCATAGGTCAACGCTATCAGGGTCGCCAATGCCGGAAGCAATTAAAGCCGCAGCAAACATATCGGGACAATCTCTTAAAATTGTATATACCCCGATGCCGCCCATTGAATGTCCGGCTACGTATAAACGTGATGCATCAACAGTATAAATGCTGCCATTGTGAGAAATACCTTTTTCAAGAAAATTCTCCATCATTTTTTCCACCGCACGAAGATATGGCGAAGAAGCACTGTTATCTACACTGAATTTTGTTACCATTCCGCTGGCAAACTCGCTCCAATATGCACTTTTTGCATCTTTAATTTCTTGCGGGGCACCGGGAGCCTGAGGGGCAAATATTATGCAATCTTTTATGCTGTTTGCAATACTTTCAGCATATTCACTATTTCCAAGATCAGTAGTCCAAGGGGTTCTGCCATTAGAACGGTGATAACCTATTGAACCTCCATGAAGATAAAGTAAAAAGGGGTATTCCTTTTGGCTGTCATAGCTTTCGGGAAG
>JAZSQB010000019.1:0-13500 GCA_045537695.1 Clostridia bacterium | reverse complement strand
TATATACTTACTTTTAATCACACATATACATATTAATTATAACAAAAAATAAGAGAAAGTGCAAGCATAAAAAAGAAAGAATTATTATATAAAGTAATTTACAATTTATAAATTCTATACTATAATAAAATTAAATTATTTTAAATAAAGAAAGGAAGAAAAAAGTATGATTAAACATATCGTTATGTGGAAGTTACCGGAGGAAAACGATGGTCTTAAGAAAGAACAAATTGCGCAGAAAATTAAAGCTTCGTTAGAAACTTTACCTGCATTGATTAAGGAAATTGTAAGTTTACAGGTTGGCATTGACTTTAATGGTAGTACTATGGCATATGATATTTGTCTTGTAACAGATTTTAAAACAAAAGAGGATTTAGATGTATATCAGAAAAATGAACATCACCTTGCTGTTGCATCTTATATTCGTTCTGTTAATGAAGGCAGAGCTGTTGTGGATTACGAATATTAATAGCAAGGGTATAGCAAAATGAAAAATACTATTGATACTTATTTATGTGGCTCTGTATTTTTTCGTAGTTGTAAAATGCGTAGAAAATATGTCAAAATTAACTTGCAACAATTTAGAATTTTTGCTATAATGTAAACTGTTGATTTTTTATGAAACTGAAGGATGAAAATATGAAAAATAAGCTTTTGGCTCCCCAAGATATGCGCGTAGGCGCACCTTGGAAAAGTATAGTTTCTTTTACATTACCGATGCTCCTCGGTAATATTGCACAACAGCTTTATAGCACGGTGGACAGTATTGTTGTCGGCAAATATGTCGGTGACAATGCACTTGCTGCAGTCGGCAGCTCGATGCCAATTTTAAACCTGCTTTTGGTTTTGTTTATCGGTATTTCTGCCGGTGCAAGCATTATGGTGTCGCAATACTTTGGTGCGAAAAACCGAGAAGCACTTTCACATACCATTGGTAACTGTATTACGGTAACACTGATTGCCTGTGTCGGTTTAATTTTAATAGCAACCCCGCTGATTAAACCGCTGCTGCAGATTTTGAATACGCCAGAAAGTATTCTCGAGGATTGCGCAGGCTATTTGACAATTTCACTCATTGGTATTGCTGGAATGGGATATTACAACATACTTTCCGGTATTATCCGCGGTATGGGCGATTCGGTTTCCGTACTGATTTATCTGTTGGTTGCAACAATAATTAACATTGTACTGGACGTTTATTTTGTGGCAAGTCTGGGTATGGGTGTGCCCGGCGTTGCCCTCGCTACCGTTATTGCGCAGGCAGTTTCTTCCATCCTTTGTTTATGGAAGCTGTCTAAAATGCGTGAGTATTTTGATTTTAAAGTAAAGTTTTTAAAGCCGGTCGGCAGTTATGTAAAAACGCTGATTCAGCTTGGTCTTCCGTCCGGTGCAACACAGGCAATAATGTCCTCGGCAATGATTGTGGTGCAGTCCTTAACCAACCAGTTTGGTGAACAGTTTATTGCCGCAAATGTAATCATTATGCGCGTAGACGGCTTTGCGATGATGCCGAACTTTTCGTTTGGTATGGCACTGACCACTTATGCAGGTCAGAATGTCGGCGCAAAGCTTTATGACCGTGTAACCCAAGGCGCAAAGCAAGGCACTTTAATTGCTGCCGGTTGTTCTGCCGTCATTACTGGAATCATTCTGCTGTTTGGCAAAGGCCTTATGGCATGCTTTACAAAAACACAGGAACTCGTAGATTTAAGCTATAACCTGATGAAAATCCTGGCTGTCGGTTACATTGCTATGGCAGTTACACAAAGCATTTCGGGCATTATGCGTGGTGCCGGAGATACAATGACCCCAATGTGGATTTCTTTAATTACCACTGTTTTTATTCGTATCCCACTGGCATACGGTATTTCTTGGGCAACCAGAACGCCAGAGTTGCCGAACGGTCAGAGCGTTTGCATTCAGATTTCCTTACTCATCACTTGGGTGCTTGGCGCAGTCATTACCGCCATTTTCTACAAGCGCGGCAAGTGGAAGGAAAAAGCAATAAAACAATAAATACTACAATAAAAAACAGCTGAATATATTCAGCTGTTTTTTATTATTTTCCCACACAGAAATTTGCAAAAATTTCATTAACAATATCTGTGGAAACGGTGATACCTGTAATCAGTCCGAGATGCTCTAATGCATCGTTTACATCTATAACACACATATCGACCGGCATACCGCTTTTGAGCGTCTGCACAGCGTTTACAAGCGCTGCGCGCGCATCGCCAAGTGCGTGTATATGGCGCATATTTGTAAGCACATTATCTGCGCTGCGAATTTCTTTCGTGCGGCAAACATCACAAATTGCTGCGCGCAACTCTGCCATACCGGCACCGGTGCTGGTGCTGATCTGCACAATTGGTGCGCCGTTTGCCAATGCAGCTGCTGCATTGGCATTCGTTTTGGTTTCTAAGTCGGATTTATTTAAAACCACAAGCATCGGCTTATCCTTTGCCGCTTGCGCACATTCGGTATCCTCTGGGGTCATTTCTGCGCTACTGTCCAGCATCAAAAGCACCAAATCAGCTGCCTGTATATATTCCAGTGTCTTTTTTACGCCAATTTGCTCTACAGCATCTGTCGTTTCCCGAATACCCGCTGTATCAAACAAGCGCAGCGCAATCCCATCTATCGTAACCGTTTGCTCAATAACATCGCGTGTCGTACCCTGAATGTCTGTTACAATAGCGCGTTCCGCGCCGGATAGCGCATTTAAAAGGGAGCTTTTTCCCGTGTTCGGCTTACCGGCAATCACGCAGGCAATACCGTTTTTTGCTCTGCAGCCGTCCTGCGCCGTCTCCAATAGCCGGTCGCATTCCAGAACAGACTTTTCCAGTATTTCCAGAAGCTTTTCGTCCGTCAGCTCCGCAATATCATCGTCCGGATAATCCACAGCTGCCGCAAATTGTGCACAACAATACAAAAGCGGACTGCGTATTGCATCAATGCGTTTCTGCAAACCACCATCCAATTGCGCAATTGCACTTTTCAGCGATGCGTCTGAATCCGCGTGAATTACATCCAGCACAGCCTCCGCGCGCGACAAGTCAATTCTGCCGTTTAAAAAAGCACGTTTGGTAAATTCACCTGCTTCCGCCGGACGCACACCGCATCCGAGCAGCAAATCCATCACCTTGGCAAGCACCGTCGGTGAGCCATGCGTGGAAATTTCTACAACATCCTCCGCCGTAAATGTGCGCGGTGCACGCATCAGCGTTACAAGTACTTCATCTGTTTTTTCCAGCGTTTCCGGATCTTTAATATAACCATAGTGCACCGTGTGTGATGCACAATCCGCAAGCTTTGTTTTATCTGCCGCAAAGAAGATGCAATCCGCTATGCGAATTGCATCCGGTCCGCTGATGCGCACCGTAGAGATGCCGCCGACCCCTGGCGGTGTTGCAATTGCAGCAATGGTATCTGTTTTGTTCATTTTAAACGCCTCTTTTTCAAAAAAAGGCCGCAGAAGCGACCTTTTTTACTTTTATCAGTTATTATTTCTCTTTGTCTTTCAATACAACCACAATCTTACGGTTCGGATCCTCACCGATAGAATAGGTCGTAACATTTTCATAAGTCTGCAGTTTAGAATGAATAATACGTCTTTCATATGGATTCATTGGTTCAAAGGTATGACGCTTACCGGTTCTTTCTACCTTTGCAGCAATGCGCACTGCCAACGCTTCCAACGCATCCTTGCGCTTTTCCCTGTAGTTTTCCGTATCAATTGTAACTTTAATATAGCTACCCTTTGCATTGTTTACAACTAAGCTGGTCAGATACTGAATGGAATCCAGTGTATCGCCACGCTTACCGATAACAATACCCATATCGCTACCGCTCAAATCAATATTCAAGCTGTCGCCTTCCATTTGTGCATCCATCTGCACACGAAGACCCATGCTGAGGAACAAGTCGCTCAAAAATGCAACCGCCTTATCTGCCGGCGAATCCTTCTTCGTTACAATAACGCGCGCGTCCTTGCCGCCCAGGATGCCGAACAGACCCTTGCTGCCCTCATCTAAAACTTCAATTTCAACCTGTTCTTTGCTTGCGCCAAGCTCTGCAAGCGCCAATTCTATTGCTTCATCCACAGTTTTAGCTGTTTTTTCTGTTCTTTTTAATTGTGTCGATAACAAGAATCTCATCCTCTTTCTTTTTAAATATCGTCGTTGTCCAGTACTGCTGTATCATCTGGAACACATTCGAAACAATCCAGTATAAACCGATACCCGCCGGCAATGTATACGAGAAAAACAAAGACATAATCGGCATCATCAATGTCATGGATTTATTCATCTGTTCCGTCGTTTCTGCAGTTGCCGAATTTGTTGAACTCTGTTGCGGGTTGTCTTTCTGCTTATTCTGTGTCATTTTTGCCAAAATCCAGCTAGTCACACACGCAAGCACCGGAATCAACAAAAGCGGAAGCGTTGCCCAGAACTGTGCTTCACTGAACTCCCCGCCAAACAGGAGAGAAAACAGCGGAAACTCACTCGGGTATCTGGAAAGGTCCAAACCAAGAAAGCTGAAATTTACTTTCCAGTCAGCAAACTGCGTAAAGCCCAGATCCGTTAAACTGGACGCAAAACTACTCATTTCAATCTGGAACATATTTGCCAGATTTTCCATTGTACCTGTTAAAAAGCCATTCTTTGCTGTTGCCGCCAAAGCAGCATTTTCACCAACGAGCTTCTGCAGCTCAATTACCTTGTTAATATTCTCGGCTGCATTAAAGTTAATACCGCGCATAAACGAAAGCGGCATACGCAATACCTGATACAGACCGATAATCAGCGGAAATTGTATCAACATCGGCAGACAGCCCGCCGTCGGGCTTGCACCATTTGCTTTATAAAGCTTCATCAATTCCTGACTCTGCTTTTCTTTGTCATGTGCATACTTTTTCTGGATTTCCTGCATCAGCGGCTGTAGCTTTTGTTGCTTAAGCATCGCTTTTTGCGATTTTACATTCAACGGCAAAATCAAAAGCTTAATCAAAACGGTGAAAACAATCAACGCAAGACCGTAGTTTTGAATAAAGGAATATAGTAATTGCAAAATCCAACCCATCGGGCGGAAAATCAATACAGAAAACAAATTCATATTTTTACCTCACGTGTGCTTGATGTGTGCATTCGTTATTTTCGTTTTTTCGGTACGGGATCATAGCCACCGCGACTGAACGGGTTACAGCGCAAAATGCGCCAAATTGCCCAAAAAGTGCCGACAATAACGCCGTGCGCTTCAATCGCTTCATAAGCGTACGCTGAACAAGTCGGCATAAACTTACATGCAGCATGTCCCTTATGGGGAGAAATGTATTTTTGATATGCACGAATGCACCAAAGTAATAATTTTTTCATCGTGGCTTCCCTCGCTTACGCAAAATAAGGGGATTGATTGCTCATTCCCCGATTATGCCACTCTTTTTTAGCAAATACCTAAGATCGCGGTCGATTTGTCCGAAATTCGCATCAATGGCGCGATTTCGAGCGACCAAAACCAAATTGTAGCCCAGATGCATTTCCGACTCCCGCAAACGGTAACATTCCCGAATCAGTCTGCGCATTCGGTTTCGCTGTACCGCTTTGCCGAATTTTTTGGTTACGGTGATGCCCAAAACATTTCTGTTTAACTTATTCTTTTGATAATACAACACCAGATAGCCTGCTGCAATGGACTTCCCTCGGCTGTAAAGCCGTTTGAAATCAAGGTTGTATTTCATGGAACACGTATAGTTCATTTTCTCACCGCCAAAAAACACCTAACCAAAAGAAAATAATCCGAATTTTTAAAGGCGGATTTTTACTTTCGGCTAACTACAAGAAAAGACCACTAAGTGGCCTTTTATGCTGACAATCTTTTTCTACCTTTAAGTCTTCTTCTAGCCAGAACCTTTCTGCCGTTTGCAGTGCTCATTCTCTTTCTGAAGCCGTGAACCTTGCTTCTCTGTCTCTTTTTAGGTTGGTATGTTCTAAGCATGTTTGCACCTCCTGCCGAATCTTTCGTTTCTATGGAAAGCGCCTTTGGCGCACTCCGACTTAAAAATTGCGCTCAAATCAAGCGCGAATACGCTATATATTATACAGCGGATAACATAAAATGTCAAGCTTTTTTTGATTTTGTATACATTTTTTTTATTTGCCCAATCCCTTGTGGTAATTTGGAAATTCATCGCAATATTTTGGGCAAACCAACGTCTCGCTTCATTTTATTTCACAAAGCGATTCCACAAGTAAGCAAATATTTTTGCACAAACACTTATAAAGACAATACCTGTAGAAATGCCCATCACAACCAACACAGTATCTCCTGCAAGTTTCCATGCCATATGCAGATTGCCCGCGATAGCGTGATAGAGTGTGTAATACAATGTGCGTCCCGGAATCAGTACAACCACGGCAACCGTCAAAAAGGAGCTAGCCGGAATTTTCAGTATACGTGCAGCAATTTCAGCAACCAAACCTGCAAATGCCGTAGCAATGGAAGAAAGAATAAAAATATTCTCCGTCAGCGGCATAAACAAAAGATACACGCCCCAGGTCAGAAATCCAACCACGGAAGCAATCAGCGCATGGCAAATGCGTTGATTAAAATACAAACCAAACCCCAATGTCATAACCCATGCAGACAAAAGTCCCGTTACAATCTCCATTTGACTCACGCCGGCACACCTCCAAACAGCAAAATGGCAACCGTAATCCCGGCTGCAAGACACGCAGCGCCGAGCACTGCTTCGAACAAACGGGCACTGCCGGTCAGCGTATCACCCAAAAGCATATCGCGCATAGAGTTGGTCAGCAAAATGCCCGGAATCAAAAGCATAATAATCCCGATAATGACCATGTCCCGATTAAATGAAAATGTATTACACAACACCACTGCCAGAATGCCGGACAAAAGTGCGCTTGCAAAATAATAAGCGGATGCATTCGGGGTTTTTGCTTTTAAATGTCTATCTAAAAAGAAAATGAGCAATGCACATATGGATGTCGCAATACAATCGATCAGCGCGCCGCTAAAAAACACCGTACAGCCGCAAGCCGCCAAAATCGCCCCAATGCAGTTTTTCACCGATCTTTGCTTCGTCTTACCGCTCGCCAGGATTTCCGCCAGTTTTTCTTCAAACACCGGTAGCGGCATCGGATTTGCACACGCCGCACGAGAAAGTGCATTGAGATCACCCAATCTCAAAAAATCATTACTACCGGAAAAACATCGGCGTAGCTGCGTATAAGCTTGTCCATCCGGCAAGGTAACCGTCATAATAATGCCGGCGCTGATTGCCATCAGCTGTGCATTTAAATAACCATAGCTCGCACAAATGCGTTTAATGCTGTCCTCTATACGGCTGACTTCTGCACCGCACAGTAGCATTGCTTCCCCGAAATCCAGCATCGTGCCGACAAATTTTGTATGTTCTCTGTTTTGCAAAGAATCACTTCCTAATAAGATTACTGTAAGCATCCTACATTGTACAGTATTTTTTCGTATTTTTCAAGTAGCAATTTCATGGCTACCACCCGCGTTTCGGTTGACAAATATTTTTTTATATTTTCCGAATGAAATAAAATCTCCTATAGTAGACAACTATCTACTATAGGAGATTTTATTTCGTTTTTCTTATGCAAAGCGAAGTGACGATACGCCCTCACAACCGCTCAGCGCAATCATAACCTCGCCAATCTGTTCTCCAATCGGCAAACCGATCTGCAGGCTTAAAAGCAATGCATTATCATCATCTGTTGCCGTTTTAATCTGCTTGACAGACACACTCATTTCCGTCAGCAAAGTAAGCACCTGCTTCATCGCTTCCCTATCTTCTAAGGTGCACTTTACGGAAAACTGATTGCTCTGCATCTGCAGTTTGCTCGATACTCTGCGCAGTGCAATCATGGCAAAAAGCATCAAAAGCACAACCACTGCCGCAACAATATAGCAGCCAATACCAATTGCAATGCCGACACAAGCCGTTGTCCATATACCAGCCGCCGTAGTGATACCGCGAATGCGGTTACCATCAATCAAAATACTGCCGGCGCCCAAGAAACCGATACCGCTGATAATCTGCGCACCCATACGCAGCATCTCCGATGCAATATTGTAGCGCAAAACCACCAGTTCACTGACCAGCATAATCGTCGCTGCACCCAGGCATACAATAATATGTGTTCGAAGACCCGCATCATGGTTGGTGCCGGCTCTTTCCCAGCCTATCAAACCGCCAAGTAACACCGCCGCAACCAAGCGTATACAAATTTCCGCGAGCATGCTCCATTCCATTTCTAAAAGTCCCACTTATTTCGCCCCCCTTTTTGTTTGTTTCTATTATACTATGAAAGAAAAGCTTTTGCAATGTCTTGTAAACAGAGATTGCATCATTTCTCCCCAGATCTCTTTAAAAGCAAAGGCAGCTGTTTTCGGCTATATTACAATAAATCTTTTCTTAACTCTGCGCTGCTCTTTGCAGAAAGATATGCCGGCGCAATATCAAATACAGTCTTGCAACCGCTTGCTCCTTCTGTGCCGAGGCGGTATGCAGCGCGCGCATATGCCACAATGACGGAGGCCGTAAATTCCGGATTGGAATCGAGCTTTAAGCTGTACTCAATCACATGGCTGTGCTCTAAGTTTGCGCCTGTCTTGCCCGTACGAATCACAAAACCACCGTGCGGAATACCGCTGTGGTCACGCACAAGCGCCTCCTTTGTAATAAAATGTACGGTTGTATCATAATCGGCAAAATAATTCGGCATTGTCTTGATTTCATTTTCAATCCTTGTCTTGTCTGCGCCGTCTTCAACGACAACAAAGCACTCACGCAGATGCTTTTCGCGTGTGGAAAGCGCCGGATTTGTGCCGCTGCGCACCGCATTAAGCGCTGCATCCACCGGAATGGTGTACTGCTTTGCATCGAGCACGCCTTCAATACGACGAATGGCATCGGAATGCCCCTGGCTGACACCTTTGCCCCAGAACGTATAATCCTTGCCATCAGGCAATATCGCACTTGCATACAGGCGGTTTAAAGAAAACATACCAGGGTCCCAACCGACCGAAATGATGCCGACCTTGCCTGATGCCTTTGCTATGGCATCCACTGCCGCAAAGTGCTCCGGAATCTTCGCGTGCGTATCAAAGCTGTCCACCACGTGAAACAACTTTGCAAGCGCAGGCGTCTGCACCGGCAAATCCGTTGCACTGCCACCGCAAAGAATCATAACATCAATTTTATCTTTCATGCTTTCCGCCGCGTCCGCATACAACACCTGCACGCCCGGCGTTAAAATTTTTACTGTTTCCGGAGGTCTTCTGGTAAACACCGCTGCGAGCTCCATGTCCGCATTCTGACGGATGGCACACTCTACGCCGCGGCCGAGATTGCCGTAACCGAAAATACCGATTCTGATTGCCATATTATTTATCTCCCTTCAATTGTTCCGTGAGTGCTTCGTCTGGCATAACATATACAGTGTTATACACATCATATATGACCATGCCGGCCTTTGCACCGGAAGGCTTTTTTACATTTTTGATTTGGGTGTAATCCACGGGCACCTGCGCCGAATGCTTTGCACTCGAATGCGTCGCCGCTATAATTGCTGCCTCGCGCAACGTGCGTTCCGGAACATCTTTATCCAACCCCAGTTTAATAATCACGTGCGAACCGGGAAAATTTTTGGTATGAAACCAAAGGTCTGCATTGTTGGCAAAGCGCAATGTCAGATAATCATTTTGCACATTGTTTTTACCGCAATAAATATCAAATCCATCACTGCTAATAAAATGCATTGGCGCAGACATTTTTTGTGCTTCTGCCTTGCACTTTTTCTTCTGTGCACGCACAATATATCCATACTGTGCAAGCTCGGCACGGATTTCGTTTAAATCCGCCTCGTTTGTTGCCATCCGGCAGTTTTGCTCCACACTTTCCAAATAGGAAAGCTCTTCTTTTGCTATAGAAAGCTGTTTATTAGCTTCAGTCAATGCTGTTTTTGCTTTATTATACTTTTTATAATATTTCTGCGCGTTTTTCTGCGGTGAAAGTGCTGTGTCCAGCGTAATTGTCAGCTCCGGCATACTCTCTTCATAATAATTCTGCACAGTTACCGTTTTGTCGTCATTTTGGATTCGGTACAAATTTGCCGTAATCAAGTCGCCGTAAAGCTTATATTTGTCCATATTATGCGCATCTGCAACCGTTTTTTCCAGAAGTACAATCTTTTTCGCGCAACGATTTATATTATTTGTTATAGTTTTTAAAATTGTCGCACTTTTTTGTTTTTGGCGCTCTGCGCTGTCGCGGATGTAAAAATAACCGTCAATCACCGCGCTCATCGAATCAAAGGCTTCTGGGAGTGCAGCACTGCCGTATTGCTTAATCGGGAGTGCACAAAACTCTATCGGCTTTTTATTTGCATCCGAAAGAAGACAAGGGGAAAATTTACCTGCGCGCACTGCCGAAAACACATCCGCTATGCGGTTGCAAAGACGCATTTGCAGTGCCGGCGTTAAATCCGCGGTTTTAAAATCTGTGCAGCCAAACACATTATAAGAAATTTCCCGCGCCACCAATGGGCTTACACCCTCAAATGCATTTAAAATCAGCATATCCACTGTTTTAGCATCACTGGTTTCTACTGCAGCGGCAATTTCCGTCTCCGATACCGTCAGCGGATTTAGTTTTTCCTGCGGCGGCGGTCCTGCATAGCGCATACCCGGTAAAATTTGGCGCACGGCGCTAACCGTAAAATCTATATGCTTAATGGCATCTAAAATTCTGCCGTCATCTTCTGTTAAAATAATATTGGAATGTCTGCCCATGATTTCAATAATCAGGTGCTTGACCGTCAAATCTCCAAGCTCTGTATACGATTCAATCTGAAAATCCAGCACACGCTCAAAGCCCGGCTGTACCACCGCCAGCACTTTCCCTGCAACGAGATGTTTTCGAAGCAGCATACAAAACATCGGTGCACTTTTCGGGTTTTCCTTTGTGTGCGACGTAAAATGCGCACGCGGATTTGCCGAGCTCGCCGATAAAAGTACACGCACGTGCTCTGTTTTTGTGCGCAGCACTATCGCCAGCTCATCGCGCTCCGGCTGATAAACCTTGTCTACCTTGGCATCCGTAAGCTTTTCGGAAAATTCCTTGCAGACAGCACGCACCGCAATTGCATCAAATGCCAAGTGTGCCACCTCCATTAAGCAGAGGGAAGTCAATCCCCCTTGGGCATTGTCGTTTTTGCAAGGAGGTAGCCTTACTTCACCCATACGCAACCAAAAGACAACAATTTCTTCGCGTATAGGGACTACAAGTTTAAAAAGTAAAAATACAGGCGAAAGACAAGGAAAGAATTTATGCGCATACTTTCGTATGTACATAAATTTCTCCACAGCATTTTGCTGCATTTGTCTTTTTAAACCCTGATGGGCTTGGCTCTCCTTGGCGTTAATAAACACATAAAATTATACTGTGTTTTCCTATAAATGTCAAGAAAAAGGAAAACACCATATATCTTTATTTTTTGTGGAATATTTTTTTGTTGATATTTCGTATAGAAATTGATTTTATATACTGAAAAATGGTCAAAGTTACAACTTTAACCATTTATGTTTAAATCAGATTTTTAGCCGCCTATATTTTATACCATAATCGAAAATGTTTGTCAACATATTACACTAAAACTATAACATAACGGTTTACCCGTACACGATATACGCATACGGGTAAACCGTTATAATTGGAATCCGCCTCCGCAGAAAATCTCACCAATCTCCCAAAATTATGAGTTTCTACTGCACAAAAAAAGGAGAGCCTGTTGGCTCTCCTTTACGATAAATCTATTACCAGTTAATTATGCTCTTTTCTTTTTTACAATCACAAACAATGTACTCACGGCTATAATCATTATCAATAAAACCACATACATTTTATTATCTGTAGAACCATATCCTCCGAATGTTTTATCACCTTCTGTTGATACTTTTTCAAATCTTTCATTAAACAACTCTACTACACTTTTTCCTGTTGAATTTACCGTTTGTATTTTATTTCCGCTTTCAGGCATATCCAAATCAATAAAAGTTTCCTTATTATCTTTATTTACAACAAACCCGTTTATTATAATACCTTCTGTCACATATTTAGCATCACTCATTTTTACATTTTTTTGTTCCCTAACAAAATTATCAAATATAGAGCCACTTGCAACACATAATACCTTATATTCATTACCTTCCTTTACTATTTCTGCCATAGCAACTTCTTTATCTGACACAATTATTGGAAAATACCACTTATCTTTTCTTTCCAAATACGGTTCTACCATCGTTGCTTTTTGCTCTGCTGCCTCTTTTATTTTTTGTTTGTTAATACTGTATCCTTGCACACCTTCCCCGAACTCTATAGTTCTTAAATCATCTTCCTCTGTTATATTAAAATTTTTGGGATCTCCTTTTAAGGGAATCAAAATTGTTTCATAATTTTTTATTGTCTTTGTTTCAAGCAAATTTTTTATTTTTTCAATTTCTCCACCATTTTCCGCATAGACAAATACATTAAATACAAGTAGTAATGTACAAGTTATAATCAATATTTTTTTCATTGTCACTCTCTCCTTTTTTCTTTTTTAAGAAGCATGCCTATTTTGATACCATGTATACCGCCAAAAGAAATCATCGTTGTCTTTATACTCATCATAATTATAGTAAAATCTTTGTGTTCCACTCATTCTTGGATCTAAGACATATAAACCTTGATATTCTCCATTCTCTTCATATCCATATATTATTTGAGCATGGCCATTTCCATTTCCTCCTACCCATCCAATAGATGTTTCTATAGGGCTGTACCAACCTGACAACATATTTTTAACATTTGCAAATGTAATTGTTCCACTTTTAGGAGTATTAGCAACCATATACCAGCTTAAAGCGTTGGTCATTTCACTATATGTTGCCCCATCGTTCACAGCGGAACCTTTTACTGTAGTAACTATATCAGTTTGGGTAGGAAGAGGATTCCACGTATTCAAATAATCTATAATCATCAATGTTGTTGCTGCCCAACACCAATTTGACTTTTCTTGTCTTCTATCTGTCATATTCAATTTAAATGTTGTAGCACTTGCGCTAATCGTGCTTCCAACCAAAAGTACAACAACTAATATCATTGAAACTATTCTATATTTTTTCATATAAACCATGTCCTTTCGTATATAATTTTATATTGAAGTTCATAACCTAAAAGCCACATGACACATAATCCCACCTATCCCAAATAACAAAAAAACGCATAAATCAAGTCCCCTATTGAAAGAGGATGACTTACACGTTACGCTGACAACTTTCTTTATTTTTTACATCCCTATATCATCAGAGGAACATAACCAAAGCTGCAATCTAACCGAGTCAAACCTCTTTGAAAAATTACTTACCATTGGTATCTCCCTCTTTTCCTTATTTGTTGGTTTCATTATCACACAT
>JAZSQB010000011.1:0-2436 GCA_045537695.1 Clostridia bacterium | reverse complement strand
CCACGCGGCATCGCAGAGCGTTGTAATCGGTGTTTCTGTCTTTCTGATTATATACATAATCCTCTCCTCCATTTCTCTATTTATAGTATTATAAAAAGCTTCAAAAGTCAACGAAAAAAACTTTGCGAAAAAGCAAAAAATATATTGACAGAGGTATAATTTTGTGGTAAACTAGTTTGCGTTGAGCACAAAAAGATATGGATATGGAGAAGTCGCGTAGCTGGTCGAGCGCGCACGATTGGAAATCGTGTAACCGTCAAAAGCGGTTCGAGGGTTCGAATCCCTCCTTCTCCGCCACCATTAAGCAAGTCATTTTTTAAATGACTTGCTTTTTGTTTTTCTCCTGTGTTTATATTCTTCAAATACTCTATAGAATACTTGAGAGCATACCCATTTAATTTAAGCTGAAGCAATGTTCGCTTTTATGTAACACAGCTTTGACAAACCTACAACCTATTTAAAATTTTCTGTAAAACGCCATTGACAAGCAAGAACTTTTACGCTATAATCGTTATCGGATTTTTGTTATATGTTTCATAATTATAATGCTATAGAGAAATGCGATCTATAGCAGGAGGCAATGCATATGAAAGAAAAACTGAAAACCTTCGGACTGATGACGCTCGGCACCCTGCTGATGAGCATTGGTATCTATTTTTTCAAATTCCCGAACAATTTTTCTACCGGCGGTGTCAGCGGTATTTCCGTCCTGCTCGGCAAAATCAGTCCGGTATTGTCTGCCGGCAGTTTTGTGCTGATTATCAACACGGCGCTTCTGCTCGTCGGTTTTATCCTCATCGGCAGAAAATTCGGTTTTAAAACCGTATACTGCAGTATGCTGATGTCGCTTGTAATTTATCTATTGGAAATTGTCTGCCCGCTGGCAAAACCGCTCACCGCGCAGCCGCTGCTTGAGCTGGTTTTTGCGATTTTTCTTCCGGCAGCAGGCAGCGCCATTCTGTTTAACATCGGCGCTTCCACCGGCGGCACGGATATTGTGGCGATGGTCATCAAAAAATATACCTCCCTCAATATTTCCAGAGCACTCTTTTGCTCGGACTTCATCATCGTGATGCTTGTTTTTCTCGTATTCGGTGTGGAAACCTGGCTGTTTTCCCTGCTCGGCTTTTTGGCAAAGGTATTTATGGTCAACAACATTTTGGAAAGCTTTAATATGTCCAAATACTGCACCGTCATTGTTTCTCCGCAGTACGCAGATGAAATCGGCACCTACATCAATCAGACTCTGCACAAGTCCGCAACGCGCAGCGATGCCTACACCGGTGTGTTTGCGCACGAAGCGAAAACCGTGTTTTTAACTGCGTTGACGCGCCGCCAGGCGATGCTTCTAAAAACGCATGTCAAAGCGTTAGATCCAAAATCCTTTGTTGTGATGAGCAATACCAGTGAGATTATCGGCAAGGGCTTCAGAGAAGTTGTATAATAAAATCCCGAAAACATTGGGCGAGTGTTTTCGGGATTTCTTTTTAGTCTTCTTTTTTAATAATGCTGAAATTCTGCATAACTTCTTTTCTCGCCTTGCTCGAATACTGCGCATAGAATTTATGCGTAACTTCAATGTTTTTATGTCCCATCAACTCGGCAACCATTTTAATGTCCACGCCGTCTTCGAGCATACGGCAGGCAAAGGTGCGTCGCAGGGCGTGCGGTCTTGTTTTATCGCTGTGCGTTACCCCTGCGGTATAGCAATAGCGCTTTAAGTTCTTTTCCACCGCCGCCACCGTAATGCGGCTGCCGTTGCGGCTGATAAAGAGCGCCTGTCCGTCCTTGGCGTTAAGCTTTTCGCGCTCCTCCAGGTAAGCCAACAACTCCTGCTCCACCTGCGCCGGCATAAAGATTTCCTGCTGCTCGCCGCCCTTGCGCGTTACGATAAAGGACGAGGTTTCAAAGCAGATATCTTCAATATTTAAATTCACAAGCTCGCTGACACGGACGCCCGTGCCGAGATACGTCGTAAAAATCGCAATATCGCGAAGCTTGCGTTTTTCATATTCGGTCAAATCCCTGCCCTGATAGTACTTGTCACCGTTAAAAATCACATCCAAAATACGCACCGTCTCCTGCGTTGTCAGCGGCTTTTTAATCTTCTGATTGATGCTTGCAAACGTGATTTTATCCGTGATGTTCTGCGAAATCTTATCCGTTTTATACAAATAGCCGTACAGACCGCGCACTGCAGACAGCTTACGATTGATACCGTAATTGGAATTACGCACCACGCGCGTAATCACACGTCCATCCTCGGTCTGCGTATGGATTTCGAAGTCGGAGGCCCAAGCGGTCTTAGGAAGACAACTCTGCCTTTCAACTCCTTGGCTCACAGAACGACATGGCTACGATCCGACTTTACCGTAATTGGAATTACGCACCACGCGCGTAATCACACGTCCATCCTCGGTCTGCGTATGGATTTCG
>JAZSQB010000021.1:0-4178 GCA_045537695.1 Clostridia bacterium | reverse complement strand
GTGCTGTTTTTGTTGAAAAACAATAGAAAAATTAAATTGTGCATTGATTTTCTTTTGGATTTATGGTACATTGAATTATAGAACAGAATACATTCACACAGAGTGTCGGTTATACTGTAAACGCGCATTTTGCCAAGGATGACCGTTGAAAAGGGAATGGGGTGCGAATCCCCTGCGGTTTACTGTCGGTGTGTGCATCGAATGTTTTTATATCTGTTAGCGAAAGCTAGTCATTGGGAAACTGAGAAGGCAGGATATGAAAATGCGGACAGGTTTGTCTATAGGATGCGAGTCACAAGACCTGCTTTGATATTATTCCGTAAGTGCTCATTTGCATAGGAATGATGTTTTCAGATTGAGGTGCTGAAATGTATATTTTAGGGCTATGTCCTATTTGCTAATCTGAATTGTGAATCATCACAGAAAAACGCAGCTGTGGTAATTTTTGAAAGAAAAATTACTGCAGCTTTTTGTTTGCGGCAAGAAAGGATTTTGGGAAATGCACGAATTTAAAACATATCATCCTATTGTGAATTTCACATATTTTGTATTGGTAATCGGATTTTCATGCTTTTTTATGCATCCTGTGTGTTTATGTATTTCACTTGTAAGTGGTTTTACATATTCCGTGATGCTTAAAGGCAAAAAGGCAATCAAAACAAACTTAATATACATGCTCCCGATGCTACTTATGATGGCGCTTATAAACCCTGCATTTAATCACGAAGGCGTTACCATCATAGAGTATCTGCCAAGCGGTAATCCGCTGACGCTTGAATCAATCATTTACGGATTTTGTGCCGCTATAATGATTGTGAGTGTTATCTGTCATTTCTCCTGCTATAACGAGGTTATGACAAGTGATAAATTTATTTATCTGTTCGGTAAAATTATTCCGGCAATGTCACTTGTAATCTCAATGACACTCCGTTTTGTGCCGAAGTTTGCATCACAGCTTAAAGTGGTAACTAATGCTCAAAGATGTATGGGGCGTGATGTTTCAAACGGTAGTATCATAAAGCGTGCAAAAAGCGGACTTAATATTTTATCAATTATGACAACTTGGTCTTTAGAAAATGCTATTGAAACCGCAGACAGTATGAAATCCCGTGGCTACGGCATACCGGTCTGGCCGATTTTTTCTCTGAGTGTCATTTCAGACATTATTTTTTTAATCATAGCTCTTTCTCCTTTATATATTTTTATATTACCAACTCAGTCCCATGGAACAGTGGCGATCTACCGTAAATTCGGTAACGCCGTGGTCGATTAACTCCTGCATACGCGGGCCACTGACACCGCCGAGCATCGCAGCAACCGAAACCGGGAATCCGCCGGCGAGTGCCTGTTTGATTTTTTCTTCCGTAATGGTATGATGGAAATATTCCACCACAACCTTGTGACGCTTTAAATCAAAGCCAATTTCACGAGCAAGCTCGGCAGGATCTTTCATACCGTCGCGCGTATTAAAAATTAAAATGTGTCCCGCAATTTCGTCTCCGAATACATCCAGACAAAGCTTTTGCGTATTCACCTTGCTGGACTTCACCCAAAAATGTTCAAGCAGGCGGTGCTTAATCAACAGCTTTCGAACGTATACCCACTGTTCGCGCGTCAATTCCGGATGCACCGAGAAAATCGGCTGCATCCCCGTTGAAGAGCAGATGCGGAAAAATTCATCAAGCGTCGGCACACGCATGCCGGTATAAACATCGCTTCTTCTGCGCCATGCATGCAGCTCGCAGAGCTCCGCATATGTAAAGTCACTGACAGGCTTGTCGTACTTGCTCCCCACCTCTGGCATCGAACCATCGGCAAGTCTGAGCTCCTCTCTTACTGTACTGTCATCGTGCAGGCACACGCCGATACCATCCTTGGTGAATTTTGGAATGGTGATACAGCTTGTAAAGCCCACCTCCGCCGTCATTTGCCAGCCGAACGCCGAGGTAATGCCACCGTGACCGTGATAGCGGATGCCGATATCTCTTTCACGATAGCCATAGTTGTGCTTTATTTTTATCGCGCGAAGGAAAAGCTTGACGCCCTCCGGAATAATAAAGGAAAGACGAACTGTATCATATCTGTCCAATGTGGGTGGTACGCGCCACTCTCTTCTGTAAAATTCTCTTCTGTGACCGATTTCATATACCGGCGAGAAATACAATGTGTCGCCTGCATCATCAATCACGCGCACCTGCGCCGTCGGATATGCGCCGTTCTCACTTTCGTATTTTGCGGTTGTGGAGAGGATAAATACCTCTTCAAATTCCTTTTTTCCCTTGACCGTCACATCAAAGCTGTGCGCAAACGCATCACCGTCTTTAAATTTGGATAGTGCCTCAAGCGTGAAATCCTCTATCGGTTGGTCGTGGAAAACAATTTCCGGCTCCTTGCTCATATACGCTTTAAACGGATCTTTTTCCATCATAACACATACACTCCTTCGCATTTTATAGGTTATTATTTGTATGGATGCACAAGCTGACTTCGCTTAAAAAACGAAGCTGGTTTGTTGTGTAGTCGTTCTTATTATGTTAATTTTAGTTTAACATACAGACAGTAAATATGTCAAACAATTCACTACGAAACTGTTTCGTTGATTTGCGGCAAAATAAGCTTGCGTATCCCAAAAATGTGTGTTAGAATACAAAATATCAACGCATTGCATACACAGATGCAGGGCAATACGATTCAAATTGTAGCGGAGGTAGTTCAAATGGAGTACAATATACTTGATTTCGGCGCGGTGGCAGATAATGTAACCGTCAATACTGCGGCAATTCAAAATGCAATCGACAAGTGTCATCAGGCAGGCGGCGGCAGAGTCATCGTTCCTGCAGGCGGCACATTTGTCAGCGGCACCATTTACTTAAAAAGCAATGTAGAGCTTTATTTAGAGCACGGCGCATATTTGAAAGCAAGCACAAATATGGCAGACTACAATCCGGATGACGCGTATCCGGAAAACCACGAAAGCATCAGGGAACGCTGGAGAGCACAGCACTTTATCATTTGCGTAAGACAGAAAAACGTTGCCATAACCGGTGGCGGTACTCTTGATGGCAGCGGCGACTTTTTCTTTGAAGATCCAAAACCGTTTGAACCGACCAACTCCTACAACTGGATGTTCGGCATGTTTAACGTAAAAGACGATAATATCAGGCGCCCGGGGCAGATGCTTGCAATCATTGATTCGGAAAAAATTAAAATCACGGGCGTTGAAATCGTGAATTCGCCTTGCTGGACCGTATTTTTGCACGGTTGCCGTTATGCGCAGATTACCGGCGTTCGCATTTTCAACAAAGTGTATCATGAAAATACAGACGGTATTGATATTGATGTGTGCGAAAATGTAACGGTTTCCGACTGTATGATTAAAACCGGCGACGACTGCATCACCTTGCGTTGTGCGGCAAGCCGCCTTACCAACGGAATGGATACCTGTAAAAACATTTCGATTACAAACTGCGTGCTGGAATGCTCTGTATGTGCATTCAGAATCGGTGTCGGCTACGGCAAAATCCGAAACGCGACGATTTCCAACATTACGGTTTCGCGTTGCGGCAGCGTGTTTAATTTTATGACCTCTTACTCCGGCAGAGGCGAAGCCTTTATCGAAAACATCAACATTGCAAACATAACCGCTGAAAAAGCCGGCGAGGCTTTAAACATCGAATCCCCGGTGGCCGGTGGTGTAAAGGATGTTTCCATCACCAACTTAAGAGCACATCTTTTCTCCGCAGTCAAAATCATTGCAAAAGAAAAGGGTATGATATCGAACATCAACTGCACGGATATGCACTTAATTTCCGAAAATGCCGATTTCCCGGTCGGCGATCGCGAGCGCGAGTCCAGAGGTAGCTATCTGATTTACGGAGAAAACGCCGACAATTTAACCTTTACAAATACAATTGCGGAAGTCAAGGAGGCCTTTCCGGGCAAATGGGAGGGTATTAAAGCCTTTAAAAACTGCGACGGTGTTATCATTAACGGCGGAAACATTGAATAAACAACAAAAATCCCACAGCGTTGGGCGAGTGCTGTTTTTGTTGAAAAACAATAGAAAAATTAAATTGTGCATTGATTTTCTTTTGGATTTATGGTACATTGAATTATAGAACAGAATACATTCACACAGAGTGTCGGTTATACTGTAAACGCGCATTTTGCCAAGGATG
>JAZSQB010000057.1:0-44707 GCA_045537695.1 Clostridia bacterium | reverse complement strand
TGCGGCGTGCCCACGCCCATCAGATAGCGCGGCTTATCCTTTGGCATAAACGGCTCTACTGCTTCGATGATGCGGTACATTTCCTCATGTGTTTCACCGACAGCGAGACCGCCGATGGCATAACCGTCCAAGCCGAGCTCCTCAATTTCCTGCATATGCGCTTTGCGGATTTCATCGTACGTACCGCCCTGGTTAATACCGAACAGCAACTGATGCGGATTGATGGTGGTATCTAAACTGTTGAGTCTTGCCATTTCCGCCTGACAGCGCTTGAGCCAACGCGTTGTGCGCGCCACACTGCGCTGTGTGTAATCATACGGCGCCGGATTTTCAATACATTCATCAAATGCCATCGCAATCGTCGATGCGAGATTAGACTGAATCTGCATGCTTTCTTCCGGTCCCATAAAAATTTTTTTACCGTCTATATGGGACGCAAAGTACACGCCCTCTTCCTCAATTTTTCGCAGGCCCGCAAGCGAGAACACCTGAAAACCGCCGCTATCGGTCAGAATCGGTCTGTCCCAGTTCATCATTTTATGCAAGCCGCCCAGCTGATAAATCACCTTATCGCCCGGTCGCACGTGCAGATGGTATGTGTTGGAAAGCTCGACCTGGCAGCCGATTTCTCTTAAATCCATACTCGACACGCCGCCTTTGATGGCAGCTGATGTGCCGACATTCATAAACACCGGCGTCTGAATTGTGCCGTGTATGGTTTTAAATTCGCCGCGTCTTGCTTTTCCGTTTGTCTTGTGTAATGTAAACATATTTGCCTCCAAAGAAGGTTATTGTATAAACATCGAGTCGCCGAAGCTGAAGAAACGATATTTTTCTTGCACTGCCGTTTCATAGGCATGCATCGTGAGTTCCCGACCAGCAAAAGCGCTGACCAACATAATCAGCGTTGACTCCGGCAGGTGGAAATTGGTAATCAGCGCATCCACACACTTAAACCGATAGCCCGGATAAATAAAAATATCCGTCCAACCGCTCTGCACCCGGATTCTGCCGTTTGCATCCGCCACCGTTTCAATCACGCGATTAGATGTCGTTCCCACACAAATCACTCTGCCGCCACTATCTTTTGTTGCATTAACGATATCCACCGTCTCCTGCGGCAGGATGTAAAACTCCGAATGCATCTTATGGTCTGTGATTTCATCCGCCTTGACCGGACGAAATGTACCCAAACCCACGTGCAGCGTTACATAGGCGATGTTCACGCCCTTGTCTTCAATCTGTTTGAGCAGTTCCGGCGTAAAATGCAGTCCCGCCGTCGGGGCAGCCGCCGAGCCTTCGTGCTTGGAATATACGGTCTGATACCGCTCTTTATCCGTCAGCTTTTCCGTAATATAATGCGGTAGCGGCATCTCGCCGAGGCGGTCTAATATCTCCTCGAATACGCCGTCATAGAAAAACTGCACCATACGATTGCCGTCCGGCTTGACCTCTAACACCTTTGCACGCAAAAGTCCATCGCCAAAGACAAATTCTGCACCTTCCTTGGCTCGGCGTCCCGGTTTTAAAATCACTTCCCACGTGTCTAACGCATGCTTGTGCAAAAGCAAAAACTCAATTGCACCGCCTGTATCCGTGCGTTGTCCGTAAAGGCGCGCCGGAATCACGCGCGTGTCATTTAACACCAAACAGTCGCCCGCGTGCAGTTCATCCACTAGGCTACGAAACACCGAATGGTCGATGGTTTGCGCTTCGCGGTTGACCAGCATCAGTCTCGATGCGCTTCTATCCGCAAGCGGTGTCTGCGCAATCAGCTCCTGCGGTAAATCATAATAAAAATCCTGTCTTTTCAATTGCAATCCCCTCGGTTTAATTCGAAAGTGTTGTGCCCGGATAATAGTGGGCAATAATGTCACGGAAACTAAATCCCGCCTCGGCCATACCCTTAGCGCCGTACTGGCTCAGGCCGATGCCGTGCCCGTGCCCTCTGCCGTTAAAGACGTACTTACCGCCGCCGCGCTCAATTGTCTGCACGCCGCTGCCCGTCAGCACGTGCACGCTCTGCCCTGTCGACTGCACGCCGTTTGCGCCGAGCACCGCCGCGCCGGCGCCGACACTTTGTACTGCCGTGCCGTCCGTCGCATACATACTGCCACCGCCTGTGCTCTCAATATAGTAATACTGACTTTTCAGCGAAAGCCAGGTTCTGCACTTCTCAAAAGTAACGGTGTGGGTTCCCTTTGTACCAACAAACGTCAGCTTGCGCACACGCTCATCCGCACCACGGTCCGAGACATAAACATCCGTAATCTCACCGATATGCACATCCTTTACGGCAAGCTTTTGCTGAATTTCTGCCGCCGTATACGATACCGACCACACACCGTTCGGAATGTTTTCTGTATCTTCATAGGTATCCGGCACACTTTTTAAATAATTCAATCCGGCACCGCCGCCCCACGCAGAATATACATCTGCCGTCTTGCCACCGCTCGACGCCGTAAAATACGTCTGTGCCGGTCTGCCGTTATACATAACCAAAATACCGGTAGTCTCCTGCGCCGCCTGCCGCGTGGATGCTTTTTCGTTGGAAATACCATTATACGCCTGCGTGCGCGTGTCGTCCGTCACATCAATACCGTAGGATTTATACGACGAAACTGTTGTCGCATACGTACGGGCAATGACCGCCTGTGCTTTCAGCGCCTCTATCGGCCAGGTTGTATACATCTCACTGCCGACCACCGATGCGATATAGTCATCAAAATGCACTAAATTCACAATCGCAATGGCACTGGAATAGATGCGGTCTACCACAAGATAACCACGATAGCTTCTGCCGTTGACTTGCACAGTACCCATATTTGCCGAGCCAAAGCCGAACATATCGGTATCGTGTCGGAATACAATGTTATGATAACCGGCATTGACCATCACCGTTTTTGCATCGAGCGATATCGTATCAAAAGCGATGCCGTGCAAATTTACAATTTCCGTCTTTGCCGTTTCCGCCGCCATCACATCGGCATACAACCCAATTAAAATCTTAAAATAGCCATTTATATAACCGGCGTGTGCTTCCAAACCATGGTTACGCAATATTCTAACGCCTGCCATGGCTTCTTCAAAGGTCGGATAGTTATATTGCGTCATCAGATAAACGCCGTCACCTTTTTCGACAAACACGCTGTTGCCCTCCAGGGTCATCCATGGTGTAAACGTACGCTCGGTAACTACGCCAACTGCAATATTTTGCTCCACTGTGGCCAAAAAGCTATCCACAGACTCTGAGCCAAAGCTTAAGCCGACACGGATATACGTATAGGTCTCATACGCAGAAACCGGCAAAACGGTACTGCACAATAACAGCATACTCAAAATGCCTGCAACAATTCTTTTCCTCATATGTTCTAACCCCTTATTTATTAAGCCGAAAGATGCCGAACTTACTCTGTTTTAGATGAGTTTGTATTACGCACGTTCGCCTTGAGCTTCGGTAATGTATCCAATATACCCTGCGCAATGGCTTCCGCCGCAAGAATGCGGTACGTTTCATCGGCAAGCTTTTCTCTGTCCTCCGCATTGGAAATAAATGCCGTTTCCACTATGACCGACGGCATCTTCGCCTTGCGGATAACATACATTGCATTGCCATCAACTCTGCCCTTATTCTCCGTACCCATCGCCGCAGGCAAGTACTTTAAAATATTATTGGAAAGCATTCTGCCATGCACCCCATAGGTGTTCGCTATGCTTTCATCCGTATGATGCATCACCAAGGTGCCGTCCATATCCGAAGATGTAAAGGAATTGCAGTGAATGCTGATAAATAAAGCTGCATCCAGCTTATTGGCAAACTCCGTTCTGTCCGACAGCGATACGTATGTATCTGTATCACGCGTCATATATACATTCACGCCTTTTTCCTTTAAAATGCTATAGACTTTCTTGGCAATATTTAAGTTAACATCCTTTTCCTGCAAAACTGCTTTACCGCTCTCATCATAGCCAATGGCACCCGGGTCACTGCCACCGTGTCCGGCATCAATCACCACGATTGGCCCGTCTGCCGCCGGCTCATTTTCACTAAAATCCGCCGCCGTCGATTGCACGATCGTCAGCGTCTTCTTGTCATCAGTCAAAGAAATACGCAGCTTAGGCAATACCGTTACATCAAAAACAATACGCATATAAGTATCGTGTTCCCCCAAACGAATTTGTGTCACATTACCAATCGCCGCATGTGTATACTGCCCTTCTGCACTGATACTGCCTCGCACATCTACCACTACACGGTTCGGGTTTTCCAAAAACATTTTGGAGTACCCTTCCACCGCCTGGCTAAAGGAAAACACACTGGTCACCGTCTCATCATCCACCTGACGCACCACGCTGTGGACAAGCTTGATACTCGGCTGGGCTGCTATGGAAATCAACGCTTTTTCCTCGCTGTAATCCACCTGCATATCCAGCGTTTCTGCCACAAAGCGCACCGGCACCATCGTTTTGCCGATGCCCTCGTAGCCAACCAGCTTTGCCGCAACCTCCATTTTGACTTCCTTACCATTCACCTTAGCAACATTGTTACCGATGGCAAGCGATACGGTTGTGTCTTCATTGGAAATCTCAATGCGCGAAGGTTTGCCTTCCTTCCAAGATACAGTTGCACCCATAGCTTCAAAAATCTCGCGCACAGGCACGATAGAGCGTCCGTTGGCAAGTACAATCGGCGGAATCGGTGTATCAATCTTTTCTCCGTTGACTACAATATCAAAATAGGTACCTCTATAGTCATGCTTAGCACCGTCGTATTCCAGTGTGGCAACAAAAAGCTTGTCCGCCGCACCGGTCGGAATCGCCGTAAACAGCGAAAACAGCATCGTCAGTATAAGACACACAGATATCAGCTTTTTCACAATTTGCCCGCCTTTCTTTTAATCTTCAATCGTAAGCTGCTGTCCCGATGCATTTGCATTGTAATCCACACCCAGATGTGCATAGGCCATCGGTGTCAGCACTCTGCCGCGTGGTGTGCGCGTCAAAAATCCGATTTGCAATAAATACGGCTCGTAAACATCTTCAATGGTGCTCGATTCCTCACCAATGGAAGCCGCAATCGTTTCAATACCGACCGGTCCGCCCTTGAAATTCGTAATAATCGTCATCATCATACGGCGGTCTACCATATCGAGACCGAGATTGTCAATTTCAAGCATGCACAAGGCTTGATCAGCAACCTCTTTGTTAATGATGCCATCCGCTCTGATCTGCGCGTAGTCACGCACACGCTTTAACAAGCGGTTTGCAATACGCGGCGTACCTCTCGAGCGCGATGCAATTTCCGCCGCGCCCTCCGGCGTAATCTCTACCCCAAGCACGGAAGCAGAACGTGTAACAATTTTTACAAGCTCTGCAGATGTGTACAATTCTAAGCGGCTGATGACGCCGAAGCGGTCGCGTAGCGGTGCTGTTAAATCACCGGCGCGCGTCGTTGCACCAACCAGTGTAAATTTCGGCAAATCAATGCGCAGACTGCGCGCCGAAGGACCTTTGCCGATAATAATATCGAGTGCATAGTCCTCCATCGCCGGATACAAAACCTCTTCCACGCTGCGGTTTAAGCGATGAATCTCATCAATAAATAAAATATCGTGCTCCGACAAGTTGGTCAGAAGCGCCGCAAGGTCGCCGGCTTTTTCAATCGCTGGTCCGCTCGTAATGCGGATGTTTACGCCAAGCTCATTTGCAATAATCGCAGACAACGTAGTTTTACCGAGTCCCGGCGGTCCGTATAAGAGCACGTGATCGAGCGCTTCCTTTCGCGCCTTCGCCGCCTCGATATAAATCTTCAAGTTTTCCTTGACCTTTTCCTGCCCGATGTATTCTTCCAAAACGCGCGGACGAAGTCCGGTTTCCGTTTCGGCGTCCTCCCGGGTATATTCACTGGTAATCAGTCTTTCTTCCATGCCGTCATCAAAAAGCATATCCTAACACCTACCTTGCCAGTTTTTTCAGCGCGTCGCGAATTACCAGCTCCAGATCCTGGTCCTGGTTTACGCCGGCAAGCGCCGTTTTTGCATCTGCCATACTGTAGCCAAGCACCAAAAGTGCTTCCACCGCCTCATCGGACGGATTTGCCTGCGCCACCGGTGCAATGTCCGGCACAGACTTGGCGATAAATTCATCGTTGCCGATTTTATCCTTCAACTCTAAAATAATGCGCTGCGCCGCCTTCGGACCGATGCCGTTGGCGCGCGTGAGCATTTTCTGGTCACCCGTCACAATCGCAAGTGCCAGAGCCGATGTACTCATTGCCGACAGAAGCGCCGTCGCCGCCTTTGCGCCGACACCGGATACGGAAATCAGCTTCGTAAACATCCCGATTTCCTCCTCTGTTAAAAAGCCGTACAAATCACATACCATCTCGCCGATGTTCATATATGTATACAGCTTGATGTCACTGCCGGTATTGCCACAGGCATGCAGCGTCGTTGCCGAAGTAAAAATTTTGTAGCCGATACCGCCTGCTTCCACAACAAGAAAGCCTTCTGCTTTCTTGGCAAGCGTTCCGGAAATATAGTAAAACATATTGCCTCCGTTCCTGCCGCATAGCGGCAATGCAACAGCAAAATTCGATTCTCTCTTCTTTTGGGCGGGAATTTAGATGAAGTGCGAAGCGGCTATGTCGGCGCTATATTCTTATATGCGGCAACATAACAATGAAGCAGTTCGCTAAATTCACTTCCAATACACCTTTTGGGCGGGAATTTAGATGAAGTGCGAAGCGGCTATGTCGGCGCTATATTCTTATATGCGGCGACATAACAATGAAGCAGTTCGCTAAATTCACCCCCAAAAAACAAAAAAGGTGTATAATACAGCATTATATTATGCTATAATTATACACCTTTCTGCTTTTGACGTAAAGTTTCAATTTGATAACAATTATGAATAATATGTACTAGAATTGGTTATACTTGTTAAATTGGGCACTGTGGCCGTGACAGATGGCGATGGCTAAAGCATCGGCGGTGTCATCCGGTTTAGGCACGGCATTCAGGCCGAGCATGATTTTGACCATGGTTTGCATCTGCTGTTTTGTGGCACGGCCGTAGCCGGTGATGGCTTGCTTAACCTGGAGCGGCGTATATTCCGAAATGGGCAGCCCTTTATGGGTCGCCGCCAGCAGAATGACACCGCGGGCGTGCGCAACGGTGATGGCGGTAGAAACGTTCGTGTTAAAGAAGAGCTCCTCGATTGCCATCGCATCGGGATGAAATTTGTCGATTAAAAGTCCGATGGCTTTATAAATATCCGCGAGACGCATCTCTGTCGGAGTATGGGCTTTGGTTAAAATTGCACCGTAGTCTACAGGACAAAATTTATTATTGTCAAAGTCGAGAATACCATAGCCGGTGGTGGCGATGCCCGGGTCGATACCTAAAATACGCATAGTTGTACTCCTATTCTAAAAAAGTGAATTTTTTTGCATTTTGGTATTGCATTTCTTATATAATTGGTGTATAATACACTATGGTTTGAATATTTATGCATAAAAATGCATAAAGTTAAATTTTTATTCATTCCAAAATGTACTTATTATATTTATTTTAACATAAAGTTGGAGGGTTTACAATGGCAAAAGAAAAAGTTGTACTGGCTTATTCGGGTGGTTTGGATACTTCCATTATCATTCCGTGGCTGAAAGAG
Source organism: Clostridia bacterium (assembly GCA_045537695.1). Taxonomy (GTDB): domain Bacteria; phylum Bacillota; class Clostridia; order UBA1381; family UMGS1253; genus RGIG2041. The sequence goes on along the minus strand of JAZSQB010000057.1, from coordinate 37,036 downwards.
AACTATGATTACGAAGTTATCGCGGTTTGCGGTGACGTAGGTCAGGGTAAGGAAACAGAAGGTCTGGAAGAAAAAGCATTAAAGACCGGCGCTTCAAAACTCTACATTGAAAACCTGCAGGAAGAGTATGTAACAGATTTTATCTGGCCGACACTTAAGGCAGGCGCTGTATACGAGGGTAAATACCTTTTGGGTACTTCCCACGCAAGACCGTGCATCGCAAAGCGTATTGTAGAAATCGCTGAAAAAGAAGGCGCAACCGCTATTTGTCACGGCTGCACAGGTAAGGGTAATGACCAGGTGCGTTTTGAATTAACTATCAAGGCACTGGCACCGCACCTTAAGATTATTGCGCCGTGGCGTATCTGGGATATCAAATCCCGCGAAGAGGAAATCGACTATGCTCTCGCAAGAGGCATTGACATTCCGGTAACCAAGGAAGATAACTACTCCATGGACAGAAACATCTGGCATTTAAGCCATGAGGGTATGGATTTGGAAGACCCGGCAAACGAGCCGAATTTAGATAAGATTTTGAAGCTGATGGTTTCTCCGGAAAAAGCACCGGATGTACCGACTTATGTAGAAATCGAATTTGAAAAGGGTATCCCAGTTGCCATCGACGGCGAGAAGCTGCCGCCGGTTGAACTGCTCAAAAAGGCAAATGCACTGGCAGGCGCAAACGGTGTCGGCATTGACGATATCGTAGAAAACCGTCTGGTTGGTATGAAGAGCCGCGGCGTTTACGAAACACCGGGCGGCACCCTGCTCTACGCTGCACACAAAGAGCTCGAGTATCTCTGCCTCGATAAGCAGACGCTCCACTACAAGCTCGACGTTGCAAACAAGTTTGCAGACCTTGTATACGACGGTCTTTGGTACACACCGTTGCGCGAATCCCTGTCCGCTTTCGTTGACAAGACACAGGAGACCGTAACCGGTAAGGTAAGAATGAAGCTCTACAAAGGCAACTGCACACCGGCAGGCACAACCTCCCCGTACTCCCTCTACGACGAAGATATCGCAACCTTCGACGCAGACGAAGTATACAACCAGAAGGACGCTGAAGGCTTTATCAATCTCTTCGGCTTACCGTGCAAGGTTCGTGCGCATATGCTCAGAAAGAACGGCTTAAACAAATAATTTCAGATTCGGACGGAGTAGACTCCGTCCGAATTTTGGCTATTGAAACGAGGTAAGAACTATGCAAAAACTCTGGGGCGGCAGATTTTCCAAAGCAACGGATAAGAAGGTGGATGACTTTAATTCGTCCATCCGCTTTGACCAACGTATGTATAAGCAAGATATCCTGGGCAGCATTGCGCACGCAACGATGCTTGGCAAGCAGGAAATCATTCCGCAGGCGGATGCCGATTTAATTGTAAAAACACTTGGCGAAATTTTAGAAGACATTGAGGCCGGCAAGGTGGAATTTTTAATTGATGCCGAGGATATTCATATGAATATCGAAAAAATCCTGACTGACCGTATCGGTGCAGCCGGCAAAAGACTGCATACAGGCAGAAGCCGCAACGACCAGGTTGCGCTCGATATCCGTATGTATCTGCGCGATGAAATCGGGGAAATCAGCGCGATGCTGAAAACCCTGATGCAAACACTTTTAAATATCGCAAGCGAAAACACCGACACCATTATGCCGGGTTATACGCATCTGCAAAAGGCGCAGCCGATTACGCTTGCGCATCACGTGATGGCGTATTTTGAAATGTTAAAGCGCGACTTAGAGCGCCTCAGCGACACGAAAAAGCGCGTCAACATTATGCCTCTCGGCTCAGGGGCTCTCGCAGCAACCACCTACCCGCTCGACCGCGAATTTGTTGCAGAAATGCTCGGCTTTGACGGTGTAACACAGAATTCCTTAGACGGCGTAAGCGACAGAGATTTCGTGCTTGAAACAGAGTTTGCGCTCTCCGTGATTATGATGCATTTAAGCCGTTTTTCCGAAGAATTGATTTTGTGGAGCAGTCACGAATTTTCGTTTGTAGAAATGGACGATGCCTACTCGACCGGCTCGTCGATTATGCCGCAGAAGAAAAACCCCGATGTTGCCGAGCTGATTCGCGGCAAAACCGGTAGAGTGTACGGTGATTTGATGGCAATGCTCACCACAATGAAGGGCATTCCGCTGGCATACAACAAGGATATGCAGGAGGATAAAGAGGGCGTATTCGATGCAATCGATACCGTAAAGCTTTGCCTGCCTGTGATGAACGATATGCTCGCTACGATGAAGATACGCAAGGAAAATATGCTCCGCGGCGCAAAGGGCGGCTTTACCAATGCCACCGACGCGGCGGATTATCTGGTAAAGAAGGGGCTTCCGTTCCGTGAAGCGCACGAGGTTGTCGGTAAAATGGTTGCCTATGCGCTGGCAAACGATAAAGCGCTCGACGAATTTACAATGGACGAATTTAAGGCTTGCGCTTCGATTTTTGAAGACGATGTCTATAATGCCATCCGCATGAAAACCTGCGTAGACGGGCGCAGCATCACCGGCGGTCCGGCTGCAGAAACCGTAAAAAAAGCCATTGCCGCAGGCAAGGCATATCTGGAGAAATAATATGCGTATTTTAACGCTGACAATTCCATATGCTTATGACGGAGTACAGATTAAAACTGTGCTCCGTAAACATTTTGGTCTGTCTTCCGGCTTAATCACCGCCTTAAAAACCAAGGACGGCATTACCTTAAACGAAAGCCACGCCACCGTGCTTGCACAGGTAAGAGCAAATGACACGCTTGTATTGCGTATTCCGGAAACCGTATCGGACAATATTGTGCCAACGCCAATGCCGCTGGAAATCCTTTTTGAGGACGAAGACATCCTTGCCGTAAACAAGCCGGCAGGGCTGCCGACGCATCCATCCATCCGGCACTATACGGACACGCTTGCCAATGGCATAATGCATTATTACAAAGATACGCCGTTTACCTTCCACGCTATCAGCCGCTTAGATAAGGACACGAGCGGCGTGGTACTGATTGCCAAAAACCGTTTTGCCGCCGAAGCACTTTCAGCGCAAATTCGCAATAAGCAGATACAGAAAACGTATCTTGCCATCTGCTGCGGCACCCTTCCAAAGGAAGGCATTGTGGATGCGCCAATCGCACGCGACGAAGGCATTATTAAGCGAAAAATCAGTCCAAACGGACAAAGCGCCAGAACGGAGTTTAAAGTACAAAAACAAGCTGAAAACATCGCATTGGTGCAGGTGATGCCCATCACCGGACGCACGCATCAAATCCGCGTGCATATGGCACATATCGGCGCACCGCTTTATGGTGACTTTCTTTACGGCAACGAAGTCCCGAATAGCCGCACAATGCTACATTGTCAATCTCTGACTTTTTTGCATCCGCTGACAAAGCAGAAAACGCAAATTATTTCACCCTCACCGCTGGATTTTGAGCACTGCTTAGAAAAATACAAACTTTAAAATGACTAAAGTGATTTTGTAGGGAACTACAACCCCGATATTTTATGGGTATTATGGATTTCTCATAACGGTGCGCCATGTCGTCGCTCACTAAGCTATTAAGCCGATTGTCCGTCTTTCAGAGACAAAAAGAGCAGAAGCTAAGCTTCTGCTCTTTGTATGTGTTCGTTAAATTACTTGGAAAAGCTTGCAAGCAAATCAAGATATCTATGGTAAGCATCGGTATGTACTTTTTCGCACTCTTCGATACCCATCTTCTTGAGCTCTGCAACATATTTATCCCACTCAGCTTCTACATCAACCAAGCCCATAACTGCTCTCTGCGCAAATTCACTGATGTAAGTTTGACACGCTGTCCACTTATTGGTGATAATATCCTGCTCTTCTTCCGTAAAGTTGTAATTCGGAATCAAGTCTATAGTAAAATCTGCATCAATGTATGCCTGATTTGCAGCAAGACATTCATCTGTCATACCAGCGTTGAGCCACTTTTGACGCATGAAGTAGCCAATAGCAACACAACCAATATCACGAACGTACTTCGGAGCACCGCCCTCATAGCTTGTCGCCTTGCTTGTGTACTTCGGATTGCCGTCTTTGTCCGTCTCCCAGTCTCTGCCTTCAATACCCATAGCGTTGAGGCAGGACCCTTCATCGGAGTACCAGAAGTCAAAATATCTAAGTGTTTCAACGAGGTGCTCGTTGTCTACGGAGATACCCCAGCCGTTGGATTCAACGATAGCACCCGGAGAATGACAGTAAACATCTCCATTGATGTTTGCTGGCGGCATTATAGAAGCCACATGGAAGCCCGGAACGTTCTTAATATTTGTGTTATAGGCCATTGTGGAACTAAACCATTCATATGTCATACCACCGACGTTGCTGCCCCAGAGTTCACCACGCGGGTTCTTACGAGTATAGACTTCCTGGTCAATATAACCCTTCGCATACCAATCAGCAATTGTGATAAGTGCTGTCTTATAATCTTCTGTCCACTTCGGGCAATACATATTGCCTTCTGCATCCACGTCAAAATCTCTGCCGCCGTTAAGACCGAAGAAGTAGAACAGATCCGCAACATCACCAATCCACGGAATTTCGTCCTTCTTACCATTACCATTCGGGTCACCGTTACGAATCTTATCCATAACGTTTACAAATTCGTCATACGTTTTCGGATTCTCAAGGCCAAGCTTTTCCATCCAGTCGGAACGTACAAACCAACCCTGTGTCGGGCCTTCTTCACGCAGCTTCGGGCAGCAATATACACCGCCGTCTGGTGCGGTTACAGTTGCAAGGCGGTCCGGATTCTCTTTATAAATCTTCGCCAGGTTTGGCATAATTGCTTCATTGGTTACATACGGCTTAAGGTCAACCAATGCGCCTTCAACGTAACCTGCAGCATTGAGGTTAGAAAGATTGCTATATACAATATCCGGAATTCTTTCTTCCAGAAGCATCAGATTGAATGCCTGGGCACCATCCTGATCCTTACCTACTGTAGTCTTCAGGGTAATATTTGTTTTCTTTCTGGCTTCATCGTAAACAGTGCGCTCACCCTTCAACTCGCCCTCTTCCACGATGTTACCAACGAATTTCGGGTAATGTGCTGTCAGTTCAATTTCCTCTGCCGAACACAGCGGATACTCCAAGCCATCCAGCACGCTGAGGTCGATATCCAAGTCTTCAGCGCCGCCACCATTGTTGCCACCTGTGCAGCCAGCAAATAAAGAAATAATCATCATAGCTGCCAGGACAGAGCTTAACACTCTCTTTTTCATTTTTCTCTCTCCTTTTCTTGATTTGTTTTGTATACAAATTTTTTACAAATCTGTATACTAAAATCCATTAACATTGTACCACAAACCACTCAAAATTACAATAAGATTACACGCAAAATCCACACTTTGTAGCAATTGCACAATTTTGTATAAATTTTTTGTGAATTTTGCCATGCAAATCAATTGCTTAAATAGCATTATGCCATATTAAATCATCTTCCTTTCTATCGGTAATATGATATTATGCTTTGAAGCTTTTAACAACCTAGTTTAACTTTTTTCTGTGTGCTTTGCGGACTATTTTTTAATGGTTGATATTCAATTTAATGCTTTTCAAAAACAGTTTTGTTTTGATTTTCTTGCATATGACTGTCTCTGGATGGCTTTTCAAGAGGCACATAAAACCGACATGCGTTATCCATCCAACAAGGCATATAAGGACACATATCGGATTGGGGGTCAAGCGCATAAGTGTCCTTGCCTATTTTACATTGCGGACATATTTGTTTGTGTCCAGGCAAATTATCAACTCCTTTGTTATTTCCCATATTTGTCTAAGCATCGGAGCGTTCCGTATAAATCATTACACAATAAATACAACAATCGAAATAAATGCATCAAATTTCGTTGTATGTTTAAAATTTTTATATGCGATTATGTTTCTTTTGTAATCTCTAATAAGAAACAAAAAAATTATTTTTCTGTTACTAACAAAACTCTTACAGCGCCTCCAAATTTGGGCATTTTGTCATAATACGCATATATATTATATTTTTCTTTATTTGCAATTAGATCCTTTAGCGTCATTGTCAAATAAGTACCGTATTTGTTTCTGACATATATACACAATTTATTTGAAATCGGATAAACCTCTTTACCCGCTTCTATGTGTGTAGATGTAATAGAATTCAATTCACCTTCAGTTCTAATTAATGATTTCATGCTCTGAATACTTTTGTCATTAGAGGTAACAAACAACGCCGGAACTCCTTTGTCGACTCCATAAAGTTTATTCGTAGTGCTTATGCTATAAACAGTTCCGGATATATCATAAGAAAAGCTACCTTTTGCCTTTTCATAATCCTTATCCGCTTTTATGCATATGCCATACTTAAGCATATCTCCCGTAACATTTTCGAGTATAAGCTTTGTTATTTTTCCATTATCGTTCTTTTCACAATAAAGTACTGCCATAGATGAAATATCTACCCCGTCTAGCCGCTCAGGTAAGACATTTACATATAAGCTTAAAGAAGCCGGATCAGTAGAATAGACATCTAATATTTGTATATTGTCCGCTATGGTTTCTTTTCCGAAGGTTTTATTTTTCAGTGCAAAAACGCCAGCGGCTTCATATACGTTTTTCGTTCTTTCTATTTCAGCATATTGTTTATCAAAAGTAATATTTACAATTTGATTTTTATAGTCTTCGTATAAGACTTTAGTAATATAATCAACCTTTTTTCCGTCTGGAAACTGCACAGTTATATAATAGTTTTTTGTTGTAGCGCCATTGATTGTAAAGTTTTTCGCGCCTGCATCCACAACATACCCAACATTATTTGTTTCAGCAGCATCAATAACATCAACGACGCCTCCGTCTTTACCTAATAACAAAGTGACAGCATCACCAAATTTATATTGTCCGCCTGAATACAATTTGCTGAATGCAACGACACTTTCAATGTTATAGCTATGCCCGGAAACCGTAATTTGTTCAGGTTTATCCTTATTAGGCTTTGCGGACTGATATACGCCTGTTAGTTTATTATCATATGCCAAAAGCGTATTTGCATCACTCGATAAATAAAGTATATCGTACATTGCTATATCTTCAACACTGCTTACTTTTCCATTACGAAGCACTTGATTAAAATTAGTTTTTCCATTTAACAAACTATTCCAATTTTTTGACACTACTGTATATGGTCCCTGGTATGATTCTTCCAATTTGCTTACAGCCGGTATGGATCTAGCTCCTTTATCATTCACAATAAATAGCTCTAGATCTCGGTTGCTATTCAAAAGCATGCAGCCTTCTTTTCCTACGAATTCGGAAGCAATGTTGGAGGAATCTTTAAATACCCCTTCATTTGTTAAAACATTATTATATTTATCTGTTGCTATTATTTGGGCATTCTCAAAGAACACATATCCGAGAGTTTCAATATGATACTTTCCATTAGCGTTTTTACAAAGCAGCATATTGTATATCAATTGGACAGCATCGCTTCTCAACATATTCTCACCAAGAGAACACTCCATGCCTTTCGTAAGACCTAATTCTGTCGCTGCATTAAGCTGCTGTTCTGCCCAGGACAATTCACTATTTTCGGCTGTAAAGCCTAAAATGCGCAAAACGATGGAAAGCCCTTCTTGTAAATTAATACATTGGTTCGGCTTAAAGGTTCCATCCTCATATCCACATATAATATTATTTTCATATGCAGCCTCAACATATTGATATGCCCAATGTTCCTTTGTTAAATCAGTAAATGCACTATTATATATCTCATCTATTTTACTGCCATAATGCGTGGACAAAAGAATCATTTTTGTAAATTCTGCTCTGCTAACTTTATTCTCTAATTTTAGTTCTCCATCAGAATATCCATTTAAAATGTTTAGCTGTTCTAAAACATCAACTTCTTGCTTAGGTGCATATGCACATGTTAAATTCATGCTCAACAATATAGATAACCCAACGATAACAGCAATTAATTTTTTCAAATTAAGTCCCCCTTAGTCATATGTAAAAATTCAATGTGTATGTACTTATGTAAGTTTAAAATATTGTCTTTACATCATTCCCTTGTATTTTACTTGAGCAGCCTTTTATACCTCCTCTTTTTATAGTTTTGATGCCGTAATACTCTTGATTTTTGACTTGAAAACACCTCCTCAAACGGAATTTCAACAAATAGTCCGCTCTCGCTTCTGTCAGAGATTTTGTTGTACATTATTCATACCATCTTCTGCAAATCATTAAGATAATATATTTAAATTGTTCTCTCTTACATAATGCCGTTTGCCAGATAATAAATGCGAGTATTTCACTTCACTACCACACGGGAGAGAGCAACATAATTGGCTCCTTTTTAAAAGAAATTAATTTATCCTCTTTCAAAACATACAACTCACTCAAAACTGATGCCATAAACATGATGTAAATACGCTGATGTCATAACCATGATGTTAAGCAAGTTGTATGCTTGGAAAGAGGAAGAAGACTTGCTTCTCACCTCAGGAGGGTATAATTAATTATCTTCGTATATGTCGCAACATAAATATTTTGCCATAGGTGTCATTTTTTTGCTGTGTGTGCACAAATTGTGGCAACTCACACTTTTTATACTTATCGACACATTTGACATTGAAACAATGCTCGTTACAAGTGACAAAAAACACACCTTGCTACATAATCGAAATTATGTGGCAAGGTGATAAGTGTTTTTAAGTAGAAATCTCTCAAGAAAAAAGAAAAGTTATTTATTCATCTGTTTTTATTAAAAAAGCACGACTCTAAGGCCGGACATTAAAAAAATTTTGTATCGCCGGCCTTTTTGTTATGTTTTTTTCTAAATTATCACAAAATTTTACAAAAAATTTATAAAATTATTGACAAACATTCCCTAAAAATGTTATACTTACTTTGTACTTTTGATATGTACTTGCGATTTCTTATCCACATAATTTCGATTATGTGGTTTTTTATTTGTGTTTATAATCGTAAAAGTCCTAGTTTTTGAATTTGACGGCGATGTATATCGCCTGTTTCCATAGTATAGATGCGAGTTGTGTTGACACTTGCGTGTCCAAGTATATCTGCCAGGCGCACAATATCCTTTTGTATATTATAATATGTGCGTGCGAATAAATGGCGGAGATTATGAGGGAATACTTTTTCTCTATCCACGCCTGCACTTTTACATAATGACTTCATCATTTTCCATATTGTACTTCTATCAAGCGGTTTTCCTGTTTTTGTAATGAATATGGGTCCGCTGGTTATTTTTTGCCTGCTTGCGTATCCAAGTAGCATTTTACAAAGATCTTTAGGGAGAATTACAACACGCATTTTCCCTTTACTGTTTATATTGGCTTTTTGATTTTTTATAGCCTCAACCGTAATTGCAGACAATTCTGACACCCTGATTCCGCTTGAACAAATTGTCTGCATAAGATAATAAAGCCTTGCATTTTTCTTTTGCTTTGCTGCTACAAGAAGTCTTTCGTATTCAATCTTTGTAATTTCCTTGCTTCTTTCTGCAAAAATCTGTTTTTGGATTTTAAGCATTTTAACTTTCAATCCGTGCCATTCATTGTACGCAAAGAAACTGTTGAGAGATGATAAAACGGAATTTACAGATGCTGGAGCATAATGTTCTATTAATCTCTGTTTGTATCTCAGCACAAGAGCTTTGTCTATTTCTGCACTGTTGCACCATTTCATAAATACTTTTATATCTCTAATATATTTTTCCAGCGTTGCGGCCGACTTTTCATCGTCTATTAGGTATTTTCTAAATTGTTGTATTAATGTGTTTGTAATTTTTTGCATATTAAGTCAACTCCTTTGTTCTATTCTACCACTATTTTCAAAATATATAAGAGTTGTCAACGATTTGTATTTTAAATTTGACATATTAAAAAGCGAAAAAATTTCATTATCCGAAATTTAATCGCCTTGTTCATGCATTTTCTTTGCGTAAGTGACGTGCACTTGACCTAAACCATATTTAATTCTCATTTGTTTTCTCTTACTTTCATGCCTCGTTTAACCAACCTAATCACCTTGCTTAGAAAGTTTCCGATGATTCATTATTTGTTTCCATTTAGAAATACAGTTTTCAAATCCTGTACTAGATTGTTCTATTGCAATAGGATATATAAGTTATACGCAAAACTACATTTTATTGCATTTGCACAATTTTTCCTTTTCTTTTTGTATATTTTGACCTTGTAACAGTTTTATAATGTTGTCTATCTTTCATTAACACTGCTGAAAATGCAAAAAGCACCCGCAACATTTAAATGTTGCGGGTGCTTTAGAAAATCTGTAAATTAGTCAACCATTTCGATGATTGCCATTTCAGCAGCATCACCGCGTCTCGGACCAATCTTATAAATCTTTGTGTAACCACCATTTCTCTCCGCATACTTCGGTGCGATTTCGTTAAACAGCTTTGTTACAACATCTTCCTTTGTAATAAACGCCAATGCCTGACGTCTGGAATGCAGTGTATTTTCCTTGCCGAGCGTAATCATCTTTTCAGCCATACTCTGTGTTTCCTTTGCCTTCTGTACAGTGGTTTCCATACGGCCGTTTTCAAGCAGGCTTGTTACCAGATTGCGCAGCATTGCCATTCTTTGGTCAGTCGGACGACCTAACTTTCTTGTGCCTGGCATTCAAATCTCCTCCTTTGGTTCAATATTTTCCAAAACTCAGTCCTCTTCCTTGCGCAGGGACAGATTGAGCGCTGTAAGTTTATTCATAACCTCTTCAAGGGATTTTCTACCGAGGTTTCTTACCTTCATCATATCTTCTTCTGTCTTATTCGCGAGGTCTTCAACTGTGTTAATACCTGCGCGCTTTAAGCAGTTGTAAGAACGAACGGATAAATCCAGCTCTTCAATCGTCATTTCAAGGACTTTTTCCTTCTTACTTTCTTCCTTCTCTACCATGATTTCCACATTCTTCGCGTTTGCCGACAAGTCAATAAACAGCGACAAATGCTCGCTCATGATTTTCGCAGCAAGACTGATGGCTTCGTTCGGTTTTAATGTACCGTTTGTCCAAACTTCAATCGAAAGCTTGTCAAAATCGGTCACAGCACCAACACGCGCCGGCTCAACCTTGAAATTCACCTTCTTTACCGGTGTATAAATCGAGTCCACCGGAATAATACCGATAATCGGCTGGCTGTTTTCACGGTTGGTTTCAGCCGCTACATAGCCTCTGCCCTTCGACAAGGTGATTTCCATATACAGCTTCGCATCTGCATTGAGCGTTGCAATATACAGGTCCGGATTTAAAATCTCTACCTCTGCATCCGCCTTGATATCACCTGCAGTAATCACACCTTCACCTTCCGCTTCGATGTATACTGTCTTAGGCGTATCACAATGCAGTTTTGCTGCGATGCCCTTAATGTTTAATACGATTTCCGTAACATCCTCTTTAACACCCGGAATTACGGAAAACTCGTGCAACACACCATCTATCTTGATGGAGTTTACTGCTGCACCCGGAAGAGAAGATAGCAATATTCTTCTAAGAGAATTGCCGAGGGTTGTTCCGTATCCGCGTTCAAGCGGCTCCACTACAAATTTGCCGTAATGGTCCTCTTCACGCATTTCTACACATTCCACTCTTGGTTTTTCGATCTCTATCATGCAAATCCCTCCTTGCTCATCTATGGCTAAATCGCTTTTTTATGGATTACTTGGAGTACAACTCGACGATTAAGTGTTCCTCGATCGGCAGGTCGATGTCCTCTCTGCTTGCCAGGCTAACAACCTTAGCCTCAAGCGCATCCTTGTTGAGCTCTAACCACTTCGGAGCGTTCATAGAGCTTGTAATTTCAAGGATTTCCTTGATCTTCGCAGAGCTCTTGGAGTTCTCACGAATGGAAATAACTTCGCCAACGGAAACCAGGTAAGACGGGATGTCCACTCTCTTACCGTTTACGTTAAAATGACCGTGCAGAACAAGCTGTCTTGCTTCTGCTCTGGAAGTTGCAAAACCGAGTCTGTAAACTACGTTATCGAGTCTGCTTTCCAGGATGGTAAGCAGGTTTTCACCTGTTACGCCCGCCATTTTGTTCGCCATATCAAAATACTTTCTGAACTGGCTCTCCAAAATGCCGTAATATCTCTTTGTCTTCTGCTTCTCACGAAGCTGAACACCGTACTCGGAGAGCTTACGTCTGCTCTGACCGTGCTGGCCCGGTGTTCCTCTCTTTAATGCACACTTATCTGTATAACATCTCTGACCCTTCAAGAAGAGCTTCTGACCTTCTCTACGGCAAAGACGGCATACTGCACCAGTATATCTAGCCATGCTATTACACCTCCATTAGATTCGAACCAATTGGTTCGTTGACATATTGAAATAACAATCAGACACGTCTTCTCTTCGGCGGTCTGCAACCGTTGTGCGGAATCGGTGTTACGTCTTTAATCATGCTGATTTCAAGACCTGCAGCCTGCAGCGCACGAATCGCCGCTTCTCTACCTGCACCCGGACCCTTAACGTATACTTCTACGGTCTTAAGACCATGCTCCATTGCAGCCTTTGCAGCAGTTTCAGCTGCCATCTGTGCTGCGAACGGTGTGCTCTTTCTGGAACCTCTGAAACCGAGGCCGCCTGCACTTGCCCAGGAAATTGCGTTACCCGCAACGTCCGTCAGTGTAACAATCGTGTTGTTAAACGTGGAGCGAATGTGAGCGGCGCCTTTTTCAATGTTCTTTCTATCTCTACGCTTTGTACGCGTAGCTCTTTTTGTTGTTGCTTTTGCCATTCTTATTCCCTCCTTCGATTATTTCTTCTTGTTCGCAATTGTCTTAGCAGGACCTTTTCTGGTTCTTGCGTTGGTCTTTGTTCTCTGACCACGAACCGGCAGACCCTTTCTATGTCTGATACCACGATAGCAACCGATTTCCATCAGTCTCTTGATATCCAGTGCTACCTGACGGCGAAGATCACCTTCCACCGTGTAATTTGCGTCGATGATTTCACGAATCTTGTTCGTTTCATCCTCTGTTAAATCTTTGACTCTTGTGTCCGGGTTTACGCCCGCAGCTGCAAGAATCTTGGAAGAAGCCGTTCTACCGATACCATAAATATAGGTAAGACCGATTTCTACTCTCTTTTCTCTAGGTAAATCAATACCAGCTATTCTTGCCATTGTCCTTACACCTCCTGATTAGTAAATCTCTCTGTGTTCTTTCGTTGCGACTTTTGTCGCAGTCCATGCGGACCTGGTAAATTATGCCTTACACTAAAATGCGAAGCCACTGCATTTTAATCTCGTTAGGCTTCAAGCTCATTCGGACTATCCGCAATTGCAGATTCAGCCGCGCCCATATGAGTTGTTTACAATTTAGTTTGCATGTTACCATGCTTGCTGCAAAAATTCTCAGCCCTGCTTCTGCTTGTGCTTCGGATTTTCACAGATTACCATAATTTTGCCTTTTCTCTTAATCATTTTGCACTTTTCGCAAATTGGTTTAACAGACGGTCTAACCTTCATTTAGATTACCTCCTCTTAAAAGTCCGTCCGCCGCCTTTCGGTCGGCGAATGTATAAAGATGGGAAACTCCCCTTCCTTATAACCTCTTACTTCGCTCTCCAGGTAATTCTGCCGCGCGTTAAATCGTACGGCGACATTTCAACTGTTACTTTGTCACCCGGAAGAATTCGGATAAAATTCATTCTGAGCTTACCGGAGATATGGGCAAGTATCTCGTGCCCGTTCTCAAGCTCAACCTTAAACATTGCATTCGGTAATGCTTCAACCACGGTACCTTCAATTTCAATCATATCAGACTTTGCCACGGATAAAGCCCCCTCTCACTGTTCTTGATTTTCGCAGAAATCGCCGAGTGCACGGCGTACATCTGCATTGGTCACCTTTCCGGTCTGCGTGAGCTTTTCCTGTATCAGCGCACTCACCGTCTTTGTAACCGTCATGTGTTTGAATTTCTTCTTTTTTGGTTTGTCGCACTTACGTGTCTTCCCATCGCAGATATAGGCGTATTCGCCTTCCAGTGCAACGACCACATAGTAGTCATTCTTGTCACGACCTGCTTTAGAAAACACAATGGATCCTAAACCAATGTCCAAAAAAATCACCTCAATAAATGTTCGCGCTTTACTTGGTCAGAATTTCGCAATCCCCATCCGCCGTAATCAGTATCGTGTGTTCGTAATGCGCCGAAAGTGTGCCGTCCTCTGTGTAGACGGTCCAATCATTGTCTGCATCCACAAACACATCGTATGCACCGACGTTCACCATCGGTTCAACAGCGATTGTCATACCGGGTACCAGGCGTGCGCCGCGCCCCGGTGTTCCAAAGTTGCATACGCTCGGCTCCTCGTGGAGCTTTGCGCCAATCCCGTGACCTGTGTAATCACGCACCACACTGTAGCCGCGTGCTTCCACATACCGCTGCACCGCAGCAGAAATATCGGAAACGCGGTTCCCGCGCTTTGCAAATGCTATACCTTCGTAAAAGCTTTGCTTTGTTACATCAATCAACTTCTGTGCCTCGGCGCTGATTTTGCCGACCGGAAATGTCTTTGCGCTGTCACCGTGATAGCCGTGATAGCAAGCACCGATATCAATGCTGATAATATCACCCTCACGAAGCACCGTGTCATCCGGAATCCCGTGAATGACCTGGTCATTAATCGATGCGCATATGCTTGCTGGGAAACCGCCGTACCCTTTAAATGACGGGGTTGCACCCTGCGAAGTAATGTGCTTATATGCAATCGCATCCAATTCCTTTGTGGTGACTCCCGGTTGAATTGCCGCCTGTAACACTTTGAATGTGTCCGACACAATCTTACCGGCTTTGCGCATGTTTTCCACTTCCGCACGCGACTTTATTGTAATCATAAGCCGCCTCCTACAGGTTTAATGCCTTAAACAACGCCTTTGTGATTTCATCCACCGCACCGACGCCGTCTACACAAATAAGCTTGCCTATAGCTTTATAATAATCCTTGATCGGCTCTGTCTGCTCGTGATAAACCTTCATGCGCTTCTTAATGGTTTCCTCGCTGTCGTCAGCACGCTGCACAAGCGCTGCACCACACTTATCACAAGTATCACCGGTCTTGGACGGATTGTTGGTCACATGGAATGTCGCCTTACAGGTCGGACATTCTCGTCTGCCCGTCAATCTTGCGATGATATTCTCATCCGGCACTTCCAAAGAAAGTGCTACATCAATTGCATTTGGAAGCATCGCATCCAGTGCCTTCGCCTGCTCCACCGTTCTCGGGAAGCCATCTAAGATGTAACCATTTGCACAGTCAGGCATAATCAGTCTGTCACGTACAATGCCAATTACAACTTCGTCCGGCACAAGTGCACCCTTGCTGATATAGCCTTCTGCTGTCTTGCCAAGCTCCGTTTTGTTTGCAATTGCTTCACGAAGCATTGCTCCCGTGGAAATAGCAGGGATATTGGCAGCTTCCGCAATGTAAGCTGCCTGCGTTCCCTTACCTGCTCCAGGAGGGCCTAAAAATACCAATTTCATTTTTAAATCCCGCCTCGTAAATTTTTATTACTCTAAAAAGCCCTTGTAATGGCGCAGCATCATCTGCGACTCGATTTCCTTAACCGTCTCCAGTGCAACACCTTCTACGATTAAGAGGGATGTTCCACCCATAGCCAGACCGGAAAGGCTGTTTACGTGCGACAAGAAAATCGGCAGAACTGCGATTAAACCAAGGAACAAAGCGCCAACGAGAACTACTTTGTTGAGTGTCTTTGCAATGTAATCGCTTGTCGGTTTGCCCGGACGGATGCCCGGAATAAAGCCGCCGTTCTTCTTGATGTTGTTTGCCATTTCAATCGGGTTGTACTGCATCGATGTGTAGAAATAGGTGAAGAAGATGATGAGTACGAAGTATACAATCGCATAAATCCAACCTGTGGTTGTGATCTGGTCATATACTGCCTTCCAGAAACCTGTCATGTTCTGACCGCCACCCATAAACTGCATGATGGTTGCCGGGAACATACAAATGCTGGAAGCGAAGATAATCGGCATTACGCCTGCCATAGCTACCTTAATCGGAATATTTGTGCTCTGGCCACCATACATCTTTCTGCCTACAACACGTTTTGCGTACTGAATCGGAATTCTGCGCTCTGCATTATTCATAAATACTACAAAGCCAAGTACTGCAATAAATACTGCGATAATCAGCACCAGCATAATTACATTCATCAAAGTAATTTCTGCCAGGAACTGCTGATAGAGTGTAATTGCAGCGGTCGGCAATCTTGAAATGATACCTGCAAAGATAATCAAAGAAATACCGTTACCAATACCCTTATCGGTGATTTCTTCACCAATCCACATTATAAATGCGGTACCTGCGGTAAAGGTAATGATAATAATCATTGCACTCATGAAGCCCGGGTTTTCAACAACCTGGTAGTTTCTTAATGTGAAGTATAGGCCGATCGCCTGCAGCACGGCAAGAATAATTGTTGCATATCTTGTAATGCTGTTGATCTTCTTTCTACCTTCCTCTCCCTGCTTCGAAAGTCTTTCGAGCGCCGGAATAGCAACGGTGAGCAGCTGAATAATAATCGACGAGTTAATATATGGGGTAATACCCATTGCAAAAATCGTCGCATTCGACAACGCGCCGCCGGAGAATGTGTTCAAAAGCGAGAACAGACCCATACCACCGTCAGCAGCCATAAAAGCCTTCATACTGTCTGCATTCAAACCTGGCACCGGAATCATGCTGCCGAATCTGTAAACAATCAGCATCAAAACGGTAAAAATCATCTTTTGACGCAATTCCGGGATTGCCCAAGCATTTCTAAGTGTCTTAAACAATTAGATCACCTCTGCCTTTCCGCCGGCTGCAGTAATCTTGTCTACAGCAGACTGTGTAAACTTAGCAGCCTTCACAGTCAGCGGTTTTGTGATTTCACCTCTGCCAAGGACCTTGATGCCATCCTTAACCTTGCTGATGATACCAGCTTCCTTCAATACTGCAGCAGTAACCTCTGTGCCCTTTTCAAAACGTTCAAGCACTTCTACGTTCACTGTCACATACTCTTTCGCGAATATATTGGTAAAACCTCTCTTCGGAAGACGTCTGTAAATCGGCATCTGACCACCTTCGAAACCCGGTCTTACACCGCCGCCGCTACGTGCGTTCTGACCCTTATGACCCTTACCTGCTGTCTTACCGTTACCGCTACCAGGACCACGTCCCTTTCTCTTCGCTGTGAACTTGGAACCTTCTGTCGGTTGAAGCTCTTCAAGTCTCATGGTTTTGCACCTCCTTTTGATTTGTCTTAAAATTAAGCCTCTTCTACTTCGATCAAGTGAGAAACCTTATTGATCATACCACGGATCTGCGGAGTGTCCTTCTTAACTACAACGCTACGAATTTTCTTCAAACCCAGAGCAGCAACTGTAGCAATCTGGTCATCCTTACGACCGATCGTGCTCTTTACGAGCGTAATCTTTAATTCTTTAGCCATTTTTGTCTCCTCCTTAACCCAGTAATTCTTCAATGTCCTTACCGCGAAGCTTTGCAACTTCATCAGCAGACTTCAACGCTGCAAGGCCTTCAATTGTAGCTCTTACAACGTTTCTTGGGTTATTGGAACGCAAAGACTTTGCACGGATATCCTTGATACCAACGAGCTCGAATACAGCTCTGGCCGGACCACCTGCGATGATACCGGTACCTTCTTCAGCCGGTTTCATCACGATGTGACCTGCGCCGAATTTACCGTTGATTTCGTGCGGAATCGTTCCCTCTACCAGAGGAACGGTAATCATGTTTTTCTTCGCGTCCTCTATGCCTTTACGGATAGCGTCCGGAATTTCTGCTGCTTTACCTGTGCCGTAACCAACGTGACCGTTTTCGTCACCAACAACAACCAAAGCACTGAAACGGAAGGTTCTACCACCCTTCACAACCTTAGCTACACGGCTTAAATTAACTACTTTTTCTTTAATATCTAATGTGGCTGCGTCAATTCTCTCCTGCATGATATCCCTCCTTCTTTCTTAGAACTCAAGTCCGCCTTCTCTTGCGCCTTCAGCAAGAGCAGCAACTCTGCCGTGATATTCATAACCACTTCTGTCAAATACTACTTCCTTAATGCCCTTTTCAAGTGCAAGCTTTGCAAGCTCAGCGCCTACCGCTTTTGCAGCCTCTGCATTGCCGCCGTAGTTTTCGGACTTAATTGTAGAAGCGGATACGAGTGTTACACCATTTTCGTCATCGATAAGCTGCGCATAAATGTTCTTTAAGCTACGGAACACGCTCAGTCTCGGCTTAGCCGCAGTACCGGAAATCTTCTTTCTGATACGAAGATGACGCTTTAATCTTGCTTTATTGCTTGATTTCTTACTTACCATTTAGAATCCACTCCTTTCTTATTTCTTGCCGCCTGCTTTACCTTCTTTACGTCTGATTGTCTCAGTCGCATACTTGATACCCTTGCCCTTATACGGCTCCGGCGGTCTCTTCTCACGAACCTGTGCAGCAAACTGACCAACAGCCTGCTTATCAGCGCCCGAAATTACAATCTGGTTCGGCTGCGGCACTTCAATTGTAATGCCAGCCGGTGCTTCCATCTCTACCGGATGGGAATAACCCAGTGTCAGAGCAAGCTTCTTGCCCTGCATTGCTGCTCTGTAACCAACGCCGTTGATTTCCAAAGTCTTTGTAAAACCTTCGGTTACACCAACAACCATATTGTTAATAAGGGTTCTGGTCAAACCGTGCAAGGATTTGTGCGCTTTGTCTTCAGACGGTCTTGTTACAGTAACTGTATTGTCTTTTACTTCAATAATCATATCTTTGTGCAGTGTAGCGGAAAGCGTACCCTTCGGGCCCTTAACGGTAACTGCATTTTCAGCCTCAACCTTCACATCAACGCCAGCCGGCAGTGTGATCGGGCTGTTACCAATTCTAGACATGTATGTGCACCTCCTATGAAATAATCTTTAATAACCTTAATTTTGTCTTACCAAACGAAAGCGAGAACTTCGCCGCCAATGTTTGCTTTGCGCGCTTCCTTATCCGTCATAATACCCTTGGATGTGGAAATGATCGCAATACCGAGACCCTTTAATACTCTCGGAAGCTCATCAGCACCGGCATAAATTCTCAGACCCGGGCGAGATACTCTCTTGAGGCCTGTAATAACCTTCTGTTTGTTTTCACCGTACTTTAAGGTTACTCTGATGATGCCCTGTTTAGAATCGTCAATCACTTGATAGCCTTTAATATAACCCTCGTCTAACAAAATCTTAGCAATTGCCTTCTTCATGTTAGAAGCCGGGATATCAACTGTTTCATGTTTCGCAGAATTTGCATTTCTGATACGAGTCAGCAAATCTGCGATCGGATCTGTAATTTGCATTTACTTTACCTCCTTCCAAAACCTTGGACGTCCGGCGGTTTTGAAGCGATGCTCCAACCTACCGTCACCTATTAACAATTAACAATTACCAGCTAGCCTTTTTAACGCCAGGAATCTGACCTTTGTAGGCTAATTCGCGAAAGCAAATACGGCAGATGCCATACTTTCTGAGGTAAGCGTGCGGACGACCGCAAATCTTACAACGATTGTATGCCTGTGTGCTGTATTTCGGTGCCTTCTGCTGCTTTAAAATCATTGCTTTTTTAGCCATGTTGTACCTCCTTAATTTGCGAACGGAGCGCCCATCAAAGTCAAAAGCTCGCGAGCCTCTTCGTCTGTCTTTGCGGTGGTAGCTATAATGATGTCCATACCACGGATTTTATCGATCTTATCGTAATCGATTTCCGGGAATATGAGCTGTTCCTTGATACCGGTAGCATAGTTACCTCTACCATCAAAGGAATTCGGGTTGATACCACGGAAGTCACGTACACGCGGGAGTGCTACGTTAAAGAATCTGTCTAAGAACTCATACATTCTCTCACCGCGAAGTGTCACCTTACAACCGATGTTCATACCTTCTCTTATTTTAAAGTTTGCAACGGAGTTTCTTGCCTTTGTTACAACCGGCTTCTGACCGGTGATCTGTGCAAGGTCGCTCACTGCTGCATCAATAACCTTAGGATTATCTTTTGCTTCGCCCAGACCCATGTTTACGACAATCTTATCGATTTTCGGAATCTGCATAACGCTTTTGTAACCAAACTTCTGCATCAGAGCCGGAGCAACTTTTTCATTATAAAGCTCTTCTAATCTAGCCATTTTCTAACCTCCTATCCTTACAGATTAGTCATCTAACATCTCTTCGCACTTCTTGCAGTACTTTACTTTGTTGCCGTTTTCCAGGAACTTAACGCCTGTTCTTGCAGCCTTGCCGCACTTCGGGCAAACGAACTGTACTTTCGATGCGTAAATAGGAGTTTCCTGCTTAATGATACCGCCGGTCTCTCCCTGCTTTCTCGGCTTCTTATGACGGGTAGCAACGCTTACGCCCTCTACGATAACCTTTCTGTCTGCAGGGTTAACGCTGAGTACCTTACCCTTCTTACCTTTATCCTTACCCGAAAGTACCATAACGGTATCACCGGTTTTAACATGAAGCTTTGTATTCATATCCTCGACCTCCTTATAATACTTCAGGCGCCAATGATAAAATCTTCATATACTCTTTGTCTCTGAGCTCTCTTGCTACAGGTCCAAAAATACGAGTACCACGCGGGTTTTTATCATCTCTGATTATAACAGCAGCATTTTCGTCGAAACGAATATGTGTACCGTCCGGACGACGAACACCCTTCGCACTTCTTACGATAACTGCTTTAACAACATCGCCTTTTTTTACAACACCGCCGGGCGTTGCTTTTTTAACGCTGGCAATAACAACATCGCCAATATTGGCAAACTTTCTATGCGAGCCGCCCATAACACGAATACACATTAATTCCTTTGCGCCTGTGTTATCAGCAACCTTCATTCTTGTTTGTGGTTGTATCACAACAACTTCCTCCTTCCCAAAAGTAAAGGTTATTACTGAGCCTTTTCAACGATTTCAACCAATCTCCAACGCTTCTGCTTGGAAAGCGGTCTCGTCTCCATTACTTTTACCTTATCGCCGATACCGCAGATGTTTTCTTCATCATGCGCCTTCAGCTTGTAGGTCTTCTTTACGATTTTACCGTAAAGCGGATGCTTTACGCTATATTCAATGGCAACGGTGATTGTCTTGTCCATCTTATTGCTGACTACCTTGCCGATTCTTACTTTTCTCTGATTTCTTGCTTCTGCCACAGCATTTTCCTCCTTTCATTCTACACGATTATCGATTAGGATAATTCTCTCTCACGAATGATTGTCATAACCCTTGCAATGCTCTTCTTTACATCTGCGATCTTTACAGGGTTTTCCAGCTGGTTCGTAGCATTCTGAAATCTCAAATTGAAAAGCTCTGCTTTAAGCTCACTCAATTTAACAGCCAATTCTTCTGTTGTTAAATCTCTAATCTCATTCACCTTCATTTGCAGACGCCTCCTTATCCTCGCGCGTTACGAACTTGCACTTAATCGGGAGCTTATGCATAGCGAGACGCATAGCTTCGCGTGCTGTTTCTTCCGGAACGCCGCCGATTTCAAACATTACTCTGCCCGGTTTAACTACTGCTACCCAGTACTCAGGAGAACCTTTACCACTACCCATTCGGGTTTCAGCCGGTTTTGCAGTAATCGGCTTATCCGGGAAGATCTTAATCCATACCTGACCGCCACGCTTGATGTATCTTGTCATAGCGATACGGGCTGCTTCGATCTGGTTGGAAGTAATCCATGCCGGCTCTAAAGCCTGCAGGCCAAATTCACCATAGTTTACAACGTTACCGCGTGTTGCTTTACCCTTCATGCGGCCACGCATTACTCTTCTGTATTTAACTCTCTTAGGTAATAACATGATTATTTGCCTCCTTCCGACTTTCTCACTCTTTTATTCTCCGGAAGAATTTCACCTTTGTAAATCCATACCTTTACACCAATTTTACCGTAGGTTGTATTTGCTTCAGCAAAGCCGTAATCAATGTCAGCTCTGAGTGTCTGGAGCGGAATTGTACCCTCGTGATAATGCTCGGTTCTTGCAATTTCAGCACCACCAAGACGACCGGAAACCGCTGTCTTGATACCCTTAGCGCCCATCTTCATGGAACGACCCATACACTGCTTCATTGCTCTTCTAAAGGAAATTCTTCTCTCAAGCTGTGCCGCAATGTTCTCAGCTACGAGCTGTGCACACATATCGACATTCTTGATTTGAATGATATCTACTAAAATATCCTTTTCGTTTCTGCCTGTGAGAGCTGCAAGCTTATTGCGAAGCTTGTTGATCTCTTCGCCGTCCTTACCAATGATAAAGCCCGGCTTTGCAGCATGAACGTGGATGACTACCTTGTTGCCTTTTCTTTCGATATCGAACTTAGCAACGCCGGCGTCAAACAAAGTCTTCTTTAAAAATTCACGAATCTTATAGTCTTCCACGAGTGTATCGCCGAATACGTTATCCTGTGCGAACCACTTGGAATCCCAATCCTTAATAATACCAACTCTTATACCGTGTGGATTAACTTTCTGTCCCATAAAACAACCTCCTCTCTTATTCCTTTTCTGCTACAACAACCGTAATATGGCTGGTTCTCTTTCTGATTCTGAACGCTCTGCCCTGTGCTCTCGGTCTGATTCTCTTGAGTGTCGGACCCTGATTAGCGAATGCCTCAGAAACATAGAGTTTGCTTGTGTCCATATTAAAATTGTTTTCTGCATTTGCAACTGCAGATGCAACCAGCTTGTAAACAAGCTCGGAAGCAGCCTTCGGCGTATGCTTTAAAATAGCCATTGCCTCAGCTACCGGTTTATTCTTAATGATATCAAGCACAATCTTTACCTTACGGCAAGAAATGCGCGCGTAGTTTAAACTTGCTTTTGCTTCCACGCTGGAATCCTCCTTTCAGCTATACGATTCTAATACAATCTTTAAACTTATCTAGACGACTTAGCGCCTGCATGACCCTTGTAAGTTCTGGTTGGAGCGAACTCGCCGAGCTTGCAACCTACCATATCCTCGCTTACAAATACCGGAACATGCTTTCTGCCGTCATGCACAGCGATCGTGTGACCAACCATTTCCGGGAAAATAGTGGACGATCTGGACCATGTCTTAACGACATTCTTTGTATTCGACTCGTTCATAGCAACGATTCTCTTCATGAGTCTTTCTTCAACGTATGGGCCTTTCTTAATGGATCTTCCCATTTTGTATCCTCCTTCCGGTCAATATAAATGAAAATTTATATTACTTCTGGTTTCTTCTCTTAACAATAAACTTATTGGACTTAGCCTTATGCTTTCTTGTCTTAAGACCAAGTGCCGGCTTACCCCACGGAGTAACCGGAGACGGTCTACCGATCGGGGACTTACCTTCACCACCACCGTGCGGATGGTCGCAAGGGTTCATTACGCTACCACGAACGGTCGGTCTCCAACCCATGTGGCGCTTTCTACCAGCTTTACCAATCTTGATGTTTTCGTAATCGATGTTACCAACCTGACCGATGGTAGCCTTACAGTCAAGGCGAATCATACGAACTTCGCCGGACGGAAGACGAACCTGCGCATAACCGCCGTCTTTTGCCATCAGCTGAGCTGCTGTACCTGCGCTGCGCACGAGCTGTGCACCGCGACCCGGATAAAGCTCAATGTTGTGAATGAGCGTACCAACCGGAATATCTTCAATGTTCATTGCGTTACCCGGCTTGATATCTGCGCCCTTACCGCTTACCAATACATCGCCAACCTTTACACCATACGGTGCAATGATGTATTTCTTCTCGCCATCTTCGTACTGAAGCAGAGCGATGTTAGCGCTTCTGTTCGGATCGTACTCGATTGCGATGATGTTTGCCTTTACGAGATCCTTATCTCTCTTAAAGTCGATTACTCTGTACTTTCTGCGATTACCGCCGCCGCGATGACGAACGGTGATTTTACCATATGAATTTCTACCTGCATGCTTCTTTAAAGATTCCAATAAAGAACGCTCCGGAGACTTCTTCGTGATTTCCTCGAAAGCGGAAACGGTCATAAATCTTCTTGCAGGAGAAGTAGGATTATACTTTTTAATCGCCATCCTTAAAACACTCCTTACCTATTAATATATAGTGTGTTGACTTATCAATTAAGCCATGCCCTCGAAGAACTCAATTGTCTTGCTGTTTTCTGTCAGCTTTACAATTGCCTTCTTGTATGCCGGGCGTCTGCCTTCGTTTCTGCCCATTCTCTTAAGCTTGCCATCCATACGAATGGTGGTAACCTTTTCTACGGATACGCCGAAGATTTCTTCGATTGCCTTTGCAATCTGAATCTTATTGGCATCGAGCTTAACCTTGAATGTGTACTTTCTTTCAGCCATCATATCGGTGGACTGCTCAGTGATCACCGGGCTTAAAATAATATCATGCGCGAATGTCATTGTGCACACACCTCCTCGATTTTCTCGATAGCAGCTTTTGCTATGATTAACTTCTTATGGTTGAGTATTTCATATACATTGAGGACATCTGCATTGCTTACGCATACGCCTTCGATGTTTCTTGCAGATTTGTAAACGTTTGTATCGTTTTCTGCTGTTACGATGAGCGCCTTATCATTTACGCCGAGGTCAGAAAGCATCTTTGCAGCAGCTGCAGTCTTGATTGTATCAAAACCGAGACCGTCTACTACGATGATATCGTCCTCAGTTACCTTTGTGGTGAGCGCCATCTTCAGTGCGAGCTTCTTAACCTTCTTATTTAAGGTGTAGGAATAATCTCTCGGCTTCGGAGCGAATACCACGCCGCCGCCTGTCCACTGCGGAGCACGAATGCTACCCTGTCTTGCACGACCTGTACCCTTCTGTCTCCAAGGCTTGATACCGCCGCCGCGTACTTCTGTACGTGTCAGCGCGCTCTGTGTGCCCTGTCTCTGGTTTGCCAGGTAGTTTACAACAACATCGTGAAGAACGGCTTTGTTGACTTCAACGCCAAAGATTTCGTCCTTAACATCCATTGTGCCGGTTTTCTTACCGCTCATGTTATATAAATCTAATGTAGCCATTTAAGTTTCCTCCTTTCTTCCCGATTACGCCTTTACTGTATTCTTAATTACAACAAGGCCGCCCTTTGCGCCAGGGATACCGCCCTTTACGCAGAGCAGGTTGCTTTCTGTATCAATCTTAACGATATCAAGGTTCTGGATTGTAACCTTTTCCACACCCATGTGACCCGGGAGCTTCTTACCCTTCATTACTTTAGACGGGTCAGAGCAAGCGCCCATGGAACCGGAACCTCTGTGATAACCGGAACCGTGGGACATCGGACCGGTGTGCTGGCCATGTCTCTTGATAGAGCCGGCAAAGCCTTTACCTTTGGAAATACCGGTTACGTCCACTCTTTCGCCTTCTGCGAATACGTCCAATTTGATTTCATCACCAACGTTTAACTCTGCAGCGTTCTCTAATCTGA
This sequence comes from Clostridia bacterium, assembly GCA_045537695.1. Taxonomy (GTDB): domain Bacteria; phylum Bacillota; class Clostridia; order UBA1381; family UMGS1253; genus RGIG2041. The sequence goes on along the minus strand of JAZSQB010000057.1, from coordinate 11,553 downwards.
ACTCACGCAGGAAACGCTTAATCGGTGCGTCAGCCTTTGCAAAATGACCCTTTTCCGGCTTGTTTGCAAGCTTCTCTCTCTTGTTCTGGTAGCCCACCTGTACAGCTTCGTAGCCGTCAGTTTCAACTGTCTTCTTTTGGATAACCACATTCGGCTCCACGTGAATCACAGTTACGGGAACAACTCTTCCGTCTTCCATGAAGAGCTGGGACATACCAACTTTTGTTCCCAAAATTGCTTTTTTCATGCCTTTCTCCTCCTTAAGGTTATTGGTTTGCGTTCTCTGCAAACTTGACCCGTAACAGCCCTTTGGCTATTACAACTTGATCTCGATGTCGACACCTGCCGGCAATTCGAGCTTTGTCAGAGCTTCTATTGTCTTTTGAGTCGGAACCAAAACGTCGATCAAACGCTTGTGTGTTCTCATCTCAAACTGCTCTCTGGAATCCTTGTACTTATGCACCGCACGAAGAATTGTAACAACTTCCTTCTTTGTCGGTAACGGAATAGGACCGGACACCTTTGCGCCTGTTCTCTTTGCCGTCTCCACGATTTTCTCTGCGGACTGATCGAGCAGAGTGTGGTCATAAGCCTTCAGTCTGATTCTGATTGTCTGTGTTGCTGCCATAGTTTTTACCTCCTTTAAATCCTCTTTTTACCTTGGTTGTCACATACGACAGCTTGCTACCATTGTTTCCACACATCCGTGCGTTTCGCGGCTACCCGTTAAAAAAACCCAGGAATCCCTTTTGGGCATAACTGGGCATAACTACGCTACTGTACGCACGAAGCAACGAAAAAGTGTGTATACAAAAGTGCAGCGTGACTTGTCGCCCGGTTTCAAGAATCGGACATTCTCCATGGAAAAACCGGATCGCAACGGATCCGCAACCTCCCATTTCATCGTATGCCATGTCACAACAGATAATATTTTACCTTATATTTATAGAAAAAGCAAGTATTTTTCGAAAATTCATCCAAAAAACTTACAAAATTTTTTACGAAATTTCACATGTATTTTTGTAAAATTTGCACAAAATTTTTCGCACGTATTTTCTCTATAAACATAAACATTTCGCATTATACAAAATTTTTTACAGCTTGTCAACCCCTAATTTTCATTTTTTTCAACGCAGTATGAATATATATTATAGAACAAATAAATCGTCTTATATACTTATTGGAGAGAATACTATGCCGCAACGACCATACAATCCAAATAAATTATTACTTCCCTTTCTGCTTGCCGTTTTGTGCTTTATGCTGCTGTGCCGTCATCTGCCACCGTCTTTCTCCACGCCGCAACTTGCAAAAGCATTGGTAGACTATCGCTTTCCGTATCGGGACAGCGCACCGTTTTACAGCGCACTGCGCTATGCCGAAGATACTCTCCTCGGCTTTCATTTTCAAAATCCAGCGTCTATCCTTACAAACCAACTCCCAGCACTTGCACACGCAAAGCTTGAGATAAACACACCCCCGGTACCGCAAGTCGATACAAATATCACCGCAAACGAAAACAGCTTGCCGATAGTAGAAACCAGCCAGACAATCGGCGCACTCAAAAACACCGAAGGCACAAACAAAAACATATACATCACCAATAATACAAGCTATGACATAAACATAGAACAATTGTTGCACACATCCGCGCACCCGGCACTTTCAGGCACGCCAACCGTACTGATTGTACATACACATACCACAGAAAGCTATACACCGGAAGGACAGGCAAACTACACCCCCTCTGACACAACACGCACGCAGGACAAAACCCAAAACGTGGTGCGTGTCGGCGAGGAAATCAAAAAAGTACTTTCCGACAGAGGGATCCGCGTACTGCACGATACCACCATCAACGACTACCCGTCTTACAACGGCTCGTACACGAAAACACTCGGCGTGATTGAATGGTATCTGTCTAAATACCCCGAAATCCAAGTCGTACTGGACGTTCACCGGGACGGTATGACCAAGGATGACGGCACCAAGCTAAAGGTCACCGCCAACATTGCCGGACAAAAAGCCGCACAGGTGATGCTGGTGATTGGCACAGACGAAGGCGGTCTGCCCCACGAAAACTGGCGGCAGAATCTGCAGCTCGGCTTACAAATACAGGATCAGCTCACAAAGCAGTACCCCGGCTTTGCGCGCCCGCTGAACCTGCGCAAAGAACGCTTTAACCAGCACGCAACACCGGGCTCTATGATTGTAGAAGTCGGCAGCGACGGCAATACGCTTTCCGAAGCCGTGACCGCCGGTCGTTACTTTGCCACTGCGCTGGCAGATGTGCTGCGAGGCAAAAATTGACGATGAAATATATTGCTTGTGTTTTTCACTTTTTTATGTTAAACTAATAAACAGGGTGAATGTTTTTAGTGGGGGTATATACTTATGAGTCGAAAAGAGGGACGAAGGATCAAAGGCGGCATGCCAATGGATGCCGTTATGCCATTTATTATGACAACCCGTGTCGGAGCATCCAATAAATTTTCCAGTACCATTGATATCGGCAACTGCGAAATCCTGATACGCAAACTCCGTGCCGACGGCTACAAAAGCATCGGTATGATGCACGTGTTTATGGCGGCGTACTGTCGCGTCATCGCGCAGTATCCGGGCTTAAACCGCTATATACGCGGTCAGCGCCTCTATGCGCGTAACGGCATAGAAATCTGCATGACCATCAAAAAGGAATTGAAGTTAAACGCACCGGAGACGGTCATCAAACTCGAAACGACCCCTGCAGTGACTCTGTTGGAGCTTTATGAAAATCTGACAAAGCTGATTGAAGAAAACAAAGCCGCCGGCGATCAGAACGATATGGACAATTTTGTGCGCCTGCTGATGAAACTGCCACGCGTCCTGCTCAAAATGGCAATTGGTTTAATTAAACTGCTTGACTACTTCAATTTATTGCCGCGCTGGCTGACAAAGCTCAGCCCGTTCCACGGCTCTTTGTTCCTGACCAATTTAGGCTCGCTCGGCATTCCGCCTGTGTATCACCATTTGTACGACTTTGGCAATCTGCCGCTCTTTATCGCCATCGGCGCAAAGCGTTTTGAGTACGTGCTCAATAAAGAAGGCGAAACCGAAAAGCACACCCTAACGGATTTCACACTTGTATGCGACGAGCGCATTTGCGATGGGCACTATTATGCAACTGCATTCAAGAAGCTCAAAAAGCTACTTGAAAACCCAGAACAATTATTAACGCCGCCAGAAACCGTAGTAGAAGATATTAAATAAGAAATGGCACTGTGCATATAAACACAGTGCCATTTTTATCCGTCTGATAAATCATTTAGGTTAACAAAAAACAGTGCTAAAATGCAAGTCATTTTACCACGCCAACAGTTTCATTATAACATACTCTTGGTCTATTTGTAAATATTTTTCGAAAAATTGCAAATTTTTTCTCTACATTCCACAAAAATCTTATTTTATCTTTTGTTATTTTGCCAATTGTATTATGGCACTGCCGGTGGTATACTGAATATGACAAAAGAGAAAGAGAGGTACAGTCCAATGTACAAGTAAGACAACGACTTCTAAATAAAGCATAAGCAAAACTCTCGAACCTGAACGAAGTTTCCGGAAAGGTATAAAAGAAGTTAAGAAGGAAAAGAAGTAGGAAGTAGGAAGAAGAGAGAAAAAACACGACGGTGTAACGTTTCAGATAGATTTGAATATAGATAGAAACGAAAAAACGGCCAACATATTTTGAGATTTGGTTCAGCGTCAGGAAAGATTTGCTAAGCTTATTTAAGGAAGTCAAAAAAACACCTTTTGCGCAAGGATATACATCCGAAACCCGAAGTGGTTCTCCTTTAGAGACAAAAGATGGATTGATGCGGTGAATATGATGCATGGATAAGCACAAAAGGCAAACTGTGAAAGAGAGGTTAAATTGATGTTAGATAATAAGAATTCACAGAAGTGACCCTTGATTACACTGTTGTTAATGTAATCGAGGGTCACTTCTTTTTTTGTGCTTTTGGCATACGCTACCACCAAAACAGGCGACTACGCAGTTGAAAATTGAAGCAATATCGTATAGGCGTCCGCTTTGTATCATATGGACTGTAGGTCACGAAAGGCCCTCTGCAATATACCGCATCCGGACATTTTATACATACAAAAAGGGCATCGGAAAACCGATGCCCTTACGTGCCTTAGCACATAAAATTACATATTCTTAAGATTTGCTTCAAGTGTATCGAGCTGCGCCTTGATTTCAGCTGGGAGCTTGTCGCCGAACTGTTCAAAGTACTTTTTGATACCTGTGTTTGCATCTTCAACGTCGTCGAGCCAGTTCTGCTTATCCACAGCGAGGAGCGCCTTGATTTCTTCAACGCTCATATCGAGACCTTCAACGTCGATATCCTCTACCTTCGGTATATAACCGATTGCAGTTTCGTCAGCGTCAACCTTACCTGCACATCTGTCTAAAATCCAGAGCAGAACGCGCATATTGTCGCCGAAGCCCGGCCACATAAAGTTGTCGTTTTCGTCACGACGGAACCAGTTAACATGGAAAATCTTCGGTGCTTTTTCACCGAGCTTCTTACCCATTTCGAGCCAGTGACCCCAGTAGGTAGCCATGTTGTAACCAACGAACGGCTTCATAGCCATCGGGTCACGGCGAACTACACCAACTGCACCTGCTGCTGCAGCTGTAGTCTCGGAAGCCATTGTTGCACCAACGAATGTACCGTGATTCCAGTCTCTGGACTGATATACCAGCGGTGCGCACTTTGCACGACGGCCACCGAATACGATAGCGTCAATCGGCACACCCTGCGGATTTTCGAATTCCGGAGAGATGCACGGGCAGTTGATAGCTGGTGCTGTAAATCTGGAGTTCGGATGTGCAAGCTTGTTGCCTGCTTCTGTGTATTCCTTGCCGTTAACCTTTGCACCCTTCCATTCGGTTGCATTTACCGGCGGGTTCTTATCGAGGCCTTCCCACCATACAGTGTTGTCGTCCTCGTTGATTGCTACGTTTGTGAAGATTGTGTTCTTCTTGGTTGCAGCGAGTGCGTTGAAGTTTGTCTTCTCGCTTGTACCCGGTGCTACGCCGAAGAAACCAGCTTCCGGATTGATTGCATAGAGTCTGCCATCTGGACCGATACGGAGCCAAGCGATATCATCGCCGACTGTCCATACCTTGTAACCCTTCTTCTTGAGGTATTCCGGCGGAATCAGCATTGCCAGGTTGGTCTTACCACAAGCGGACGGGAATGCAGCACAGATGTACTTAACTTCGCCCTGCGGATTTTCGAGACCAAGGATAAGCATATGCTCAGCCATCCAGCCTTCCTGCATACCGAGGTAGGAAGCGATACGGAGTGCAAAGCACTTCTTACCGAGCAGTACGTTACCGCCGTAAGCGGAGTTGATGGACCAGATTGTCTTATCCTGCGGGAAGTGAACGATATATCTGTCATCCGGATTTACATCCTTCTTTGCATGCAGACACTTAACGAAATCGTCGCTGTCACCGAGTGCATCGATAACGCTCTTACCGATTCTTGTCATAATCGCCATGTTGAGTACAACGTAGATGGAGTCTGTCAGCTCAACACCGATCTTAGAGAACGGGGAACCAACTGGACCCATGGAGTACGGAATTACGTACATGGTTCTGCCCACCATGGAGCCTGTATAGAGCTTTGTCAGCTTTGCATACATTTCAGCCGGTGCCATCCAGTTGTTGACCGGACCTGCTTCTTCTTCTGTTTCTGTACAGATAAATGTTCTATCCTCTACACGAGCAACGTCATTTTCCGCTGTTCTGTGATAGTAGCAACCCGGAAGCTTTTCCTCATTAAGCTTCAGCATTTCGCCGGTTGCAACAGCCTCAGCTCTTAAAGCCTCGAGCTGCGATTCGCTACCATCAACCCATACGATGGATTCCGGCTTTGTCATAGCTGCCATTTCGTCAAGCCATGTTAAAACTGCCTTGTTGTTTGTTAAAGCGTTCATACCAAAATCTCCTCTCTAATTTTGCCACAAAGTCATACTTTGTTAAATATGCGACAATTACAAAACCAACTCTTACCCATTATAATTGTTATCCATATTATACACCATCTTTTTGAAAAATGCAAAGCTTTTTTGCAAAATTCACAATTTATACAACTTTTTTCATCGAAAAATAAATATTATGTGAATTTTGACTTGTTTTTATTGTTTTTCTTGATTAAATCGTATAAATATGTTAAGATTAATAGCACAATACAAAAATGCAAATGGGAGGTGACCGTATGGGCGAGGGCAAAAAAATCATTGCACTGAACAAAAAAGCGCGCCACGACTATTTTGTGGAAGATACCTACGAAGCCGGCATTGAACTGTTCGGCACTGAGGTCAAATCCATCCGTCAGGGCAGCGTCAATTTAAAGGATGCTTATGCGGGCATTTCCAGAGAAGGCGAAATGTTTGTGCACGGGATGCACATCAGTCCCTATGAAAAGGGCAATGTGTTTAACCGCGACCCGCTCCGCCAAAAAAAGCTTCTTCTGCATAAAAAGGAAATTTTGAAGCTTTTGGGCACGGTGCAGCAAAACGGTTATTCCCTCATTCCGCTCTCTTTATATTTTAGAGGAAGCCGCGTCAAAGTCGAGCTCGGTGTATGCAAAGGTAAAAAGCTCTACGATAAGCGTGACGATGCCGCAAAGCGCGATGCGAAAAGAAGTATGGACCGCGCACTGCGCGAAAGAAACAGATAATTTCATATTTTCGTACAAAACATTTTTACAGTCAATCATGCCATGGCAAGGAAAAACGATTTGAAACAAACCATAACAACGTTTTTTCAAAACTATGTCAAACACAAGTGGACTCAGACGCAAAAGGGATGCATTTGTGTGCAAGTTGCAGTGCGAAGGACGAGGCAAGGCTCGCGCCTGGCGAGGACGACAAGGTGTAAATTGCCGCAAAGGCGCACTTTTCGGCAAGTACATTTGCGTTTGACATAGTTCATATGGGGGCGTAATGGTTTCGACGGGGATGTTGCAGTACGGGAAGCGGGTAGTGGTGGGGCGCCACTTTAAAAGCTCTATTTTAAATTTAAACGCTAATAAGAATTTAGCTTACGCTGCCTAATTAGGCAGCCGTCTGCCTAGGGAGGACCGCGGCTCGGGAGCAGGCGTCGAATTTGCGGTGAACGTGCTTTAGCTAAGCTTTGCGCTAAACATGACTAATGAAGCTACTGAGGCTGCAGGGTTGTTTGTGGACCTGTCGCTGAGGGAATGTTAACCACAAACTGCACCCGGAGATGCCTGTATGAATATGTTTTCGGACAGGGGTTCGACTCCCCTCGCCTCCACCAAATAAGAACCGCAATTATGATACAGTAGGTATCGTAGTTGCGGTTCTTTCTTTTTGCCCAAAAGCCTTGTGTTGCAAGGTTTTTCAGACATTTTGCTTTTGGCATTAGTTTCATCGTGCCTGTCGGACAGTGTTTTTCATTCCCTCAAACGCTGTTTTTGTCCGACTGATATAAGCACAATGAAACTATTTCTCAGTAAAAGTTTCATTGTCAGATGAAAAGTTTCATCGTGGATAAGGAAGAGTTTCATTGTCCATGAATTTGTTGTTCATGCGGGTGTGCGTTTATCTTCCGCTGATCTGACGGCGACAATAGATACGGTTTCCGAGGAATGCCAGCAGCGCTGCGGCGACAATATAGAACAAGGGAACGATTTGATATGAGGTAAAATGCGTTCCAAACAGAGAAACCAACCGAAGGTCAAAGGTGTTCCACATGGCCAGAAAACAGGTAGGCAGATAATCCCAGATCTGTCCCAATATGCGGTACTCTGCCGGTATTTGAACAAGCATTCCTGCAATGATCATGCCTGTAGTAATGGATATTGCAGCAATACTGCTATGAAACAGTTCAGACAGGAACATAACAAATATGCTGATCAGAAGCGACGTTACCAGCAGACAGCCGTATGCGATCAGGCAGGCTTGTCCTATGGTGATATTGCCTGCGTAATTGGTGTAAAAAAACTGTATCGCTGTATCAAAGCCCTCTGAACCATATACGCACAGACACAGTACCCAAGTCAGCGCCGTCATGAGCAATGCACCAACAAATCCTACGGTAATTCCAGCGAACAGTTTGGCCCAATAGAGCCGTCTTTTTCCGTTTGCGGTACACAGCACAAGCTGGTCTGTTCGGTGCGTGTTCTCATCGGGAAAGCTACTCGAAAGAGCAATGGCAGCAAAGAGCAGCATCATGAAGCCTACGATGAGAAAATTCTCCAAGATAATTCGGTAGGCTTCATGGAACTGATACACAATAGGGGTGGTGAGGTTATCAGCTTTTCCCAGCCAGTATGCAACCTCCTCTTCGGTCAGATTGTTGTTAACAGCTGATTCTTCAAACCGTCCCATCATGGCGGCATATAATGCAGCTTCATCGGGAACCCACTGTACAACTGCTTGTTTGTCCATACCGGTCCATACTCGGATCAAATTGAAGATTTCGCTGTACGGGCGGGCGTAGGTCTGGTATTCATCCGTTAAAACATAATTGGTTTCTATCGGCAAATCCTTGTAGGCGGCAATGGTCTCCTCCAGCAGGGATTGATCTATGGGCTTTCCGCTGAGCGCTTTACGGTGCGCTTGATCGATCAGATGTTGCTCGTAGTTTGTGCTCATGGCTACGCCATTTGCGTAATAGGTTCCAAATAAAGGGAATAGGATTGAAAAAGCAATGGCTGCCATGCAGACAAGAAGCGAGACCCAAAGCAGCTTCTTCTGCATAAGCTTTTTCAGTTCATAACCATACAGGGTAAACAGATTATGCATGGTTGTCCTCCTCAAACTGCGCAAGATAGAAGCTCTCCAAATCACCCATTTGTTCATCCCATGTTCCGTTATAAATCAAAGCTCCGTCTTTCATTATGAGCACCTCATCGGCAATATGCTCTATGTCGGAAACGATATGGGTGGAAAGAAGTACGATACTGTCTTTACCGAGTTGCCCAATAAGGCTTCGGAAACGCACGCGTTCTTTGGGATCCAGTCCGGCGGTGGGTTCGTCGAGGATCAGTAGCTTTGGGTTGTTCAGCAATGCTTGTGCGATTCCCAGTCTCTGCTTCATACCTCCAGAAAATGTTTTAATTTTTTTGCGGCCCATGTCTTGCAGGCCGACCAATTCCAGAAGTTCATTTGCTCGCTGTTTGGCTGACCGCCTGGGCAGTCCCTTCAATGCCGCCATATACAGCAGAAAATCCATAGCAGTAAATTCCGGATAATAGCCGAAGTCCTGGGGCAGGTACCCTAATATCGCTCGATAGCCTTCCTCACGGACATCCAGGCCGTCAAAAGTAATCGTACCGCTTGTAGGCTGCAGGATGCCGCAGAGCATACGCATGAGGGTAGTTTTTCCAGCACCATTCGTGCCTAAAAGGCCAAAAACTCCGTTATGCAAACGCAGACTGACACGGTCTACTGCGATTTTGTTTTGGAATTGCTTTGTCAGTTTGTTAATGACAAGTTCCATGTATATTCCTCCGTTCGCTTTATCATGCAATGTATTTCATATGCCAACTCTATGAGTAAGATAATTGACAAAACAAGCCACCAACTGATATAAATTTCTTGATATATGAAGTCCGTTACAAAATGCAGGCCGGTATTGATCCCGCCGACAATTGTTGCAACACACATACACCCATAAATAATTTCCTTATCATTGACGCGGCGAGTAATCCATAAGCTGAAGTTCACAGTTAAAAGATATGGAACAAGAAGGTACATCCCCGTTTGAAAAAGAGAAAAGTCATTGCCAATACGGCATAGGGGTGCAAGGACGGCAATTACAGCGAAATTGATCAGTCCCAAAATACTCATTCTTGCGAGAACCACGCTTTTCAACGAAAATCGAGTGGACATTTCAAATTCACTCATTCCATACATCATTGAGCGATTGCTTTCTGTAACCGCCAAAAGACCTAATGTCGGAACAAATGCAGATACAACCCATAAAGTATCTTCGCTGATATTGTAGGCACAGAACAGCGCAAGTAATAATGTCAAGCCAGACAGAACCCATGATAATTTTCTCACGTATGATGCCTGAACTAATATAAACCGGAACATACCGATCTGCGGCTGGGGCAATGATCTTAAAAATCGTACCTTTTCCTGTTGATTTGGTTTAGGAGCTGCAAATGCTTTTTGAATGTTTCGTTTTAGTTGATTATTCATTCTGAAAAGCCCTCCTTTTTTAATTCTTCTTTGAGCCATTTCAAAGATTTTGATAGCCTGCGATAAACTGCAAAGCGGGATAACCCGGTAATTTTGCAGATAGAGGTAATCGGGAGTTCATTTGCGTATCGCAAAAATATCAGTTCTTGTTCATCGTTTGGGAGTTTGGAAACGATAGATCTCAACACCAATGCATCTATCCATTCTTCCGTCGGGTCAGAAGTTGCTTCGTTTTCAAGTTCCTCAATGCTACCAATGGTTTGTTTCCGAAATTCATCTATGCACAGATTTTTGGCAATTGTATATAAGTACGACAGCTCTTTCCCATTATCAAAACTCAATCCCTGTCGGTAAAACCGAAGAAAGGCTTCATGGGTAATATCCTGTGCTAACTGCTTGTCGTATAACTTGAAATAGCAGTAACGGTATATTTTGTCGTATTGTTCTTCAATATCCATGTGCTGCAAAACCTCCCTTCATAATGCTTAACGGATTATGACTGCAAAATGTGCGGCTTAGCCCCGAATTTTTAGACAGCAAGAATTATCTGACATTGGCAAATCTTCTCCTTGGGACAAAATGTCCCAAGGTTCATTATATTTTAGTTCTTCTTAACGCCATAAACAAGTCAGTCGACCAGAAACAAAATACTACCAATATATGCAATTGTGTTTCGTTAAAATGATGTCACCCGAAATGTAAAATTATATAGGGGTGATACTAAAATGTACCAAGATGAAAGACGGCTTGACTTCCATGCTTTAGGCCGGGAGATTAGACGAAAACGAGAATCAACAGGATGGATGTAGGAGTATCTTGCACAGCTTGTAGACTGTACTCCTCGTTCTATCATGTACATAGAAAATCGCGGTCAGCATCCAAGCCTCAATACATTTTATCAGCTTGTCACCCTGTTGGAGATTTCTGTGGATCAGTTCTTTTATCCCGCCAATGAGAGCAGGGAAAGCAACTGCCGAAAGCACATTGATGTGCTTTTGAACTCAATGGACGAAAGAGAATTGACTATTGTTGAAGCTACCGCAGAGGGGCTTAAAAAGGCAAGAGAAACGGTGGAAGTGTGAAAAAACGCAGCCACCGTTTTTTGCGTCTTTTCCGGGGTACGCACTAACAGCAAGCAGGGCAAGTGTAGCCACACTTGCTATTTTTGCATCCCGTGGGGGCTGCAAAAACGCTTGTTGGGGAGCTTCCCCAAACCCGGCACTTTGGGACAAGTTGTCCCAAAATCTGTTGTCTGCGTCACCGTCGCTTATCGCTCCTGTTCCTTATTTTTGCGCTCGTCCGACAGGCCGAGCAGATGATCGA
>JAZSQB010000054.1:0-7034 GCA_045537695.1 Clostridia bacterium | reverse complement strand
GGGATGATTTTGTTTTCGGTGTATCGTCATATAGACCTTTGCGTCCGGTGTACAGAGTGTTCCGGGATATGGTCACAATGCCGCTGTCAAAGTCGAAATCTCCCCATTGCAACCCCAGCAATTCGCCGCGCCTCATGCCGGTGTATATTGCCAGCGTGAAGAACGCCCTATACTGCCAGTTTTCGCCCTCCAGAAGCTCCAGAAAGCGCGATGCTTCATCAAGGGTATAAACATCTTTCTCCGTGGCTTTGAGCGGCGGCAGGGTCACTTTACGGCAAGGATTTGACGGTATCATTTCCAGCTTAACCGCTGATTCAAGGATAGCAGAAAGCAGGCTGTGATATGCCCGGATGGTTTTCGGTGCGAGTGCTGCCGGTTCCGGCTGATCTGTCGCGTCCTTTTTGGTGCGCTGGATTTTTATTCCCGTTTCGCCCAGGTTGTCAATGAGTGCCTGGACATCAGCAACGGTTATTCGGTCGATTCTTTTTGCGCCCAGTGCTTGATAAAGCCTCCGGGACAGTTTCCTGTATCTTGCAACGGTGGATTCTTTGAGGTACTTTTCTGCGTAATTTGTGAACCATTGTTCGGCATAGGTTTCAAGCTTTATAGAGCTGTTCGGAGCGCCGCCGGTTCTCACTCGTTCCTCAAATAGCGTCGCCTGCCGATTCAATTCCTTTTCAATCTGACGGGCAGTCATTCCCGGCTCTGGTGTCCATGTCATTGACCGCCGGAGGTGCTTCCCCTTGCTGTCATATCCACAACTGACAACAATCTGATAACTGCCGTTGCGTTCTTTAATCGTCGCCATCTGGTTCACCCGAATTTGATTCTATTTCTCTTATTTTCTTTACAAGCTGTGTGATGCCGTTTTCATCAATAGGACGAGGTTTGATTATTGCTTTGCAGGCATCCTCATATATGGGAGAAACTGTTTTTTCAAACACCCGTTGCCATGCAATTTTTGCACGATTGAATAAGAACGCTAAATACTCAGCGTCATCAAGGGTTTGAATTCCGTTATTTGCAAGGAAGTTTTGTATAGTTTCCTTCTCCTGTTCAAATATAAGTGGTATTCCGTTATCTCTATCTCTCGCTTTTGATATGAATAAAGCCGATGCTACGCTAAAATCACCAAACTCAAATGATGAGATTATCATGTTGATTGTATGGTGCAATGCTTCTTTTTCTTCTGGCGACAGACCGTGAGCTTCGTGAAGAAATTCAAAAACATTTATCGTGTCCTCGGTCAACCCCAACCGCTCCACAATATCGCTGTTCTGGTCGTTTTGTGCATCTGACTTGCCAAGCAAATACGAATAAGAAACGCCAAAGTAATCCGCAATGGCTTCAAACTTGTCAAGCGGCGGTGAGGTGACACCATTAACATACGAGCTAATAGCTTGCCGAGTTACACCAATTTTTTTTGCAAGCTCCGCCTGCGATACAGCTTTATTTTGTTTCTGCCCACCAGAAGCGAGCAGAAATTTTAATCTGTCAGCAAATGATTGTTGTGACATTCTTCCACCCCTTTTTGACAATTCAAAATTGACACCACGAAAAATGTAATTTAATTATTGACACGCAATTAAAAATGGCGTATAATTATTATGTCAATAAAATCATACCACACACTGCTTTGATTTTCAACAACTAATTTAAGGAGGTATCAAAATGGCAAGAACAAGGCAAAATCTCCCTAACAATGATATCCGAAAAGCTGCGCTTGTCGCGGATGTTCGTCATTGGGAAATATGCGATTATCTGGGGATAAGCGAGCCGACATTGACTCGGTGGCTTCGTTATGAGCTGCCGGAGGAAAAGCGGAAGCGGATCCTTGCAGCTATCGAAGCGATTTCGCAGGAGGTGAGCTAATGGCAACTATGATGGTCGGCGCAGATGTAGCCGAAAAGTATGTAAGAGAGAACCCCGAAACCAGCTTGACCCGAAACGCTATCAAATGTCTGCTTCGCTCCGGTTGCATTCCGTCCGTACACGCAGGAAACCGCCGTTTTTTCTCTTATGAGCGGTTCTGTCAGTTCCTTGAGGACGGCAACGATCAGCCGGTAAATGACGGCTACGGGACTATCCGGCGCATTTTGTGAGGTGGTTAATTGAACATCGAACATATTCCCGTTGAAATGCGACAGGTAAGGCGATGGGTCGGACGGTGCGCAGACAAAACACCGATTAACCCTCGCACTCTGAAAGGCGCTCAGAGTACAACCCCGTCAACATGGGGGACGCTTTCGGAAGCTGTAAACTGTATCGGTAAAATGGCTACATACAACAAAGGCGAGACAACCGCGCAGATTGAGGGTATTGGCTTTGTTCTGGGCGACGGATGGGCGGGAGCTGACCTCGATACCGTGCTTGACCCCGTCACCGGAGAGATAGCCCCGGATGCGCTGGCTATAATTAACGAGCTTGCTACATATACCGAACGCTCCCCTTCAGGCTATGGTCTGCACTGCATTGTCCGTGTGGATCCTGTCATAAAGCTGGCAGGACACAAATTCCCGTTGTCACAGAACAGCATCGTTCGCACAGATAGTGAGGGACGGCAAAAATGCCCTGAGTTGGAAATGTATACCAGCGGACGATATTTCACCATCACCGGAGACATTTACGGCGACAAACAGACAGCGGAAGAGCGCGCCGACATAATGTGCGCTATCGCCCAGAGATACGCCGATAGGAAAAAGAAATCGGAACCGGTAGCAACCACACAAAACTATACTCCCGTTTCTCTTTCCGATAGCGAACTGATAGACAAAATCAGAAAAAGCAGGAACGCCGATTTGTTCAACAGATTGTGGAACGGCAATATAGCGGACTTTGGTGATCGTTCGGCAGCTGATATGTCGCTGTGCAATATCCTTGCTTTCTGGACACAAAAGGACGCTGCGCAGATAGACAGACTTTTCAGACTATCCGGGCTTATGCGCTCAAAATGGGACGAACGGCACTACTCAGACGGCAGAACATACGGACAAGCAACCATTGCAACAGCGATTCGTGATTGTACTGCCGTATACGAACCCAGAAAGGACATTATGCAGCATCGAGAACCTGAAAGCGAAAGCCAGAGCAAAAATCCGGAGGCAAAAACGGACACAATGGAGTGGGTGTATACCGACGGTAAAGGAAACAAGCGCGTTGATTGTCCGAAATTAGCTGACCATATCCGCGAAAATTTGCGGTACATCTTTGCCCGTGACGGAGCGAGAGGATCTCGCGATATTCTTGTGTACAAAAACGGCGTTTACCGTTTGGTGTCACCAGAAGAATTTAAGGGCGAAATTAAACGGTTTGTACCCAGAGAGGCGTATCACCCCCGTGTCGTAAATAATGTCTATGAGGATATCATAACGACAGCCGACGATCCCCACATAATGGACATCGAGAAGCTAAACACAGACGAAAACATAATCAATTTTCAGAACGGCTTACTGCATCTTGACACGATGGAGCTGCATCCACATTCCCCCGACATTCTTACCACGATTCAGATTGCAAGTTCTTACAAGCCGATCGAAGAATGCACGAATAACGGTACTTTTGACCGCTTTATTTCTCACCAGTTGGGCGGCGACGCTGCGCAAATCCGGCTGCAAATGGAATTTCTCGGCGTGGGTATAAGTAATGTGGACGCAAGTCGCATGAAAATGGCTCTGTTCCATGATGGACCCGGCAACACCGGAAAATCGCTGATGCGCTCATTGGGTAATTATCTTGTCGGCGCGGAAAACTCAGTACCGATTGATCTGCAGGGAATTGAAACCAGATTCGGCCTTGCGACACTTTACAATAAGCGGCTGGGCGGCTGCTCTGACATGAGTTTTACAAAAATTGACGAACTCGCAAACTTCAAGAAGCTAACCGGCGGCGATTCCGTTCATGCGGAATTTAAAGGCAAGCAGTTATTCAGCTTTAAGTATCGCGGCTTGCTCTGGTTCTCAATGAATGAACTCCCACAGTTTGGTGGCGATCATGGCTCATGGGTGTACGACAGAATTTGTGTTATTCGCACTGTGGGCGAAACATATTCAAATGATACACCCGCTTTTGATGGTATTGTGTATCGTGATCCTCAACTGTTCGAAAAGCTGATTGCAGAGAAAGAATACATTGTCGCAAAGGCTATTCAAGCCCTGCGCGGAGTAATCGACAGAGGGTACAAATACTCTGTGCAGCCAAAAAACCGCGCAGAACTCGACCGATACAAAGTCAAAAATGATCCTATTCTCGGTTTTATTGATGAATGCTGTATTCCCCGTCAAGGCAAAGGATATGACAAATGCAGCCGTCCGGTGTTGTGGCGCGTGTTCCTTGAGTGGTGCAAAGACAACACAAAAAGCAGTTTTCAAGGCACAAAACACGATTTCTTTGACGCGATAGAGGCTAAAGGATGGGGAGAGATCGTAACAGTAAACGGTACCAAATATTACAAAGCCTTTACGATTACACGGGAATGTAAAGAAGAATATGCACGCGTGTACGGGTATGATTCGGCAGTCGGATATAATTCCTCGTTCGTTGGTTGATTTTAGGGCATAATGTACCTTTGCACTTAATTTTACGCCCGAAGAAAACCGCATAACAAAGCCAATTAACAGTCTGTTAGGTGTAAAAGTGTATTTTATTATTTATTCTTTAAGTAATAAAAATATGCGCTGTAAGATATATACGCATATATAAAAAAAGAGAGCAAACAACACTTTTGTACTTTTGCACCCTAAAAGTCATTATATCGCATAACTATGCCAATATTTACGGATGTAAAATCTCCAACAGCATACGCTGGAACATACACCCGTTAATAAAATACACCAGAAAGGAGGCGCAACACTATGAGCATGCTGAACGCTGTAAATGCAGAGCTGGAAGCCCGGCAGATTGCCGCACTTGAGAGCATAGCGGATTCCCTCAGAGGGCTTTCGCAAGATGTGTGGGAAATTAGAACCATGATGGAAGAGCGCAAGGCCAGAGAAGAAGCAGCCGGGAAGTAACCGGCAACACAAGGAGGAAAGGCAAAGAAGCGGTGTAATAAAAAAAAGTAATACTTACTATCAGATTGGAGTTTTTATGATAGACATTTATCCTTTCAAGTACGCACCGAGTTTTTGTCCGCCAGAAAACGAAGCCGAAGCGGAAATAATGCTTGATTATCACGAGCGATTAAGAACAGCGCTTCGGGCAAATATGTGTCGCGTGGATTTTCTCCATAATCCGAGTGATTTTGACGAGCTCGACAACCTTTACGATTCTGTTGTTTATGAACACGAATGCCTGAAACGGTATGTCGAGAAAATGAGCACAGACGAGGAATTTATGAACGGGAAATCCAACGGCAACGAACTCCCGTTTTAATTTAACGGGAAAAGAAAAAGCCGCCGCGAAGTGATGCAGACTTCGCAACGGCATGAGAAGAACGATTGATTTTATTATACCACCTTTGACACGAAATGTCAAGGAATGACAAAAGCCGCCCCCGGAGCGTTGGTGCTCTGAGGGCGGTGGAGGTACAGCTGAAAACAGCGCAGATATGAACGCAACTATTATACCATGACACAAAAGAAAAGTCAATACATTTCCAAATTAAATGTTGTGGGCTTTTTTTAATTAATAATAGGGGGTATATCTTGTTTGGATTGGAGGTGAACGAATGGCACTAACTGCAAAGCAAAGCATCGCAATAGCCGCGCTGCTGTCAACCACAACCAAAAAAGCAGCAGCGAAGCAGGCTGGCATTTCCGAGGTAACATTAAACAAGTATTTTCATGATCCCGAATTTGTGGAGGCATATGAAAAAGCCGCCGGAGGGCTTATCGGTGAAGCGACAAAGTTGCTCCAGCAGGGAATGAGAGTCGCTGTTGTCCGTCTTATTCAGGTCGCAAAGGATCCGAAAATAAACGCGGCAGTCGCGGTAACCGCAGCTCGATCTCTGCTTGAGTACGGCCTGAGATATACCGAATTTACCGAGATTCTTTCAGAGCTGCATGATGTGGAGGACGATATTTGTACTACGACAGACTACGACGGCAAGTAAAAGCCGCAAAGATTCAGAAACAGCAAAAACGACAAGCCGCTCGACTGCTGGACAATCTGGATGTAAAGCAGCACATCGCGGAGGTTTATCACCCGGTACACGACGATATAAAGACCGGACAGCACAGCATTTATAATCTCCCCGGTGGTCGTGGCTCTGGTAAATCCTCTTTTGTGGGTATTGAGGTCGTCGAGGGCGTAATGTCTGACCCCTCCGGACTGAGCAACGCCATTGTGTTCCGTAAGGTAGGGCGAACGCTGCGTGATTCTGTTTACAATCAGATTTCGTGGGCAATAGACACTCTGGGCGTGTCCCATTTATGGCGCGGCACAATCGCACCCATGCAGTACACCTACTTGCCAACGGGCGCAAAAATAATCTTTCTGGGACTGGATGACGCAAGCAAGCGGAAATCAATCAAGCCTCCACGTGGTATCTTCAAATACATTTGGTTTGAAGAATTTAACGAGCTGAACGGCGAGAACTTTGTTCGATCGGTAATACAGTCTTGTGTGCGTGGTGGTGACGGCTTCATACAGTTTCGGAGTTTTAACCCTCCGATAAGTGCCCGTGACTGGGCAAATGAGTTGATAGCCATACCAGACAAACGCGCCTTGACGGTCAAAACCAACTACACCCAGATGCCGCCCGAATGGCTGGGCGAAGCCTTTATTGAAGAGGCCGAACGGCTGTTGGAGGTCAACCCGGCAGCATATCAACATGAATACATGGGCGAACCGATAGGCAGCGGCGGCGAAGTGTTCCCGAATCTGACTATCCGAACAATTACAGACGAAGAGGCAACGGCAGGGTACATATATCAGGGACAGGACTTCGGTTTTGCGGTTGATCCGGCGTGTTTTGTCCGTCTGGCCTATGACCGGAAGCACGAAACAATCATGCTGCTTGATGAAATCTATGCTTGCCGTAAATCAAACACATGGCTTGCAGAACAGATAATCGAGCGCAAGTACAACACGGAATA
>JAZSQB010000072.1:0-3392 GCA_045537695.1 Clostridia bacterium | reverse complement strand
TATCACCTCGCAAACAAAAGTCGCCAAAGCCGCCACCCGAAAAGAGGAAAGGGCTGCGGCTTCAGCATCACAAGGGGAGGAAAGAAAATGAAGCAGCGACGATGAGGTTCATCACTCCTCACCGCCGCTTGGTATAATCGTCTATGGTACTATGATATCACGGGTTTAGTCGCATTAAGTCGCATCTTTAGTTTTTGCTGTGTTTTCTTCATACGCCCTTGTGAGGTGTCTAAACATAGTGCTTCTATCTCGGTAAATCCTCGCCGGTATGTAATCGAACTGGACATCTTGCTCATAGCGTAACCTGATAATTTCGATTGCCAAAGGGTCAGACACCAACGAAAGTAAATGCTCATACAGCCGGATTTGTTTGGCGCACCTTTCTGCGGCTGCTACAACTCGATCAGCTGCATCTTGCAGTTTGCATACCGCGTTTGCCACAGAATCGGAAACACCAGAGCCGTGAGGCATGCCCGTGATGACCATAGATTTAAGGGACTTTACATCCGCTTCAATTTGTCGCGCTTTATCAAGAGCCAGTCGATACGCCCTTGTTGTCGGCAAATAATTCTTGAACACCTTCTCTATCTCGTTTCTTTCCATCCACATCACTCCTATTCTTCGGAACAGCGTAATCGCACGGTGTGAGTCTTAGCAGAAACTCATCAAATCGGCGGCACTTGAATGTTTTCCGGTACGGCACATTTTTATCGGCTATAATGTTGCAGAAATGACACTCATGACAGGCGTTAATTATCTGGCTACCCATTGTTTGCCTCCGCTGCAATTCGTTCAAGCTGGCGGTTGACTTTGAAGTGAATCCGCTCTCTAACTGCGTCATGTGTGTTTGTAAGGTGCATTATCTGCTGAAGCATGACAGATACATCCGCCAATTCATCCACCAGAGCACCTATCGTTTCGGGTGGGATTTGTCCGTTGTTCAGAATCATGTCCAGCTCTGCGCAATGAATAGCTGTATCCAGCTCACCTAATTCCTCGCGCAGTTTGTCAAGCTGATTTTCAAGACCGTAGTGCTGTGCGATGTATTCGATATTGTTCATTTGATGCCCTCCTCTTTCAATGCCTGTTCAGCTTCTTCACGGGTGAGGAATACGGTTTTGCCGATGTCGCACTCCGCAACCTCAAAGTTATAACCGCTGAAAACGGTTGATTTACCGTCCTTGAAGTAGTGAACGGAAATGTATGTTATTTCGCATTCATCAATCCACGCCGGACGCTCTGTCGGTCTCCGAATCAAATAAATGGTCTGCCCAACGCTGACGGGCGGGATAGTAACGTTGTTGGCTATGAGGTGGTCGGCTATTTGGGGTGGGGCATTGGTGTCGGTGAACAGATTCCAACCAGCAGGGCATAGCAACTCTATCAACCCATCTCTTTCGCTTTTCGTAATCTTTACCTCCTCTGTTTTTCTCATCGATTCCGATAGTTGCTTTCCAAAATCTGAAATTGTGTCTGACAAATAGCTGAGCAGATTGTTTTTGCCTGCCCAGTAGAAGATAATCCATGTCGTCCAAATAAGAATAACCAACAAAACAGTCTCACCACGCGACAGGTCATTCATCGGTTGCCCTCCTGTTCCATGCTTCAACAATATCTTTTTCCGTTGTAGCGCAATCGTCCAGTGTAAATACCATGTCGCACCCTTCGCAATAAATCACGATATCCCTGAAGTAGCTGTATGCTTTATCCAAATGCGCTTCCCCACCGCAAAACGGGCACGGTTTCAACTCATTCATTTCTCCCGCTCCTTTCGTCCTCAGCAGCCGCAGCCCGACAGCAGCCAAAAGTCAGAGCCAAAACAAACGCTGCAAAAATGATGATTGCTGTGATGGTGATAAATTTAATCATTGTTGCTCACCTCCGGCGGTTCGGGCAGGGGCATCCAGTGGGTGACGGTCTTGACACGGGTACCGTACACACGCCACCAGCCGCCGGCCTGCAGCGTTCCCTGCTCGACAATGCGTTCGCCGCCCGGTTTCCTGCGGCAGACAAGGACGGTTGTGCACGCTCGGGGCAAACCTTTTCCCACGCTGATCCATTGCGGTTTTTCTCGCTCGTCCTCGTACAGCGCCACTCGTTCGACATCCTCGTTCAGGCATATCCCGATGCCTTGCAGACGGTCGCACAGTATGGCGTCGCCGTATTCGTTGCGGGTTGTGAGGCGGTCATTCATTCCCACTCACCTCCAACAGTTCCGGGTTGTCATGGATGTTGCCAATGACTTGTGTATCCATACAAAAACGAGCATCAAACGCGTCGCAAAGCGCATCATATTCAAGAAACCTGATAATCCACCCGCAGATTTCTTTGCCCCACTCGCATGAGTATAGAGAAAACTCTCCATCATCGTTTTCGAACTGCAGGATATCCCCCTCAAAAATCCGCTTGCCGTTCTTGTCGGTCAAGCCGGTAAACTGGCCGACTGTCGAGGGGATAACGCCACATAAAAGGCTTGTTTTGGGCTTTATCGCACAATATTCGCTATGCACAAGCAAACATCCCTCCACCCATTTGCCAGTATCAATCCGCTTGCCACGGAATAATATTTCGCGCATCGTCATTCTCCTTTCCGTCCATCAGTGCATTCGCGTCAATCGGTCTAACATCAGCCATTACCAGCACCTCCGTTCAATTTAATCTGAATTACATATTCTCCAGAGGGCATATCCTGAGTTGCTGATATTTGAATGTGTTCAACAAGTTTGCCGATTACTTCTCGTTTGGCCTTTATCATTTCGTGCTCAAACCGCTCTCGTAGTTCTTTCGTTACTTTTATAGCAGCCTCATTTAGTGCGGTTTCAACCGCTGATTCTAATATCAAAAAAACATTATCAGTCACTATCAGCACCGTCCTTTCTCTCGTCCTCAAGCGCTAATATCCGTTTATTCATTTTGTCCACAGCAGCCGCCAGTCTGTCAATTCTCTCTTGCATCTTTTGCAGCGCAGACCTCAACTCACGCTCTTGCTCGCATACTGCGTCTCGTGCTGCCGCTTGTGCAGCAAAAGTTCTCGCATCGTCCTCGGTGTAAATATACATTATTTGTAGTCCTCCTTTCTCTCGCCGTAGGAGCAATAATCAGTAGATTTCATCTCCGTAGATTTCATCGTCCAGCATCTCCTCTATCTCTGAATAGTTGTAGGTCTGCTCGCACATCCCTGAGTTGGCTGTAGTTCTGGGTGTGCCGACACTCTCCAGCACGCGTGCCAGATACTCAACAGACCGTCCTCCGGCGGCTACAGTGCGCTTGCAAGCTTCCAATATAGCCGCACCGCTATGTCCAGACTGCAGCCTGGCTATCCGACTGCGTTCGTTACTGTTCGCCTTGCGTCCGAGGATCCTGTCTTCTATAGTCCGAAGAACAATCGGGTC
>JAZSQB010000007.1:0-24865 GCA_045537695.1 Clostridia bacterium | reverse complement strand
GCACGGGTGCGCAGGTGCTGGTATACCGTTTTCCGAATTTGTTCGGCAAGTGGTGCAGGCCGAATTATAACAGCGTAATAGCTACCTTCTGTCACAATGTGGCACATGACTTGCCGATACAGGTAAACGATCCGTCTGTTGTGCTGCATTTGGTTTATATTGATGATTTAGTGCAGGAAATGCTAGCGGCTTTGCAGGGGAATGCACATATAAAAGACGGATATGCCTATGTTCCGGTGGTACACGAGGTGACACTCGGCAGAATCGCGGAGCTGATTCAATCCTTTAAAGAAAGCAGAGAGAGCAAAGGTGTTCCGGATTTTTCGGATGCATTTGAAAAGAAACTCTACAGCACCTACTTGTCCTACTTGCCCAAAGATGCATTTTCTTATCCGCTCAAAATGAATGTGGATGCACGCGGTTCCTTTACGGAGATTATCCGCACAGAGGACCGTGGTCAGGTATCGGTGAATATTTCCAAACCGGGTATTACTAAGGGCAACCATTGGCATCATACAAAGAATGAAAAGTTCGTTGTGGTTGCGGGCAAAGGCGTAATTCGTTTCCGCAAAGTGGATGAAGATGAAGCGATAGAATACTTTGTCAGCGGAGATAAGATTGAAGTTGTAGACATTCCTTGCGGTTATACGCATAACATCGAGAATTTGGGCGATACAGATATGATAACCGTTATCTGGTGCAATGAATGTTTTGATCCGGACAAGCCGGATACCTATTTTTTGGAAGTTTAATTCATAGCTTTGGAGGAAAAGCAAATGGAAAAGTTGAAAGTGATGACCATCATCGGCACAAGACCGGAGATTATCCGATTGAGCGAGTGTATTAAGGCATGCGATAAGTATTTCAATCAGATTTTGGTGCATACGGGACAAAACTGGGATTACACCTTAAATCAGGTGTTCTTTGATGACTTGGGACTGCGCGCGCCGGACTATTATTTAGATGCAGTCGGCGCGGATTTGGGTGAGACGATGGGTAATATCATTGCCAAGTCGTATCAGCTGATGGTACAGGAAAAGCCGGATGCGGTTTTTGTACTCGGCGATACCAATTCCTGCCTGTCTGTCATCGGCGCAAAGCGTTTACATATCCCGATTTTTCACATGGAGGCGGGCAACCGTTGCTTTGACGAGTGCTTGCCGGAGGAAACGAACCGCCGTATTGTAGATATCATTTCTGACGTGAATTTGTGCTACAGTGAGCACGCACGTCGCTATTTGAATGCGTCGAGCGTTGCAAAGGAACGTACATATGTGGTTGGCTCGCCGATGGCAGAAGTGCTGCACAAGAATTTGGAGTTTATCCGTGCAAGTAAGATTTTGGATGAACTTGGCTTGGAGAAGGGGAAATATATTCTTCTTTCCGCGCACCGCGAGGAAAACATTGATACGGAAGAAAACTTCTTCAGTTTGATGAATGCCATCAATGCACTGGCAGAAAAGTATGATATGCCGATTTTGTATTCATGCCATCCGCGCAGCAAGAAGTTTATTGAACAGAGAAATTTCCAATTTGATAAGAGAGTGATTGCGCATCAACCGCTTGGCTTCCACGATTACAATCACCTGCAGATGAATGCATTCTGCGTGGTGTCCGATAGCGGCACTTTGCCGGAAGAGAGCAGCTTCTTTTTATCTGTCGGCAATCCGATTCCGGCGGTATGCATCCGCACAAGCACAGAGCGACCGGAAGCACTCGACAAAGGCAACTTTATTTTGGCGGGCATTACCGAAAATCAGGTTTTGCAAGCGGTAGAAGTTGCGGTTGAAATGAATAAATGTGGTGAACTCGGTATTCCGGTGCCGAACTACGTGGATGAAAACGTATCTACCAAGGTGGTAAAGATTATCCAAAGCTATACCGGTATTGTAGACCGTATGGTTTGGAGAAAATATTAAAAAAACGTAAAAATAGCTGCAGGACGAAAAAATGTCCAAAGTATCACTTGGTTCATAATCAAGCATTTCCTTGTTGGATAATACTAAGTAGTATGCAAGATAATGCTATTGGCTTTTGCGTTTTATGTAGGTTACATCTATTACTATTGGGCCTTTCTATTTTAGTATACAAAACAAAAGTAGGCACTGTTTTTAGTGCCTACTCTCTTTATGCCACATCAAGTGCATTTCTATTTTTTTATTTCTCTTGTTTTTTCTCGGATTTCTTCTCCTGCATTTCCGCTTCGGCGCAGTCTATTAAATACTCACAGGCAATTTTGGAAACATAGCTGATGGCGGCAAATTGCATCGCTGTGTCTGCCAGTTGTTGCCCAGGACTTTTCTTTAGGTCTTCGCGCATAACTTGCAGCATTATTTCATATACGTGCTTGAATTTTTCGTAGCGCGCCGCAATGCCGTCTTCGGTTGCATCCATATCCAAAAGGATTTTGGTATCGTTTACGGAAAGCACCTGCTTAAGTTTGGAAATAATCGTAAGGTACGCCAGATGCTCTTTGGAGTATTTCTTGCCGTTGGAGCGCGGTAACAGTTCAGCTTTAATGTAGTTGTTTACCATAGCCGATGTCATTTCATCATCGCTTCGATGTGAAATTGGGGTGCGGGCAAGGCAGGACAAAATTTGGTCCTTATACAGTTCGATGTCCGGAAAGGAATCATAGTCCGGCAAAAGAAGAGTTTCAAAAAAATCATACAGTTTTTTTTCTGCAGGCAACATATTATACACCTCGCATATTTTGTCAAAACTTTCTCAGTTATTAGAGTAACACATTTTTTTGTGTTTCGCAATAGTTTTTTTGTATTTTGTATTGACATATACATAATTTTATAATATAATTTTGATAATTAGATTTGTGAATAAGTAAAATCATATAAAGGGAAGGTAAAATGAAATGGCTGTAAGAATTTTGATTGATTCTGCATCGGATTTTGATATTCAGGAGGCAACGTCGCGAAATTTGCTGTATGTGCCGTTATCTATCAATTTTGGAGATACATCGTACGCAGACGGCGTAACGATTGAAAAAAATCAGTTTTATGAAATGCTGATTCACGGGGATATTTATCCGAAGACTGCGCAGCCGGCACCGGATTTGTTTTTAGAGCATTTTAATGCGGCGAAGGAGAGTGGGGATGAGCTCGTGGCGATTGTGATTTCGAGCGGACTTTCCGGCACGCTGCAGAGTGCATTGATTGCCAAGGATATGTGTGATTATGACGGTATTTATGTGGTAGACAGCTTAAACTGCGTAACCGGTCTGCGTCTTTTAATTGATGTTGCGGCAAAAATGCGCGATGACGGTGCTTCGGCAAAGGAAATCGTGGCAGAAATTGAAAAGCTCAGACACCGCGTAAAAATTGTGGCAGTTGTAGACACCCTGGAGTATCTCTACAAGGGCGGCAGACTGACAAAAGCAGCGCAGTTGATTGGTACGCTTGCGAACTTAAAGCCGTTTGTCAGTCTGGATGAAAACGGCAAGATTTTCGTTTTGGATAAGGTGCTCGGCAGAAATAAAGCATACAAGAATTTCTTTAAAATTCTGGAAGAAACGCCGTTTGACCCGGCATATCCAATTGATTTTCTGTATTTCTATGAACCGGAGAACGGTCATAAGCTCGCAGAGGATGTAGCGGCGCATTATCCGGGTGTGGATGCTAAATGTGTATACCCGTGCGGCCCGACCATCGGCGCACATGTGGGGAATAATGCATACGGCTATGCTTATATCGTGAAGGAAAAATAAACCGTCAAAGGATTGCAAAATGTTTGCAATCCTTTTTTATAGCAGTGGCAGTACTTGACAAATGGGATAAAAAGGAGTAATATTATACAATAGATTGTTGGAAAGGGATGTTTATTATGGAAATTAAAATTACAAAAACAACCACACCGAAGGAAAAGCCGCAGGGTCCGCTCGGTTTCGGTAAATATTTTACAGATCATATGTTTGTGATGGATTACACACCTGATAAGGGCTGGCACGATGCAAGAATCGTTCCGTTTGCAGATTTGGTGTTGCATCCGGCTTCGACCGTTTTCCACTATGGTGCAGAAATTTTTGAGGGTCTGAAGGCATACAGAACAGCGGAAGGCAACATTCAGATGTTCCGTCCAATTGAAAATATGAACAGACTCAACCGGTCTGCAGAGCGTCTTTGTCTGCCGCAGATTGACGCAGAGTTTGGTGTAGAAGCACTCAAGACATTTGTAGGGCTTGAAAAGGATTGGGTACCAACAGAAGAGGGTACAAGCTTGTATTTAAGACCGTTCCTCTTTGGTGCTGACCCGTTCCTGGGCGTACACGCTGTTGAAAAGGCACAGTTTTTAATCATTGCATCCCCGGTTGGTGCATACTATGCAACCGGTCTTGCTCCGGTTAAAATTATGATTGAGTCCGAGGACGTTCGCGCGGTACGCGGCGGTACAGGTTATGCAAAGTGCGGCGGTAACTATGCTGCAAGTAACCGTGCAGGTGCCAAGGCAGAAGCAAAGGGCTTCTCGCAGGTGCTCTGGCTCGACGGCGTAGAAAGAAAGTATGTTGAAGAAGTTGGCGCGATGAACGTTATGTTCTTAATCGGTGACGAAATCGTTACACCGGCGCTCACAGGTTCTATTTTGCCGGGCATCACCAGAAAGTCCATTATTGAAATCTTAAAGGATAAGGGCTATAAGGTATCCGAAAGACTCTTAAGCGTGGATGAAATCAAGGAAGCATTGGCAAATGGCACTATGAAGGAAGCATGGGGTTGCGGTACAGCAGCGGTTGTTTCCCCGATTGGTCAGCTCACTTATGAGGATAAGGACTACATTATCAATAACGGCGAAATTGGCGCACTTACCCAGGAACTTTACGATACGCTCACCGGTATTCAGTGGGGTACGGTAGAGGATAAGTTTAACTGGGTTTGCCCAGTGGCGTAAAAGCTAAAATGAATTTGTAGGGGAGCGTATGCTGAACTATATCATTTTATGCAGTTAGTATAAAATGCCCCCCTGTGGTAGCTGATATTAAAATTTGAGCAACACACTGGCTCCGTAATTTATGCGGAGTCAGTTTTATTTTTCGTAAGACAAATATATTGCGGTTTGCAAAGGGAATAATAAAAAACCTCTCAAAGTGCATCACCATGCCTTTTAAGAGGTTTTATTTTTCATAAGCCGAGGTGTTCGACGCCCCTCGGCTTAAAGTATCTTTAGGAACACCCTCTTATAGTAGATTCTTTTATTCTACCATAAGAGGGTGTTTTTTAATTGTTCATTTTTGCTGGACTTGTTCAAGCTCTGTTTTAAATTCCGCTTTGTTTGCTGTTTTTAGCCGACGACTCTCTTGACTTCGCCCGGCGCTTCTGTCTTTTTGAAATCCATTGCGCAGTACATATCAGAAAGCGTACGCCACGGATTGAGAACGTTGAAGTTTAAGCGCTCAATGCTTTCGCGGTCCATTGCGGCGGAAAGCACGGTGATTTCCGAAATGGCTTCTGTTTCCGAGTCAATACGGTCATCTACTACGTTAATGATGACACCGTCTGCCGGTAAGGTTGCAAAAATATCGCTGACAACGCGCAGGGTCAACGAACAAATGTAATCGCGAATCAGATTGTATAAGGAAGCCTTATCCGTATCCATACGGTTAAGCTTGCCCGATTGCGTGAGCATATACATTTGGTGCGGTACTACGTTTGCAGTGTTTGCGTGCACTTCGACTTCTACGCATTTTTCTTTGTTTGCGCCGGCGGTAATGCTTACGCCGAACTCTAACAAATCGTCAAAGGAATGCATATTTTCCAAAACCATCAGCCAGCAATCTTCGTCGAGCGCCAATACGCCGTCTGCCAATGTAACGGTGTTTTCCCAGATGCGGTAGTCGATAATATCTTCCTTGGCAGCCTGTTTGATGGCTGCGTCCAGCTCGCGTTCACGTTGGTCAATTTTTGCAAACAGCTTGTCCATCAACGTCGGTCTGTAGTGACGTCTTGTCGCTTCTGCCTTTTGTTCAAGCGGGCCTTTTTCGCCCATAGTAAACGGGGGCGGGGCATCCTTGATTTGCTGCCAGTCTAATGTGGTTTCGCGTTCGCGGTGTAATCCCTTGATTACATCTATAAAGTTTTTTTTCTTTGCGACCAACAGGGTGTTGCGATCGCCTGCGCTGATGCGCGGACGCGCCAATTGGTTTAGTGTAGCTGCAAGCGTTGTGTAAGGTGTGGATGTGTATTTTCTGCCGCTTTTTGATTTTGTCGTATAGCTCTCTACATTAAGTGAGGAGCCGATCGTCGGTTCTGTGCCCGCTGAAATGTAATGGCGCAGACCCTTCCTGCCAAATAAGCTTTCCGATGCATTTTGTTTGACGGAAAGCGTGCAGGTTTTTTTCATTAACAGACTCATAATTTTACTTCCTTCCCATACCAATAAAGGCTAGCTAAATTCATTATACTATAAATTTTTTATAAACGCAACTTATTTTAATAAAGTTTTATGTTGATAGTAGTAGACGCAAAAAAAGTTGTATAATTAGAGCTGTCCAAAACACGTGGGTTGGAAAAAACAAAGCGGCCGTCAGCTGCGGCCGGAAAGGAAAGAATTTATGTTATATGCACTTATCGGTTTTATTGGGGTGCTGGTCGGCGCAGCTTGTGTGTATGTGTGCACGCCGGAGCAAATCTGCAGTGGTTGTATGCCGCAGGTACCGGAATCGGACGAGACGGAGGAAAGCATACTGAAGCAGTGGCAGAATTTGTTGAGCTTTACGGCAGAGGCGGGAGGCGATAGCGATGGCACAGACAGCTGAGCAAATTTTTGCGCAGTATAAAAAAGGTGTTGCCTATAAGCAGAGTATTGACCTGTATGAAACGGTCAAGAAAAATCAGCGCTTTTTTGTCGGCAATCAGTGGGAAGGCGTGCACGCGCCGGAGCTGGATAAGCCGGTATTCAACATCTTAAAGCGCGTTTGTAATTTGTTTGTGGCATCCATTGTGTCGGATGATATTGGCGCAAGCATCCGCCCGTACCGCTTAGATGCGCAGTCGCAGTTTGGCGCGCGTATTCTCGAAACGGAGCTTGCACGTGCGATAGAGCACGCGAAAATCAAGAGCAAAAACCGAGATGCGGTGAAAAATGCTTGCGTGGATGGCGATGCTTGCTTCTATGTCTACTTTGATGACAAGGCAAAAACCGGACAGACAGCGCAGGGCATGCCGGCGGTGGAGCTGATCGACAACACCAATGTGGTGTTTGCCAATACGGCTACCACGGATGTACAAAAGCAGGAGTATATCCTGATTACGCAGCGCTGCAATGTCGAGGAAGTGCGCCGTGAGGCGCTGAAAAACGGCATTTCGCCGGCAGAGGTAGACGCCATTGTGCCGGACGCGGACGAAAATGAAATGACAGCGTACGAGGATGCGCAGAATGTCACGGTTATCGTCAAACTCTGGCGCGAAAACGGCAGCATCTATTGTGCGAAATCTACGGCGCAGGCGTTTGTGAAGTATCCGTTCGACACAGGTCTTTCACTCTATCCAATTGCGTATATGAGCTGGGAAAAGGTGAAAAACAGCTGCCACGGACAAGCGGCAGTGACCGAGCTTTTGCCGAATCAGATTTTCATCAACAAGTGCTATGCTATGGGGATGGACTATGTCAAAAAGCTGGCATTTCCAAAGCTGATTTATGACGGCAACAAATTTCCGAATGGTTTTTCTAACCGCATCGGTGAAGCCATCAAGGTTTCCGGTAATGTTAACGATGCAGTGGCGCACGCATTCCGTATGCCGGATATGAGCAATCAGGTAATGGAGCTGGTGGAAAAGACGATGGCATATACCAAGGAGTATATGGGCGCATCGGATGCATCCCTCGGCGTTATGCGTCCGGACAATGCCTCCGCCATTATTGCGCTGCAGCAGGCAACGATGGCGCCGCTCGAGCTCAATAAGCTTGCGTTTTATCAGTTCGTGGAGGACTACGTGCGCATCTTGATTGATGTGATTACGACCTGCTACGGTGAGCGCCTTGTCTGCTACACGGATGCAGAGGACAATACCGCAGAAACGGTGTTTGACTTTGCGCTGCTTCGCGATGCGGTCTTTGACCTGGAGGTCAATATCGGCGCCAGCGCCTACTGGTCCGAAATTGCGCAGACACAAACGGCAGACAATTTGTTTAACAAGGGGATTATCACGGACCCGGAAATCTACTTGGAATCCATACCGGAGATGTATGTGAAAAACAAGCAGAATATTTTAAAAGCCATCCGTGAAAATAAAGCTGCGGCGGCAATGCAAACCACAGAGTCGCCGCAATAAGAAAGGACAAAAGGATTATGTTTGAACAAACCAATCAGACAGAAACAGCAGAAATGGACATCGGTGCCGCTTTTGAGAGCGGCATCGGGGAAGAACTGGCAACGGAAGCGGCGGCGGCAGAAACGCCGGCGCCGCCTCCGCCGGAAACCTATACGGTGAAATACAACGGCAAAGAGGTGGACTTAACGCTCGATGAGCTCAAAACCAGGGCGCAGATGGGGATGAATTACGACCACGTCAAGGACGAAAACAACCGTATCAAAGAATCGCAGCTGTACAAAACGCTTTCGGCGGCTGCGAAAAAAGAGGGCGTGCCCATCGGGGAGTATGCCGACCGCCTTGTGGCGCAAAGTCGCAAATCGCAGTTGGAGAAAACCGGTATGGCACCGGAGGCGGCAAAGCAGTATGCACAGATGGAAGAAAAGTATTCACAGATGCAGGCGGAAAAAGCACAAAAGCAGCCGTATCTGGACTTCGTGCGTAAATTTCCGCACGTCGCGCCGGAGGACATTCCACAGGCGGTATGGGAGCGCTTTCACGTGACTGGGGATTTGACCCTCGCGTACACGGAAGCGGAAAATGCAAAGCTGAAAAGCGAAATGAAAGCAATCAGAAAAAACAGTGAAAATGCACAGCGTGCAATTGGCTCGCTGGCAAACAGCAGAGGTAATGCGCAAACAGATGCATTTTTAGAAGGATTATTAGGAGGATAAAACTATGGCAATCAATTTAGCAACCAAATATGCAGAAAAAATTGCAAATATGTACACACTCGGCTCTCTTGTGGCAGACAAGGCGTCCAAGGAATGGGACTTTTCCGGCGTGAAGTCGGTGAAGATTTACACACCGCAGACCGTAGAGCCGGTGGATTATCAGAGAAACGGCACTAACCGTTACGGCACACCGGCAGAAATGGCGGATGTGGTACAGGAGCTGTCTATGCGTCAGGACAAGAGCTTCTCGCTCATCATTGACAAGGGCAATAACTCCGAGCAGGCGATGGCGAAAAACGCCGGTAAAATGCTCAAGCTCCAGACAGATGAGCGTATGGTACCGATGGTGGACAAGTATGCGCTTGCGCAGTTTGTGAAAAATGCAGGTACGGTGAAGGGTATTGCTAAGCCGACAAAGACAACTATCATTTCCGCGATTTCCGATGCCGCGCAGGCACTCGATGATGCGCGCGTGCCGCAGAAGGATAGATTCTTGTATCTCTCCGGTGAAATGTATGCGCTCGTGAGAACATCCGGCGAATTTTTAGGCTTGGATAATCTGGGCGAAAAGGCACTGGCAAAGGGTATTGTCGGCGAGATTTTCGGCGCACAGATTGTCAAGGTGCCGACAGATTATCTGCCGAAGAATACATTCTTTGTGCTGACGCATAAAAATGCGGTCATCGTGCCGTATAAGATTCGCGACGCGAAGCTCCATCAGGACCCGCCGGGTATTTCCGGTGCGCTTTTGGAAGGCAGAAGCAACTTTGATGCTTTTGTAGTGGGTGCGCGCTCCGGCGGTGTATATGCGGCTGTGCTCGAAGGCGAAGTAACGGAAGTGCCGAGCATTACCGTTTCCGGCGGTAAGGCAAGCATTACCTGCGGCAGTGAAGGTGCAGAAATTTACTACACCACAGACGGCACAGACCCGAGATATTCGGATAGCGCTGTAAAGTATGCCGAAGCATTTACGGTAGCCGAAAACAATAAAATTCTGGCGTATGCCACTACAGCGGATGGCTTTACATCTGCGGTAGCTGAAGGCTAAATCATGTATTTCTGCCGCAGGCCAAAACGGCTTGCGGCAGTTTTTTCGGAGGTGAAATTATGACAGTTTTAGAACTGTATACGATGGCGCTTTCGCTTTTAAATGAGCTGGATACGGACGCAAAGGATTACCCGAAGTTGAAGCTGCCGTATATCAACCTTTTGCTGGCACAAAGCTTTGCGACGGAAAACTGGATTCGCAGAAGCAAGGGCGCGGCGCTTTTGACGGCGGTACCGATTGTGCACAAGGACAGCGATGTGCTCGTTTATGACGACAATTTCGTGCGCGAGTGCTTGCCGTATGCGCTTGCGGCGATGCTGGCAACGGATGAAGACCGCGAGCTTTCCAATGTGTACAGCAAAATGTATACGCAGTTAGAGGATAAATACTTAAAGGTCTTTGCAGAGCGCATCACGGATGTTTACGGAGGTGGCGGCGATGAAAATGCAGTTTAACCGACAAATCCGCCGTTTGTGCAAAGAAGTTACAAAATTTGACGGTGTGCATTTTACCGACACGGAATCGCAGCTACCGCTCAGTGTTGCATCGGATATGGCGAATATGTACGTAGACGAAAACGGCGCCTTGAAAAAGAGAACGGGCTATAAGCGACTGTGGTCGGGCGATGGCAGAATCAACGGATTTTTCTGCTATCCGTATGTAGACGGTGGCGCGCAGAAAAAGCAGTATTTTATCCATGTGGGCAATGCGTTGTATTTTTGCCATTGGACAGAAAACGGTCTTGTGCCAGGCGCGTGCATTACGACGGCACTGCAGGATAAGAAAAGCCGTAGCTTTGTGTTTGGCGGTGCACTATATATTTTAGGCGCGGGGTATTTTAAGCTTTGTTGGGACGCGGCTTACAAGATGTTTCAGTGCGGACGCGTATGGCGCACGGAATGTGAGGCGGCAGAGCCGTATGTGTTTATGCAAAATGCAGGTGCGGATGATGTGAAAATGGCGTATGCAAAAAGTGCGTTTTTAAGTGCGGAGCACCGGTATAAGGAGATTGAGTTTGCCTACGCCAGGTATAGTTTTACCGGTACGCAAAAGCTGTATGTTGCGCCGGCTTCTGTTGCGGGTGGTGTCCATGTAGAAAGTGTGCACTACGTAGATGACAAGGGCGCGGTGCATACGCTTGCGCCGGAGCATTATCAGATTAAAAAAAATGCAAATGGTTTATATGTGATGCTGCAGCGTAATGATATCGGGTTGGATGCGTACAAATACTGCGCGCCGCATATTGTAATTACCTACAATGGGTTTGTGTATACACCGACAAATGTTATCAATCGTTCGCCAACTTCTATGCTAGCGTTGGATGATACGGTGACGGGGACACCAATGTATGACGGTGTGCTTTTGCAAGGCTATAATCTGGCGGCGCCGCAGCGTGCGGTGGAGTTTTATATTACCAAGCAAAATTGCGGCAGCGGAAGTGCGGTGCGCTTGTATCTGGAACCGAGAAATTCAAAGGGTGCTGTACTGCGTGTGTTTTTAGATGGCAATCTGATACAAAAATATACGGTTGTGCGCAGTAACGGAAGTGAGCCATTTTTGGGTAGCTATGCCTGCGAGTATGTGGAATTTGAAAAAAGCATTTTGCCGGAAACGGACTGTGTAGTGCGCGTGGAATATGTCAAGGAAATGCAGAGTGCACCGCAGACGGATGCGTGCAGTATTTTCGACATTTTCGGCGGTGAGAATGACACACGCGTGTTTCTTGCCGGTAATGCTGCCTGTCCGGCGTGTGATTTTGCAAGTGATTTGTATGAGGGCACCTACTTCCCAGATAGGGGGTATACACAAATTGGTGCGGACCGCTCGGCAATTGTCGGTTATCATAAAATCAGTGGCTATCAGGTGATTTTAAAGGACGGCTTGTATCACGATGCTTCGCAGTATTTGCGCAGTATGCATATATCCGAGGATGGCAGTGTATATTTTTCGGTGCAGCAGGGTGTGCAGGGGGTTGGCGCTTGCAGCGTTTCTTCCTTTAAAAACTGTAATGACCGATTGCTGTTTGCGGCAACGGACGGCGTGTATGAAATCCGGAGCACCAATGTGGATGCGCAGACGAATTTAAAGTGCCTTTCCGTGCCGGTGCAGTGTAGGCTTGAGAAAGAAGAACTTGCAAATGCGGTATGCGCGGTCTTTGCGGGGAAATATTATCTTGCCGTTGGCAGCCGAATGTATATTTTGGATGTTACGCGGGATTTGCGGTGGTATTTTTACTGTGATTTGCCGGAGATTACTTGTATGTACAGTGAGGCAGAATGTTTGGTGTTCGGTGCGGCAGACGGCGGCGTGTATTGCTTTATGGCTGAAACCGATGCGGATGCGTACTATGATAATGTGGCGGCGGATGGTGCCCTTACAGACGCGAGAGCGATTGTAGCATATTGGGATATGCCGGTTACCACGCTTGGCAGCGGTTGGTGCAGAAAAAGCATTGAGGATTTGGCGATTTATCTCGCACCGCAAAATAAAACAAGCCTGCGCGTGTACTACACAACGGAGTTTTCGCGCAATGCACTGCAACACGAGGAACATATGGGCAGATTTGATTTTTCTTCGCTGGATTTTGCGGATTTTGCTTTCAATGCAAGTGATTTTCCGGTATGCATCAATACGCGGGCAAAAGCAAAGCGCGTACGTGTATTTGGTGCACGGTTTTCCAATGCGGTGCCGGGCGAAGGACTGATTCTGACCGGTTTTGCCTTGCAGTACCGCGAAAATAAAGCAATAAAGTAAGCAGGAGGGAATATGTTTACAGAATATAAAATAGAAGAATTTAAAAACAAAATTGCCAAGCTTGCGGACCGACCGCAGATGAGTGCGCAGGCATTAAAGGAATACTTCGACAGTTCTGCCGAGGAGCTGCGCAGCAAGTTTAATGCGCTGCTGGATGATTTGAGTGGCTTTGCACCAAGTAGCTTTTCCGATGTCAGCTATAACGGAGAAAACGGCAAGCTTACATTTACAATGGCAGGCGGCGATGTAAAGGAAATTGACCTGCCGCTTGAATTAATCATTGCGCGCGGTCACTATGATGCGGCGGCGCAAAATATTGTTCTGGAACTGGCAAACGGCGATGCGCTTGCTATCCCGGTGGGCGACTTGGTAGACATCTATGCAGCAGATGAAAATACGCTTGTCTGCAAGGATAACACCTTCTCTGTCAAGGACGGCGTGTTTGCGGGTGAAGCACCGAAGAATGGTACGCTTTATGCAAGAAAAGACGGCACGTGGGAAAGCATCGTAAGCGGACTTGAAGAAATCAGCCTTGCCGAGGCAGATGATATTTTAGATGGCGTATACAAGGTGTGCGATGAAAGCCTTGTTGGCGTACTTTGTTCGATGGTGTGCGTGACCGTTTTTAATGGAAACGGGGAAGAAAATGATTCGGCGGATATGGAGCAGCATCAAACCATTCTGTGGAGCAACGGACGCTTGGAAAAACGGTACCGTTTTGATGTGGCTACGGGGGCTTCGGAGGATATGGTTGTTCAAAATCCGGATGGCTCCTACCGCTTAAGGGATGATTTTATATTTCCGGATTGGGAGCAATGGGAGAGTGTGATTCCAAGCCTTGCCGGTTATGCAAAGGAAAGCGATGTCGATGCAAAGCTTGCAGAAGTGAAAGGCGAACGCAAGCTTAAGCTTTTAAAAACCATAACGCTTGAAGAAGATGTTGCAAGTTTAAATGTTACCTTTGATAAGTCGTTAGATGAAATTGCTATACTGTTTGATGCTTCGTTTTTAGTCGAAGAAACCAAATCAATGGCGGCATATACAGATGGCGGCGGATGGTATATGTTTTGGGCTGGCGGTGCGATGAAAACAACCAAGCAATTCTTTTTTGTGCATGCAAAGGAATATGCTGAGCGTTTCTGGGAAACTTTTGCGAGTGGAGCTTTTCTTGGAGGTTTACAAGGTATTAGTAATTCTACAGCTACTCCAAAGCACACTATATCGGCAAGAGATAGAATTTATAAGAAAATGAGCAGATTTGTGAAGGATTTGAATATACTCATTCCGACCAACACAAGCGAAAACGCCTTTGCAGCAGGCAGTACAATACAGATTTGGGGGCACGAAGCAGATGAAAATTTATGATAACGGTATTTACAGAAATATGACCGCAAGGGAGATAGAGGAAAATAACGCTTTGGTGCCGCAGTTGGAAAGCGAAATTACCGACACACAACGCATTGATGCACTCGAAACGGCAATTTTAGAGCTTGCGGAGGTGATTTTCAATGGTTAAATTTTATGCTTTACAAATCAGACTCGGCAAAATCACGCTCGACGCGGTACCGGAAAGGTACCGCGCGGCAGTGGAAGAGGAGGTGAAGAAGCTTTATGGAAATTAATAAAGATTACCCATGCCGCGCGGACAATTACAGTCAGAGACAGGGGAAAATCGAATATATTGTCGTGCACTATGTCGGCGCAACCGGCGGAGCGCGCGATAACGCGATGTACTACAATCGCGAATATGTCGGCAGTTCCGCGCACTATTTTGTCGGGCACGCTTCTGAGAATGCGGCGGTGTACCAAAGTGTGCCGCCGGAGAAGCGCGCGTGGCACTGCGGCAGTGAAACGGGCAAGTATAACCATCCGTATTGCCGCAACGATAACGCCATCGGTATTGAGTTTTGCTGCCACTATGACAAGGTGCGCGGTTGGTACTTTGATGCAGAAACGCTTGCGCGTGGCGCAGAGCTTGTGCGTATGCTGATGCAGACGTATGGCATCGGTGCAGACAAGGTGCTCCGCCATTATGATGTGACCGGTAAGCTTTGTCCGGCACCGTTGGTGGAAGAAAACGCCTGGGCAGAGTTTAAACAAAAGCTGGTGCAGGTAGAGGAATATGTTACACCGAATGATATTGTGTGGGAATTGCAGGCGCGCGGTATTGTATTAGATGCCGGCGGTATGCTTCAGGAAATGGAAACAGATTTAAGTGGCAGGCTGTACTGGCTTGGCAGAAAAGCGGTGCAGTACATACGTGAGAGAGAAAGGAGCTTAAGCTTATGAGTTATCATTACAATCCGGACAACATTGCTGAAACGTTGATTCGTGCGATGGAGCAGGGGGCAAGCTATGAGGATGTAGACCGCCTTTTAAAGCAGAGAAACCGCAAGATTGATGCCGGTGGCGAAACAATGGCGCAGTATAAAAATGATGATTTGACCAAGGATGCAGAAAGCTATCTGGAAAGAAAGATTACGAAGCCTACGGTAGATTTGGATGCACTTCGCGGTGTGCGCGAGGATGCGGCAGCAGAGAATTTGCGTCTGGCAGATCAGCGCAGTCGTAGTGCATATTTAAATGGTGTCAGCCTTGCAGAAAATGCAGCGCAGAAGCAGCGCAAGGATTTATATGCGGACTACAAGCGTGATAATCTGGTGGATGCCGAAGTGCTTGCTGGCAAAGGGCTTGGTCGCGGCGTGGCATCGCCGACAAGCGGCTATGGCGAAAGCGCAAAGACGGCGATATTCTTAGACTACCAGAATGCACTGGATGCCGTGCGTGCACAGGAGCAGGCGGACAAAAAGACACTGTATCACAATTATCAGGATCAGCGCAACGCAGATCGTCAGAGCTATGCAAAGGCAATGGATGACATTGCGGCGGACCATACAGAGAAGACGATTGAGCAGTATAATGCGGATCGCGATTATTTGCTTAGGGAAAGTGAGCATAACACAGACGTAAATCACTGGAATCGAAATTTTGACCGTGAAGCGGAACTGTATGCGCAGGAAGAAAAAAACACGGCTTATGACAGAGCACTAGAAACTTTTAAGTCGACCGGTATTATAAGTACGCAGGAAATGGCGGATATTCTCGGTTTACCGATCGGTACCAAAACGCTGAGCAGAACAGACTTTGAAAACGAGAATACTTATAAGTGGTCAGAATACAACCGTGAAAGCCAATGGCACGAAGAGGAAATGAAGGCAAAAGCGGCGGCTGCGGCTGCGAAGAAGACGTCTTCCGGCACGTCAAATAAGCGCTTTGAAAACAATTATGATTTGTTTAAGGCGGTTGGCGAGGTACTCACGCAGGAGATGGCGGATGCGCTCGGTCTGCCAATTGGTACAAAGTACTGGCAGTACGTAGAAAGTCAGCAGGAATCAGAAAGAAAGGATATAGAAACCGCATTCGAGATCGGCGAATGGGCTGGGAATTAAGGTGAAAAACTATGCAGGAATTATTGCAACTGTTTGAAGGTTACAGCATTAATATCGGCTTTTTAGGCTATGCACTCTGTATTCTAATTATTGCCGATTTGTTGACGGGCATTGTCAAAGGCTACGTCAAAGATGGGATTATCAGCTCAAAGTTGAGAGACGGTGGTTTTAAAAAGTGCGGTGTGCTTGTGGTAGTGGCACTGTCGTTTGCACTCGGTGTGCTTTTAAATGATACAAAGCAACTGATTTCAAGCGGTGTTATGGCGTATTATGTATACACGGAGATTGTTTCCGTATTTGAAAACTTAAACGACTTACACGTACCGCTCCCGCCGATATTTAAAAATATCTTAGGCAGGAAATAAAAAAGAAAGCAGTATGGACTGATCCATACTGCTTTTTCATTTGCTTAAATTATGCCTTGTTGTCGCAACCGAGAACGTTTACGATCTTTTTCTTGACGAGATCCTTGATAGCTGCTCTTGCCGGCTTGAGGTACTGTCTCGGGTCGAAGTGACTCGGGTTTTCGTTCAAGTACTTACGGATGGAACCTGTCATAGCGAGTCTGAGGTCAGAGTCAATGTTGATCTTACATACAGCGCTCTTTGCAGCCTCACGCAGCATTTCTTCCGGGATACCGATTGCATCCGGCATATCGCCGCCGTTTGCGTTAATCATTTCAACATATTCCGGAATAACGGAGGAAGCACCGTGCAGAACAATCGGGAAGCCCGGGAGCTGCTTTGTTACTTCTTCTAAGATATCGAAACGAAGCTGCGGCTTCTGACCCGGCTTAAACTTGTATGCACCGTGGCTTGTGCCAATAGCAATTGCAAGAGAGTCAACGCCTGTGCGTGTAACAAAGTCAACAACCTCTTCCGGTCTTGTGTAGGAAGCATCTTCAGCAGATACGTTTACGGCATCTTCGATACCTGCAAGTCTGCCGAGCTCGCCTTCTACAGCAACGCCTCTTGCATGCGCGTATTCAACAACCTTCTTGGTCAGTGCAACATTTTCTTCGTACGGCAGGTGGGAACCGTCAATCATAACGGATGTAAAGCCACCGTCGATACAGGACTTACAAAGTTCAAAGGAATCGCCGTGGTCTAAGTGTAGTGCGATCGGAAGACCTGTTTCTTCTACAGCAGCTTCAACAAGCTTTACAAGGTAAGTATGGTTTGCATACTTTCTTGCGCCTGCGCTAACCTGGAGAATCAGCGGTGCATTTACTTCCTTGGCAGCCTCGGTGATACCCTGGATAATTTCCATGTTGTTTACGTTGAAGGCGCCGATTGCATAGCCGCCTTCGTATGCCTTTTTAAACATTTCCTTTGTGGATACTAATGGCATTTCGTTCACTCCTTACTCTACTTTATGTGGGAATATGCAATTTTTACCCACTAAATATAAATTATACCACGAAAATGAAAAAATACAAGTGTTTTGTTAAAAAATTTGCAAAGTTTTCCGCGAAATTTTAGTCAGAAGTGTGTTTGAACAAATCGATGCACATTTTCCCCCATAATTTTACGAATCCGTGTTTCGCTGTAGTTTAATTTCGCTAAATTTTCGGCAATTTTGTGTACGTCACCGATATCTTTTATGCCCTTTGCCGGTGTGGGCATACCGTCGAGGTCACCGCCGAGAGAGAGGCAATCTTCGCCGCCGAGGGCGAGAAAGTGTTCTATATGTTTTATAATGCTGTCTAAGTTTGCTTTGCAGGCGTCGTTTTCGAGAAACGGTGCATAGAAGTTGATGCCGACCAGACCGCCGCAGTCCTTGATAGCGATAAACTGTTCATCTGTTAAATTGCGCGGGTGATTGCAAACGGCTTTTGCATTGGAATGTGTTGCGACAATCGGGCGCGTGCTCGTTTCGAGCGTGCTCCAAAAGCCGCGTTCGCACATGTGCGATACATCGGGGATCATACCGACACGGTTCATCTCTTTTACGACTGCCTTGCCAAAATCCGTTAAAGGTGCATCGCCGGAGACACAGCTTTCGCAAAGCGCATTTTGAAGATTCCATGTCAGCGTCAAAAAGCGCACACCAAGATTGTAGAAGTATTCGACGTTTTCTATCTTGCCATCGAGTGCTTCTCCGCCTTCTATGGATAAAATCGCGGAAGTTCTGCCGTTTTGTATGTTTTCTTCCAAATCAGCGGCGGTTTTCACTAACATCATATCTGTTTCGGCAAGCTTTGCCGTAAAATGATGCAGCATTGCAGCGGCGCGCGCAAAGGCATCCGGATATTTTCGTTTATCTACGAAATGCGCAAAGGTTTGCACATAGGAATGCTCTTTTTTTAATTTGTGCAGTGCCCAGTGGCAATTTTTGTCTGTGAGGCTTGCGCCGTCTAATATTTTGTCGGGCAAGTCACAGTGTAAATCACAAATCAGCATAAAATCAGTCCTTTCGGGCTTCTGCAACGGACTTGCCGTAGTGCAGTGCGCGCTTGACGGTGATCGTGTGCTTGGAGATGGTGTACCGCTTGGAAAAAATGCGGTACAAAAGGTGCGTTGCTTCCTTGCAAATCTCGCTTAAGTGCATCTGAATACAGGTCAAATCGACAGGATTGTACGGCGAGATGCTGATATCGTCCATACAAATCACAGACACATCCTCAGGGATGCGCTTACAGGCTTCGCGCAGGCGCTGTACAACGCCGACGGCAACGTGACTGTAGGGGGCGATGATGGCGGTGGGCAGACGCTCCTGCGTCAAAAACTGCTCCACGCCGTAGTAACCGCAATCGTAAAAGCGGTGGTCGCTGATGCAAACATATTTACTGGAAACATCCATATTGTTTTTATGCATATGGTGTTTAAAGTATGCTTCTTCGTTTTCGGTATATTTTTCGCCGATAAAGCCGATGTGCTTGTGGCCGTTGTTTTTGAGCATTAAAATCGCCTCGTCGAGCGCGTCGGCGATGTCCATAGTGATAGAATGTGCATTACCTGTGTCGCCGTTGAGCGCAATTTGCACAATCGGGATATCGTAGCTGCTTTTGAGCTTACCGACCGGCTCGATTAAAATAATGCCGTCCGCGTGCGCAAACTGAATATAGTAATCGATCAGTTCGCACTGTTGCTTGTACGAAAAATTGCTTACGCTGATGAGTGTGGTGCCGCCGCGCTCGTTAATATCGCGCTCAATGCAGCTCGCCATCTGCGAATAATGCACGCCCAAAAGTTCGGGGCAGATGACCGCGATGAGCTTTCGCTCGTATTTTGGCTTATAATATTTTTCGTAACAACCGTTTTCGCGAGCACATTTTAAAATCTTGTCCCGGGTTTGCGGGCTGATTTCATTGCTACCGGAAAATGCCTTGGATACAGTAGAAATCGAAACATTTGCCAATTTAGCAAGCTGTGCAAGCGTCATAACCATCCCTCCGAAAATTTTCGAAATTTTATCGTACGCCTGCAATTATAGCATATGCATTTCCGGAATGCAATAAAAATTGACTTTTCGAAAATTTTTCGCACAAAAAGCCGTTGACAAGCGATTTTGGGAAAGTTATAATTTAAGTGTAAACTATATTTATAAAGGAGAGATTATCACATGAGCAATTTTATTGTTGATCCGGCAACGAAATTTGATTTCCAGCCGCACGAGTTTGTTCCGTTTAAGGACAAGAAGGTTTGCGAATATGTTCGCAGCCTCAGCGGTAAAGACCTCGAAAAGAGAGAAGATTGGTGGCATCCGGAATTTAACGTAAAGGTTATGATGAATCCGCATCCGGTTTTAATCGCAACCCTTTTCGAACGCTTAAGAGCTGCTTCTGAAGCAGGTAAGAGCTTCACAATGATTCTCGGTAACCCGGAACCGGATACTTACATTCCGCTTGCACAGCTGATTAACTACTTCGGTATTGACTGTAGCAAGGTGCACCTCGTAGCAGAGGATGAGTGGGCAGACGAAGCAGGTAACATCGCGCCGATTACATACGAAGCAGGCTTTGCACATTCTATGATTAAGTATCTCTACTATCAGATTGATGAAAAGCTCCGTATGCCGATGGAAAACGTTCATTTCCCGACAAATGCAAACATTAAAGATTATTCCAAGATTATCGACGACATCACCGAAGGTACAGGTGCGGATATCGCATCCACATCCCCAGGTTGGGCTGGTCATATGGCTTTCGTTGACCCGATTCCGGAATTCATCGGCAGCGGTGATATCGAAGAATGGCTCAATCAGCCGGCACAGATCGTTAAGCTGCATCCGATGACCATCATGCAGAACTCCTTAAACGGTACATTCGGTCAGTCCGGTGATATCGCAAACGTTCCGCCGTGCGCAGCAACCATCGGACCTCTCGATGTAATGCGCGCAAAGGAAAGAATCGAAGTGCATGCACTCGCAACCTGCGGTACATTCTCTTCCTGGCAGAGAATGACAAGCCGTCTGTGCACACACGGTCCGATCACGCCGTATCTGCCGAGCACAATGCTCCAGACAAAGAAAACACAGGTTTACATCAGCGAAGAACTGGCTGCGCCGTTCGAATGCTGGGAAAAAGTTGGTTATTAATTTGCATAACAAAAAAGGATGTCTGCGGACATCCTTTTTTTGTGATTTACAGTTCATAAGCTTTCTTATAACGCGGAATTTCTTTATCGATTATAAAACGGAGCTGACCTAGTTTCCATTCCAGATTTGCTTTGTCGCCGATATACTCCATACTGGGCTCCCAACCGAGGCGGGAGTCTGCCTCTACAAGCGGAATGGTCGCTTCGACGTTGGCGTATTCTGCGTTGGCAATGCGGAAAAGCTCGTCAAACAGCGCCTCGATTTCCGCCGGTTCCTGTGCAACGGTCAGTTTGCATTTTGCAGCGTAGAACTGCTTTGCGTGCAAGGTGGTTACCAGCGTGTTTTCAAAGAATTTACCGAGGTTAATCAGTCTCTCGAGTGCCTCGTTTTTGTTTTTAATGGTTTCCATCATTTCGATGCCTTCTGCAAAGAGGGCTATTGCTTTTGTAATTTCGCGGATTTCGACCGGTATACGCAGTGCCATTGCGCTGGGACCCGGACGGTCAAGGATGTACCCGTGCGTATAGTCCGGGGATACGATGCGATTGCCGAAATGCGCGTGTGGCGCGCTCGGTACATTTACAATGCGGTTTAAGTTTAGCGGATATGCCGGTCCGACGCGCAGCGTTCTGTACTGGTCCAGGTTGGATGGTATCATATGGGTGATTGCTTCGCTCCAACGCTGCAGTGCGGTATCGAGCATAGCAACATTTGCCTTGCCGAAGTGCTTTTCAAGTACAATATGTAAAATTTCTTCTTCGGTTAAGTCGGTTTCGCTGAGCGCCAGATTGGATAAATCGCCGATAAACGACGGGTAGAACCCATAGTGATGCGATTCCATCAAGCCGCAGAGTCCCCAGTCTGCATTTGCCTTGCGCATAGCCTTGTAGCGCTTAATCCATTGGTGCGGTACCGGCATATACGGAACAACGCCCAAATCCCAGGTCATACCGCCGGTATTTGCCATGGTATAGAGGCGGATATTACGCTTTTTCGCTGCTATCGCTTCGGAAGTAAAGTATTTGCCGGGACCTTCAAACACGATGGTGTAGTCGGCGCAATATTCTGTAATGTGTTCCACTTTGTATGCCTCGAACATCTCAAAGGTTACCAACAGCGAAACATCGGTCGGCATCGTGTTGATTAACGCAATGCGGTCTTCCTCCGCCGCCCAACCCCAGTTGTAGGTCCAGAATACGATGTCTGCATCGGCTTTATATTTGCGCACGCTGTCGCGCACGCGCTCAATCCAGCGTGGGAAATCGCAACACGGGAACCAGCCCGGGCTGGGTTTGCCGGAAGACGAAGCACTACGTGCCGGGTCTTTGCGCGGCAGACCTACGCGCGGGTCCTTACTGCGAAATTCTATGCTTTCCCCAACGAATACCATACCTTTAAA
This sequence comes from Clostridia bacterium, assembly GCA_045537695.1. Lineage (GTDB taxonomy): Bacteria > Bacillota > Clostridia > UBA1381 > UMGS1253 > RGIG2041. The sequence goes on along the minus strand of JAZSQB010000007.1, from coordinate 2,684 downwards.
GCCGGGACAGTTTTTGAAAATCGAGCCGAACACTCGGTCATATTCCGCTTCGGCGTTTGCATCGTCAGGGTGCATCAGTGTTGTTACATAGCTGTAAGCATACACGTCAATGCCGTATTTTGCGGCGCGGTGAATCAGTTCGTCGAAGTCGAGTTGGCCGTACGGTGTCATATTGTGACCGGTTACGAACACCAAAATGGCATCGCGACCTGCGTGCGCAATGGCGCGCAGATGCTCGTCCGGATATTCGTCAAGACCGTAGCCGGAATGGAGCATTCTCGGGGAAAACATCGCTTTTCTGCGTGTGGTTTCCTTTGTAAGAAACGGCGCGCGGTTTTTCGCCATTTCATCTTCGATAAAGTATACCGCCTGCGCACAGCCGCGGTCATCTGCACCGCTGATGGTGATGCGGTCGGCAACTTCGCAGACATAACCCATATAGCCGTCTGCATTTTCAAGTGCGACGCCGGTGTCGGCAGCAAGGCCGATATAAATATCGCCGTCCTGCGGCATACCTGTTTTTATGATGGAAGATACCGACATGGAGATAAACAAAAAGTCCTGCAAATCCTGTGCCACCGTCAAAATTACGTCCGTCGCATTTACATCAATGACAATGACGGTATCGTTTTGCAGCTTTAATGCATTTTCCATTTCTGTGACGGAAAAATCGCGGACATTCTTTTTGTGAATTTCCAGCATTTCTTTTCGAAAATCATACCGATTTTGTTTCGCAAGCACAAAAAAACACTCCTTTATGACAATTACTAGCTTAATTATAGCGTATTTGAGCGCAAAAAAAAATGGACAATCGTAAATATTTTTTGCATTATCTTTCATATTGTGATATAATAGTTTTATATTTAAAAGAATCCCTCCGTCAGCCTGTGACTGACACCGCCTGGGAATCCCCAGTCAGCTTCGTTGACAGCCCATTTTTGGGGCAAGGGTCCGATGGAAAGGGAGGCTTTGGTGCATAGCATCCAGATTATACAGTCTTTATAAACTTTGATATACAAGGGACAAAATATCGAATAAAGCCTAAAAATAAAAAGGAGAATGAAAATGTCAGCAAAAACAAAAATAATAACTTTAATTGCGGTCTTGATAGTATGTCTTGGGATGATTGTATATGGTACAATATCCGAAGGAAGCTCAATAATGGATATAATGCCGAGATTGATTTTAATGGGATTGACAGCGGTAGTAGTCATAATAAGAATTGCATCAAATTCTCCTAAAGAAAAATCTCTTGACATAGAATCGTTGAAAAATGATATTGTTACGGCTAAAGAGTGGATAAAAACAGCCCTTGAATCATCGGGATATCAGGCAGATTTTTCACTTGAAAGCTTAAAAGACATTGACCGTTTCTTTGATGAGCAAAACAAAGATGAGGGTATTTTATCGCAAAATACAGGCAGGATGCTTTTTGCTTTGGGCGTTTATGTTGGAGAAACTATAATTTCAAACTATGGTGGTCAGTGGGATTTGAGCGGTTGTAAGAGTGAAACAAGTATTAAAGTAAAAATTGATGAAAAAACTGATTTATTCCCTGTTGTCAGGGTAATGTCGAGATATGATTTTGGTAGTGTGAGTAGCATTTATGCTTATGGCTGTTGTATCAAGAAAAAAGAAAATAAGGAATAATTTATAAACTAAATTTTTTGTCCCTAACTTGACAAAATCATAGAAGGAATGTCGAATGTTGTCGAAAATTGACCTCAAAAGATTTTAATATGAAATAGTTGTATAAAATTACTGTGAATGTACATATAATATATTGACAATGTTATTACATCGTGATAATATAATCTTAAAGGAGGTTGATAATATGGCTGCTACAAATGTGACAATGCGTATGGATGAGGAGCTTAAAGCACAACTTCAGGAATTGGTTTCTAACCTTGGAATGGATATGACAACATTTTTTACTTTATCTGCAAAGCAAGCTGTCAGAGAACAGAGAATACCTTTTGATATATCTATGAGAGTTCCAAATAGCGAAACAATTGAGGCTATAGAAGAAGTGAGAGCGATGAAGAAAAATCCTTCTCTTGGAAAGACATATACGAATGTTGATGATATGATGAAGGAGTTGCTCGCTTGATGTACTCAATAAGACCTACTGCAAAATTTCAAAAGGACTTAAAGCGAATAGAGAAACGAGGATATAATATTTCATTACTGACAGAAGTAATTAAAAAATTAGCAAACGGGGAACAACTTCCTGAAAAGAATAAGGACCATAATTTGTTGGGGGAATATTCGGGGTGCAGAGAATGTCATATTACACCGGATTGGTTGTTGATTTATGAGATTACAGATGACGAATTGATATTGTATCTAACTCGGACAGGAACACATAGCGATTTGTTTTAACTAAAACCGATGTAGAAATATCAAATCTACATCGGTTAATTTTTTGTTCCCAATTTGTCATAAGCAATATGGATATGTCGAATGTTGTCGAAAGGAGTTGCTAATTTGAAGAAAAAGATTTTAATAGGTTGCGGTATCTTTTTTCTGATTATTGTTATTGCTTTTACTTGTTTAATAGTGTGGTTTGCAAATATGATTGATGACAGTTTGTCAAAAAAAGAAATTTTTGAGTTGGTAAATGAAAATTATACTTTGATTATAGATGATATTAATGTTAATGATTTTACTGATACGGAACAACT
>JAZSQB010000042.1:0-7183 GCA_045537695.1 Clostridia bacterium | reverse complement strand
CAAAGTTTCCTTCTAATCTAAGACTTTTCAAGGATTCTATGTTTTCTAACATAAGAACAATGGCAGCATTTACTTGAAAATCAAACCCAAACATTACAGCGGTTGCTCTTCTGTCTTTTGCCATATAATGCAAACCTCCTTTTTGTGTTAAATCATCCCAAAATGTTTCAAGGCATCTTTAATAGCATTTTCCTTGTCTGGTGGACATTGTGGTACTCTAGTACCTTTTTTTGAGATATTATAGTTTATTCTCTCAATTATTCCACACTTTGTTTTGGTTTGTGCAATATATAAACTTGACACCTTAAAGCCATACTTATCACGAATATAAGCCTTTATTTCTTCATAAGTTGCTTTACTTTCAGCAGCGGTAATATCAAGTTCATCAAGGTCAAGGTCAACCTCTATTCTGTCGTCTGGATAAAGTTTGGACAAAAGAACAACAGTTTCCACATGCACCGTATGCGGAAACATATCCACTGGCACAACCGATTTAAGTTTATAATCACTGTTCCCGCACAGATATTTCAAATCGCGAGCAAGCGTTGCGGGATTGCAGGATACATAGACAATACGCTCCGGCTGCATATTTAAAATAATTTCGAGCGTTTTTTCGTCCGAGCCTTTGCGAGGTGGGTCTAAAATCACCACATCGGCACGCTCGCCCTGGCTGTAGAGATACTGAATGCTTTTTTGCACATCGCCGCAATAGAAGGCGGCATTGTCGATGCCGTTTGCCACGGCATTCTTTTTTGCATCCTTGACGGCATCCTCCACAATTTCCACGCCGATAACCTTGCCGGCGCGCTTTGCGGCAAACAGAGAAATCGTACCGATACCGCAGTAGAGGTCAAAAACGGTATCCGTCTTTTGAATATCCGCCATCTCCACCGCCGTTTCGTACAGTACCTGCGTCTGTAAGGGGTTAATCTGAAAGAAGCTGTGCGGCGAAATCTCGAATTTCAAATCACCGATGGTATCGCAAAGCTTGTCCGCACCCCACAAAACATCGTTGTTTTTTCCAAGTACAAGGTTTGTTTGCGCCGTATGAATATTATGCTGTACGCTTACAAGCCCAGACACATTTTCACGCAAAAGAGAGATGAGAAGCTCGGTTTTGGGCAAAAGCAGAGCATTTGCCACAACCACGACCATCACGTCGCCGTTCTTCGCGGTGCGCACGAATACATTTCTGATCACGCCACTATGCGTTTTTTCATCATAAGGCTTCACGCTCGCCTGTTGCATATATTCTTTCACGGCATGTGCCGCATCCATCGCGACACTGCTGCAAACGCAACAATTTTCCGTCTCTACTATATCGTGGGAATGTCTGCGGTAAAAGCCGCAAACCGTTCTGCCGTCAGCGCTTCTGCCGACCGGCATCTGCGTCTTGTTTCTGTAAGCAAACGGCACATCCATCCCGCGCGTCTCTTCTGCCTGTATATCCTTAAATCCGCCGAGACGCGAAATCGCATCCTGCACCTGCTTTTGCTTGAGCTTGAGCTGTGCATCATACGAAATATGCATGAAATCGCAACCGCCACACTTATCCGCCGCGGCACATCGCGCTGCTATGCGAAACGCGGACGCCTTTATAATTTCTTCCAAGCGTCCAAAACCGTATGTTTTATTGACTTTCACAATACGGATTTTTGCAAAATCGCCAACCACCGTTCGAGGCACAAACACCGTAAAACCATCAATACGGCACACGCCGTCTCCTTCCGTCGACTGGTCAATAATCTCTGTTTCATATATATCATTTTTCTGTATATTCAAGCTTTTTTTCATATCAGATTCTCCCATATATATCCTTGTTCTTTATTGTATCAAATAATTGCAAAATTGACAAGGGCCTGTTGACGATTACGTTTAAACGCGATAAGCAAACACAAAAGCAACCTGAAGGTATAGGCTGAATTTTCATATTTAAAAACTTAATGGGGCGTATGCGCACGAACGCACACCAAGTTGCACCGCACAAGTGTATATCAACGGGCGGCTGATACATACCACATTTAAAAAATGTAGTATACACCTGTTTAGGCAGATAAAAAGTTGCGAAGGCGACCTTCGCAACTTTTTTATTATATTTGACCCTTAAAATCAAAACCACACGCTTCTATCGCAGCTTTAATCACGCTTTCGTCTATTTTGACACCGCAAACCGTAACCGTGCCATTCTCTAAATCCACGTCCACCTTAAATTTAAGCTTTTCCAGCGCCGTTTTTACTGCGCCGCTGCAACGCGGGCAAGCCATCCCTTCCACTTTAAATACTTTTGTTTCTTTTTTTCCAAATCCAAACATATACTGTTATCCTCCCATATTATTTTCTTCCTCTATTTTACGCCTTTTTCTCAGTAAATGCAAGTCCCGTATTACAGATTGCTAACAATACGCTTCCATTTGTTGACATTGCAATATTTATTTGCTATACTGTTTTCAAAAATGGGTCTTTATGTGCCTAAAAGGGGGTATATTTAATGAAATTAAAAGACGGTTTCCTATTAAAAAACGTAGCCGGAAGCAAAATTGTTGTACCAATTGGCGAACAGAGCAACGATTTTAACGGTATTATCACATTGTCCGGTAGCGCTGCCTTCCTTTGGGAAAGACTGCAAAAGGGCGCAACGGAAAACGAACTGTTAGATGCATTACTTTCTGAATATGACGTTGAAAAAGACTATGCCGCAGCGGACTTAAAGCGTTTTATTGAAAAGCTTTACAGTGCCGGTATGCTGGAAGAATAAAATGGAATACATTGAAATGGATGTGCTCGTCGGCTGGATGCAGGAAGCGTTTTCCCTTGGTAAAACCTTTTCCTACACGCCATATGGTAACAGTATGCTGCCGACGATACAAAACGGAAAATACACCATAACGCTTGCGCCATGTACTCACCCAAAAGTGCAGGATATTGTCCTATATCTTCGTCCAAGCGGAAAATACATTATTCACCGCATTGTCGGCAAGCTGCGCGGTGGCTATATGCTGTGCGGTGACAATGAAAATATTATAGAATATCCGATTTCCCAAAAAGATATACTTGCCAAAGTCATCGAAGTTAAAAACGAAACCGGCGAGCCGGTTGCTTTTCAAAAACGCAAAAGCGCATATAAAAATCTTTGGATTAAAAAATTAAAGCTGATTATAAAAAAATCCTTTGCCTGAGCAAAGGATTTTTTCTTTTTCTATAATAAATTTATCTGTTCAAAATGAGCTTTGTGAGTTCTACCGGCTCTACAATCTTGTCGCCTTTGTATACACGCATATTACCGGAAGCAATTTCGTCGATTAAGATAACTTCACCGTTGTTGTAACCAAACTCGAACTTAATATCCCACAAGTCAAGGCCGATGGTCTTTAAGTCGTCTGCAACGATTTTTGTAATCTTGAGTGTCTGCTCCTTCATGCTTGCAAACATTTCTTCGCTCATTACGCCGAGCGCTGCCAAACCTTCGCAAGTTACGAGAGGATCGCCCTTTTCGTCATTTTTGAATGTACATTCTACATAGCCGCCTTCCAGCACAGTGCCGTCAGCGATGTATTCACCATATCTGCGGATAAAGCTGCCTGTTGCAACCAAACGGCAGATAACTTCCAGACCGTGACCGAAAACAGTTGCCGGCAAAACTTCCATTTCAGCTTCTTCCACATTTGCATTTACATAATGTGTCTTGATGCCTGCCTTCTTCAGCAAGTCAAAATAATATACAGATGTACGAAGATTTGCCTTACCGATACCCTCAATCTTCAAACCGACGCTGTTTTCGCCGGGATCAAACACGCCGTCTTTACCGGTGCAATCATCCTTGAACTTGAGCATAACGTTGCCATTATCCAGCTCGAAAACGTCTTTCGTTTTACCTTCATATAACTTCTTCATACAACAAAACTCCTTTGTTATTTAAAATAAATTCCTATATTAGCATAGCACTTTTTTAAAAAAAAATCAATGAAAAATTTGCAGAAGCAAAGATTTTGTCATTTTGTACAAAAAATGGAAAACACAAACACTGTTTCTATTTATTTTTTAACCGCAATGTGTTATAATGAAATTCGAGGTGATTTATATGCAATACCGCAAAGATAAATACGGAAATGATGTATCCATCCTCGGCTTTGGCTGTATGCGTTTTACAACCAAACTGGGCAAGGTGGATTTTCAAAAAGCAGAGCATGAAATTATGACCGCATACAAAGGCGGCGTAAATTATTTTGATACAGCCTATATCTATCCGGGCAGCGAAGCACTGATTGGTGAAATTTTCGAAAAAAACAACATTCGCAAGGATATTTTTATCGCCACCAAGCTACCGCATTACTTAATCAAAAGCCGTGAGGCGGCTGAAAAGCTGTTTAAAGAAGAGCTTTCGCGCCTACGCACGGATTATGTGGATTATTATTTAATGCATATGCTTACAGATATCGACGCCTGGGAGCGTATGAAATCACTCGGCATTCCGGATTGGCTGGCTGAAAAGAAAAAAAGCGGTCAAATCCGGCAAATCGGTTTTTCCTATCACGGCAACACGGAAATGTTTTGCCGTCTGGTGGATGCCTATGACTGGGATTTTTGTATGATTCAGTATAACTATATGGATGAGCACAGCCAGGCAGGCCGACGCGGTCTTATGTATGCCAGCCAAAAAGGCTTGCCCGTAATGATTATGGAGCCACTGCGCGGCGGCAAGCTCGTAAATCTGCTGCCGGAAAAAGCGAAGCAGATTTTTGCAAACCATCCCCAAAAGCGCACACCGGCGGAATGGGCATTTCGTTGGCTCTGGAACCAGAGCGAAGTTACCTGCGTCCTCTCCGGTATGAACTCCGAAGCAATGATTTTGGAAAACATCCGCGTAGCTTCGGAAGTGCAAGTCGGCGAACTCGGCAAAAAAGAGGAAGAGATGCTGCAAAACGTTGCAGATGCCATTAATGCAAAAATGAAGGTCGGCTGCACCGGCTGCGGCTATTGCGTCCCTTGCCCGAAAAACGTGGATATTCCAGGCACCTTTGCGGCGTATAATCGCCTGCACAGCGAAGGTTGGTTTGCCGGCACAAAGGAGTATTTAATGTGCACCACATTTCGTAAAACGCCAACCGTTGCTTCTAATTGCATCGGTTGCGGCAAATGTGAACAACATTGTCCGCAGGGCATCCCCATCCGTGAAAAATTAAAAGATGCCCAAAAAGAACTCGAAAACGTACCATATAAAATCGCCCGTAAGCTGGCGAAGTGGTTTGTGAAGTTTTGAGAAAGGATTACTTTCAAAATGAGAAAAAAGATAATTTTTCCGCTTTTAATAATTTGCGTTCTTCTGAGTGCCTGCAAGGATACATTATACAATGAATCAGAATGGGGTAGTTTTACACCAAATAAAACCTACAGCTATGATAAAAAGTATTATGCTATACAGAAAGTCATAGCTGGAAATTCAGCGGAACAAATCCAAGTAAATGTTTATCTAACTGAAACAAAAGACAAAATATTTAGTTTCATCCCTGCTCGTGCTATGGATTTTTGGGGCATTTGTTGGGAAACAAGCACATATAATATTTGGATTCAATCCGGAGACATTGGCACATATTGCTATAAATATAACGATGACGAATGGATTTTAGACGAAAGTGCTATCCGACCGGCAGATATTATATCCAAATACGATTAACCTTACACCGCGTTTTCGTTATATCACCATAGGCGCATTCAGACGACCGCGCCTCGATATACTCAGCTTGAAACACTCGCACTTTATGCGACACCGCTTGCAAAAACAATTCACCGGATTGTTTTTGCTTCGCTAACCCAACGAGCTCCCTCGTCGGTCTCATAACTCAAAAAATCGCAAGATACAATTCGTTCTCACATACAAAATGAAAAAAGCATCCTAACGGATGCCTTTTCGTTTTGGTTGCGGGGATGGGATTTGAACCACACGACCTCCGGGTTATGAGCCCGACGAGCTACCAGACTGCTCTACCCCGCGATATATTTCGCTCTTGCGACTATAATAGTATAGCACACATTTTTTCATTTGTAAAGCCTTTTTTGAAATTTACTTGTTATTCTATATTATTTTCTCCAAAATCCGGCTGTTTATACCTTAAATATTTTTCCCTTGTTGCATTCCCACCACGAATATGGCGCTCTTCTTTATTGTTATCCAAAACTGCTTTAACATGGCTATATAATGTATAATTTATATGTTTGAGTCGTTCTGTCACATCTTTATGTACTGATAGATGAACATTGATACTTTTCATCTAAGCCTATGTCAGCAAGAAGCCTTAAGTATATGTCAATATGTCCGTCTTCGGCCACTTCAATTCGGTCTATGACACGCTTTAGCATCTCATTGGTAATCTCCGCAGTACTCAGAATATCTCCTATACTCTTGAATGTATCAGCAAGTCCGTATTCAAGCTTATCTGCCTGTGTGATGCCGAACCTCACCATCTTAATTTTCTCTTCCAGCTTTCTAATTTCAGCATTGGTGGACTCGGTCTTTTCTTTTAAATCTTCCATTGAGATAACCTCATTGTCATACATATCCTCATATCTTTGTCGGCTCTTTTTGAGTTTTTCTATCTCTTTAGTTATCTCTTTTTCGGTTTTAAGATTTTGGTGCATTGGCTCGTAATTCTTGTTAAAGTCTTTGATTATTTTCTTAATAACCTTTTGCTTGTCCTCAATTAAGCCTGTAAGATACTTTTTGATAGACTCAAGCAACTCACCCTCATCTATGACCGTCTTGTTATTACAGAAATCTGCTCCGTTGATATTCCGTCCGCAACATACCCATGTGTATTTATAACCGCTTTTTACCTTTCGTTTTGCTTGCCTGAAGAAGTGCCCGCAGTCAGTGCATTTAAGCAGAGTGCTGAATACATGCTTGCAATCCTTTCGCTGTCCCTGAGAGAATTTTTGCTTGTTTGTTTCCATCTTTTTTTGAGCAAGCTCAAAGGTTTTATTGTCTATAATCGCAAGGTCAGGTCGTTCTACCACTTTCCATTCTTCTTCGGGTTTATAAATTCTGTCTCCTGTCAGAAAATCCTTTACTTCTTCTTTTCCATTGATGATAATTCCGCAGTACATTCTGTTGGTGAGAATTCTGCAAATTCCGGTTTGGGTCCATTTACATCCTCGCTTTGTTTTTATATTTTCTTCGTTAAGGATTTTT
>JAZSQB010000048.1:0-2046 GCA_045537695.1 Clostridia bacterium | reverse complement strand
TTGATATTCTGCGACGGGAACTTCTGTCAGTTTGGTGTAATTATCGCTCAAATAGCCTGCACTTTGCGCTGCCTTGAGGAAATCAGCAGAAGTCGCAGGGAGAATACCGGAGAACTGATCTGCGATTGACTGATACTGTGATGTGCTCTTTGTGATAAGTTTGTACTTTTCCGAAAGTTCATCAACGCTTGCGCCTGTTCCAGATGCAAAGTCTGAAATCGCCTGCAATCCTCGTTTCGCTGTCTCATAACCAGCCTCATCACCCATAGTTGCGGAGAATGTAGCGCCAAGATTATTCATTACCGCTAAGTATTCATTAGCGGACATTCCCAAATCTTTGTAAGCGTTTGCGGCATCTGCAAAAATCTTTGAATTATCCATCTCGTCAAAAATTTTTTTCACGCCGCCTGCAAGTTGTTCATATTCCGCAAACGAATCTATTGACTGTTTTGTGAGGGCAACAATACCGGCAGAGACGGCGGCTATTGCGCGAGCGCCCAGTTTTGCGCCTACGCTTGCCATTGTGCCAAGGCCGTTTTTTAGTTTTTGCCCAATGCTTGTTGCGCTGTTTCCTACGCCGTCCAAGCCGTTTTTTATTTTCTTCGCACCATCAGTTATGCCGCTGTCGTCTATTTTGGTATCAATTACAACGGTTCCGTCAGCTTGTGCCATTTAATCACATCCTTTAAAATGAAATAGAGCCAGCACCGAGGGAACACCCTCAGATACCGGCTCATTGGCTCTTAATTATTCGGTTTTATATCCACAAATGTGGTTTGCTTGCATTTCGGACAGTACAACGGTAAGCCTTTAATTTCCGTTGACGGGGCAATTTTAAGCCTCGTTTTACCTCCACAACAAGGGCACAACACCCATCCGGAAGCGTCAACAATCGGCGTTGTTCTCTTCTCCGTTGTCGTCACCGCCCTCAGCTTCAGCAGAATCAGCCATTGAGGCAGCCATAGCAACGCCCAGAGGGGCAAGCTTTTTGACCATTTCGCGGCTCTTTTCAGCTATCTCCGCAAAGTCTCTCTTGACTGTCTCCATAAAATCCGGAGGAAGCACAATCGCCGGAGCGTTCTCTCTCTTCTCCATGAGCGCAGTTAGAAATTTATCGGTTTCTCTCTTTATTCGCTTACGAAGTTTGCGCTGCTGTCTTCTGGTGAGAAATCTTGCTTTCATATCGTTACCTCCATCAATTTATCTGCCGTCATATTTTGCGGTTGCCTTTTCGATCTGTTCGAGCTGCTCCGGGGTGAATCTATTTGCTGTTCTGTTTGCGACTTCTTCGGAAATGAACGCACCCACGCCGTTTATTACCTGCTGGAAGAAGAAAACACCCTCATCATTCATGTGGAGAGCGCCAAGCACGCCGAAAATATCAGCGGTGGCATCATATCCAAGCAGATAATTGACCTGCTCTTTTACGCCGGCTTCGAGCTGCTTCATTGCCGCCGCTGCCTTTTTAAGGTCGCTGTTCTGCTTTGCGTGTTTGACGCACAGTTTGTTGAGGTTTTCGGTTACCTCGTTGTATCTCTGGACGATGGAAAAATCACCGGGGTCAACGGTAACAACGCCGAGGTGCTGGCCGTCGGGAGTTGTGAGGTTGAGCGTCTTTTTTGTGCTGGTGGTAATTGTGATGTTATTCATGAATTAACCTTTCTTAATCTATAATTTTGTTGTTCCCGTCGCTCTGCCTCGCTTTCCACAATAGAGGCTCGACGGTTCTTGAATGCTATTAAGCCCACACCGTGATAAGCTCCGGTATATGGCTCAAGCAAAAAGCGGTTGTATGGCTTGCGGTATACCCTCAAGGCGCGGTCATGCGCTGATCGTACATCTGCGGCAGATATGCCCATCTGGGCGGCGGTCTGAGGGACGGTCTGGTTTTGGTAGTACAGTGAGTGTATGGTTGCCCTCTGCTCCGGTGTCTGCTGTTCGCTGTCTATCCGGTCGAAGATTTCACGCAGACAACACACATACACATTGTCGATTGCTGCATCTGCCGTGTCTGGGGTCTGTCTGTCTTCCAGTAAGTCCACCATT
>JAZSQB010000065.1:0-3707 GCA_045537695.1 Clostridia bacterium | reverse complement strand
CCGGCTTTTCACTCGCTGGAATGGTGAGCCGATGCACGCCGACACTCCGTATAATTGGCTGACAAGGTTCTGTGATCGCAAGGGATTGCGCAGAATGGGAGTACACAGTTTCCGCCACCTCAATGCAACGCTGCTGATTGACGCTGGTGTGGATGTGAAAACAACCTCCGCGCTGCTGGGGCACTCCACAAGCGCAACCACCATGAATATTTACGCTCACAGTTTCGCGGCAGCGCAGGCCAGAGCATCCGAAGCCGTTGCAGATGTCCTCACTCTGGGCGTAAAATCGCAAAAAGAAAAGCCGCCCAAATCGGACGGCGCTTGATGGCTATTTGATGGCTATTCTGTTCGTGATGGCTACTTTTACATTGTTGTAAGATGGGCGAATAAGCACCGAAAACCGCATAATATAGCCGTTTATCGCTATTACTCAATAGGGCATAAATACCCCTTATTAGATTTCGATTCCCCTCACCCGCTCCAAAGAAAAGCACCTCATTTATCGCATAACCATGCGGTTTGTGAGGTGCTATCTTCTTTCCAATATTCGGTTTTGATGGCTATTTGATGGCTATTGTCTATTTTTTTACCCGTTTTCCCTCTCCGCTTTGATAGCCTGCAGCCACTCGATTTTATCCACATAAGAGAACTCCCGATCGGGCTGTGATTCAAGCCCGTTCAAAGTCTCGATTGTGGCGTTTATCTCGTCCAGAGTGAACTTATCGGCATCTGCTTTCCTGTCCTGCATGGCGTAAGAAAACAGCAGCATTAACCGCCGCTCTTCTGGTGTTAGTTGCATGATCATGTCGGTAAATTCTCTTAAGGTCATTTTCATTTTTCGTCCTCCTAAAATATGTAATATTGCGAGATACGGCAGCGTTGACCGTTTATTTCCTCCGTTCGTTTGTTATGCCGGGATTTGCCGCCCGGCTCGGTATGCGTTTTCTTTGTGTTTGCAAAGATATATTAGCGTATTCAAAGTTGATTGTCAAGTGCTTTTGCAAAATAATCTTTATGAACGCAAAATTTTGTTTGACTTCTCTGCGATTATGGTGTATTATATTGGTGGAGGTGATACCATGAGCATAAAATATTACAAACTGCTCGATTTACTTAATAAAAGAAAGATTTCAAAGGGCAGACTTCAAGAAATGGCGGATATATCATCTGCGACAATGGCTAAAATCTCCGCTGGTAAGCCGGTCAGTCTTGAGGTAATCAATAGAATATGCAAGTACCTCGACTGCCAACCCGGCGATATTCTGGAATACATCGACGAATAAAAAAACAGCACCCCCGCCGCTTTGGTGAGGGTGCTTCTCTTTTGCCCGTAAACGGGTCTATTTGGCGTTTATATTGTGGGGTAGTAGTTTGTTGCTGTGAGGATCAAACGGCGCGCAGAGCGCAATTATGAGCAAAACAGCGCATGTCTTATCACCGGCCGTTTAATGTGCGTAGTAAACCAACTCAAAAGATATCCAAATCACTCTCACTCACATTGCGCAACGCTTTGCGCGGATTGGATTGGATTGGATTGGATTGGATTACGGGGACTATTGCAATCATTTGATATCATCTGCGCGCAATTGCTATCAAGTGCTGGAAATTTGCGGCACACAGAGCGTTATTTCTTGCCGCCTCCAGCTTCTTTCTTGACCATATCAACCCACTTGTCACCGTCAACGCGCTTTGCAGTCTCAAACCATTCAGATGTAGCGCTCGGACGGCTATAACGAAGAGGCCTGTTTGTAAGTACCTTTTTGGCTCCCTCACGCGCCCACGGTGATTTAGTAAGGGGGTCAACCATGACTTTACCCATGTACTGGTTGCGTCCATACGGCGGCGCAGCAGCGCACACCTTTCCGGTTCCCTCCCACGCTTTGCTCCTTGCCTTGGTATTCTGAATGAGAGTGCCGTTACGAAACGGCATATAGGGAACCATGCTTGTCATAACTGCAGAATCAAGTTTCCTCTGCGCTCTTTGGAATTGTTCCGAAAACCTATCAAGGTTTACATCAATTTTGATGTTACCTTTTACGATCGAAAAGTTTTTGAAATGATGTATTTCGCTCATATTTCACCTCATTAATTGTTATGTGCCTTGTTCCATCGTTTTGCCGCTCCGGTCGCTTGTGCGGCTTGGCTTCTGCCCCATCCGGCGATAGTGACACGATCGTCAAATCTCTTTTTGTCGTGTTCTTTGCAGAAATCATTATAGGCTTTGTTCTGCCGCTGCAAAAGAGCTGCTTTACGCTGGTATTTCTTCTCAAACTCAGGCTTTAACGCTTGGTCTTTGGTGCCTTTTATGGCTTCCTGATACCCCAAAACCTCGCGCTTAGTCTTTCGTATTCGCCTTTCCAATAGGCGTTGGCGCTGATTTAATTCATATTCTTTTCGGTTTTCTTCGGTATCAAACTTTTCATAAGGATTGTGCTCACCGTCACCACTGCCGTATGAGTGCCGGCAGTTAGCTCCACAAATACCTTGCACATCGCCTTTACCACACACAGAAAATGGCGGGAAACGCTTGTCTCTGCCTGATCTCGAATAAAATTTGCCCTGCCACCACGCGTGGTTAGTGTGATCGTTGCCGCCGCTGCCGGTTCTGGCTCCGAAATGAGAGGTAACAAGCACTATATCCCAGTCCATTTCATCAAGCCGTGCGTCGATTATCTCTGCGCTTGCTTGAGCTACACCGGTACGAATACAGCGCATTGTCGCCGTCTCGATGGTGTCAGTGTGTCCGCTTGGGTAACTGATTGTTACGCCATCTTCCACAATTCGGTTTATGGCATCTTTGAACGCCTCTGTATAAGACATTGCGCCCGTCGAAACAAGGTTATATGCAATGTCGCACTCTTTGATAAACAGTTTTTGAGCAGCTTCCGCATGGGTGCGTGTCAGATTCTCCCATATTCCGGCTGTTGCTTTATAGTTTCTTTGAATGAGCCGGATCATATGTGGAGATTGATTTAATGGTGTTGGAGATAGTCCAGCGGCGGTGTATACAGCGTCATCGTATTTTAACGCCTCAACTCCTGCATCTTCAAAGGCTCTTTTGATTTCCTTTAGCTGATACGGCGTAACGCTTGCAATTTCCTTTTGCAAATCTTCCATCAAATAACCGGCCTCTTGCAAGGTTTCAAGCTGCCACTTATCAACGGCTGTTAAAACATATTCGTCGCCGCGCTCCAAACGCTTGAGTGTTCGTCTGATTATTTTCGTTAGTGTTCGGTTGTGCAGCTCGCTGGCGATTTCTTCCGAACCGTCAGCAATTTGTTGGATGTATTCGGGCGTGAGAATAATTCATCACCTCATTATGCTTCGATTTGGCGTGCTGCCGTTCCCGTCGCTCTGCCTCGCTTTCCACAATAGAGGCTCGCCGATTCTTGAATGCTATAAACCCCACGCCGTGATATGCGCCGGTGTACGGCTCAAGCAAAAAGCGGTTGTATGGCTTGCGGTACACCCTCAAGGCGCGGTCATGCGCTGATCGTACATCTGCGGCAGATATGCCCATCTGGGCGGCGGTCTGAGGGACGGTCTGGTTTTGGTAGTACAGCGAATGTATGGTTGCCCTCTGCTCCGGTGTCTGCTGTTCGCTGTCTATCCGGTCGAAGATTTCACGCAGACAACACACATACACATTGTCGATTGCTGCATCTGCCGTGTCTGGGGTCTGTCTGTCTTCCAGTAAGTCCACCATT
>JAZSQB010000069.1:0-69126 GCA_045537695.1 Clostridia bacterium | reverse complement strand
ATTTTTTGCTTTTTCGCAAAGTTTTTTTCGTTGACTTTTGAAGCTTTTTATAATACTATAAATAGAGAAATGGAGGAGAGGATTATGTATATAATCAGAAAGACAGAAACACCGATTACAACGCTCTGCGATGCCGCGTGGGAACAAGCAGAGCTTGCCGAGCTGCAACAGCTCAACTGGAAAGAAGACTATCCGTATAATCCAGGGATGCAAGCGCGCATTTTATACAGCAATTTTGGTATACACATTAAGCTTACCACGCAGGAACAGCCGCTCCTGGCGCGCGAAACTAAGCAAAATGGAGATGTTTGCAAGGATAGCTGTATGGAATTTTTCTTCCGCCCGAATGTGGATGACCCGCGCTATTTGAATTTTGAGTTTAATCCGTTCGGTACGATGTATCTTGGTATCCGTACAGGACGCGATGATTCCGCGTTCCCGACGGAGGATAAAAAATACTTCGGCGCAAAAAGCGAAGTGGATGACAAGGAATGGAATCTGATGTTTACGGTGCCGTTTGAATTTATTGAGCGTAATTTCGGCAAATGTGACAAGGTGATGTACGGTAATTTATATAAATGCGGCGACGAAGTGGAGAACACGCACTATTTGACTTACTATCCGATTGATGTGCCGGAACCGGATTATCACCGACCGGAATTTTTCGATAAATTTGTATTGGAATAATGTTATAGGAGAGGACGTTACAAGATGTCCTCTTTGATACACAAGGGGTAATACATATGCAAAACAAAAAACGCATATATTTACTGTGCGCACTCGTTGTGCTGTTTTGCGCCGTGATGGCAGTGGTGGACGGTGTGCTGCAGGTGAATTACTTTGCTAAATCCGCCATCAAGCTCGTGCTGTTTTTAGGCGTTCCGGCGCTGTATGCACGTATAGATGCTTCGCTTAGTGTCTTGCCATTGTTTCGGATAGACAGAAAAAGCATTTTGCCGGCACTTGGGCTAGGGCTTGGCGTTTTTGCAGTGATTCTGGGCGGCTATTTTTTGCTCAGAGGCGTGTTTGATTTTTCAAACATCACCAAGAGCCTGACACAGAACATCGGCGTGCATGGCAAGAACTTTATTTATGTATCGCTGTATATCTCGTTTGTCAACTCGCTGTTAGAGGAGTTTTTCTTCCGCGGCTTTGCATTTTTGAATCTGCAGAAGCTGACGGGGCAGCGCTTTGCCTACATTTTCAGTGCCGTCGTGTTTGCACTTTATCACGTTGCGATGATGCTCGGATGGTTTTCGCTGCCGGTGTTTGCAATTGTGCTAATCGGTCTTTTTGCCGGCGGACTGATCTTTAATTATCTCAATGCGAAGAGCGGCACAATCTATCCTTCGTGGTTGGTGCATATGTTTGCAAATTTTGCGATTAACACCATTGGGTTTGTTCTGTTCGGGATAATTTAAAAAAAGCTTGACAACGTGCGGGAAATATGCTATATTAAATCTAATGTTATAAAAATGCATTGATGCGGAATAGTACGCAGAATCCTTTCGCCTGGAGAGAGATGCCGGTTGCTGCGAGGCATTGGGAAAGATTTGCAGAACTCACCGCGGAGCAGCTGCCGTGAAACCTATGGTGCGTAAGGGCAGACGGGCACTCCCGTTACAGAGTCAAGATGTGTTTGCATCGAAAGGGCATCCGTTGGATGAAGAAGAGTGGTACCGCGGAAGGTTAAGTGAGAATTTGACGCTTTCGTCTCTTTCAAAAATCAAAGAGACGAAGGCATTTTTTTTGCAACAGTCTCAAGGAAGGGGATTTTTTGAAATGAAAAAAATCAATGTAACCGATATCACATTAAAAAAGCTGGCGCAGGATCGCGAGGTTTCGCTTTTGTTTCGCGAAAAAACGGCGATTGCAGCGTGCGCAGACGGCTTGGGCGTGGATGCCATTGAGCTTGCACCGCTTAAGAATGTGCGCGAAGACACCATTATATATAAAACGATTGCGGCGAATGTGAAAAACAGTGTGCTGGCTTTGCCGGTCGGTTTTTCGGCGGCAGAAGTGAGCAACGCATGGGAATGCATCCGCGAAGCGGCAAAGCCGAGACTGCAGGTGGAAGTGCCGACCTCGACGGTACAGATGGAGTATACCTACCACGTTAAGTCCGATAAAATGCTTGCCAAAATTGCGGAACTGACGCAGGCGGCGAAAGCGCTTTGCGCAGATGTGGAA
This sequence comes from Clostridia bacterium, assembly GCA_045537695.1. Classification (GTDB taxonomy): domain Bacteria; phylum Bacillota; class Clostridia; order UBA1381; family UMGS1253; genus RGIG2041. The sequence goes on along the minus strand of JAZSQB010000069.1, from coordinate 66,936 downwards.
TTTGCGGCATTGGATGCAACACGTGCAGATTTGGAATTCCTTGTGCAGGCAGCAAAAATGGCAGTAGAGAACGGTGCGACCTTGGTTACGGTTTGCGATGATGCTGGCGTATCGTTGCCGGCGGAAATTGCAACCCTGGTAGAAGCGCTTAAAAAAGAAGTGGATGTACCGGTTTATGTGCAGGTTTCCACGCACATCGGTATGGCAGTGGCTGCGGCATTTTCGGCAGTTGGCGCCGGTGCGGACGGTCTTAAGTGCGCAATGGTTGGCGATGATGTGCTCTCGATGGGCGAGCTTTCCAACGCAGTTTCTGCGCGCGGGGAAGATGTTGGCGCAAGCGTATCTTTGGTCAATACAAAAATCCACGCAAGTATTGCGGATTTGCTTACAAAAATTCAGCACGAGGGCTATGACAGCGTGAGTGTTGTCAGCGAAAAGAAGAAGATTTTACTCGATGAGGACAGCACACTTTCCGATGTGGCACATGCTGCCGGTGTGCTCGGTTATGATTTGTCCGATGAAGATAACGGCAAGGTGCATAAAGCCCTGATGCAGGTTTGCGAAAAGAAGGGCACCGTGGGCGCAAAAGAGTTTGAAGCCTTGATTGCAAGTACAGCGATGCAGGCACCGTCGACCTATCATTTTGAGAGCTATTCGACCAGCTGCGGCAATTTAACCACGGCGATGTCGCAGGTGACATTGCGTTGCGGCGATGAAATTCTGTGTGGTGTCAGCACGGGGGACGGTCCGATTGACTCGGTATTCCGTGCGATTGAGCAGAGCATCGGCTATCACTATGAGCTGGATGATTTCCAGATTCAGTCCGTGACCGACGGTAAAGAGGCGCTCGGTTCTGCGCTTGTGAAGCTGCGCGTGGGTGGCAAGCTTTATTCCGGCAACGGTAGCTCGACAGACATCGTGGCTGCCAGTATCAGAGCCTATATCAATGCGCTCAACAAGATTGTATTTGAGGAGGCGTAAGGATGAAGCTGATATTTTCAACGAAAAACGTAAACAGACCTTCCTTTCTGGATACGTGCCGTTACGCCTATGACTATGGCTATGCCGGTTTTGAAATCTATGATGCAGTTGCAGAGAGAAAACAGCATTACGATAGTATTTTAAGAAGTGACCGCAATGCGGACGCAAAGCGCAAGCTATTTAACCGCGGCTTGGCGGTTTCCGCACTGCGCTATCCGTATGCCGTAGAGAGTGAGCAGGCGACGGAAGAAGCGCTTGTAAAATATGTGGATATGGCAAGAAATGCCGGCGTGGAGCGCGTGATTGTGCGCATTATGGAAAAAACGGACACGGCAGTGCTCGCCTCGAAGCTGATGGCGGCAATTCGTCGTGCGGAAGCTGCGGATGTGCAGATTTTATTTGAAACGGCAGGCTATCTTGCGGAAACGGAGAACGTGATTGATTTAATCAATTTCTTTTCTTCGGCAGCCATCGGCGTAGCCTGGAATACGAGAGAAACGTATTTTAACGCCGGTGAAAGTGCGGATACAACCATCAAGACCTTGGGTGCATACATTAAATATGTGCGCCTTGGCGATATGAAGGACGGCAAAAAGGTGCTCATTGGCGAGGGTGAATTGCCGGTGACCAACGTAATCAACGCGCTGTCTTCGCTCAATTTCGATGGCTATATCTGCGTGGCATGGAATGAAGAAATTCAGGATGCGGATATTGTGCTGACGCATTTTGCAAACTACATTGCAAATCTGTCGCGCACGAAGAAGGAATACGACCGCACCTATTATAATCGCGATAAGACGGGCACCTTTGTCTGGAAAAAGTACGATGTCATTGAGGCAACTTTTTCGGATGTGCTCGATAAAATGGTGGAAAAGTATCCGGACCAGTATGCATTTAAATATACGACCCTGGATTATACACGTACCTATGCGCAGTTCCGCCGCGATGTGGATGAGTGTGCAGCGGCGCTGATTTCGCTCGGCGTAAAGGCGGGCGACCATGTTGCCATCTGGGCAACCAACGTGCCGGCGTGGTTTATTACCTTTTGGGCAACCACAAAAATCGGTGCGGTGCTGGTTACGGTGAATACCGCTTACAAAATTCACGAAATTGAGTATCTTTTAAAGCAGTCGGATACGCATACGCTTGTGATGATTGAGGATTGCAAGGATATCAACTATAAAGAAATTATTGAAGAGCTTTGTCCGGAGCTGAAAAGCCTCAAGCCGGGTGAGCCGCTGTATTCGAAGAATCTGCCGTTCTTGCGCAATGTCGTAACGGTTGGGTTTGAGATGGACGGCTGTCTTACCTGGGAAAAAATGCTGGAGCGAAGCAATTTTGTTCCACAGGAAGAAGTGCGCCGCCGCGCATCCCTCGTAAAGCCGGATGATGTGTGCAACATGCAGTATACCTCCGGTACAACCGGTTTTCCGAAAGGCGTTATGCTGACGCACAGAAATATTGTCAACAACGGTAAAACCATTGGCGACCGTATGGATTTATCCACGGCGGATCGTATGATGATTCAGGTGCCGATGTTTCATTGCTTCGGTATGGTGCTTTCCATGACCTCGACGATGACGCACGGCGGCACACTGTGCCCGATGCCGTATTTCTCGCCGAAATCGTCGCTCGCGTGCGTTAACGATGAGCACATTACGTGCTTTAACGGCGTACCGACGATGTTTATTGCGATGTTTAACCACGCGGATTTTGCAAAGACGGACTTTTCATATATGCGTACGGGTATTATGGCAGGCGCAAACTGTCCTGCGGATTTGATGCGCCGTGCGGCAGATGAAATGAATATGCGTGAGATTATCTCTGTATACGGGCAGACTGAGGCTTCGCCGGGCTGCACGATGGGCGAAGTCAATGAAGATATTGACCACCGTGTAGAAACGGTGGGTTCGCCGTTTCCAGGCGTGGAATGTAAGGTCATTGACCCGGAAACAGGGGAAGAACTGCCGGATGGCGAGAGCGGCGAATTTGTTGCACGCGGCTTTAACATTATGAAGGGCTACTACAAAATGCCGGAAGCAACGGCGCAGACGATTGATGCGGACGGTTGGCTCCATTCGGGCGATATCTGCTGTCGCACGCCGGACGGCTACTATAAGGTAACCGGTCGTCTCAAGGATATGATTATCCGCGATGACGAAAACCTCTACCCGAGAGAAATTGAGGAGTTTTATCTAACGCATCCGAAGGTAAGGGATGTGCAGGTGGTCGGCGTGCCGGATGAGCGCTACGGCGAAGAGTGCTGCGCGTGGATTATTCTGCATAAAGGCGAGGAAGCGGACGAAAACGAAATGCGCGAATACGGCAACGCATCTATTGCGCGCCATAAGGTGCCGCGCTACTTCGTGTTTGTCAAGGAATTCCCGATGAATGCGGCAGGTAAGATTTTGAAGTACAAGATGCGCGATGAAAGCGTAGAGATGCTTGGTTTGAAGAAATAATTTAATAAATAAGATATAGGACGGTTAAAAAATCCGTCCTTTTTTGTTGACATAGACGCATTGATTTGGTATACTAACAATATATGTAATGTTTTTGTAATAATACAAAGTGTGTGTTGCAAAAAAAAACGGAAAATGACATGAGAAGGAGAACGAAAAATGAAAAAAATGTTAGCATTGCTTTTGTGCTTGTGTATTGCATGCCCGTTTGGGTTTGCCGGCATAGGCGTGCAGGCAGCAGAAACAGAGACTGTGCTGTTTGAAAGTAATTTTGAGAATGATGCTATAGGTGACAATATCCCGACGAAGGCAAACACGGTGAACATGTGGACCGAACGTACAGAGTCGAGGACCTCGACAATCAAAATTGCGGAGGATACGGCGCAGGGGAGAGTTGCGTATTTTTCCAATACGTCGACCACTTCTGGCACTCCGCGTCTGCTCAAGACGTTCTATTTTGATGAAACCATGACAAATATGACAGTGAGCTATAAGATAAAGACGCAGAGTGCAAATGTGGGCTTATATCTTCGTTTTGCGGACGTCAACAATCAGTTGTTTTTGAACCAAAGCAGTGAAGGGACATGGGCAGATTGTAAGGTTGAACTTAATTTTGCGACGAAAAAATACGTGACCTATGTAAATGAAGTGAAAAATGCCGAGGGCGATATTGGGTATAATAATATTTCTACATTGCAATTGCGTTTTGCTTCCTCGCAGGAAGCAGGCAAAGCGGCATATTTAGATGATGTACGTGTAACAACGACAAGCCCGGTCGACGTTGAAGAATGTAACAATATTAACATTGCATTCCGCACACAGGAAGAGATTATGGAGCCGTATTTGTCGTACCCGCATGCGCCGGCAACGAGCGTGCCGACCGGCAAGTACCTTATGTTTACCTACGACTGTACGCTCAACGCAAGCAATGGTATTGGCAGCGGTACAGATGCGCTTTGGACGAGAGACAGCGGTGCGTCGCAGGCCGTTTTGAATGCGGATACAAGCAATAACGGTAAAATCATCCGTATGACCAATAATACGAAAATTACGCAGACGCCTTATCTGCAAAAGAAATTAGCGGTCGGTACGGAAGTGCAGGAGCTTACAACGGAGTATTATGCCGTGCTTTCTGACTCTGCAATGTATGTAGAGCTTCGTGATAAAGACAACAATATTTTGGTGACCTCTGAGGATGCGGTCGTTTCGGAGACATCACAGGGTGCCGTAGCGGACAGCTGGAATAAAATTAAAGCAACCTTTGATATTCAGAATCAGCGATTAAATGTTTATGTAAACGATACACTGGCCGTGAGCGATTTAGCCTTTAAAGCGGCTATGCCGGAAGATACATACGAAGTCTCGGTGTATGTATACGGTAAGCTTTTAACGTCAGATACGATTCTTTTGGATAACTTTGTGATGTATCAGGATGCAGAGCCGAAGCTTACAAACGTAAAATACTACGGCATCACCGGTACTACCTGGTCGCTCGTTGCAACGGATACCGTGCCTACGGATAATAGCTTAGTTAACAAGCTTCGTCAGCATCCGCGTTTGATGATTAACGATCGCGCAGCACTGGTAGAACAAATTAACAGTGACCCGCAGAGCCAGGCGTGGTATACAAGCTTAAAAGCTGCGGCAGACAAGGCACTGACAGCCGATCTGTATACGTACAATTACGGCAACGGCAGAAACATTTTGGATGTTGCGCGCGGCATTGGTGAACGTTTAGAGCAGCTCGGTTTTGCGTATCTTGTGGAGCAGGATGAAAAATATGTAGAGCGTGGTATTGAAGAATTGCGCAACGCAAGCACCTTCCCGGACTGGTCGAACAATGTGCCGATTATTCCTTCTGAAATTATGCTTGGTTTTGCGTGCTTCTACGACTGGTGCTATAATTCGCCGACCATGACGGCTGAAATCAAAACAGAATTGATGGATATTATAAAGAAGCAGGCACTCTGGCAGTTTGTACGTTCGTATGACGGTGTGATCAACGTGGAAATTGCAAATGGCAAATCCAACAGAACAACCGTAGCCAATTCGGCAGCGGGATTGCTTGCACTTGCGGTTGCGGATGAGTATCCGCAGCTTGCACAGTATTTGATTGATCGTGCATTAGAATGTATGCAGGAACCGACCAATGCGTATGCCACTGACGGTGCGTACCCGGAGGGTGTGTCGTACTGGTCTTATCCAATGCGTACGATTACGCCGTTCCTGAGCAGTATGCAGTCTGCGGTGGTAGAGGGATATACACTTCCGGATGCTGCGCAGTGGTATTTTGACAATGAGGCTTTGAAAAACACGCTGGATTACTGGGCATACGGCTCTGGTACGACGGGAAAATTTGACTTTGGTGATTCGTCGTCGGATTTGGATGCAACATCGGTAATTTTTTGGCATGCACAGAAAAACAACACACCGTTCCACAGCTGGTATGCGAAGCATATTTTAGCAAAAACAAGCACAGATGCTGATAGGCCATATTTTTCAATTCCGTGGTATAACCCGAGCTTTGAAAGCTATAACAGCGGTATGCCTCTCGATAAAACCTTTAATGCATCTGATACAGCGCAGATTGCATCCATGCGTTCTTCTTGGACGGCAAACGATGCACTTTATGCCGCAATGCAGGGCGGTGACAATGCAACGGGACATATGTTTAAGTCATTAGGTACATTTGTAATTGATGCTAATGGTAAGCGTTTTATCCGCACCATCGGCAGAAGTAACTATTCGGCAAATTATCCGACATATATGTATTATAACGAACGTGCCGAAGGCCAGAATACGCTGATTGCCAATCCGGGTGAAGGCTTTGACCAGGTAACGACTGCAGTAGCGCGTTTTATTGATCACGGCGAAGCGGAAAATGAAGCGTATACCGTACTGGATATGACGCAAACCAACGCAGACTTTGCAGACGCAAAGCGCGGTATGTTTATGACAAAGGGCAGAAACAGCGTAATTTTGCAGGATGAGGTAACGATGAACTTCCCGTCCGAGCTTTGGTGGTTTGCCCATACCGATGCTGTTATATCTCTTGTGGAGAACGGCAAGGGCGCACTTTTGAATGTCGGCGGCGAAAAAATGTTTGTAAAAATTATTGCAGGTCCGGAGGATGCGGTATTTACCGTGATGGATGCGCTTCCACTTTCTACCAGTCCTACTGCGCCGGATGAAACTTACAGAAACTTCCGTAAGCTTGCAATTCATATGACGAACGTGAGCGAAATGACACTGGCGGTTGAGTTTATCCCGATTGAGAAGGGCGAAACCGTACCGACACAGTTTAGCGAGGTAAAACCGATTGGCGAGTGGAGCGTTTCGGATAATACCATCAGCGTAGCGCGTCAGGCAGGTTATGCTATCGCGCTGATGGAAAATAGTCCGAATGCCCTCGTTTTGGAAGAAAAGAAGCTCATTGATGCTTCAAATACAAATATTGTACCGGTATTGCAAAGCGGTAAGTATATGGTGCCGGCAAAATTCGTGGCAGATAGCATTTTTGCCAAATCTACAGTATCGGAAAGTAGCGTCAGCGTAACAAGAAACGGCGCGACCAATACAGTAACGTCCGGTTTAACCACCATAAACGGTGTGGTATATGCACCGGCAGACAAACTGGCAGCTGCGCTCGGTATGCAGCTATATACAGATACGGAAAACGGTTTGATTGTATTTTCTGACACAGCGGTAAATTACGGCGCAGCAACCAATGCAGCCATTGCCAAGGAACTTAAAACGCGCGTGTATATCGACGGTAAGGACTTTGCCGCGTTTACAACAGACAGAGATACCTACTATATTCCGTACAACAATGCAAAGCCGAAGGTAAGCGTAAGCGACGCCGCGACGGTAACCAAGACCGCAGATGCATCCAGCTTTACACTCGATGGCAAGACGTATACCTTCAACTACATAGAGAATACAACGGAATTTGCAAGAGATAATGTGCTTGGCGGCGTTATCCCGACTGTGAACACAGCGTTGCATAGAGACCATCCAGCGCTGGAGATGACGGACGGCAGTGCAAGCACATATTGTGCAACCCAAAGCAGGACACTGACGGATGTTACCTATACATTGGAACTTGGTGCGTTGACTATTATCGAGAGCTTTAAGCTTTACGATAAAAGAGATGCAGCTGGCTCGGTTATGGAAACAGCAACCTTTACGGGCAAAAATGCAGCAGGAGAGTGGATTGAACTCGGCACAATGGCAAATCTGGAGGAAGGTACACTGCGGGGTGGCGTGCGTGTAAATGAGCTTAAAATTGACTGTCCGGAACCGGTCAATGCCATTTGTATGTGCGTACGCAGTACAGATGGCTATACGGAAAGATACTCCATCAATGAGCTGGAGGCAATCGGCTATAGATATGTGAGTCCAAATGTGCAGACTTCAACGGAGACGGTGTATGCAGTAGCAGGCGAGAACTGGAAGTTTACAACCAATGTTACAGGCGGTGCGGCGAAGAGCGGCTATCTGATCGTCGTTCTGTATAAAGATGGGGCACAGTGTGGCGTGGAAATTACATCGTATAATGGAGAAGAGAGCGTAGAATCTCTTTTGCCGAATGTGGAATTTGATGAGGCACAGGTGATGCTGTTAGAATCTTTCTTCACCATGCGTATATTAGCGGCACCGGAAGTACTGTAAATAGCACAAAAAGATATTGAAAAGCATGAAAAAGTCAATTGTAGTTTTTTAAAGCAGAACAATACTATTAGCAATGTGTCCGGTTTTGGCAAAATGCCGAAACCGGCATTTTGCTGATTATGTACAGTGTTGATTTTGAGAAAGCTTCATTTTTGGGTCCCCTCTCGGATTCACCAACCCGGTTTCCATTTACAACAAGGTGTTTTCTTAGGTTAACCTAACCTTACGCATTATTTCGTTGTATGTGTATATTGGAGCAGAAATTTTAATAATTTTTCCTAAATACACTGGAAATTTAAATTGGTGTAGAATACGCACCGTTGCGATGAATGATTTACATCCATTACTTTATACCACAAAATGGCTGATTCCGCTAAGGTTTCAGCCTGTTTTTTGCACAAAAAATCGAGGATTTATCATCCTCGAGTCTTTATGGGACTTTTTTACATCCCCTTTACTTATTTATTCATATCGTAGAGCAATTTTAAACCCTTCAGCGTGAGGTTTGGGTCAAGAATATCAATCACATTTGTTGCTTCTTTAATCAGGGAAGCTACACCGCCGGTAGCAATGACCTGCGCTTCACCAATTTCCGACTTTATGCGGCTGACGATGCTTTCAATCTGTCCGGCATAGCCGTAAATGGCACCGGATTGCATAGAAGCGACTGTGTTTGTGCCGATAACCTTTTCAGGACGCACCAATTCGATTTTCGGCAGCTTTGCCGTTTTTTCAATCAAAGCATCCAATGCGATTTTGATGCCTGGGCAAATGACGCCGCCGAGATAATCGCCGTTTGCCTTGAGCGCACAGAAGGTGGTTGCTGTACCGAAGTCGATAATAATGCTGTCGCCCGGATAAAGATTGTGCACCGCAACTGCATTTACAATACGGTCAGCACCAACTTCGCTCGGGTTATCGGTTTTAATCTGCAAGCCGGTGGCAACATTTTTGCTGATAATAATCGGCGTATGTCTTAAATAACGCTTGATAGCACGCTCTAAGGAAAACATAATCTGCGGCACAACGGAAGAGACTACCACCGCCTCTATATCGCGGATTTGCAGACCGCTGTGCGACAGAAGCTGCGAAAAGAAAATACCGGTTTCGTCCGAGCTTCGCTGAAAGTCTGTCGACATTCTCCAGCTACGGATTAAACCGTTGTCCGAAAACGCACCGACAACAATGTTTGTGTTTCCCACGTCTATTACAATAATCATATATTTCACCTCAAGCTAATAATATCAGTAGAAATTTTTCCGTTTTCCATTTCGATGATGGCGTAGGTCGGCCAAAGACCGCCGGCACTGCCCGGATTGAGCAGATGTACGCCTTTTTCTATGCGGTCACAGGATTGGTGCGTGTGCCCAAATACTGCAATTTGCGCGCCTTTCGCTATGGCAACATCCGCAATATCTTCATAGGTGTATTTTACCTTGTAGCGATGCCCATGCGTTAAAAAAATCTTTATGCCTTCATAGTCGAGCAGAAGCTCCGTTGGTAAATTCGTGTAAAAATCGTTATTGCCGCGCACGCCGCATATCGCCATATGGGGGAAAGTGCTTTTTAGCTTTTCGATATCTTCGGCGATGTCGCCCGCGTGCAAAACCGCATCGATTTGCCCTTGCATATTTTCAAGCAACTGTATACAGCCGCTTATATTTCGATGCGTGTCGGAAAACACAACAATACGCATTTGCAACGCTCCCCTCAGCTTATTGAAAATATTTTAACACAAAAGTATTTTCTATACAACAGAAAAATTGATTTCTTTTTTGTTACATCCTGAAAAAAGTTGACATTAAATGGCACATAGTGTATAATTACAAGGTGTTTTTATTTAGCCGATGGGAGTTGTTGTACATGAGTTCCGTACCGGAAATGTTTGGCAGTATGGTGTTTAATACCCGTGCAATGAAAAAATGGTTGCCGGAAGATACGTATGCTGAGCTGCAAAAGACAATTAAAGACGGCGCGCCGCTTTCGAGTGATGTTGCAAACGTAGTTGCCAATGCCATGAAGGATTGGGCAGTCGAAAAGGGTGCAACGCACTATACGCATTGGTTTCAGCCGATGACCGGTATTACGGCGGAAAAGCACGACAGCTTTATTGAGCCGACCGATGATGACAATGTCATTATGGAATTCAGCGGCAAAGCACTCATCAAGGGTGAGTCCGACGCGTCAAGCTTCCCGTCCCGCGGTATCCGCGAAACCTTTGAGGCAAGAGGTTATACGGTTTGGGACCCGACCTCGTATGCGTTTATTAAGGACGGCACGCTCTGTATCCCGACGGCATTTTGCTCGTACAGCGGCGAAGTGTTGGATAAGAAAACACCGCTTTTGCGTTCCGTGGAACTGATGAATAAGCAGGCGGTTCGTATTTTGAATTTGCTTGGTAAAAGGGAAGTGCATCGTGTTATCACCACTGTCGGCGCAGAGCAGGAATACTTTTTGGTAGATAAAAAATATTATGATAAGCGAAAAGACTTGATTTTTGCAGGCAGAACACTTTTCGGCACCCCGGCGCCGAAGGGGCAGGAATTAGAGGACCATTACTACGGTAATATCAAGCCGCGTGTGTCTGCTTATATGAAGGAGCTCGACGAAGAGCTCTGGAAGCTTGGCGTGCTTTCGAAGACTAAGCACAACGAGGTTGCACCGGCGCAGCACGAAATGGCGCCGATTTACAGTACCTCCAACATCGCAACCGACCACAATCAGCTGACGATGGAGGTTATGAAAAAGGTTGCATTAAAGCATGGGCTTGTGTGCCTGCTGCACGAAAAGCCATTTGCCGGCGTAAACGGTAGCGGTAAGCATAACAACTGGTCGTTAAACACGGATGCAGGGGAGAATTTGCTCAATCCGACCAAGCGTCCGTATGAAAATACGCAGTTTTTGGTGTTCCTTGCCGCGGTGATTAAAGCGGTGGACAAGTATCAGGATTTATTGCGTGCTTCGGTTGCCAGTGCGGGCAATGACTGCCGTCTCGGCGGACACGAAGCGCCGCCGGCGATTGTGTCGATGTATGTCGGCGATGAGTTGGAAGGCGTACTGGATGCAATTGAAAAAGGCATTACCTATGAGCAGCACTCTGCAGGTCGCTTTGAAAGCGGCGTAGATGTACTGCCGAATTTCCGAAAAGATACCACGGATAGAAATCGTACCTCTCCATTTGCGTTTACGGGAAACAAGTTTGAATTTCGTATGGTAGGTTCGTCGTTTTCCATTTCCGATTGTAATATTGTGCTTAATACCATCGTTGCCGAGGCGCTCGATGATATGGCAACAGAGCTGGAAGCTTTGGAGGTATGCGATGAAGCCGCTGTGCGCGAATTGATTCGCAAAACCTACGTTGCGCATAAGCGCATTGTGTTTAACGGCAACAATTATTCCGAGGAATGGGCGAGAGAGGCGAAAAAGCGCGGTCTTACAGAGCTTAAAACCACACCGGATGCCCTGCCGGCATTCGTGGCGGAAAAGAACATTGCCCTCTTTGAAAAGTACGGTATATTTACCGAAACGGAAATGCATTCCAGATGCGAAAGCATGCTTGAAAACTATTCAAAGGTGCTTCATATCGAGTCGCTGACGATGCTGAATATGGCAAGAAGAGATATTATGCCGGCAGCGGTGCTGTATATGCGCGAGCTTGCGGATACGCAGAATGCAAAGGCGACGCTTGGCATTGCAACTGCGCAGGATGCAGAGCTTATTTTGGCTAAGAAGCTTTCTAAGCTGATTACGCAGCTGCACGAAAATACGGAAGCGCTGGATCTGGCAGTGCAAGAGGTTACAAAGATTGCAGACGGGGCTGCGCAAGCACCGGCGTATAAAGATAAGGTCATTCCGTGTATGGACGCACTGCGCAAAACCGCGGACACCATTCAGGCGATGACACCGTCGAAGTACTGGCCGTACCCGACATACGACGATTTAATGTTCGGTGTGTGATAGTTGTTATGCCGGTATGCTTTTGAAAATTTTATAGAATTGAATTGGGTTTTGGTACCTAAACAGGTCCGGTAAAAATGGACAATAGAAAAAGCATCCCCTATGGTGCAGTTCACATAGTGGGATGCTTTATTTTATGCGTTCAATTGCTTTTACAAGCTTTTCTTTCCGATTCTCTAAGCTTTCTTCCATCACCATATCCAACAACTGCGAGAGCACTTCGCCGATTTGCTTGCCGGTGTAACCCAAGGCGGCAATATCTTCGCCGCGGATAGCCAAATCACGGATGCTGTAAACGTCGCCGTTTGTAAGGACGGTGTCGAGCGTGGATAGGGCATTCGTTGCGTTTTGCAGTGTGAGTAAAAAACGCAAATGTGCTTCGCCGTAGCGACTGAGGGCGCGGCGGATGCTGATTTTATCAGAACCGACACGCTCGTTTATATGCGAAATTGCAAACTTGATTGCATCGGCAGACTTTCTGTCGGTTTTTAAACTGTCTGTTGCCGTATAACAAGCCTCTAAGTATGGGACTGCCGGCATCAGCAGTGCGGCAAAGCGCACGCAGGCATCTTTCGGCAGGGTAGACATATACGAAATGGCTTCGGTATAGCTTTCGTTTGTATATCCATCCTCGAGTGCCGGAAACAGCGTGAAAAATATATCTTTATAAGCAAGTAATACTTTTTTTGCATCTGCGCCGCAGAGCAGCTTAAACAACTCTGTGCGGATGCGCTCTGCGGAAACGTTTTTGAGCAGTGCGCGGTTTTGGCGGATGCTTTTTTCGGTTTCCGGTTCAATCTCAAACTGCAACACCGATGCAAAACGCAGTGCGCGCAGCATACGCAGTGCATCCTCGTGAAAACGAATATCCGGCGTGCCGACACAGCGCAGAATCTGGCTTTGTAAATCGGCTTGTCCGCCGAAGAGATCTACTAACCCTTTGCTCGGCGCATAAGCCATGGCATTGACGGTGAAATCGCGCCTTGCGAGGTCGCCGTCAATCTTGCCGATAAAGGTCACGCTTTCCGGATGGCGGTTGTCCTTGTAGTCGCCGTCCGTGCGGTAGGTGGTCACTTCAATCGGCATTTTGTCGGAAAGCACGGTAACTGTACCGTGTTTAAGACCGGTTAAAATCACTTTGCATTTGCCGTCAAAGACTTGAATAATCTCTTTCGGCAGTGCATTTGTCGTTACATCAAAATCATCTGGCTGTTGACCGCGTAGTGCATCACGCACACTGCCACCGACGATGTAGGCATCAAATCCGCTTTGATTTAATGCGTCTAATACAAATTGTACATAGGCAGGAATTTGCATTGTAGCAGTCCACCTTTACTCAAAAGTTGCAAGCAGCTGCGTCGCATCTGCTTCGGATAAATTTTCTATTGTATTGGAAAATACAACCAAACCGCGTGCGTCGTAAAAGACATTCACTTCCATCAACTCGCTGAGTGCGCGCACGGGCAAAAACATACGTCCGTCTAAAATCAGAGGTGGTTGGTCTAATGACTTTGTCAAGCTGTCATATTGCTTTTTCTCTGGGTTGAATTGGATATAGCTTAGCAAACGGACGCCGTCCTTAAAGCTTGCCGACAAGGTATCGCTTTGAAGCACGGCACTTTCAGTGATATAATCCCACGTGATGCGCCAGCCGGGCAGATGCTCGGATAAAAAGCGCATCGGAATCAGTGTGCGGTCATTTTGCGTAAATGCCTTCACGTTTGGGTTTGCGGCATCGATATACATCTTTTCGCCGTTGACAATGGCAAACGGGGAACCAAGCCGGAATACAATTTCAAAGCGGTTGCCTTTTCCGTACGTTTCGCAATATCCAAATTCGTGTGCGGCTATAAATTTTTCTTCCGGCACATAGCGGTTGTCGCGCATAATGTAATACTTGTCCTCGGTTGTGTTGTGCACCAAGAGGCTGCCTTCCGAAAATCCGCCGTAGTTTATAGCGCGATATTTGAGAGAGGAAAACAGGACAATACCCTCCGGATTGCGCAGTGTAAACAATCCGTTTTCCATGCTGACGCTGACACCGTTTGCAAACGGTGTCGGCATCGCTTCCGCATTTTCTGCAATAAAGAGCACGCTACCTTGCTTGTCAATCAGCACAATCTTGCCATCTGCGGTGCGCTTTGCCCAGCAAACGCCGTCTTTGTAAACGGTGGCAGAAGTGTAAATGCCTTTTTCTATCAGCACATTGCCGTTCGCATCTATCAATTGCATAGAAAAATCTATAAAGTCATCGCCACTTTCCGGACTGACCCAGCATACGCCTTCGGAAAACTCCCCCGCCCAGAGATAGGGGACGTCGTTTAAAAAAGTAGCGTCCTTGCGCAAAAGGCGATAGCCGCCGTTCGCGTCCATGACCCAGACACTGCCGTCGTGATAACTGCTGATAGGGGTATAGTCTGCCTGTGTGGCAAAGCTTACTTTTTTGCCGGTTGCATCTATATAGAATGCTTGTGTGTCTTTTTCTACAAGCGACAGACCATCCGAAAACGCATTTGCGCTGTCATAGGCGGGTGCGATTTCAAACAGACCGTATTTGTTGATATAGCCGTATTTGCCGTTTGCGACCATTGCCGGCGCAAGACCGGCGCTAAAGCTGCCGCCGTCGGAAAATGCAAACGGAATTTTCAGTGTGGCGTCCGCGGCAAGATAGCCGGTTTTAAAAGCTTCGTTTTTAATGGCAAACAGCCCATCGCTGCAGGGAAGGGCATCTGAAATTTTGCCGTCGTATTCTATGGGAATAAATGTGAAACGGTTTACATCCGGCTCAAAGGCGTGAGTTGTCACGCTGACAGACAGCAGACAGCACAGCGCCAGAAGTAAGATGCATATTTTTCTGAAAATTTGCATGGGTTTTCCTCACTAAATGTATTTGTTTTCAAAAGTCATAACTGCAAAATAGTTTTGGTTGTAGCCTTTGAGCTTTTCTTCCACCACGGCGGCAATTTCACTGTTGGACATTGTAAAATTATACGGTACAACAACATCGAAAATCAAGTTGGTGTGCGTTGTACCGCTGACCATACGAAAATCGTGGATGGAAAGCTCGTCGGAAACCTCTTTGATGACGTGCGATACAAATTGCTTTGCTTCCGTAATGACGGCGTTGTTGGTTTCCACCGGATCCATATGAATGACCGCATCGCAGTTTAAACGGATGGAAAGCTCTTTTTCGACTAAATCAATCGTATCGTGCAGAGCGAGCACATCGCCGTCGCACGGTACTTCGGCGTGCAGCGAAAGCATAAAACGCGCCGGACCGTAGTTATGTATAATTAAATCGTGCATGCCGATGATGCCTTCGTGGGCGAGCACGGTTTTTTCAATTTCGTCCACCAAAGATTGCTCTGGCGGTTGGCCGAGCAGGGGCGCGAGCGCCTCTTTGAGCGTAGAATAACCGGCATACAGGATAAAAAGGGAAACCAGCATACCAAGGTAGCCGTCAATCATAATATCGGTGACTTTTGCAAAAATTGCACCGAGCAGAACGGTAAGCGTTGCAATCGCATCGGAAATGGAGTCCTTTGCCGTGCCGAGAATTGCCGGTGAATCAATTTTTTTTCCAATGCTGCGATTGAG
Source organism: Clostridia bacterium (assembly GCA_045537695.1). Lineage (GTDB taxonomy): Bacteria > Bacillota > Clostridia > UBA1381 > UMGS1253 > RGIG2041. The sequence continues at coordinate 51,268 of JAZSQB010000069.1, read as the reverse complement.
CAGGAACATCCAGAACTTGACCGCGATGGAAACAATTAAAATGACAAATGCCACTGTGCTGAACTGCGTAGCCTGCGGGTGGCGTATTCTGTCCCAGGAGGTTCGGATGAGCTCAAAGCCCATCATAAAGATGATGATAGAAACAAACAGCGCGCTGATGTATTCGATGCGTCCGTGCCCAAAGGGGTGATCCTTGTCTGCCGGTTTACCGGACATTTTAAAGCCAACCAAAGAGATGACGGATGAGCCCGCATCGGAGAGGTTGTTTAGCGCATCCGCAATCATAGACACGGATGCAGAAAGCAGACCTGCCACGGTTTTGAAGATAAACAATAGAATATTGAGCGCAATGCCGATGGCGCCGCCTAAAATGCCGTAGTGCCGGCGCACGGCAGGGTCGCTTGTATTGGTGTGATTTTTAATAAAAATTCTAAATAATAAATTATGCATCCATGTAACCAGCCTTGTCATAAAAATATATATTTATATTATGCCACAAAAAGCGACGGTAGTCAAGAAAAGAGCGATACGCAATGCGTGTCGCTCTTTAGAAAAATTATTGTAAATACGCCAGCGGGTCAATATGCGTGCCGTCTTTGGTCAGTTCAAAGTGCAGATGGCTTTCGTCTGCCGCTTCAAAGAGGGCAGAGGTGCCGACCGAGCTGATGACCTCGCCGCCGCGGATGCTTTGCCCGACTTCGACCAAAAGACCGCTGGAGAGATTGCTGTAAATGGATTGCACACCGTCCGGATGGCGCAAAACGATAGTGATGCCCATGCGTTCATCCGTAAACACATCCTCTACGGTGCCGTCTGCGCAAGCGCAGACATCGGTGCCGGCTTCGGCGGCAATGTCTATGCCGCTGTGGATGCGCCAGTCCGACATGGTTTTGGAAAACACCAACGTATCGCCGGAGAAGCCTTTGGAGATTTTTCCGTTTAACGGATACTTGTAGTGCAATTCCGCTTTTTCCACCTCGGGGGCATCGGCGGACACGCGCATAGCAGTGTCTTCTTGCGTCAAATCAGGCGCGACAGATGGTGCTTTCGTTGTTTCGCTTTGTTTTTCCGGCTCCAATTCCGGCGGGAAGTATTCCGCCAAATCCGGCAGCGGTGTTTCCGTCACCGGCGGTGCAACGTATTGTGCCTCTTTGCGCGGCGTTTGCTCTAAAGAAACAGCGTTGTTGAGCAGAAGATATGTGCCGCTGACGGTCAGGATACATAGTGCGAGCACTATGTAATAGCGATTTGCTTTTATCCAGGCAACACATTTATTTTTGAATTCAGACATAGTAACCAGCCTTTCTGTATTGTGATACTGGTATTTTTGCCGGAATCCAAGAAAATATACATAAAAAAAGGTGCCCGCAGGCACCTTTATCTTATTTTTCTATAACGCAAACTGCCATTTTTACAAACATTTCTTTGAAAAGCGGCAGCTTTGCCAGCGGCGCAACGATGCTGCGCAACGGCTCTTCTTTGTAATATACCGGTTTGATGTCGAGGGATTTGAGAATCTTTTTATATCGGCAGATGGTCATATGATTGATGTAGGAAAAATAGGCTTTTCCATGTGCATCTTCCGAAATGCGGAACTCGATGCGCTCGTCGCCGTCCGGGTACTGCTTTGCGAGAATCTTATAACTTTCCACCAGCACGTCTTCACTAAAGAACATATGTACCCACGGAATAAAGATGGCATCGCTTAAATGCGCGCCGGTCGGATGATAGTAGGGCGGAAAGTTAATAAAAATTCTGCCGCCTTTTTTGATGACGCGCATACATTCGGTCAGCACTGCTTCCGGATTGTCCACGTGCTCCATTGCATCATTCATAATGATGGTATCAATGCTGTCTGTTTCAAACGGCAGATTTGCCGCATCGGCACAGACGAATTCAAACTTGTCCTTTAAATTTAAATCTGTGGCAAGTTTTTCGGCTTCGCGGCGGTATTTTTCCAAAATCTCCACACCGATGACCTTTTTTGCACCGCAGGACGCATAATACAGCGATTTGCCTGCTGCGCCGCAACCGATATCAACGACGGTTTTGTCTTTAAACATTTCATCGGGCGTATAGCGCTTGGTGTAAAAAGCGATTGTCTGCGCGCCTTTTTCAAACTGCCACATCGCATAGGACTTCACGCCTTCGTTTTGCAGGTTGAACGGGTGCACCGGTGCTTTAAAGAATTTATTGAGCGCAAGCAAAAGCTTTGTTCTGGTTTTCATAAGCATCCCTCAATTTTGATTCAATGAAAAAACCCCGCTATGCCGTAGTTTTGTACCTTTATTTGACCTGCAAATGCAGGTGGGCAACCGCCTTGTGTTTCGCGCTTCCTCTTCCATTTAGGGAGGCCTGCAATCCGCACATAGAGCAAAGAATCCCATATTAAAAGTGTTGGTAAAATAAATGGTACACATACGTACACCGCAGGGCATATTTAATTTGGTTTATTCGTCCTCCAGACGGTTCTGGAACTCTTCAAATACAGCGTTTAACTCCGCTTCATCTTCAATGACAACAAGCGCATCGTCTTCGTCATCGGTTTGCTCAATTCTGAAAATGACCACTTCGTCATTTTCTTCGCCGTTTTCCAGTACTTCTAACAGCACAACATAGAGATTATCGTTTAAAGAAACAGTATCTAAATGTTCAAAGTCAATTTCTTTGCCGTCTTCATCATATAAAGTGATGATATCTTCTCTTTCAGCCATGTTTGTTCTCCTCTCGGCTTTTGTAGTCTACACATATTTTAATCTATTCATACGCATCTGTCAACAAATTTTAGAAAGAAAATTTGTGACATAATTATTTCAGTGGTGGCATAAAGATGAAGCAAACGAAAAAGAGGTGAAGCTTATGAAAAAGGCAAATACGCCCAATGCCGCGCTGGAAATTCTGCGTAGTCTGCCGGAAGCACTGCGGACATGCATTGCCGAGCGGGACTTGCTTTATGCAGAGGAACTCAGGCTGCGCGCGGGCTGTCGTGTGATGCTGGTGCGCTGCGGACAAAGTGTGCCGATTACGCAAAGCACGGTGACGGCGCAACAAATCAGCGAGACGGTGATGCGCATTTGTAATAACTCTGTTTATGCCGTAATGGAGCAAATCAAAAACGGGTTTTTAATGCTGCCATGCGGCGTGCGCGTCGGTCTGTCCGGCAGTGTGCTTTCTTCCGGTGGCACGGTTGAAAATATGAAGCTGTTTTCCGGCTTGAATTTTCGTATACCGCGCGAGGTTATCGGCTGCGCGGACAAACTGCTTTCGCAGGTAATGCAAAACGGGCGCATAAAAAATACGGTGGTGCTTTCGCCGCCGGGTTGCGGCAAAACAACGCTTTTGCGCGATTTAATCCGCAGCTTGTCCCATCGGGGCGTGCGCGTATGTGTGATAGATGAACGCGATGAGCTTTGTGCGATGCACAATGGCGTTTCTGCATTTGATATCGGTGAAAATACGGACGTGCTTCGAATGTGCCCAAAGGCGGCAGGGATTGCGCTTGCCGTACGTACGCTTTCGCCACAGTTGATTGTTACGGATGAACTGTGGGGCGAGGATGAGCGACAAGCCATGCAGTATGCGCTAGGCTGCGGCTGTAGTTTGCTAACCAGTATGCACGCGGCAACTCGCAGTCGCATAGAAGATGTGCTGCCTTTTGAAATTTTCGTCACGCTGTCACGCAAGCAGGGCCCGGGCAGTATACAGGAGGTGTATTGCCGTGCTTAAGTTATGCGGTGCTGCCTTGACCTTTGCCGGATGTTCTCTTTTGGGCATTTGGATGCAAAGACAGCTTTTTAAACGGGTGTCGCTTATGGAAACACTGGCACACGCATTTTCGATGTTGCGCACGGAAATTGCATTTTTGCAGACACCTTTACCGCAGGCGGTGGAAAAAGCAGCTGCTGCAAATCCAACGCCGCTGCTTTGCGTGTTTTCAGCGCAGCTCAAACAAGAAAAAACACCTTATATAGCAATGCAAGCAGCACTTTCCGAGGAGAGCGGCGTGCTTACGAAGGCGGATGCCGCTGTGCTTTTGCGCGCTGCGGCGCAGCTTGGCGCCAGTGATGCGGCGTCGCAGGCGGAGCAGCTTTGCGTGATTACGGAGCAGTTGTATATGCAGCGCAGAGCCGCTGCGGAACATGCGCAGACAAACGGCAGGCTGTATATGGCATCCGGCGTGTTCGGCGGCGCGCTGTTGGTGCTGTTAATGCTCTAATACATAAGGAGGAGAGCCGATGGGCGTTGATTTTATTTTTCAGATTGCGGCAATCGGTATCATTGTGTCCGTGCTCAATCAGCTGTTAATCCGCTCCGGCAGAGAGGAGCAGGCGATGCTGACAACGCTTGCCGGGCTGATTGTTGTTTTGTTTATGATTGTCGGGCAAATCAGCGCGCTATTTGATACGATAAAGTCGGTGTTTCATCTATGATTGATTTAACACAGATGATTGGTATTGCGGTGTGTGGCATGCTGGTTTGTGTGATTTTGCGCGGTATGCATTCGGAGCTACATATTGTTGTTTCCTTGCTGACGTGCGCGATTTTGCTTTTGTATTCTTTAAATATGGCATATGGCGTTATGGACTACATTCGCCGGCTGGCAGAGCGTCTTTCTTTAGAAGATGGCTATTTGGAGACGGTGTTTAAAGTCATTGGCATCGGCTATGTCTGCACCCTGGCTTCGCAGCTATGTAAGGATGCGGGACATACATCCATTGGTGTGCAGGCGGAGCTGTTTGGCAAGCTTTTGATTTTGGTGCAGGCGCTGCCGATTGCCGGCAAACTGATAGAGACATTAACGGGGATACTGTAAGATGAAAAAAGTGATTTGGTTATCTTTGGTGATTCTGCTGCTTTTCGGCATACACGCAGAGGCACAAAATCAGATGGATGCTTTGTTGGCGCAATATGATTATGACCTTGCGGTGGAAGGGGATGCTTTTGCGGACAATACTCGGCGTATTGCCGCAGGCGAAAGCGTTATCAGCTTTCAGAGTTTGCTTGAAAAATGCATCGCGCTTGTGCGCGCGCACGGCGGTGAGGTCATTGCGCTTCTGCTCAAAATTGTTGCGGTCAGCATTCTGTTTGCGGTGCTTTCCAATATGCAGCATGGTATGGAAGCGCAATCAGTGCAGGAAACGGTATTTTTTGTGTGCTACCTTGTGTTGGCAGGCATGGCTATGGATGCATTTTGTGTGGCGGCAAACACGTTTCAAAATGCGGTTGCAAGTGGCGTAATTTTCATGAACGGCTGTGTGCCGATTTTAACCGGACTGTTACTTGCCGGTGGCAAAGCGGCAACTGCGGCGGGGGTGCATCCGGTGATTTTGGCGGGATGCACGCTGCTCGGCAACGCCGTACGGCTGTGGATTGTGCCGCTATTGTACTGCGTGGCGGCACTGGGGATGATTTCAGGCATCAGCCGCACGGTATCGGTGCGGGCACTGACGGGATTTTTAAAAAAGCTTCTGCGTTGGGGGCTGTGCTTTTTGTTGACGGCGTTTTCGGGACTCCTTACGGTACAGGGCTTCGGCGTTGGTGCAATGGACGCGATGACGGCAAAGACGGCGCGCTATGTGGTTTCTAACGGCGTGCCGGTGGTCGGCGGCATTTTGTCGGACACGCTCGACACACTTGTATCGAGCACGCAGGTGATTCGCGGCGCAACCGGGGCGGCGGGCGTGATTGCGCTCTTTTCGGTTTGCCTTGCGCCGATTGTGCAAATCGGAATGTATGCCCTTATGTTTCATCTGGCGGCAGCGGTCATCGAGCCGGTGACGGATAAACGTATTTTTTCAGCGGTGGCATCGCTTTCGGAGGTGCTGTCCTTTATGCTCGGTACGCTTTGTGCCATCTTTATTATGTTTATCATTTGCGTGGCAATGCTAATGCACATAGGAGGGTAGGATGGAATTTTTGCAGCAATTTACGGCGACGGTTTTGGGTGTAGCATTTTTGTGTTTTTTCAGTGAATCTTTAGTTTGCGCAGGACCACTTTCTAAATATGTATCTCTCGTTACGGGTTTGGTGGTTTCAGTGGTTGTCGTCAGCGCATTTTTGCAAATCCGGCAGATGGATTGGGATGCGCTTTCTATAGAACCAACAGATGCTTATGCACTGGAAGAAACAAACGCAGATGCTGTTGTTGCGGCGCAGTTTGCACAAAAGCTGGTGCTAGCGGTGGAGCAGAGCGTGCAGGAAGCGTTTTCGCAGACCGTGCGCGCAGAGGCGGATGTATACATACAGGATCACACACTGATGGTGCGTCGGCTGACCATTTATGATGTGCAAGCGGACAAGGATGCGCTAAAAGCGCATATCCGGGAAGAATTCGGTCTGGAGGCGGACTATGGATAAAATCAAGTGGAAAGATTTTTTGAAAAACAAGCATATTCTGCGCTTGGTCATCATATTATTTATAGGCATCCTTTTATTGGGATTTGGAAACGGTGCGGGAAAGAAAGTACCGCAAGCGGAGGAAACGGCGATGCCGACAGAGCAACCATACGCGGAGACAGAGCGGCGCTTAGAGGCGATTTTAAGCAAAATCCGCGGTGTGGGCGCAGTGGATGTAATGCTTAGCTATGACGGTACGGGCAAGCGCGTATATGCCACAGAGGTGGAGCGCAAGCAGAGTAAAGAGGCAAGTAAAAGCAGCAGCGAAGAACACATCCGTATGCTTGTGCCGGAGGATGCGCCGGTGCTGGAAACGGAAACGTACCCAAAGGTGCGCGGGGTGATTGCGGTTGCGGAAGGGGCGGATAGCGCGCGTGTGCGCGAGCAGATCATATGTGCGCTGAAGGCGGTTTTGGCTGTAGAGGAGCACCGTATCGGTGTTTTTGCAAAATAAATCTAAGGAGGCAAAAGGAATGATGATGGTGATGAAAAGGAAAGAGGTTTTAATTGGTGCCCTGATTTTGCTCATCGGTGTTGCGGCGTTTATTAACTTTAATTATACGCAGAATGCGCAGGCACCGGTTGTAGCACAGCAGGAGACGGCAGAAGCAGACAAAGCACCAGAAGAAACGCAGCCGGCGGGTAAAATGGGTGAGGCACAGCTGGTGAGCGCGCCGGTAGAGGATTATTTCAGCGCGGCGCGCGTCAGCCGCGAAAATGCGCGCAGCACCACGATTGCAAGGCTCAATGAAATCGTTGACAATGCCAATATGGATTTGGAAACAAAAAAGCAGGCGCAAACGGACCTACTCGCCATTGCAGGTGTCGCGGATAAGGAGACAGCGGCAGAGAATATGATTAAGGCAAAAGGATTTGCCGATGCCGTGGTGTACGTGTCCGGCGATACGGCAAGCGTCACCGTAAAAGCGCAGGCACTTTCCGAAGCGGATGTGGCAAAAATTCAGGACATTGTCGCATCGCAGACGAATGTTTCAATAAAAAATATAAAAATTGTTGAAGTTCAGTAAAAAACGTGGTATACTATTTACATAAGTGAATCCGGCGAAGGACGGATGCAGGTTATGTGAAAGGAGAAAACGTTATGGAAAATACAAATATGGAAATCGGCAGCGTTGTGATTTCGGATGAAGTTGTCGGTGTGATTGCAGGTGCGGCTGCCGCTGAGGTGCCGGGTATTTACTCTATGAGCGGCGGTATCGTCGGTGGCATTGCGGAGATTTTGGGCAAAAAGAATGTAGGCAAGGGTGTGAAAGCAGACATCGAGGACGGCAAGGCGACGATTGATGTGCATATCACCGTGTGCTACGGTGCAAAAATTGCAGATATTTCCGCGCAGCTGCAGCAGAAGGTGAAAAAGGCAGTGGAGAGCATGACCGGACTTGAAGTGCTCGGCGTGAATGTATACATTGACGGCGTATACTTTGAAAAGGAAGGCAAGAAGGAAAAAGCGAAGGCGGACGAAGCGCCGGAAGCATAAATGAAAATGAGATAAAATGCGGTGTAAACGTAAAGTTTGCACCGCATTTTTGTTTCGAGTTAGAACAAACTTTCGGAGGTATATATGATTTTATTTGTTCGGCGCAGCAGCGCGGTGTTGTTGGTTTGTATTCTATTACTGAGCTTGGTTTTGGTCGGCTTGGCTGAAAATGAAATAGAGGTAAGCGCACCATTGCAGCGCACGATTATGCTCGATGCAGGGCACGGTGCGCCGGATGGCGGCTGTGTCGCAGCAGACGGCACACAGGAGGCGCCGCTAAATCTGGCGGTCTGTCTTCAATTGCAAAAAGCGTTGGAAAGTCGTGGCTTTTGCGTGTTGATGACCCGCACGGATGCAAACGGTATCCATGACAGCGGGAAAAGTATCGGTGAAAAGAAACGCGCTGATATGCGCAACCGGAAAAAACTGCGTGATGCGGCGATGCCGGCATTGTTTGTCAGTATTCACATGAACCAATTTGAGCAAACGAAATACCACGGGGCACAGGTACTCTATGATACAACGCACCAAGCTTCGGCAGACGTGGCGCAGTGTATACAGAGCGCACTGCGCGAAAAGGTAGACCCGGAAAATCAGCGCGTACCGATGCGCGCGCCGGACGGGATTTATTTATTACGCGCACCCAATGTACCGTCGCTGATTGTGGAATGTGGGTTTTTATCCAACGAGACGGAACGCGAAAAACTCAAAACCGCCGATTATCAAAAGGCGGTTGCTGATGCCATCGCAGATGGTATCTCACAGTATTTCGCCGGGGAGAAGCAATAGCCGGGTGGGTTGTGAAAAATGCTGTAAAACCAATGGCAACACTGTAGGGGACGATGCCCACATCGTCCCGTTTGTGCTTTTTCATGCGCATAAATCAGCCCTTTTGCATACAATGAAAATAGAAAGTTTGTGGAAAGGGGGTGTTTTTATGCAGAGGTGTGTTATCGTATACAGCTCCATTTCAGTGGTGCATCGGGCGCGAAAGCAGCTCAAGCAGAAAAAGGTACGTACAGCGGTGGTGCAGCTGCCGTCGGATTTGGGACTTAAGGGCTGCAGCTACGGTTTGGAGTGCGCCACGGCGGATTGTGAGGGAATTTTGGCATATTCTGCAGAAAAGCAAATGCCGGTCAAGGCGGTTTTTCATGTGACGGAATCAGAGGATGGGAGAGTGTATACGGCGTATGATTTATCTTGATAATGCGGCGACGACGCTGCATAAGCCGTCTGTCGTTTATAAAACATATTTTGATGCCGTGCGCCGCAATAGTGCAAATGCAGGACGTGGTGGGCATCAATTTTCTTTGCGTGCTTCCGAGATGGTCAGCGACGCGGCGGATGCGGCGGCCGATTTGTTCGGTATTGCACAGCCGGAGCGCATTGCATTTACGCAGAACACAACGATGGCGCTGAATATGGCGATTCACGGCACGCTAAAAATAGAGGATCACGTTGTGCTGACGGGGATGGAGCATAATTCCGTTTTGCGTCCGGTTATCCATACCGGATGCGCTTACAGCATTGCGCAGGCGGATGCGCAGGGGCATGTTTTGCCGTCTGCGGTGGAAGCGGTTATGCAAAGGCATACGAAACTGGTGATTGTAAATCATATTTCCAATGTGTGCGGTGTGGTGCAGGATATCGCTGCGATGGGGTGTATTGCACATGCACACGGTGCGCTGCTTTTAGTGGATGCGGCGCAGAGTGCCGGTGTGGCGTCGATTGACGTCAAATCGCAGGGCATAGATATGCTGGCGTTTGCCGGACACAAGGGGTTGATGGGACCACTCGGTACAGGCGGATTGTATGTTAGCGACGGGGTGGATATCCGTCCGTTACTGCAAGGGGGCAGCGGCAGCGAATCGGAAAATATTTATCAGCCGGAAACATTTCCCGATAAGTTGGTCAGCGGCACGGTAAATGCACCTGCGATTGCGGCGCTCGGTGCGGCAATACGCTATGTGCAAGGCTTGGGAAACGGTGCGCTTTTGGCGCACGAACGTGCACTTGCGGATGCGTTTTGCGAAAGACTGTCCGCAATGCCAAATGTTACAGTTTACCGCGGCGAAAGCGGCGTGGTGAGCGTGTGTATGCGGGATAGGCATCCGGTAGAAGTGAGCGAAGCACTGGAGAAGGAATACGGCATATGCGTGCGCAGTGGACTGCACTGTGCGCCGCTGGCGCACAAATCGCTCGGTACATATCCTGCGGGCACGGTTCGTTTTTCGTTTGGTTATTATAATACAATGCGCGATGTGAAACAAGCGGCGGATGCGGTGTGGGCGCTGCAAAAATAAATGCATAATTTTTTCTTTGTACAGACAAAATAAGGGCAAAGAAGTGCAAAGGAATGTATGCAAATGAAACAAAAATGGGTATGGATTTGCGGGGGATGTATGCTGCTGATGGGCGTTGCGCTGTTACGGGGCACGAAGCGTGTAGAGAGTCCTGCGATGCCGCAGGCGGTAATTGAGCAGATTCCGCTGCCGGCACCGCAGGCGGAAGCGATTGTACCGTCGGCATCGCCGGCGGAAACGGAAAAGGAAGCGCCGGACGGCGGCGGATATTTTGTGCTGAAGGCATATATGGAAAAGCTTGCTGTGTACCGCGTATACGGGGACGGTACCCGCGCGATTGCGAGCATTATTGATACGGACATCCGGCGTTTGCCACCGCAGGATGTGGCACAGTTGGAGGACGGCATCGTGCTGCGTAGCGAAGAAGCGCTGACGCGTATTTTAGAAGATTTTATGAGCTAATTGGGAAAGCCGTCCAATATGGACGGCTTTTGTCGTTTGAAAATCGGGCAGTTGAAAAGATTTTTCTTGCTATTTTTGTGAAAAAATACTATAATGAACTATATATATGTAGTTATAGGAATATGAGGGAAAAAGGTATGCTGAAGAAGGAAAAATGTATCCATTCCGAATATGTATATCGCGGGAAAATATTAAGCGTGCGCGTCGAAGAGGTGGAAGTGCAAAACGGACATACTGCCAAGCGCGAAATTGTGGAGCACTGCGGCGGCGTATGTGTGGTTGCAGTGGATGATGCGGGCAAGGCGTATCTGGTTCGGCAGTACCGCCGTCCGCTCGATGATTTTCTTTTGGAGCTACCGGCAGGCAAACTGGAAGCGGAGGAGGACAGCTTAGAGGGCGCAAAGAGAGAACTGCGCGAAGAAACCGGCTTTACGGCGGAGAAATTTGTATTCCTCGGCGCGGACTATGTCAGCCCCGGCTATTGCTGCGAAAAAATTTATGTGTATCTCGCTTTGGGATTGACCGCCGGCGAAATGCAGCCGGACGGCGATGAGTTTGTCGAGGTATACAGTTATCCTTTGGACACGTTGGTGGATATGGTTATGGATGGGACACTTTATGACGCGAAAACCGTCATTGGTATATTAAAGGCGAAAAAGTATCTTGAAAATAAAGGTGGTAGAAAAGCATGAGCGAAAGAAATAAAATTGAGGTGCGCATCCGGGGCAGACAGTACACAATCACAGCGGAGGAGCCGGAGGAATACATATACAAGATTTGCGCTTATGTGGACAAAAAAATCGGCGAAATCACAGAGTACAATCCGCGCCTGAGTATGGATATGGCAGCGGTATTGACCGCAATCAATCTGTCAGATTTGCATTTTAAAGCGCAGAAGGCAGAGGATGAACTGCGCCGTCAGATTGTGGATTATGATGCAAAGTTAGAGGAAGCGGAGCAGGAAAAGAAGCGCCTTCGTGCGCAGTTAGAGGTACTCAAAACGGAGCTGGAGCGAAAGAACAGAGACCTGGCAACGCGCAGATAACGGAGTGAATATATGAAATTACTGGAGCTTTTGGCGCCTGCGGGCTCAGAGGCGGCTTTGTATGCCGCCGTGCAGAGCGGCGCAGACGCTGTATATGTCGGGGGTAGCCGTTTTTCGGCGCGCGCTTCGGCGAGTAATTTTGATGAACAAGAGATGCGTGCGGCGGTGGAATATTGCCACTTGCGCGGCGTGAAACTCTATGTAACGCAGAATACGCTGATTAAGCAAAGTGAGCTTATGTCGGCGGTAGAATATGCAAAGCTTTTGTATGCAATCGGTGTGGACGGGCTGATTGTGCAGGACTTGGGTCTTGCGCGCGCGGTGCATACTGCAATGCCGGATTTTCCACTGCACGCATCTACGCAGATGACAGTACATAACCTTGCCGGTGTGCGCGCATTGGAAAAGCTCGGCTTTTGCCGCGTGGTGCTTGCGCGCGAGCTGTCTTCCGGGCAGATTGCGCATATTGCAAAGCACTGCAGCGCAGAACTTGAAATCTTCGTGCACGGCGCACTGTGTTATTGTTATTCAGGGCAGTGCTTACTCAGCAGCGTTTTGGGCGGCAGAAGCGGAAATCGCGGACGCTGTGCCCAGCCGTGTCGTTTGCCGTATACACTGCTGACAGAAGACGGCAAGAAGCTGAAAAGCGGCTATTTAATGAGTCCGAAGGATTTGGCGTTGCTTTCCGATCTACAGACGCTTGCGGATATGGGCGTCGCTTCGCTCAAAATTGAGGGCAGATTAAAAAAGCCGGCATATGTTGCAACCGTAACCGGCGTGTATAGAAAAAAATTAGACAGTGCGCTGCCGGCAACCAAGCAGGATATGCAAACCTTGCTCGATGCCTTTAACCGCAGTGGATTTACAGATGCTTATTTTAAGGGGAAACGCGGCGCGGAGATGATGAGTGTGCTCAATCCGTCCAATGTTTCACCGGAAAAATTTGCAGAGGGAATAGAAAATCTTTGCACGGCGCAGGCAAACGTGCGCTGTGTGGATGTAGATATGCAAGTAAACTTTACGCCGTCGCATCCGGCGGAGCTGACCGTGACGGATGCGGACGGGCATAGAGTAACGGTGACGGGTGATGTGGTGGATGCGGCGCAAAACCGCCCGACCACAGAAGAAGAAATCACTAAACGCCTTTCAAAAACCGGTGGCACGGCGTTTCGTGTGCGCGATATAGCGGTAACGCTATACGGGGATGTATTTTTGCCGGTCAGTGCGCTCAATGCGTTGCGCCGCAGTGCGATGGCTGCATTGGCTGCGCAGCGGTGCGCCGTGAACAGAACACTGGTGGAGGCGTTGCCGAAATTTGGGCAAAAGCGTGCATCACGTGCGGCGGAAATGCGCTTTAGCGTTTCGGTGGAAACGCTTGCGCAGGCAAAAGCGGCGCTGGCATACCATCCGGCGGTGCTGTATGCACCGGCATCGGTGATTGCAAAGCTGCCGGCGGTGGAAGATACTAAACTGGCAGTAAAACTGCCGGAAATCCTGACCGAAGAAAACAGGGAGCGCGCACTGGAACAATTAATAACGGATACCGTGTCGATCAGCGGCATTGGGGAGCTGGAATTAACGGACAAAGAGCGCCACACGGATTTTCGCATCGGTGTGTACAACACAGAGACCGCCATGCAGCTTTTGGCGATGGGGGTATCTAAGATTACCGTTTCGCCGGAGCTCAATACCGATGAAATTGCCGCGCTCGGCGATGATGTATTGGAAAAAGCGGTTGTAGTTGCCTACGGCAGACTGCCGCTGATGGTGATGCAAAACTGCCTGATGCGCGCGTATACCGGCGGATGCAAAAAGGGAAAAGGACCGTTTATTCTGCGCGATAGAAAACAGACGGATTTTCCGGTGCTTTGCAGACCGGAGGCGTGCGTGAATGTGCTGTTAAACTCCAAGCCAACATATATGGCGGACAAGCTTTCGGATTTGCGCGCGGCAGGTGTACGGCATATCCGATTGGATTTTACAGTGGAAAATGCGCAGGAAACGGCGCAGGTGCTTGCAAATTATATACAGGCAATCGAGCACGGCAACGCAGAAAGCCTGTTTGCACAAAATACGTTTACGCGCGGTCATTTTTACCGCGGCGTGCAGTAACGGAGGCTTTACTTGAATACGTGGGATAAAATTTTAACGGGAAGCATACTTGCCTTTGCGCTCATTTTTATGGTGTGCGCAGAATTGTTTGTGTTTTCTGCTGCTGGAGATACGGTCGAAATCTGTGTGGACGGCAAATGCGTCGCCCGTTACAATTACCGCGCTTTAACGGAGCAAAAAACGTATATTTCCGATACGGAATACGGCTACAATGAAATTGTGATTGATGCTGAAGGGGCATATGTACAAAAAAGCAGCTGCAAAGACCAGATGGAGGTGCGGCAGGGCAGAATATCCAAGGCGAATGCGTCTTTGATATGCCTGCCGAATCGCTTGGTTGTGCAGATTACGGGAGGAAAAGCGGATGCAGACATCGTTGCCTATTAAAAAGCTGACCTTGTTGGCGATGCTGGTTGCGCTGGGGATAACGTTGCAGCTGTTTGAAAGCTTTTTGCCGTTTTTTGTGGATTTGCCTGGCGGTAAGCTCGGCCTTGCCAATATTGCGGCACTGACGGTTTTGTATTTATACGGCGCGCGGGAGGCGCTTTGCGCTTCCGTTGTGCGCAGTATACTCGGCGCATTGTTATTCGGCGGCGTGATTGGGATGCTCTACAGTCTGAGCGGCGCGGTTTTGGCAACGCTTCTGATGGCTGTGGCAAAGCGGTATTTTACGAAGCTGAGCATCATTGGCGTAAGCGTGCTCGGCGCGTGCGCCCATTCTATGGCGCAGGTGTGCGTAGCGGCAATCTTGCTTTCGCCGGTTTTGCTTTACAGCTATTTACCGCCGCTGCTCAGCATTGCGGCAGTGTGCGGCGTATTTACGGGATTTGCGGCAAAATTTGCCGTCCAGTACTTAAAAAGGGTGAACTGAAAATGAAAAAGCTTATACTTGCGTCCGCTTCACCGCGCAGAAGAGAAATTCTGGCGGCAGCGGGCTATACATTTGATATACAGGTAGCGGACGTGGATGAAAACATTTCCGTGACCGACCCGGCGCTTTTAGTGCGCGAGCTTGCGCTTTTAAAAGCCGCTGCGGTAGCAAAAAGCGTTAACGAGGATGCGTATGTTATCGGGTCGGATACAGTCGTTAGCTTCAATGGAGAAATTATGGGAAAACCGGCGAACGCGGCGGATGCAAAGCGGATGCTTTCTTTGCTGTCAGGCAACACCCATCAGGTGCTGACCGGTGTATGTATTGTGGATGCAAAAGATGGTAGTGCCGTCAGCCGCAGTGATGTAACGCACGTTACGTTTAAAAAACTGTCGGAAGCGGAAATTGAAACGTACATCGCCAGCGGCGAGCCGATGGACAAAGCGGGTGCATACGCGATTCAGGGGATTGGCGGCGCACTGGTTGCACGCACAGAAGGGGACTTAAACAATGTCATTGGTTTTCCGTTGTGGTTGTTTGAAGAAATGCTTAAAGAAAAGGGGACAATATGAATTTTGATAAGCACAAAAAGTTAATAATTTTGGGTTGTATTGTCCTGGCTATCAGCATTTTTATGGCGCTTTCTACCATCCAAAAAAACCGGGCATCTATTTTTGAAAATGCCTTTAATACGTTGCTTTCACCGGTGCAAAAGGTGACGACAAGTGCATCCGAAGGCGTGGGCGGGTTTTTCAATTTTCTGTTTGAAATGCGCGATTACAAGGAGGTAAATGATGCCCTGACAAAGCGCATTGCGGATTTAGAGCAAAATTACCGCTCTGCAGAGGAGATTGCTGCAGAAAATGCGCACTTGAAGGCGTTGCTTGAGCTGAAAGAAGAAACGTACGAAGGCCACAACGCCACCGGTGCAAAAATTATCGGTTGGAGCAGTGATAACTGGTATAACGCCTATACGATTGACAAGGGCAGTTTGCACGGCATCAAAGCGCAGGATATGGTTGTAACCGAACGAGGTCTTGTTGGTCAGGTGCAAGAGGTCGGACTGAACTGGGCGCGCGTCAGTACGATTATTGACAGTGCTTCTACGGTGGGCGGTTGTGTAGTGCGGACTGGTGACGTAGCGATGCTCGACGGCGATTTGGCATTGGGGAAAGACGGATATTGCAAGCTGAATTTTGTCAATAAGCAAGCGGAAATTGTGGTCGGCGATCTGATCGAAACCTCCGGTCTCGGCGATGTGTTTGCAGCCGGTATTCCACTCGGACGCGTGACAGAGCTGCACGCGGACTCTACGGGCGTCAATCAGTATGCTGTGGTAGAACCGGCGGTGGATTTTGCAAACACACGTTACGTTTTAGTTTTGAGGAAATAGAAATGAAGTATATTAAAACGGCAGTCCTTTTGCTTGTCTTGCTTTTACTGCAGACAACCTTTATGAAAAACTGGTTTGGACAAACCGCGCCGAATTTGATTTTAGCGACAGCGGTTTGTTTTGCTGTGCGTGAAAATGATTATTTACATTCTGCGATTTTCGGCATCGTTTGCGGTATTTTGCTTGACTATACCTCAGGGGCGCTTTTTGGTGTTGCAACGCTTTTGTGCACGGTGTGCTGCGCGTTGATTACAATGATTAGTCCGCACGTGTTTAAGGCGAAGTTTGCGGCAACGGTGCTGTTTTTGTTTGTTACTGCACTTGCGTATGAGTTTTTTTACTATATTTTATGCTTCGGACTCTGGCAGCAGTCGGATTATTGGCAGGTGCTGCTCGATTGTGTGCTTCCGTCTGCCGCGTACTGCGCGGTGGCGGGCAGTTTACTGATGCCAATGGTCAGGAAGCTTGCGGATGCATTTGTAAATCCCAATTAACGGAAAGGAGACGCATATGGATAAAAAGCCGAGACTCACGGTCTATATTGTGTTTGTTGTGCTTGTTTGCACCATTTTTGTTGTGCGTCTTTTTCAGATGCAAGTGATTCAAGGTGACGAATTTTTAGAAATTGCGCAACAAAAGCAGATGCGCAGAATGAATATTGCCGCACCGCGCGGCGAGATTTATGACCGCTACGGTGTGCCGCTCATTACAAATGAGGTAGGCTATTGCGTGCAGATTCAGCGCATCGGTATGGAAGCGGATGCGTTAAACGGCATTTTGCTTAAGCTCTATGATATGATTGTGCAGGACGGCGCAGAGGTTTCGGATTCTTTGCCGATTAGTGATGAGCCTTTTTCTTTCGATTTTTCGGAAACGTACTCCGATGTGCAAGAAGTAAAAAAAGCGGAAGAACGCTTTAAAAAAAGTATGGATTATGACAAGGACATCACCGCGGCGCAGGTGATGGATGCTTTAAAGGAAAGATATAAGATTGCAGATACGTACACGCCGGCGGAGATGCGCAAAATTGCCGGTGTGCGCTATGAAATGGAAAAGCGAGGCTTTTCCGTATCCGAACCGTTTGTAATGGCGAGCGATATCAGCATGGAATTGGTGACTAAAATTCGTGAAAGTCAGGCGGATTATAGATGCGTAAATATTGCCAGTGAATATGTTCGCACGTATAATCAGGGGACAATGGCGGCGCACGTGCTTGGCAGAATCGGCAGAATTTCCGACACGGAATATGAAGCGCTTGCCAAAGACGGCTACCGTATGAACGATATGATTGGTAAGCAGGGTATTGAAAAGGTGTGCGAACAATACCTGAAGGGCGAGGATGGTTCGGCTAGCCTGGTGCAAACGAAAAACGGCTTTGAAGTCCAGGAAGATCTGACAGAGAAACCAATACAGGGAAATTACGTAACACTGACGATAGATGCCGGCTTGCAGGCAACATTGGAAACGGCACTGGCTGAGACTATATTTAACATCCGCGAACGCGGTGGAGACCCCAAATACAAATCCGGCGGCGATGCCTACTGTGGTGCCGGTGTTGTGATGGATGTCAACACGGGTGAGGTTTTAGCGATTGCGTCGCATCCGACGTATGATATATCTAATTTCAGCAAGGTGTATAATCAGCTGTTGAAGGATGAAAATATGCCTTTGTGGAACCGCTCTGTGTCTGCGGCGTATCCGCCGGGGTCTACCTTTAAGATGTTGACCTCGATTGCGGCACTGGAATCCGGTACGGTGACACCGCAAACCGTCATTGTGGACGAGGGCGTGTATAAATTTTTTCCGGACTATCAGCCGCGCTGCTGGATATGGAAGAGCCGGTACGGGCAGACGCACGGACCGCAAACGGTAACCGATGCGATTATGAATTCCTGCAACTACTATTATTACGAAGCAGGCAGATTGATGGGCATTGAGACCTTGAATAAATACGGCAAGATGTTTGGCTTTGGACAGCGTACAGGTTTTGAACTTGCAACAGAGGAAGCAGCGGGCAGACTGGCAGGACCGGAAGACAGAAAGAAGCACCAAGAAGGCACATGGCAGCCGGGCGATACCCTGCAGGCTTCCATCGGACAGTCGGATAATCTAATGACCCCGCTCCAGCTTGCAAATTATATTTGTACCCTGATCAATGGCGGCAAACGCTATGAGCCGCACGTAATTAAGAGTGTGCGTTCGCCGGTGGATGGAAAAATTGTTTTTGCGACGGAGCCAAAAGTGGTGGAAGAAGTAAATATGCAGGATATCAATGTAGAAGCAGTGCTTAATGGTATGCTTGCCGTAACCGAAGACGGTACGGCAAGTAGTGTGTTTAAGGATTATCCGATTCGCGTTGGTGGTAAGACGGGTTCTGCGCAGGTGGCGAAGGGATCGGATAACGGCGTGTTTGTTGGTTTTGCACCCTTTGATAAACCGGAGATTGCCATTGCCATTGTCGTAGAACACGGTAATTCCGGATCGGATGTTGCGCCGATTGCAAAAGCGGTGATGGACAAGTATTTCTCGGTGGAAACAGCTTATCAGTATGCACCGGCGGCACAGTCGCTTTTGCGTTAATACTATATTATTTCAATTAGGAGAGATGCTTTTTGAAAAAGCAGGACAGCAAGTGCGGCATAAAGCAAATGCCGGAAGTCCGCGTGTGCGGTATACGGGACGGTTTGCGCTTTTCATTTGCAACGCAAGGTGCATTGCACTTAGAAAAGCAAACGGAGCAAGCTTTTGAAATGGTAGAGGAAAAAACAGCCGCACTGGCAGAATTGCTTGCCGAAGGTGGCATCGTGGAAATTGCAGGACTTGTATTTGGCGAAGCAGAGCGGCTGCAGTTAGAGCAGCGGCTGCGTGCGCGTTTTGGAAATGAAATAGAAGTACGCAAAGGAAAGTCAAAATCGAATGCACCACTCTCTGTAGTGCATCACGGCACGGTGCGTGGTGGTATGTGTCTGCGCAGTGGTGGGGATATAACCGTTGTTGGCGATGTGCACGCCGGCGCGCGGTTGGAAGCCAACGGGCATATTACTGTGCTCGGGAAATTGCTCGGCGCAGCCTGGGCGGGATGCGGCGGCAGGGAAGATGCAATCGTGAGCGCGTGGCAGCTATCGCCGTCCGAAATCCGGATTGCCAGCGTGATTGCGCAAAAATCCGGCGTATGTTATCAGGAAAAACCGTATCCTGAGACGGCATTTTTGTCGGAGGGTGCAATCTGCGTGCGAAAATATAATGTGAAAGACAGAATATGACAATCTATTTGCCAAAGTTCATTTATAATGGGCTTTGGTAAATTTTTTGCTGTTTTCTCCGATAAAGGAGAGAAAATTATGGGAAAAGTAATTGTAGTAACGTCCGGAAAAGGGGGTGTCGGCAAAACGACGACGACGGCAAACCTCGGCGCAGGCTTGGCACAGCTCGGGCGACGTGTTGTTTTGGTGGATGCAGATATCGGTCTGCGTAATTTGGATGTCGTTTTGGGGCTTGAAAACCGAATTGTATATGACTTGGTGGATTTGACCGAAGGGCGTTGTACGCTGCAGCAGGCACTAATTCGGGACAAGCGTTTTAGTGACTTGTATCTCATTGCCGCATCGCAGGTGCGGGATAAAAATGCCGTCACACCGGCCCAGATGCAGGCGCTGACCTCGCAGCTTTCCGCGCAGTTTGACTATGTGCTGGTTGATTGTCCTGCCGGAATAGAGCGTGGATTTAAAAATGCAGTTGCAGGCGCACAGGAAGCAATCGTGGTGGTTACGCCGGAGCTTTCCAGTGTGCGCGATGCAGACCGTATTATCGGACTTTTAAGTGCAGCGGGCATGCCCGAGGAAAATATCCGCCTGGTTATAAATCGTGTGCGCCCAAAAATGATTGAAAAAGGAAATATGCTTTCGCCATCGGAGGTGGCAGATATTTTATCTGTGGCAATCTTGGGCGTTGTGGAGGATGATGAAACGATTATTGTTTCTACCAATCGCGGTGATGCAGCAGTCTTACGCAAAAAATCAAGTGCCGGCAGAGCCTATCGCAATATCTGCGGCAGGCTCGAAGGGCTGGCAATTCCCTTGATGCCGCAGGGTAGACTTTCGATGCTCAAGCAACTTTTGGGGGTGGGTATGCCACAGGGCAGCGTACGAAAGGAGCAAAGTCTATGAAGCGTTTTGCATTTTTTCGTTTGCTGCAAAGTTGGATGCCGGAGCGAAAAACGGCAAGCATCGCCGCTATGCGCATCCGCACGGTGCTTGCGTGCGATCGTACACAGCAGAACAGCACAGCACGCCTCGATGCTGAGCTTTCCTCTGTGCTTGCGCGGTATTTTACGGTTAAGCATTATTCGTGCCATATGGAAAGTGACGCGCATACCAAAAGACTTTTATACACCTTGCAGGCGGAACTGATAAAATAATTCGCATAAATTCGAGCAAATAACTTGAAAAATTATACAAACGGGTGTATAATAAGTCGAAAAAGGTTTGCGAAAGGATCGATCCGGAATGAATATAGCTTTAATTGCGCATGACAAAAAGAAAGAACTGATGGTAGAGTTTTGTATTGCTTATAAGGGCATACTGGCGAAACACAATCTGTTTGCAACGGGCACCACGGGTAGCTTGGTGATTGAGGCAACCGGTCTGGAAATTCATCGTTTTTTGTCCGGTCCACAGGGCGGTGACCAGCAAATTGGTGCAAGAATTGCATATAATGAAATCGACCTTGTGCTCTTCTTCCGCGATCCGCTGACCGCGCAGCCGCACGAGCCGGATGTGTCAGCACTTTTCCGTCTTTGCGATGTGCATAATATTCCGCTAGCAACCAATGTGGCTACTGCCGAAGTGTTAATTCACGGCGTAGAACGCGGCGACCTTGCGTGGCGTGATATCGTCAATCCAAAGGATTGAGTTTGCTTTATAGTTTGTAAGGGAGGGACTTGAGGCCCTCCTATTTTATTTGCGCATCTGCTGCTGGCGTTTATCATAAATGGACAATTTTGTACCATTTGTTATCCTTTTATAGAAATCAAGAAAAGAATATTAGGAAAAAGCATTTGGAGCTTTGCTTTCGTATTGCGTTTTTGCTTGTGTTGTGGTAGAATTTTCTCAGTACAGAAAATGAGAGTATTGCAAACTTTTGGAGGATTGTAAATGAACCGGTATAAATTAATTGCCTGCGACCTGGACGGCACACTTTTAGGAGCGGATTTGACGCTCAGTAAAGAAAATTATCAGGCAATCAAGGTGCTTACTGAACGCGGTGTTGTTGTTGTGCCGACAACCGGACGTACCCTGTGTGAAATGGAAGATGTTTTTGGTTTGCCGGAAATCCGTTATGCGATTTATTCCAATGGTGCGACGATTCATGATAAAAAAACAGGCGAGAAGGTTGTGCTGGGACTTGGCGGCAAGCTGCTTCGTTTTGTTTTCGATACCTTGCTTCGCTATGATACATTTATGATTGTGCATGTCAATGGACAAGCCTATGCCGACAAGAAAAAAGCAGAAAGACTGTCCGATTACCCGGTAAGTATTAATGTGGAAGATATTGTAAAAAACAACTGCATTTTAATAGAAGATTTTGAAAAGAAATTGCCGGACAGTGCTGTTGAATGTGTTGTGGTGTTTTTTGCAAATGCTGCGGATGTAGCTGCATGCCAGGCAGTGCTCTCTTCCAATCCGGATGTGAAAGCAGCAACGACCTGGCCGCACAACCTTGAAATATTTCTTAAGGATGCAGGAAAGGGAAACGCGTTGAAAATCCTTGCAGAGAAGTTGAATATACCGATGCAGGATGTTGTCGCTGTCGGTGACAGTGACAATGATGCGCCAATGATTTCCATAGCGGGACTCGGACTTGCAACAGAAAATGCGTGCGAAACGCTCAAGTCGATTGCAGATGCGGTCATCTGCAATAATGATGCGCATGTGATGAAATATGTAAAAGAGCATTACTTCGCGAAGTGAGCGAATCATTTGTTGGGCGTTACGGAGAAAGTTTGCGAGGTATATAGGTGTGAATTTGCCCTCGAAAACGAGCACAAACAGAAAATGAACCGATTTTTAAAATTAAAGGTTGTCTTTCTGACACAGAAGCTCGTAATATTCTATGATGCTATTCTGATGTGCCGGAGAAAGCATATTTAAATCAAGATAGCGATTTTTGTCAATGAATTTGTCTTCTGCCACATAGTGGTTTGGCCTTTTGGAAGTACCGATCAGATATTCTATGCTGACACTATATATGTCTGCAATTTTTGAAATGACATCCATATCGGGAATGCGCGTGCCACTTTCGTAATTGGAAATACAGCTTTTGGATAAATTTAGTTTTCCGGCAAGATAGGATTGCGTGTGATGGTTTGCCTTACGCAGAGCCTGCAAACGCGCAGAAAAGGCTCTTTTTATAGCTTCATATTTGTTCTCTTTCATTATAATCACATCCTTTTTGCATTAATTTATCATAAATCTGACAACAGTGCAACAGAAAAACTGTATTTTGCTTGCAATTTGTAAATATATGCTGTATAATACTTAGGTGAAACCAAACGAAAGAATGGGGTATGTATTATGGCAAGAAGACTTTTTACATCCGAGTCCGTTACGGAAGGGCATCCGGATAAAATATGTGACTTGATTTCCGATGCGGTATTAGATGCGCTTTTGGCGCAGGATCCAATGAGCCGCGTGGCTTGTGAAGTTACGGCGACGACCGGTCTTGTAATGGTTGTCGGTGAAATTTCTACCAAAGCGGATATTGATATTCAGGAGCTCGTACGCCAGACTGTACGCGAAACCGGTTATGACAGAGCGAAGTATGGCTTTGACTGCGATACCTGCGCGGTCATTACGGCGCTGGATAAGCAGTCGCCGGATATTGCGCTTGGCGTAGATAAAGCGCTCGAAGCGAAGGAAGGCGAAATGGACGATTCCAACGGCGGCGCGGGCGACCAGGGCATGATGTTTGGTTACGCTTGTAACGAAACAGAAACCTTGATGCCGATGCCGATTTACCTGGCACACAAAATGGCGCTTCGCCTGACCGATGTGCGCAAGAAGGGCGTTTTGACCTATCTGCGTCCGGATGGTAAGACACAGGTGACCGTAGAATATGACGGCAACACACCGGTGCGTATTGATACCGTTGTTGTATCCAGTCAGCATGATGAAAGCGTTGCACTTGAAACACTGCGCGCAGATATTATCAAAGAAGTAATCCTCCCGTCGCTGCCGAGCGAACTGGTGGATGACGATACAAAGTTTTTAATCAACCCGACCGGCAGATTTGTTGTTGGCGGTCCGCAGGGTGACAGCGGTCACACCGGCAGAAAGATTATCGTTGATACTTATGGCGGCGTGGGCAGACACGGCGGCGGTGCCTTCTCCGGTAAAGACCCGACGAAGGTGGACCGCAGTGCAGCATATGCAGCAAGATATGTTGCAAAAAACGTCGTTGCCGCAGGGCTTGCAGATAAATGCGAAATTCAGATTGCGTATGCCATCGGTGTAGCAAAGCCGGTATCCGTATTGGTAGAAACCTTTGGCACAGCGAAAATTCCAGAAGAGAAGATTGAGGAATTGGTAAATAAGCATTTTGACCTTCGTCCGTCTGCCATTATCAAGAACCTCGACCTGAGACGCCCGATTTACAAGCAGACAGCTGCATACGGTCATATGGGACG
This sequence comes from Clostridia bacterium, assembly GCA_045537695.1. Classification (GTDB taxonomy): domain Bacteria; phylum Bacillota; class Clostridia; order UBA1381; family UMGS1253; genus RGIG2041. Next base: position 27,504 of record JAZSQB010000069.1, on the reverse strand, counting down.
TGACGATTTGGACTTGTCCTGGGAAAAGACAGACAAAGCGGATGTTCTCCGCGCAGAAGCCGGACTTTAATAACAGCAAAAAGCGATGCAATACATCGCTTTTTTTATTTTGGTTTGCAGATAGAATTTATGTATTGCCTCCCTCTGTTGAGGAAGGTGGATTTGCCTTAGGCAAAGACGGAGGGAGAGTAGTGCAAAATAGAGGAGATATCTCTCTCGATCGCATCGTGACAGCTCTTTTCCGAGGGTGCCTGTCAAAATCCTGTTGATGACATAGTAGTTGTCGCAAAATACACGCATTATTTTCTCTTCTGGCGCATAGCTTGTACAGAAGAGGTGATTTGTGATGGATAAGTCATATAAAAAAGTGCGCGCAAATCTACGAAGGCCTAAAATGGCACAGCCACAGATTAAGGGCACAGGATTCATACTGCGTATGCTGCTCTGCTTCGGGCTGTTTTTATATTTTGCATTTGCAAGACTGTGCGGTGGTGATATGCTTGCGCAGACGAAAAATGGCTTGGAATACTATTTGCGCGGTGCGCCGGATTTTGTACGTGCGCGGGATGAATCCATCGAAGCGTTTAATCAGTTTTGTGACCGCATCGTAGAGGCGCAGAAATGATTAAAGCAGGCAATTTGTATGTCAGCCTCTGGACGGTTGTGCTTGTGCTGTTTTCGGCGCTCTGTGGTGTACTAAAATGGCTTTTGCTTTCGTATAGTGTCCTTGCGGTACATGAGCTTGCGCACTATTTCGTGTCGGTGCGACTCAAGCTCAAGCATAATGGACTTGTGCTGCAGCCATTTGGGATAACACTTCGTTTGCACGATAACTGCATACGAGAGCCGTCTGAGGAAATAATGCTCTGTCTTGCCGGACCAGTTGCAAATCTGTGCGTTGCAGCCGGTCTGTATTTTGCATTGGGGACGGGGGAGGCGGACGTCCAGTTTTTAATGTTGTCCCATTTGTCTATTGCCGGCATCAATTTGCTGCCGATTGTCCCATTAGACGGCGGGCGCGTTTTAAAAGCGTATCTGACGGCACGTTTGGGACTTTTGCGCGCTATTCGCGTAACGGAGTTGGTAACATGTTTTTTTGTGCTGTTCGTTGGGGTATGCGCGATTTTAGCGCTATGGCAGCAATCCTTTAATGTATCGTTGATGATGTTGGTGGCATTTTTGCTGTTTAATATGAGTACAGAGAAAAAAAACAATGCATATTTAATGATGCGCCAGGTGGCGGAATACAAGCAAAAGCTAACAAAACAAAAGGTAATCCGTGTGCGCAATATTGCGGCGCAGAGAGATACGCTGGCAAAACAGATTGCGGCGCATTTTTCGTATGACAAATACCACATGGTGCATCTGTTTGATGAACAGCAACGCTATTGTGGCTGCCTGACGGAAACGCAGATTTCCGATGCATTGCTCTGTCGCGGCAACCGTGTGCGGCTGTGCGAAATTAAAAATTGCGGATAATTAAATTAGAATAACATTGTAGGGTAGGGGCTTGCTCCTGCCGCAACGGGGTGGAAAATGAAACGGACCTTCGCAGACCGCAATGCCTATCGCGTCATTGCGGCTGCTACGACGAACTCTGCTCGCTTACATCTCGTCTGTGAACACACAAAAAAAATGACCTATCCGTTGGATAGGTCATTTTTTTGGAGCGGAAGACGAGATTCGAACTCGCGACGTTCACCTTGGCAAGGTGACGCTCTACCACTGAGCCACTCCCGCATTTCTTTGGAACGTTTAATATTATAACACGGGATTTTGAATTTGTAAAGCTTTTTTTAAAAAAGTTTCAAATTTTTTGAAAAAAGAGGATTCGAATGTTGCAATTATGCGCAAAAGCTGTTATACTAGTTTTAAGTTTTAGGCAGAAAGGACGGAAGAAAAATGGCAGATTGGTTTGGCTTTGAAATTGAGGAATTTGAATTTGAAGGGAAAATGGCATCTATCGTATTTCCGAAGGGCGAGAAGTGCGGCAAATGGCTCTTAAAAACAGAGTATAGAAATGCTTTTCCGGGCTTTGAAATCGAGATGTTAAAGCGCGGTTGGTGTGTGGCGTTCAATAAGAATGTGACGCGCTGGTGTACCGAAGAGGTTCTGGACACAAAGGCGCGTTTTTGCGCATATATTAGTAAGACATATGATCTGGATATGACCTGCGTGCCAGTTGGTATGAGCTGCGGCGGTCAGATCGCGGTAAAGTTTACTGCAAAGTATCCGGAGCTTGTTTCCTGTCTCTACATTGACGCGCCGGTAATGAACTATCTGTCCTGCCCGTGCGGTCTTGGCACGCGTGAGACGTTTGGTGCAATTTATACTGAATTTTACAAGGCAACAGGTCTAAAATTACTCGACTTGATTAACTATAGGGAGCATCCGATTGATAAGGTCGGCAAGCTCCTTGCCGATAAAAAGCCGGTCATCATGGTTTACGGTGATGCGGACGATGTTGTACCGTACAAAGAAAATGGCGCAGTTTTTGAAGAAATGTACAAAGCAAAGGGCGGTATCATTGAGGTATACGGCAAAGAAGGCTGTAAACACCATCCGCACGGCTTGGAGGATCCGACACCGATTATCAATTTCGTTGAAAAATACGCATAAAGGATATTTTGGTATATGGAAAGAAAAAGCGGTGTGCTGATGCATATTTCCTCTCTTTACGGGGAGTATTCCATCGGCAGCTTCGGTGACGAAGCAAAGCAATTTGTAGATTTTTTAAAGGCATGTGGCTTTAGCTACTGGCAGGTGTTGCCGTTTTGTATGGTGGATGCGTGTAATTCGCCGTACAAATCGTATTCGACCTTCGGCGGCAATCCGTATTTTGTGGATTTAAATACCTTGCACAGACAGGGATTGGTGACGGTGGAAGAACTGGATGCCTACCGACAGCAGAATCCGTATGTTTGCGAGTTTGTGCGCCTGTACCACACAAGACTGGAACTTTTGATGAAGGCGTCCAAGCGTGTGCAGAACAGAGATGCGATAGAAGCGTTTATTGCAGAGGATGCATATTTGTCCAAATTCTGTGAATTTATGGCGCGCAAGGCAGCGAACGATGAAGCGCCGTGGTTTGCGTGGACGAATGACAGCATAGACGAAGATGTGCTCTTTATGTGGAAATTTATTCAGTATGCATTTTTCACGCAGTGGGCGGAAATTAAGAAGTACGCAAACGAGCGCGGCATTCGCATCATTGGTGACATTCCGATTTATGTGTCGCACGACAGTTGTGATGTGTGGAGTAATAAAGCACAGTATTGCTTAAAAGAGGACAATCAGCCGGCGTGGGTTGCCGGTGTGCCGCCGGATTATTTCTGCGAAGACGGTCAGCTTTGGGGTAATCCGATATACAACTGGGCAGAAATGAAAAAGGACGGCTATCAGTGGTGGTGCGACCGTATCCGCCATATGGCAAAGCTTTTCGATGCCGTGCGCATTGACCACTTTCGTGGTATTGAATCCTACTGGGCAGTGCCAGGCGATGCGGAGACGGCAAGGGAAGGTCATTGGGAAAAGGGTCCCGGTATGGCGTTTATAGATGTAATCAAAGCGGCGGCAGGGGATACGGAAATCATCGCCGAGGACTTGGGCGATATTACACCGGAAGTGCACGCACTTGTGCAGGAAAGCGGTTTTCCGGGGATGCGCGTGTTCCAGTTTGGTTTTTTGGGCGAAGGGGACAGCTTGCACCAACCGCATCACTATCCTGAAAATTGCGTAGCCTATACGGGTACGCACGACAACAATACACTTTTGGGGTACCTTTGGGAACTCGACGATGCTTCGCGCGCAAGAATGCTCGAGTATTGCGGACACACGGAGCATTGGGAGAGCGGTTGCTACAGCATACTGCGCACCCTGTTTGCAAGTCACGCCCGTTTAGTGGTGTTGCCGATGCAGGATTTGCTCGGCTACGGTTCGGATACGAGACTGAATATTCCGGGCAAAGCGGACGGCAACTGGGCATACCGCGTGACAAGAGACCAACTTAATGGTATTGATAAAGAAAAGTTTAAGAAACTCAATCAAATGTATGCACGATAATTTAAAACTCTTTTATATCTTCTTTCTAAAATATTCAAACTATTGTAACATATTTAAAAATTAAAAGCACCTTTCTAAGGCTACTCGCCCAAAGAAAAGTGCTTTTAATTTTATTTGTCTGTCTCTACGAGTCCTTTTTGGTGCATACGCAATTCTTCGCTTGCTTCGTCTGTGCGACAGAGCAGATAGTCGAGCGTTACATCGAACAGCTCTGCAAAACAGAGAAACGTGCCGAGCGGCGGCATTAGCTTGCCTTCTTCAATATCGCGTAGCTTCTTTACGGAAAGCTTTTCGCCGAAATACAACTTGTAGAGGCTGCACACATCGGTCAGAGAAAGCCCTTTTTGTGTGCGAATTTTATAAATTCTGTTTTTCATTTTACCAGAAGAAGATTTCGTTACCGTCGAGCTTCATCAGCGCCTCGAACAGGTAGTAGTCGCCGTAAACGAGGTTGACGTGTATAGTCTTTTCGGTATGGTATTGTCCGCTGCTCATTTGCAGGATGGACGGTGTCTTGTCCGTGAAGTCGCAGTGTACAGAGATGCCGCGAATAATCTTCATTGCCCAATCCATGTACTTCTTTGCTTCGGCTTCGCTTTCCATCAGCTTGGAAATTTCAATCAAGCCGCAAGCGGTGATTGCGCCTGCCGAGGTGTCGAGCTTATGCGGCTCAAGCGGCTGGCGGAAGTCTACCGGCGGTACGCAGGTTTCATCCAGCGAGGAAATAAAGTAATCGGCTACGCGCTTTGCGGCGGCCAAATATTCCGGGTTTTGCGTATGTAAATAGGCAATTGTAAAGCCATACACTGCCCAGGACTGACCGCGTGTCCAGGAAGAGCCCTCTGCATAGCCCTGACCGCGTGGACGCATGATTGCTTCGCCGGTATCCGGGTCGAATACAACCATATGGTTGACAGAACCGTCCGGACGGATAAAGTTATCGATAACGGTGTCTGCGTGCAGATTTGCGATGGTTGCAAAGCGTTTATCGCCAATTTCTTCGCTTGCCCAGTACAGAAGCGGTGTGTTCATCATGCAGTCGATGATTGCTTTTGTGATGTGTTCCGGGTTTCTGCCGTTCCATGCGCGGATGAAGCAACCGATCGGGTTGAAGCGTCCCGCCAGGGTAGAGGCAACGTGCAGACCGCGCACTCTGGACTTTTCATTGCCGGTGATGCGGTAGTTTGCAACGGCGCTCGGCAACCACATAAAGCCAACGTCGTGGTGCAGGCAGGTGAAGGCTTCAATTGCCTGGTCTAACAGTTCTTCGCAGTGCTCTGCCTTTTCTTTGTACTTGTTTTCCTTTGTTTTTAAATACATCATCCACATGATGCCCGGCCAGAAGCCGGCTTCCCATGCGGAGTACGGTTCTTCTGCGTAAATATATGCGCCCTCATAATCGGTGATGCGCGGAATACGGTCGCCGACGATGTCTGCTGTTTTGGAAAACTTTGTTACCATTTTATCTAAAAGCTCGGCTGCGAATTTCTTGTCTTGGTCATTGATATACATAGTATACCCTCCATTCTTCATTTGATGTTAATATTATACATTAGCCAAAGTGAAATGTAAAGGAAAAGATTCAAATTTTCATTTGTTTTTAATTGTACCTATAATTCGATTTTCTGTGAAACGGATTTTTTTGAAATCTCAAATGGTTTTTTGAGCTAATATGTAATTATTGGCAAAAGGTGATTGTAGGTTTGGAACAAAAAGAGGAGGAATAATTGACTGTTATTTAACAGTGTGATATAATATTTTGGCGTATAAATTTGTGATGAGAAATTCAAAATCAAATGGTGTCAAATTGGTGTCAGGGCGTATATAAGACCATTTAAAAGAGTTTGACACACAACTAAAAAACACCTGAAATTATTAAAAGGACAATGGATTGATTTCCATTGTCCTTTTCTCGTTAATATAATTTTGTAAATTCAAAAGTATTATCAATACCCAGTTTTTTTAAAGCTTTCTCTTTTCTGTCGGCTATATCTTTATCAAGATGGTCAAAATAATTATTACCCTCTGCATCGATATCAACGATAAAGGGTCCTAATTCATTCATTTTAAAGAACCACGCAGCTTCAATTCTTCCAAGTTCATCATAAAGATAAACATCCTGCACTTCTATTGAATCTATCCAGAGGTTAGGGCTTACAGAACGCGGAGATACGTGAACGCACTTCTTTTCTTTCATCATATGTGCCGTTTTTTCACCCATTGTAGTTTTACCTACAATCATTTTAAGCCCCCATTCAGAAACACTTTTTGCACCCCATTTTTCAAAACGGATGCTCGATGTGGGCATAAAGGAAACTAAACGCCACTTTCCGTCCTCTTTGACAACAATAGGTCCGTTATGGATTAAAATGTTTCTGTCCTTTGTATCAAAAGGCAACACATTTCCTTCATCGAAAATATACTTTTGAAGTCTTGAACGGCAAGTAAAACACTCACCGCTAATGTATACGGTATCGCCAAGTTTTAACTTTTTAACATCTTCATCCTTTAAAGGCGCTGTTAAATGGTATTCTGCCATATGTATCCTCCTATCTGTCGCCAAACCAGTTGGGACTTATCATTTTTGTTACTTTACCGTCTGCATCAATTCTTGTAGATGCACGGCGCGCAACCATACAGTTAGTACTCGTTGCACAGGCAATTCCCGCAATATGAGTATATGCATATTCAACATTTACAGCAAGTACAGAGGTGCTTCCTCCTGCGCCTAAAATACCTATTCCAAGACTGTTAATAGCTTCATATAAATCTTCTTCTATTTTTGCAAACATCGGGTCAGGGTGCTTTGAGCCGACAGTTCGTAAGCACGCTGCCTCTTTAGCAAGATTTGCAGCAACATTTGCTGTTCCGCCGATACCGATACCAAGCACTGACGGAGGACATACCGCACCCGCTCTTGCCGATGCCACAAAGCTGTCAATTACAAATTTCTCAATACCTTTTATTCCATCCGCAAAAGCGACGATTCTGTGTCTTGTGCCGCCGAAGCATTCACTACCGCCACCTTTTGCTGCATAGGACATCTCGATTGCATCACCGTCAACAAACTGATATGTAAAATCAGGAATATTCATACCTATGTTGTTTCCCGGGTCATATCCTGTTAAAGGATGTTTCATTGTAGCTCTTAAATAACCGAGTTCTGTAGCCTTTGCAACCGCACGGCGAGCAGCATTCTCGAGCTCTACAAATCCGCCTTCTATCTCACACTGATTACCAACCTTAAAATAGAAAATAGGCCAGCCCGTATCCACACAAAGCGGATTTTCCCGCACCTTCGACATTTCCATGCTTTCCAGCGTGGCTTTCAATCCTTTTTGTGCATCAACATTTTCTTCTCTCGCTATTGCCTTCATAAACGCTTCTTTTACATCCGGAGAAATTTCCGTCGCGCCGCGTTTAATTGTTTCAAAAAGCGCCTGTTCATAAACTTCTGTTTTAATCACAAAGTTTCACCTCTTTTTCCTTTCATCCGATTTTTCAACGCTCTCCATATCTATACCGTCCATATTATCAAGTACAAACTGAACACATACATCAGTTCCGACAGGGAACGCATCTTCGTCTATTAAAAAATCATTATTATGCGGCAGGGTCACACACCCCTTTTCCTCATTGCGTGTGCCGAGTCTTAAAAACACACCGGGCTTTTTGGTAAGATACTGCGAAAAATCTTCCGAACTAAGCTTTTCCGGCATATTTACTACCCTTTCCTTGCCAACGATTTTTTCACCTGCAGAAAGAACCAAATCAGAAATATAGGGATTGTTATATACAACAAACGCCTTCAGACTTGTATCCAGTTCCGCTTTTGCGCCCACTTCTGCAGCGGCATTCTTCGCGATTTCTTCAATCCTTCTGATTAAGAACGCATCCAACTCCATATCAAATGTTCTGATTGTGCCGAGCATATAGGCATGATCTGCTATAATATTCTGCGAAGTGCCACCCGTAAGTTTACCTACAGAACACACATATTTCGAAAACGGATTGATTTCTCTTCCAAGCATATACTGAATGTTATTGTATGTGCGGATGGCAGTCGCCAACGCATCAGTGCCCGAGTGCGGTAACGTTGCGTGCGCAGTCTTTCCGTAAAAATCAAGCTTGAAACTACGGCTGGAAGCCATCGAACTTCCCTTGCATACCCCGATGCAGCCGGATGCCAACCAATTTTCAATATGCATACCGATGATAACGTCAATTTCATCCATAAGACCGCCTGCTACAAGTGCCTCCGCGCCGCTTCTAATACCTTCCTCGCTAGGCTGGAAAACAAGCATAACTCTGCAGCAAATCTTATCTTCCATTTCTTTTAAGGCTTTGGCAGTACCTAAAAGCATTGCTGTATGCGCGTCGTGTCCACAGGCGTGCATCTGCCCTTTGATTTTTGATTTAAAAGGTAAATCTGTCTTTTCTTCAATCAACAAAGCATCCATATCTGCACGAATACCAATTGTAAAATGTTTTTTATCAGGGTTTATAATACCTACTACACTTGATTCTCCGTATTTTGTAGTATATTCAATACCGAGTTTATCAAGCTCTCTTTTTACAACCGCAATTGTTTTAGGTAAATCAAACCCGATTTCAGGATATTCGTGCATTTCACGTCTTAACGAAATTATATAATCTTTATCTGCATACATTGCCATAATCCCCCGCTATATTTCAATATTTGCCAGCGGCATATGTTGCTGACATCCGTAAATATCGTTATCTGCAAGACTGCCGCTTATATTTTTTCTTGGGAAAGTTATTTTAATGGAATTTACAACACCGTAGGCGATAATATCTATTTTCTCCTCGGCAACATCATAAGCTTTTACAATGTCTGCTTTTGTAAGCTTTTGTTCTACATACTGCATATCTTCTTTTGTATGGAAAATCAAATCAAATGTAATAAAAAGAGGACCTGCATTTTTGCTTCTTAAAATTTTTGTGTAATCAATCAGTTTTTTCATTTTAAACCTCCTCGATCAGAATTTTTGCCGTTTCCATAAGAGAATTCACCTTTGTTAGATGGAACACGGAAAATTCATAAACAGCCCCCACGTGAATATCTGAAGGTGAAAATGGAAATGCAAGATTGCCTGCGGATGATTTTCTTCCTACATAGTCACAGTGAAGCATTCTGCTTCTGATCAGTGCACATACTGTATCAGCAATTTCCTGTGTTTTTCCTACAACGTCTATTACAACACCCATAGAACTTTCTTTTCCGCCGCTGGTTTTAAAGAAAAGCTTATAACTGTTATCAGGCATTGTCTCTTTTGTATTTTCTTTAACAAATTCTGTTACTGTATTAACAATAAAATCAAAATTTTCTATGGTTTTCGGATCATAAATTGTGGCAGGGCATATTGTTCTGAAACCTGCACATCTGACACCTTCCAACTTTAAGGTCTTTTCCGGCGCTTCTTCAAATACCGAGCCGGAAACTCTCACCGTTCTTTCGTCAACTTGTGTGAACACAGAGTTTGTAAGATTACAAACACCATCAGGCTCAAATATTAAATAAGGATTCGATTGTTCATAAAGTGTATGTGCTGCTACCCTGTCAACCGTACATTTTCTGATTGGATTTGCAGGACGAAGCTCAAAGTAATCGTCATACATATACGCCTGCATAACATCAGCCGCCGCAACCGGCTCGGAACACATAGCACCGCATTCCATAATCTTTGCCATATGAAAAGCAAGACCTTCTTTATAGCCTTCATATATGCACGGTGCAGCATAAATTGCCGTATCGCACGCTCGTCCGCATAAAATAACATCGCACTTTTCTTCCAGCAGCTTTATAATCGGCGCGATACCGATCTGACTCACAATACGTACGCTGTCTTGGATTGCGTTTTTATCTGCAGGAAACTCGCTACTCATATCTATCAACTTACCGTTATCGTATTTTTCAAGTACGTACGCAGTGGATACATCACTTAAAATTGTACCCAATTTAAAATTAAGCTTTTTTTCTTTTGCAATCTCTAAAATGATTTCTTTCAGCCATGCAACATGTTCACTGCTGCCTGCGCCGCCCGCACTGCCGATGATAAACGGCGCTTTATGTTCCAATGCCTTTGGCAAAGCCAAGGATACATCTCTTTTTACCGCACCGCGGTCTGTAAATGATTTACCACTTCCAAGATAATACGGCCCGGGATCGGTTGAGCCTGCATCCACGCCAAGATAATCAACCTTTTCTGAAAAAGCGACATCCAAAGCCTCTTTGCTGTACCCATACCCTAAAAGTCCGTTTAATGCAACTATTTTCATATCTATCACCTCATTTTAATTTTAGCACAACAAAAAGCATATATATTGCATTTTTTCTTTTTTATATTGCATTAATTCTAAAAGGATGTTATAATGCAAACAGAGGTGAATGATGATGGATGTCAAAAATTTTGTTCTTTCTTATTATGAAAACTCCACCGAAAACTTTCATATTCAAAAACTCGCCAAGGTAACAGAAGCGCAAAAACCGCACACTCACGAATATTTTCAGATTTATTATATATCAAAGGGAAGCCTTGAACACAATGTTGAAAATGAGTCAGCGCACTTAACGCAAGGAGATATGTTTATTATTCCGCCCGGTGTAACACACTGCATAACTCCGTTACACAACACAGTGTTTTACTCTTTTTCGTTTATGGAGGAACTGTTTTTTGATCAGTATACCACCAACAAGCTTGCAAGAAATTTTCTTCGTTCGCTGCAATCAAACGAAGACATATATGTAAAACCAAAAGTTTTGATGAATTCTGAAGAAATTTTCTACATTGAAAACATAATGGCGCACATTTTAAAAGAATTCAACCAAAAGCCAATCGCTTATTACGATACGGTACAAGCCTATGCACAGTTACTTGTTACAATGCTTGCCCGCGAGTATTTCACAAAGGATGAACACGATATATCAGAGCATTTTGAAGACAACAGACAGTTTGTTCTCCACTGCGTCGAATACATAGAAAATAATTTTGCAGATAAAATTACATTAAACGAAATTTCGAAGAAGTCCGCTATGTCAAAGAGCAATTTCTGTGCACTGTTTTTTAAAACAACAGGTCATTCATTTAATGATTACTTAAACACATGCCGTATAAAGGCGGCAACTTCATATATAAAAAAAGGCTATAAAATCACCGCCATTTACGGACTGTGCGGATATAATGATTTTTCTACTTTTAACCGTAATTTTAATAAAATAATGGGTATGTCTCCTCGTGAATATAAAAATATTCATTATAAAAATTAATTTTCGCTCGTTAAAAGGCATGCAGTCATATCTGTAATTAATCCACTACCGTCTGAGGTGCGGTTTAAGGTATAATCTTACTCACAAACTATTTAACATCTAAAAAGTACGTTTTATAACATTTCTCAATCAGAAACACAAAAATCAGAACAAAAACACGCAGAATAATTGACTATTATCCAACATTGTGATATGATTATTTAGTATAAAATTTATCAACAATAAAATTATAATGGTGTCAAATTGGTGTCAGACCAATTCTGAAACCCTTGAAAATAAAGGAGATTTAAAACTTATGAAATTAGGTATAGTAACTCATGTACTTTTTTCTATAAGTCTATATATCCTTATAAAGCTTTCTAAATGGCTATATACAAGGGGGTTTCACAAAAGCTGAATTCTATATATTCCCGTATAACACTATATATTTCATAAAAAATTGGTGTCAGGATTGGTGTCAGGGAGTATAAAAGACTATTTAAAGAGTTTGACACAAAAATATATTTAATTATGATAAAAGTCCCCGAGAAAAATGAACTGCACCATTTTGTGCAGACAGCACAAAAAAGACTACTACGGTAGTAATTATCAAATAATCATGCAACATACTGACATCGTTTTTCATACGGTGTCAGTTTTGTTTTTAATTGAATTCTTTCATTGTTATAAAAATATATGTATTCATCTATTAGCTGCCGTGCGTCATCGTATGTTTGAATCTTTGTCCGATAAATACACTCTGTTTTAAGAATAGAGAAGAAATTTTCGGCTAAAGCATTATCGTATGGATTACCTTTTCTTGACATTGACGGCGTAATGTTGTATGATTTAGTTAGCTTAAAGTACGCGTGTGAAGTATACTGAAAGCCTTGGTCACTATGGAGTTGCAGCTCTGTAGTGACCTTTTCTCTTTTCCTTGCCTCTCTAATTGTTGAGAGTACAAGGTTTGTGTTTTGTTCTGTTCCCATCTTATATGCAATAATACTGTTGTCGTATAAATCCCTAATTACAGATAAATACAAGGTTCCTTGATAAGTTTTAATATATGAAATATCTGTAACCCATTTTTGATTTGGTCTTTCTGCGTTGAAATCTCTATTTAGCAAATTTGGGTAGCGGTGTAAACTCTCTCCATAATTACGATATTTCTTTCTTCTGACATCAGATAACATGTTGTATTTCTGCATTACTCGAAGTATTGTTTTTGGATTGTGATGTATTCCTTGTCTTTCAAGCCATATATGTACTCTACGATAGCCATAAGTTTTGCCACATTTTTCTTGACATTCCATTATCTTCTCAGCTAAAGGCAAATCTTTTGCTGGTAATTCCATACGGGATACATAACTGTAATAACCACTTCTTGATACATCAAAAAATCTACACATCTCACTAATCGAATACTTTTCCTTATGACGATAGATAACCATATATTTTACCCTTGCTCTCACTTCCTTTCTGTGAGCGAGAGAAAATCCCGCATCAGTTCATTTTCCATTTCTAATGTTCTAATCTTTGCATCTTTACGAGCAAGAATATATCTTAATTCTGCAGCTTTTTCTTGTTCGCTAACAACATAGTTTTTTAGCGGTCTGCCTTTTCGTTTAATTGAAATCCCTGCCGCTATCTTCCTTTGATTTTTGTTGTATCTATTGATAAAATTCTTGATTTGTTTCATTTCAAAACCAAACTTTTCGCATATTTCACGATTGGTCTTTCCTTCTGCTTTTAACTCCAATATTTCTAATTCATAATCTTTCATATGTCTGTAACTTCTCGGCATAAAAAATCCTCCTATGGTAGTTTATTTTATTCTACCATAGGAGGTCTTTTTTGTCATTGTCCGTTTTTACTGGTTCTGTTCAAAATTCTCGGGGACTCTGTTTGTTTATATTGTAAAATTTCTTTTTAGATAAAAACTTATTTAAACAAATTCTACATTTATAACATAATTCTGAATTCTGTTCCCTGACCGATATTGCTTTTTACAGTAATCTCTCCACCGTGTAGTTCGATTATACTTTTCACCATTGAAAGACCTAATCCACTGCTTCCGTATTCGTCATTGCGGACATCATCAACACGATAGAAGCGAGTCCATATCTTATCAATGTTTTCTCCTGATATTCCTACGCCGTTATCTGCAACTATGATTTCTGTTCTGTCACCAATCTTTGAAGCTGATACAGATACATGACCGGACTCTTTGCCGTACTTAATTCCGTTGCTGATAAGATTTGTAATTGCAGATAGAAGCAATGGTTCATCTGCATCCACAATAATACCTTCGGCTACATTTGAGAAAAGCAGAATTTCTTTCTGTGCTGCCAATTCTTTCATACTGTCAACTGCAACATCAATAATCACACCGAGGTCAACCTTTTCCTTATTGAATTTTTGTCTGTTTTGGTCTATTCTTGCAAGGAGCAAAAGTCTTGATACAAGCTTTGAAACCTGTTTTGATTTATCAACTATTGTCTGAGCAAGTTCTTTTTCTTTTTCATCCTTTGCAATATCCAAAAGATATTCGCCTTGTGCAAGAATAACGCTTATTGGTGTTCTTAGTTCGTGAGAAGCATCCGAAGTAAACTGCTTTTCCTGCTTGATAAGGTTTTCAATTTTATCAAGCATTTTATTAAGAGTAACTGACAAGTGATGAAGTTCATCTTCTTTTGAATCGGGAGATATTTCAATTCGTCGTGAAATATCCTTTTGTGCAGAAATATCATTTGCAGTTTTTGTAATATTGTTTACAGGTCGAAATGCTCTTTTAGTAATATAATATCCGCCAAGTGCTGTTAAAAATAGGATAAGCGGTATTAAAATAAGCATTATTATAATCGCAGAACGTCCCAAAAGCATCGTAGAATTAACCGATTCCACACCTCTTATCCAAAAGCCGCCACGCATCCCGGGGGGTCCCGGAGTGCGTGTATCATAAACGATATAATCTTTCCCGTCTATATTTTCTCTTCGGGGAATACCTTCTTCAAACGGGATGTTTACAACATCGTAATTATACTGCCCGACAAGATATTTCCCGCCAATCTCATAAATGGATACATTTTTAAATTCTTCTTTATTTTCAACTATTTCAAATACACCGGGCTGTCTTTTGGATAGCTTTTCAGTCACCTGTGTAACCTGAAGAATAACATCTTTTTCAATACTGTCTATGGAAAGTTGATAAGAAAGTCCGCCAACTAAAGAAAGCACAACTAATACAAGTACAAACATAAGTGTTGTGTACCATATTGTTATTCTAGTTTTTATAGAAGTAGGCTTTTTCATCTTAATCTTCCTTTATCACATACCCCACATTTTTTATGGTATGGAGCAATTTTTCCTCGTAGTTATCATCAATCTTTTTACGCAGGTGGTGGATATATACCTTTATAACATCGCTCGAACCCTCGTATTCATAGTTCCAAATATTTTCTTCAATCTTTTCTTTTGATACGATAATGCCTTTATTTCGCATAAGGTATTCAAGTACAGAGTATTCCTTTGACGAAAGCTCAATTACTGTATCTCCACGCTTTACAAGTCTTGTGGTTGTATCTATGCTCAAATCCGCAATTTCAAGCACACTTCCCGTAATATTTTCTTTTACTCGGAGCATCGCCCTGATTCTTGCACAGAGGATGTCAAAGGAAAATGGTTTTGTAAGATAATCATTTGCTCCGGTATCAAGTCCCATTATTATATCTTCATCCGAATCCTTCGCCGTGAGCATCAAAACAGGAGTTAATATTTTCTTTTCACGCATTATTCGAAGAACATCAAAGCCATTAATCTTCGGCATCATAACATCAAGTATAATCCCGTCATATTGTGTGTTTTCTATATAGTACAAAGCATCCTCGCCATCAAAGCAACTGTCAACGGTATAACCGATTTTTGTCAGTCTTTCCGTTAGTGTTTTATTAAGATGCTTTTCATCTTCAACAACCAAAAGTCGCATAATTTCACCTCTTTTGCATAACCAATTATAACATATTATAGCTCAAATTACAAGAAACCCAAACATTTTCTATATAATATTCAAGGTGTGACGAACTTCGCCACACCTTATGAATTTACTCGTTTGATACGTTCTGATTATTTCTTTCCGGCATTTCCCATTCACCGTTATTTCGATTTCCACCAAAACCGCCCATTCTAAACTGTCCCAAATCGGAAAGATTTAGATGTGATGCATCAACAAGCTTTGAAGAATCTGCTTTCTGACCTTCTGATGTTGACGGGATGGTTCCGTTAAGTTGACCTTTAATACTTTCAGCACGGAGCATTACTGTATCATATAAAACTTCTATACCTTTTGTATATTCCTCATAGGTATACATACTGTTCGGATCAGTTTTTACAAGCTCATCTATCTGACCGGTAATTCTGTTATATGTTTCTTCAAATTTGCCGCCATGCAGATATTCGTTCACGAGTTTATTGTAATACTCGTGATAACGAGCCTTATATTCTTCATTTTCTAAAACAAAATCCAAAAGCTTTGTTCCTTGCCATAAGTCGTCAATAGGTTCATTGATAACGGTTGTTCCGTCAGCACGATGCATTCCGCCAAAAGCAAGGTTGTAATCCCACGGCAAAATGCTGATTTGACCATTTGCTTCATACAGATAATAGTTATGAGCCATAGAACCGCTTAAACTATCGTCATTGACAGAAAAGTTATGAACCGCCATATACTTTAATACTTGGTCAACATCAATATATTTTTCAATATTATTTTTTTCGTGAACATTCTTAAGTGCATCAACAACTCTCTTGTGGTCTGATTTCGTACTGTCAGTAACCTCACCATTCCATATTGTCTGATAACTATCTAAATTATCATCGGTATAATTCAAATTACTTCCGCCACCCATACCACCGAAGAATCCACCACGTCCGGCTCTTTCGCCGCCGCCAAATCCACCATTAGGGAATTGATTTCTTTCTCCTTGTGCAGATTCGTTTTGAGTATTTGTTTCAAGGTTTGGCATTTGAGGTCTGTTTTGAGCGCCATTTTCAAAATTCTCCGGCATTTTAAATCCACCTTCGGGCGGTGCATGAAAATTATTGCCCTCTGCTTTTTTGTCGCCATTGTTATTGCCACGTCCCATATTTTCAGGCTTATATAAATATCCCTTTTCCATACCGTAATTGCGTAGCATAAAACTATCTTCAACGGCTTCAAGTGCAAGATACACACCCCAATATTCATTATTTACAGAAATCTTAGCATAGTTGTAAAGAGAAGCATCTGCATCTAAAAACTGAAACATATCATAAATGATTGCTTCCTTCATATTAGTGGTGTCAGCATAGCTATTATTTAATGCTAATTTATCAAGTCCGAAACAAGTCTGCCCGTCAACGAATTGGTCAAATTCAAGTTTAAAACTATATCTGTTATTGTCTGGGTCGCTTGCAATGGATGAAAGACTTGTATTTCCTTTTGGTCTGATTCCGACCTGCCTAAAAGTAGTTCCGTTTATCACAACATCACATTCATAATATTGTTCCTGCCTTGCATTTTGGAGCATTTCATTCCACTGTGTCTCATCCATAACGATATTTATATCAATAATATTGCTTGTATCAAAGAGCTTGTCCTGATATTCCATACTGTAACCCATATCATTTACAACAGGTAACAGCTTATCATAAAAAGTCATTGCAAGAACGCATAAAATCAAAACAACAGATACAAGTATAATCGTTATTTTTGAAATATATTTACTTGATAGCATATGATATTCACCCTCCTTTTCTTCAAGATTTAGTTGGCATTCAATATATCAATAATTTTTTCTTCTGTAAAAAACAACAAAAACAAATGCCAACGCTAAAAGAATTACAGAAGTTATAGGAGTAGAATATGTTTTAACAAAGCCTAAAAATGTCATAGGCACCTCTTCCTGAGTCTGCCCATTAAAGTTTTGCATATTACCGGGAAATCCGCCCATACCGCCGGGCATCTGACCGCCAAACTGATGATTACCATTTGGAATTTGCGAATTTTCCGCTGACGTATCACCGTCTTGAGGCGTTGTAGCTTCGGCGTTATTATTTGTATCGTTGTTCTGTGGAGGAGTAAAATTACCTGAAGGTCTTTGACCTCTGTTCATACCTTCGGATGGCATCTCTCCGCTCGGCATATTCGGCGGAGTTCTTCCTTGCATATCGTCTGATGGTGGCATACCCATATTACCACGACCGCCTTGTGGGCGTTCCTCGGCACCTTGCGGCATCTGCTGTGATACTTCGGGTATAGTTTCTTCACTTACCGGATTTTCATTTTCAGCCATTACGCTTATACTAAATAACAAGCATAGCATAAGGACTATCGGAATTACTTTTTTCAGCATTTTAAGTCTCCTTTCATCTTACGACATATATTCGCCGTTATAGGAAACTAAAACTGCATTTGTTACACCTTTGCAAGCTGAGATTTTATTTACAAAACCTGTGTTATCATCTTTGATGCGTACTTCATATGTAAGCTCAACACCTAATTTATTTATTGATTTTGATTTCAAAAGGCTTTTCTTTGCTTCTTCTTTAATAAGTTCGTATGCTTCATTTTCTGTTTCTTCGCTTTCGCAGTTTACAACAAGGATATAAGGAATATCACCGATTTTTCTTGTTGAGAAAACTACGATAATGATTCCGATAATAACCGAGCCGATAATTGCAAGAGGAAGAAGTCCTGCACCGAGAACGATACCAACTGCTATTGACCAAAATAAAAATGCAATGTCCATAGGCTCTTTAATTGCAGTTCTGAAACGAACGATAGAAAGAGCACCGACCATACCAAGTGACAACACAACATTTGATGTTACCGCAATAATAACAAGGCTTGTAATCATTGACATCGCAATAAGTGATACACCAAAAGAGTCGGAATACATAACACCCTGATAGGTTTTCTTATAAATAAAAAAGATAAACAGTCCCAAAACAAAGGAAAGTCCAAGTGCTAAAAGCACATCAAGTGTTGAAAAAGAATTGATGTTTGATAAAAAGCTTGATTTAAATACATCTGAAAAAGTCATAATTTTTTACTTCCTTCCATTAAGTTTATTTATATTCTTATTGCCGCATATTTTGAGAAGGCGGCACTTCTTCTTGATTTAACCTGAACACAGTCCCTAATAATCTGTGGAAGAAACTCATCCCATTTTACTTCTAAGATTGCTTCGTGATAAGTCTGCAAGAAAGGCAAATCAGGATTCAGGAATTCCCTTACATTGTTACTGCCACAGATATTCATATCAAGTGTTACCCTCACATTCCCGGGTGGATATACAAAACACTCACGGGTGTATGCTACGATACATTTAGGTCGGAGAACCTGATATTTCATCTTAGAGTATAACTCTCGTATCAGCTCATGTTCACTATCCTTCATAAACTCAATATCGCCGACAATAAGCTTTTGACATTCCTCAGCAGTAATTCTGCAGCTTTCTTTATTACATAAACCGTTTATTTTGCTTTTTTTCTCTAATCGGATAAAGGATGTGTCGGTTCCGTAGTACCTGATACGAAACTTTTCTCGCTTATTCAATCCATCAATCTTTTCTCGAAGAGCTTTATCCATATAATTATCAAAATATAAGCTCTTGATAAAATATGTCCCATCTTCGCCTGCATTAGGATCGTACTTTGCAACTGCACTAAGCCTTGTCCTGAGACCGTATATATCAGCAAGGTTTATTTGATGCTTGTATTCATGCCTGAATTTCACTTGTTATCACCTCCCGAGCTATGTCAAATTCAAAACATTTTCCTGATTTTAATATTATTATAAATTCACAAAGTTAAAAGAAAGTTAATCTATGAAAAAATCGTAGCAAAATTGAAACAAAAACACGCAGAATAATTGACTATTATTCGGTATTGTGATATAATGTTTTGATGTAAAGTAGGAAACTATTAAAATGTAATGGTGTCAAATTGGTGTCAGGTCAATTTGAAACCCTTGAAAATAAAGGAGAATGAAGATATATGAAACTCGGTATAGTTGGTCTGCCGAATGTCGGAAAATCCACACTTTTTAATGCAATTACACAGGCGGGCGCGGAGTCTGCAAACTATCCGTTCTGTACGATTGAGCCGAATGTCGGCATCGTAGCTGTGCCGGATGAAAGACTCGATGTGCTTACCAAAATGCACAACCCGAAGAAGGTTACGCCGGCGATGATTGAGTTTGTGGATATCGCAGGTCTTGTAAAGGGCGCAAGCCGCGGTGAAGGTCTCGGAAATAAGTTTCTGTCCCACATCCGTGAAGTGGATGCCATCGTGCATGTAGTACGTTGCTTTGAAGACTCCAACATCGTGCATGTGGACGGCAGCATCGGTCCGGCACGTGATATTGAAACCATCAATCTCGAGCTCGTATTTGCCGATATGGAAATGATTGAGCGCAGAATTGACCGCGTAAAAAAGGCACTGAAGGGCGATAAGAAATTCCAGATTGAGCTCGACCTTTTAGAGCGCGTAAAGGCTGGGCTTGAAGAAGGTAAGCCGGCGCGTGCGCTTGACTACAGCGATGAAGAAAGAGAAATGATGCGCGAAGTTGCGCTTCTGACTATGAAGCCGGTACTGTATGCTGCAAATGTGTCCGAAGATGAAGCGGCAGATGCATCGGAGAACGCGATGGTTGCCGAAGTGAAGGGCATTGCAGATGCGGAAGGCTCGGAAGTGATTGCCATTTGTGCAAGAATCGAAGAAGAAATCGCAGAGCTTGAGCCGGAAGAAAAGCAGGAATTCCTTGCCGAAATGGGCATGGCAGAATCCGGCCTTGACAAGATTGTAAAGTCCAGCTACAAGTTGCTCGGCTTAATCAGTTATCTGACTGCCGGTGAGCCGGAAGTTCGCGCATGGACAATTACCAACGGCACAAAGGCACCGCAGGCGGCAGGTAAAATCCATTCGGATTTTGAAAAGGGCTTTATCCGTGCGGAAGTTATCCATTATGATGACCTTATCGCTTGCGGCAATATGGTTGCGGCAAAGGAAAAAGGGCTTGTCCGTTCCGAAGGCAAGGATTATGTGATGAAAGACGGAGATATTGTACTGTTCCGTTTCAATGTCTGATTTGAATTTAACGGGTGAACCACGTTCGCCCGTTTTCTTTTAGGTGAAAGGTATGGATGAGAAAAAAATTGTATGTGCTTTGGATAAGAATATCACGCTGCATGCTGTGTTTGATGAGATTGATTCTACAAATACATATTTGAAAACTCTGTGCCGTACACAGCCGGTTATGCACAAAACGGCGGTGCTTGCCGACAGCCAGAGCGGCGGTCGGGGACGGCTCGGCAGGACCTTTGTTTCGCCGAAGGGAAACGGTATCTATTTAAGTGTTGCCTTTGATGCGGAAGACAATGCAGATGCGGTTTTGTTGGTTACGGCAGCTGCGGCGGTTGCGGTCTGCCGCGTGCTGAACGGATATGCACGTGAAAAAGCAGAAATCAAATGGGTCAACGATGTGTATCTCGGCGGCAAAAAAGTATGCGGTATATTGACGGAAGCCGTAACGGATGCGACAAGCGGAAAAATTAAAACGATCATTGTCGGCGTCGGTGTCAATGTCTGCGGCTACGATGCATTTGATGCGGAATTAAAAGAAATAGTGACCACGCTTGACAGACATGCGGACAACGTGCCGTCATGCGATATGCTTGCGGCAGAATTAATAAACGAACTGTGTGCAGTGTACGATACGCTTTCGGATAAGAATGTCATGCAGGAATACCGTGCACGAAGCTTTGTCATCGGTAAATACGTAACGGTACTGCAAAACGGAATCGGTCGTGCTGCTTTTGTGACGGATATTGATGCGGAGGGTGGTTTGTGCGTAACTTACGCGGACGGTGAAGCGGAAGTTCTGCGCAGCGCGGAAATCTCCATTAGAAGAACAGAACAATAAATAAACAATGTTTTTATGCAACGTGCACAAGAAAAAACTCTTGTGCATGTTCTTTTATAGTGGTATAATATAAATATCGGTTAGAAGAATTAGAAGTAAAACCGAAAGTGGGGAGACTGCTATGAAAGTAAAAGAAGTAAAAGAATTATTGGACGCGGTTGTGGAAACCGGCGAAGAATTGCTGGAGATGGAAGTCAAAACGGCTTGCGGCAGCGATATGATGAGCGATGTATTGGCGTTCGTAAAAGAGGAAGGGCTGCTTTTGACCGGTCTTGTAAATCCGCAGGTGGTACGTACGGCGGAAATGATGGATATCAAAGTGATTGTTTTTGTGCGCGGCAAGGTGCCGAGCGCAGAAATGATTTTACTTGCCAAGGAACGCGGTATGGTGCTGATGCGCACACAAAAGCCGATGTATGTAGCGTGTGGCGAATTGTATGCGGCGGGCTTGGTACCGCGAAAATAACCGACGGGAGGCAACCGTATTATGGCAGAAACCATTAAATTGCAATTCAATATTGACGGTAATAATTTTGTGGATGCCGGCGCAGCTTCCGGCAAGGTGAAGAAAACACTCAACCAGCTCGGGTTTGATCCGGCTGTGATTCGTCGAGCGGCAATTGCTATGTATGAAGGCGAAATCAACATGGTAATTCATGCGGACGGCGGCGTAGCGGATGTGTATATAGACCCGGACACAATCCGAATCGTGCTCTCTGATAAGGGACCCGGCATTGCGGACGTAGAACTTGCAATGAAAGAAGGGTATTCTACGGCGAGCCAGGAAGCCAGAGACCTCGGCTTCGGTGCCGGCATGGGGCTTCCGAATATGAAAAACTATACCGATGAAATGACAGTGAAATCGGAGGTCGGCGTAGGAACTACTGTAGAAATGGTGATTTATTGCTGACGCAGATAGGATGTGAAAGCTTTGGGACAGACATATTTTCATTCAGTAACGTTAGATAAAGAAAAATGTATGGGTTGTACAAACTGCATCCGTCGCTGTCCGACGGAGGCGATTCGTGTGCGTGACGGCAAAGCGAGAATTATCAAAGAACGCTGTATAGATTGCGGCGAATGTATACGCGTGTGTCCGTATCATGCAAAGCAGGCAGTTACAGACCCGTTTGACAGTATATATAATTTTAAATACAAGATTGCACTGCCGGCACCGGCACTGTACGGACAGTTTCATAACGTGCGCGATATCAATCTGATTTTAAACGGTTTAAAGGAAATCGGTTTTGACGATGTGTACGAAGTGGCGAGAGCGGCGGAAATTGTTACGATTGCGACGATGGATTTGCTGATGCAAAAGAAATTGGAAATGCCGGTGATTTCAACGGCGTGCCCCGCAATTGTGCGTTTGATTCGCGTGCGTTTTCCAAGTTTGATTAAAAATTTGTTGCCACTCAGTGCGCCGATGGATTTGGCGGCTAAGCTTGCAAGAAAAAGAGCGGTGGAAAAGTACGGGATTCCGGCTGAGGATATCGGCGTGTTCTTTATTTCGCCGTGTGCGGCAAAGGTGACGACGCTCCATGAGCCGCTCGGTGAAGATAAAAGTTATGTAGACGGCGCGATTTCCATCAGTGAAGTGTATAAAAAGCTTGCGCCGATTCTGGGCAGCCTTGCGCCAAAGGAAAAATTGATGCGCGCCGGCTTGAAAGGCGTGAATTGGTGTCACAGTGGCGGAGAAGCAAAGGCGCTCAGTAAAGATGCTTATCTTGCCGTAGACGGCATTGACAATGTAATTCAGGTACTGGAAAGCCTGGAGGATAATCAGATCAGCCACGTGGAGTTTGTGGAAGCTTGTGCTTGCGCAGGCGGCTGTGTCGGTGGTCCTTTGACGGTGGAAAACGGCTATGCCGCAAGAGCACGAATAGAACAGATCAGTAAAAGTCTTACAAGCTATGAAACAGAGCGCGGACTGCCGCAGATTGATTTAGAGGATGTGCTTTTCGATAGTCCGATTGAATATGTGCCGATTCTAAAGTTGGATGAGGACAGAGCGACAGCTATGCGCAAGATGCAGGAAATGAAGGAGATTGAGGAACGCCTGCCGAAGCTGGATTGCGGCAGCTGTGGTGCGCCGTCCTGCAAAGCACTTGCAGAAGACGTGGTGCGCGGCTTTGGCAGAGAGATTGATTGTATACATAATTTGCGCAGTAAGGTCAGTGAGCTTGTGCGTGAAATAGCGGAGTTGGAGGGATAACATTGACAGTAAAAGAATTTGCGGATGCGCTTTCGTGCAAGGTTTGTGCCGGCGCAAGCGGTTTGGAACAAGAGCTCGATGGTTGCTATGTATGCGATTTGCTCAGCTACGCTATGAGCCATGCGCAAAAAGACAATGTATGGATTACGGTGCAGACCAATATCAATGTAATTGCCGTTGCAGTTCTGACGGAGGTCGGCTGTGTCGTTTTGCCGGAGGGACTTGTGCCGGATGAAAACGCAAGGGCAAAGGCTGAGGAAGAGGGGATTCCGGTGCTTTCTGCCAAATGGACAGCGTATGAGATTATTACAAAATTCAATCAGTTGATTGGGTGAGGTTATGAAGCTGTTTTATGATTTTCATATACATACCTGCCTTTCGCCGTGTGGCGATGCGGATATGACACCGAATAATGTTGTCAATATGGCACTGATTAAGGGACTCGATGCCATTGCGGTTACGGATCACAATGCCTGCGGCAATGCAAAAGCGGCAATGCAGGTCGGTAAGGAAGCAGGGTTGATCGTTTTGCCCGGCATGGAGATTGAAACCTGCGAAGAAGTGCATGTGGTTGCGTTATTTGAAACCTATGCGGCGTGCGAGCAAATGCAGGAAATTGTACAGGGGGCACTTCCTGCGATTCAAAATAATTCGGCGATTTTCGGCGAACAATGGATTATGGACGAAATGGACAACTGCATAGCAGAGGAGAGCCGTATGTTGGTTACGGCGTGTGGTCTTAGCGTATATGATATTGCACAGCATGTGCATGCGCTGGGGGGCGTGCTGATTGCGGCGCATGTGGATAAAAGTGCATACAGCGTGATTTCCAATCTTGGTTTTCTGCCGCCGGATATCGCATTTGATGCAGTGGAACTTTCCAAAAATGCGGTGGGGAAGGGTTGGACAGATGCGGATGAACGCTTAAGCGGACTGCGTGCGCTCCATAGTTCGGATGCGCATTATCTGGGGGATATCAGCGAACCTATGCATACAATAGAGGTTGAAAATAAAGATATTTTGGCAATTTTGAATAGATTGCGTAAAAAGTGAGAAAATTTTTAAAAATTTTCTCACTTTTTTTAATAAATATGTAGATTATTTGAAAATAGTATGTTATAATGTAAATTGCTATGTTATAGTACATGATTGTTAATTTCTTGACGAAGTTGACAGTGTAATTAAAACCATTAGGAGTACAGGAGGATGCACAATGGAGGCAAAGAAGGTAGTTGCTTTTAAAGGCACAAAAGAGCAGGAAGAGCAGCTCTTGAAGGTCATTGAAAACCACGCCGGTCAGCAGGGTGCGCTGATGCCGATTTTGCAGGAAGCGCAGGAAATCTATGGCTACCTGCCGATCGAAGTACAGCAGATCATTGCTGAAAAGGGCGGTTTTTCAATGGCGGAAATTTACGGCGTAGTTACATTCTACACACAGTTTTCGCTTTATCCGAAGGGTGAGTACAAAGTGGCAGTATGCTTAGGTACTGCATGCTACGTAAAGGGGTCCGGCGATATTTTAAACAAGATCAGAGAACTGATTAATGTTGAAGTCGGCGAATGCTCTGAGGACGGCAAGTTTTCTTTGGACGCGACAAGATGTATCGGTGCTTGCGGTCTTGCGCCGGTATTTACAGTCAACGATGATGTATACGGTCGTTTGAGCGTAGATGATGTAGAAGACATCATTAACAAGTACAGATAAGATGAGAGAGTTATCGCTCCACATTTTGGATATTGTACAAAATTCCATTTCTGCGCAGGCAAAAAACATTTCCGTTGAAATATACGAGCATGTGCCGGCGGATGTATTAAGCATCAAGATTACGGATGACGGCAAGGGTATGAGCGAAGCGTTTTTGAAGGAAGTGATCAGTCCGTTTGCAACCACGCGCACGACACGCAAGGTTGGACTCGGCATTCCGCTTTTTAAAGAAGCGGCGGAGGAGACAGGCGGCAGCTTTACCATTGCAAGCAAACTCGGCGAAGGCACAAGCGTGCAAGCCGTGTTCGGATATTCACATATTGACCGTCAACCGCTCGGCGACATTGCCTCGGTTATGTATATTTTGGTGCAAGGCAATCCGGCGTTGGATTTTTACTATAAACACATTGTGGAAGAAAACGAATTTATCTTTGATACCAAGCAGATTCGTTCTGTACTGGGCGAGGAGGTCGGTTTAGACCGGCCCGAAATCCTTTCATGGATTTTAAGTTGCCTGCAGGACGGAATTCAAGAATTATATGGAGGTAAAGGATTATGAAGTCTTTAGCTGAACTCGCTGCTCTCAGAGAGCAGGCACTTTCTCAGATTCAAATGAGACATGACGATCAAGACGGCATTAGAATCGTTGTAGGTATGGCTACTTGCGGTATTGCTGCAGGTGCAAGACCAGTCCTCAGTGCATTTTTGGAAGAAGTAAACAAGAGAAATCTTGCAAACGTAGCTGTTGTACAGACAGGCTGCATCGGCCTCTGCCGTTTAGAGCCGATCGTTGAAGTATATCTTCCGGGTCAGGAAAAAGTAACCTACGGTAAGGTTACACCGGAACAGGTTGCAAAAATTGTTGCAGACCATGTTGTAAACGGTAAAGTTGTTAAAGAGTATACGATTGGTGAAATCGATAAATAAGGGAGGATATACAGATGGATTTATACAGAAGCCATGTGCTCGTTTGCGGCGGTACAGGCTGTACATCTTCCGGCTCGCAGAAAATTATTGCAGAGCTTGAAGCACAGCTCAAAGCAAACGGCATTGATAAAGAAGTAATGGTTGTTAAGACCGGTTGTTTCGGTCTTTGTGCGCTCGGTCCGATTATGGTTGTTTATCCGGAAGGTGCTTTCTACAGCATGGTACAGCCGGAAGACGTTGAAGAAATCGTAAAAGAGCATCTCGTAAAGGGTAGAATTGTTAAGCGTCTTTTGTATTCTGAAACCGTTACGGAAGACAGCAATGACATTAAGTCCTTAAACGAAGTTAATTTCTATAAAAAGCAGATGCGTATCGCATTGCGTAACTGTGGTGTAATCAATCCGGAAAAGATTGAAGAGTATATTGCATTTGACGGTTATAAGGCACTCGGTAAGGTGCTGACAGAAATGAAGCCGGACGAATTGATTCAGCTTATGATTGACGCAGGTCTGCGCGGTCGTGGTGGTGCAGGCTTCCCGACAGGTCTTAAGTGGGACTTTGCATCAAGAAACAAATCAAAGATCAAATATGTTTCATGTAACGCCGACGAGGGCGACCCCGGTGCGTTCATGGACCGTTCAGTGCTTGAGGGTGACCCCCACTGTGTAATCGAGGCTATGGCAATCTGCGGTTATGCTATCGGAGCTACACAGGGATATGTTTATGTCCGTGCAGAGTATCCTATCGCAGTTAACCGTCTTCAGAAGGCTATTGATGACGCTTATGCTAACGGCCTTCTCGGCGACAACATCTTTGGCTCCGGCTTTACATTTAATCTCGGCATCAGACTTGGTGCGGGTGCATTCGTTTGCGGCGAGGAGACCGCCCTTATGACCTCTATTGAGGGTAACCGTGGCGAGCCCCGTCCCCGTCCTCCGTACCCCGCTGTTAAGGGTCTGTTTAATTCTCCCACAGTTGAGAACAACGTTGAGACCTTTGCAAATATCCCCCAGATCATTCTTAACGGCGTTGAGTGGTTCACCTCTATGGGTACTGAGCGCTCCAAGGGTACAAAGGTATTTGCACTTGGCGGCAAGATTGAGCACACAGGTCTTGTTGAGATTCCTATGGGTACAACTCTCCGCCATATCATTTATGATATCGGTGGCGGTATCCCGAATGGCAAGCAGTTTAAGGCTGCGCAGACCGGCGGTCCTTCCGGCGGTTGTATTCCTGCAAGCCTTATTGATACAGAAGTTGACTACGATAACCTCACAGCTATCGGCTGTATGATGGGTTCCGGCGGTCTTATCGTAATGGACGAAGACAACTGTATGGTAGACATCGCTAAGTTCTTCCTCGAATTC
>JAZSQB010000058.1:0-1920 GCA_045537695.1 Clostridia bacterium | reverse complement strand
GCAATACTCAAATCCCTGATTTACGGTGGCTGGAGAAATATTTATATGGTGCTTTCCCACCAGACCGAAGACTACAACCCTATGGAGCTCGCCTGCATGAAGGCTGCACGCAAGCTTGTTTTCGAGTACCTTGAGGATACGCGTGGTAACGGTTGGTGGGGCAACAACGACACCAAAACGTTTTACGATACATTAGATGCTGCAGACAATCCCTGGAACTGGATTAAAACCCTGCGCGGGCATCCGCCGAAGGGCAAGGCAATTCTTCCGGGTGACCACGCCGGCTACGCCGAGTGCTCCAGACTGAAGTATCTTTTCCCCGAAGCGGTAAAAGAAGAGCGCATTCCCGATGCGAAGGAATGGTTTACCCAGTCCGCAAAGAATATGTCCATCGAGCTTGGCGAAAAAGACATTACACTCTCGGTAGACGAGCTGATTGCACAAATCAAAGGATAATCTGCTAAAAAACAGTGTGCTAAAATACAAATGGCAGACACAATAAGGTGGCTATCCCCAAGGATAACCACCGGTGATATTTGCCGCTATGCGGCAAGTGATATTGCTTCGCAGTGATATATTTGCTTTGCAAATGTGAAATATCCGATAAATCGGATGTGAATGATAAAAAGCCGTCTCACAGAGACGGCTTTTTTCCATAACATTTCCTGCAAGGAAATATATCACATGTTCGACAGAACATATATCACACGCCGAAAGGCGTATATCACTCGCTCTTCAGAGCGAATTTCACTGCGCGTTTCCCTTGGGATAACGCGCTTAAGGTGTCTGCCATTTTATCATTTAAACTTTTTCAAAAACAGTTCCATACGGTCAAGCGCACTTGCAATGCTGTCGAGCGAGTACGCGTACGAGCATCGGATAAAGCCTTCGCCGCAATCGCCGAACGCCGTTCCGCCAACCACTGCAACGCGTTGGTCTAAAAGCAGCTGCTCACAAAAATCGTCCGACGAAAGTCCGGTCGATTTAATGCACGGGAACACATAGAATGCGCCGAGCGGCTCAAAGCAGTCAAGTCCGATGGTGCGCATACCATTGACGATAAATTTGCGGCGGTGATTGTACTCCGTCTTCATTTTCTCAATGTCCTCATCCCCGTTACGAAGTGCTTCAATTGCCGCATACTGACTCACGGTCGGCGAACACATAATCGCGTACTGATGAATTTTCGTCATCTGCTTGATGAGCGCTGGGTGCGCACAGGCATAGCCAAGACGCCAACCTGTCATTGCATACGCCTTCGAAAAACCGCTGACTAAAATCGTGCGGTCGTACATTTCCGGCAAGGAAGCAATCGAAAAATGCTTGTTGTCACCATAGGTCAGCTCAGCATAAATTTCATCGGAGATCACAAAAATGTTTGTACCCTCCAAAACCTCAGCTATCGCCTCAATCTGCTCTTTTGTCATAATACCGCCGGTCGGATTGTTCGGATACGGCAAAATCAGCGCCTTCGTTTTTGGCGTGATTGACGCCTTTAAAATCTCCGGTGTTAATGCAAAGCCGTCCTTTTCATAGGTCTCGAGCGGTACGGCTACCGCACCGGCAAGCTGTGCATCCGGCTTGTAGCATACAAAGCTCGGCTCCGGCACTAAAACCTCATCCCCCGGCTCGATAATTGCACGCAACGCAAGGTCAATCGCCTCACTGCCACCAACGGTGACAAGCACCTGCGATGCACCGTCATATTTTAAGTTAAACCTTCTGTCCAGATATTTGGCAATTTCCAGCTTCAAATCCTTCAAACCGGCATTTGCCGTATAATAGGTGTGTCCGTTTTCCAGCGAGGTAATACCCGCATCACGGATATGCGCCGGCGTAACAAAGTCCGGCTCACCGACACCTAACGAAATCACATCCTCTAATTCATTTGCAATATCAAAATATTTTCTGATGCCCGAC
>JAZSQB010000067.1:0-2502 GCA_045537695.1 Clostridia bacterium | reverse complement strand
ATCGGTAACGGCGTGACAAGCATCGGCGATTTCGCATTCTGCGACTGCACTGACTTGACGAACGTGACGATTGGTACCGGAGTGACAAGTATTGGTTATGGGGCGTTTGATAGTTGCAGTGCTCTGACAAGCATGATCATCTCGGATAGCGTAACAAGCATTGGAGGCAGAGCGTTCTATAACTGTATTGGCTTGACGAGTGTGACGATCGGTGACGGTGTGACAAGCATTGAATACGGAGTATTTGAGAATTGTACCGGCTTGGCCAACGTTAAGATGGGTGATAGTGTAACCAGTATTGGCGAAATGGCATTTAATAGTTGCACCGGTTTGACCAGCATTATGATTCCGGATAGTGTAACAAGCATTGGCGAAGGCGCATTTGTCTTCTGTACCGGCTTGACCAACATTACAATGGGTGATGGTGTGACAAGCATTGGCTATGGTGCATTCGAGGGGTGTACTGCATTGACGGATATTACGATTCCGGATAGCGTGACAAGCATTGGCGAAGCCGCATTTGCCTACTGCACTGGCTTGACGAGCGTGACAATCGGAAACAGCGTTCCAAGTCTTGGTAATAGCGTGTTTGAGGGGTGCATTGGCTTGACGAGAATTGCAATCCCGGAAAGCGTGACAAGCATTGGCGAAGCCGCATTTGCCTACTGCACCGGCTTGAAAAGCATTGCCATTCCGAACGGCGTGACGAGCATTGGTGTTTCTGCATTCTTTAACTGCAGTGGCTTGACAAGTATCACGGTGCCGGATAGCGTGACAAGCATTGGCTACGCGGCATTCGAAGGCTGCACCGGCTTGACAAGCATAACATTGCCGTTTGTCGGTTCTGACACAGAAGGAATGAACAGTACTTCGTTTGACCATATATTCGGATACGAGCTGCCCGAATCACTCAGCGATATAACCATTACCGGTGGAACAATTGATAGCTATGCTTTTTATGACTTCACCTGTTTGACGAGCGTAACGATTGGCAATGGTGTGACGAGTATTGGTGATTATGCATTCTGCGACTGCACTGGTTTGACAAGTGTGACAATTGGTAACAGTGTTGTAAGCATTGGATATGCGGCTTTTGAGGGCTGTAGCAGCTTAACAAACGTTAAACTGGGCGACAGTGTAGCCGATATTGGCATTATAGCATTCTTTGGTTGTACCAGTTTGACCTCCATTGTGATTCCGGATAGCGTGACAAGTATTGGCAGATCTGCGTTCTATGACTGCAGCGGCTTGACAAGCATCACGGTGCCGGATAGCGTAACAAGCATTGGCGAATGCGCATTTGCCTCCTGCACCGGCTTGACGAGTGTGACGCTTGGCGACAGCGTGACCAGCATTGGTGGCGCAGCATTTAGCGGTTGCGCAGGCTTGACGAGTGTTGTGATACCAAATAGTGTGACAAGCATTGACGGTTCTACATTTAGCGGTTGCACGGGTTTGACGAGCATTGTGATACCGGACAGTGTGACGAGTATTGGTGATTATGCATTCTGCGACTGCACTGGTTTGACAAGCGTGACCTTTGGAAACGGCGTGACGAGTATTGGTGAATCTGCATTTAGCGGTTGTACGGGCTTGACGAATATTATGGTGCCGGATAGCGTGACAAGCATTGGCTACGCGGCATTCGAAGGATGCACCGGCTTGACAAGTATTACCTTGCCTTTTGTTGGTTCTGACACGGAAGGAGAGGGCAATCCTGCGTTTTACTTTATATTTAGAGAGCTGCCCGAATCGCTCAGGACCGTAACCATTACCGGTGGATCAACGATTGGAAACTATGCTTTTTATGAATGCGCCGGCTTGACGAGTGTGACACTCGGTGATGGTGTGACAAGTATTGGCAGATCTGCGTTTAATTACTGCAGCGGCTTGACAAGCATCACGGTGCCGGATAGCGTAACAAGCATTGGCGAAGGCGCATTTGCCTACTGCACCGGCTTGACGAGTGTGACGCTTGGCAATGGCTTGACGAGCATTGGTGATTTTGCCTTCTACAGTTGCTACTCCTTGACGAGCATTATTATCCCGGATAGTGTGACAAGCATCGGTGAAGGCGCGTTCCGTGGTTGCACTGGTTTGACGAGCATTACGATTCCGGATAGCGTGACAAGCATCGGTGAAGGCGCGTTCCATGGTTGCACTGGTTTGACAAGCATTTCTATTCCGAATAGCGTGACAAGCATTGGGGATAGTATGTTTGTTAGTTGTGATGGCTTGACGAGCATTACGATTCCGGATAGCGTGACAAGCATCGGTGAAGGCGCGTTCCATGGTTGCAATAGTTTGACGAGCATTACGATTCCGGATAGCGTGACAAGTATTGGCGGATCTGCGTTTTATTACTGCAGCGGCTTGACAAGCATCACGGTGCCGGATAGCGTAACAAGCATTGGCGATTATGCATTCGATGGTTGCACCGGCTTGACGAGCATAACGATTCCGGATGGCGTAACAAGCATTGGCGAAGCCGCATTTTCCTAC
>JAZSQB010000036.1:0-45434 GCA_045537695.1 Clostridia bacterium | reverse complement strand
CGGGTAATTGATTTCGCAGGGCATCGCTCAAAAATAGTTTTTGATTACTTCCCAATGTAGCAGTAAGTTTTTCTTGTTTTTTCGGTTTATTAAACCAGACAATTTTTTCTAAATTTAATTGCATATATTATGCACCTCCTGCTATAATTTTACAGCAAGACACAAATATCGACAACGCTCTAAGATGTAAATATTTATTAAATATTGATTTTTTTAATGTATTGTGTTAAAATATAGACATAAGATAGATTAGGAGGTGAACTTATGTGTAATAGAAATACGCTTGATGTGTTATTAAAAGAAACTTATACAGAACTAAGAAAAGTTTTCGGTGAAAAACTTGATAGTGTTATTCTTTATGGTTCTTACGCAAGAGGGGATTATGATTCCGAGTCAGACATTGATGTAATGGCCTTGGTAGACCTCGAAAAAAGTGAGCTAGCAAAGTACAGACGCACAGTATCTGATTTTGCGAATGATATCGACTTAAAGTACGATGTTCTTTTATCTGTTAAGTTGCAGGATAAGTTCACTTTTGAAAAATACGGAAAGGCTCTTCCGTA
Source organism: Clostridia bacterium (assembly GCA_045537695.1). GTDB lineage: Bacteria > Bacillota > Clostridia > UBA1381 > UMGS1253 > RGIG2041. Next base: position 44,871 of record JAZSQB010000036.1, on the reverse strand, counting down.
TTATATTAACATTGCAAGAGAGGGCGTGACTGTTAGTGTATAGCAAGGAAATGATTGATTTATCACTTTATCGCCTTAGTAAAGCAAAAGCTGACTTGAAAGATGCAAAGAGAACGCTTGAACTTGAAATGTTTGATACGGCAGCCAACCGTTCTTATTATGCAATCTTTCATGCGGCTCGTGCGGTTTTAGCACTTGATGGTCAGGACTACAAGAAACATTCTGGTGTAATCAGTAATTTTCAAAAGGACTATATTAAAACTGGGATATTTGATAAAGCAATGTCAAATATTATTAAATCTGCTTTTGATATGCGTACTGATAGTGATTATGAAGATTTTTATGTAGTACAAAAAGAAGATGTTATAAAACAAGTCGAAGAAGCAAAATATTTCGTTTATAAAGTAGAGGAATATTTAGTCACTAAAACAAAATAGAAACCCTTTCACGTACATCTCAAAATTTTAATACAGAGAGAGCAAGACTGAAACACAAAAAATCCTGAAAGCCACTATTTAAGCGGTTTTCAGGATTTTTGCTTTGTCGATTTTTATACAGACCTATTCGAAAGATTTCATAATTTATGAAATCCCCGAAAGGCGCACTGTTACGCAACTTCGATATAAAAAGTTTCTATGTTACTCTCACTGTATGTACGGTTGATTTCGAAACACCGAACCGCTTTGCTGCCTCGCGGACAGTGCATTTTTGTGCAACAATATATTCTGCCAAAAGCAGCATACGTGCGGATATATAATCCTTCAAAACTCTCCCTCCCGAACTTTGGTTCACACTTTATCTATATGTGCCAAGTTCGGGATTTAGACTTTTTTCTGCTTTAGATGCCTAATATTTTACAACGTCATAGACCCAATCATGAATACCGCCAAGGTCTCTGCTTTTCAAGCAAAAAAAATCTCCCTATTTCAGGGAGATTTTTCATCTTTAGAATTATAAAATAATTTTTCGCGGACACTTTTCCTTGCACGCACCGCAACCGATACATTTGTCATAGTCGATGACAGCAAGATTGTCCTCCACTTTAATTGCCTCTACCGGACACGTTTTTTCGCACAGCTTACAACCGATACAACCTGTGCTGCAAAGCTTGTTTACAACAGCGCCCTTATCTTTGTTGCTGCAGGAAACCACTGCTTTTACATCCGCCGGCAGAATTTCAATCACGCCCTTCGGGCATACCTTTGCACATTGACCGCAAGCCGTACACTTTAAATCGTCCACAACGGCAATACCGTTCTCCATGCGGAGCGCATCAAACGAACACGCCTTTACGCAAGTTCCCATACCGAGGCAAGCGGAAGCACACGCTTTCATACCGCCGCCAAGGCGCGCGGCAATCAGACAGTCCTCTATGCCGGTATAGATGTATTTTTCCACTGCAACATCCTTTGTACCGCTACACTTTACATAGGCGCGCATACGCTTCTGTTCTGCTGTTGTACCCATAATCTCGGCAATTTTCGCCGTGTTCTCTGCACTGCAACCCGGGCACGCCGTTACCGGCGCCTCCCTGTTTACAATTGCTGCCGCCAGATTAGCACATCCGGCATAACCGCAACCGCCGCAATTTGCACCGGGCAACAGCTCCGTAATCTGCGCAACACGTTCATCCTCTTGTACGTGAAACAAAATGGCTGCTATACCTAAAATTGCCCCGAAAAGAATACCGAGACCGCCAAGCACCAATACTGCTGTTAAAATCTGCATCGTCTTTGTACCCCTTTCTTATATTTGGAATCCGGAAAAACCGTTAAATGCCAAAGCAATCAAACCTGCCGATACAAGCGCAATCGGAAAACCTTCCATACACTTTGGCGGCTTGGAAAACTGCGTACGTTCACGCACACCGGCAAACAAAACGATGGCAAGCGTAAAACCAATCGCAGAACAAAGACCGAACAAAACAGACTCAATAAAATTATAGCCGTTCTGCACGTTTAAGATTGCGGCACCCAATACGGCACAGTTCGTCGTAATGAGCGGCAGATAAATACCAAGCGCGTTATACAGCGCCGGCATCAACTTTTTCAGCACCATTTCCACAAACTGCACCAAAACCGCAATAATTAAAATAAAGGCAATCGTCTGCAAATAATCCAAACCAAGCGGCACCAACACATAGGTCCACGCGAGATACGTCAGCGCGCTGGCAAGCGTCATAACAAATGCAACAGCGCAACCCATACCCACAGCGGTGTCTACCTTTTTGGATACGCCCAAAAACGGACAAATACCCAAAAACTTTACAAGCACAAAATTTTCAATCAAAATCGCCGTCAGAACAATATTGATAAATCCTGCAAAATCCATTATGCCGCACCGCCCTTCTTCGCATTTTTATTGCGGATTAACTGGATGACCGCAATCAGCAAACCAAGCACAATAAAGCCGCCCGGCGCCAGAATAAATACCAGCATCGGCTCATATGCCGCGCCTAAAATCTGCACGCCCCAGAGCGTTCCCGCGCCCAACAGCTCACGCACGGAAGAAATCAGGGAAAGTGCAAGCGTAAAACCAATACCCATACCCAGACCGTCGAGCGCCGAAAGACCGACGCTGTTTTTAGAAGCAAACGCTTCTGCACGCGCCAGAATAATACAGTTTACTACGATAAGCGGAATAAAAATACCCAAGCTTTCCGCCAAGGCAGGCATAAATGCGTTCAGCAGCATTTCAATCATCGTAACAAAGCCTGCAATGACAACCACATAAGCCGCGATACGGATTTTGTCCGGAATGAACTTACGCAAAAGCGAAATCGCTACATTCGATGCAACCAATACCGCCGTTGCCGCAAGACCCATCATAAAACCATTCTGCAAGGAAGTGGTCACCGCCAGTGTCGGACACATACCGATCAACTGCACAAACGTCGGGTTGTTTTCTATTAAACCGGCGGTTAACGTTTTGACTGCTTTATTTTCCTTCATTATTTAACCGCCCCCTTTTCCATATTCACTTCCGGCGCATTTGCCAAAAATGTTGCAGCTGCAAGCGCTGTATTGGCACCGCTTGTCATCGCCTTGGAAGAAATCGTCGCACCGGAAAGCGCCTGAATTTCATTTTCCTTCGCGCCTGATTTTGCCACGCCGGCAATCTCACGCTTACCCACAAACTGACTGCGGAACGTTTCCTTTGTGATATTGGCACCCAAGCCCGCGGTCTCACCATGAGAAAGCACGCTGACGCCGGTAATGTTCAAATCCTTATCCACACCGAAAACCAATTCCATTGCGCCGCCATAGCCGGACGGTGTTACCTTGATGCAATAACCAACGGTTGCATCTCCGTTTTTCGCATAATATGCCGCGGTTACCGGGTCAACTGTTTCCAAAAGCGCAAGATCGGCTGTCTGCTCAAATGTTTCCGCTTTAATAACCTCTGCGAGTGCCTTTTGCTCCGCCAACAAGCTGTTTTCCGCAATTTTTTCCTTCGTCAGAAGGTTTGCGCCGGCAAGAAGCGCCGCAACCACAGCCGTAATCAAAAACAAAACAACCGCATTTGCTAAAATTTCCTTTGCCTTAGCCACGCTTCTTCACCTCCCCGAATACACGCGGACGCACCAGCTTGTCGATCAGCGGCGTCGCCACATTCATCAAAAGGATTGCATAAGAAACGCCCTCCGGATAACCGCCGAACCGGCGAATCACAAAGGTTAAAAGACCGCAACCGATACCGAACACAATCTGTCCTGCACCGGTAACCGGAGTTGTTACATAATCCGTTGCCATAAACCATGCACCAAGCATTACACCGCCGGAGCAAAGACTGATAAACACAAAATGCAAATCAAAGCGATATGTACCAAACAGGAATGTAAATACAGCCAAACTTAAAAGATAGCTCAGCGGTATACGCAAATCAATCACACGGCGAAGAAGCAGATAAACTGCACCGATTAAAATCGCCAAAGTGCTGACCTCACCGATACAACCACCGACATTACCGAAAAAGGCTTCCGCCAAAGTAACTCCGGCTTCCCCCGTCTCTTTCAGCATAGAAAGCGGTGTCGCAGAGGACTGTACATCTACTACATATTTCGCAAAACTGTTCACCGGACGGACAAAGCTCGTCATAAACGCCGGCCATGCCGCAAGCATAAACGCTCTGGCACTAAGCGCCGGATTTACAAAGTTATGTCCAAGGCCCCCAAACAGCTGTTTTGCAACTACAATTGCAAAAACACAACCAACCATTGCCATCCAAAGCGGCATTGTCACCGGCAAGTTCAATGCCAAAAGCAAACCGGTCACCACCGCACTCAAATCGCCAATGCTTGTATATTTCTCCGCAGCAGAAAGGGCTTGTGCAAAAGGAATGTTTTCTGCATTTTTCTTCTGTACTCCTATATAGAGCCACTGATAAATAAATTCTGCAACCACAGCCGTACACACGCACACCGTCACCAAAACAAGCGCACGCAGACCAAAATAATACCATCCCGCCAATATCGCCGGTAGTAGCGCAATAATCACATCCAGCATTGCGCCCCGGACTGTGCTTGTGCTTGTAATATGTGGCGATGCGGAAACCACAAATTTTTCATTCGCCATTGTTTAAGTTCGACTCCCCTCAGCTTATTTTCTGGCCCGTCTCTTTTCAAGCGCCTTTGCCCTTGCAATACGGATATTGGAAACCAAATGTTTCTTCGCCGGACAGACATATGCACAGCAGCCGCACTCAATACAATCTGCAGCATACAATTTGTCGCAGGCATCCCAATCGCCGATGCTTGCATAATTGTTCAGTTCTACCGGCACCAAATGCATTGGGCAAGCCTGTACACAACGTCCGCAACGGATACATGGTTGCGTATCATCATACACGGTATCGATTCTCGAAAGCGCAAGCAGCGCAGAAGTGCCCTTTATCACCGGTACATCCAAACTCGACTGTGCAATGCCCATCATCGGTCCACCTTGCAGCACCTTCATCGGCTCTGCCGTAAATCCGCCTGCCTGATGGAAAATATGGCGGAAATCCGTACCGGTGCGCACTTCAAAGTTTGCCGGCGCCTTTACAGCATCACCGGAAACGGTAACAACCCTGCGAATCACTGGCATACCGGTTGTTATCGCAATGCCGACAGAAACCATCGTGTCAATATTGAGCACGATGACGCCGGCATCTGCCGGTAAACCGCCACTCGGCACCTCACGTCCAGTCACAGCATAAATAATATGCTTTTCCGAACCCTGCGGATATTTCTTTTTAAGCACCTTTACCTCAATGCCCGGATAGTCTTTTGCCGCTTTGCGCATCGTTTCTATGGCATCCGGCTTGTTATCTTCAATCGCAATATAACCCTTTTCCAAACCGAACACGCGCATAACCGCACGCAAACCGCAAATCACGCGCTTAGGCTGTTCGAGCATCACGCGATGGTCACTCGTCAGGTACGGCTCACATTCCGCACCGTTTAAAATAACATAATCAATCTTCTTGTCCGGCGGTGGCGAAATCTTAATATGCGTCGGGAAGCACGCACCACCCATACCGACAATGCCCGCCTCATGCACAATACTTACAATTTCCTGCGGCGAAAGGTCCTCAATATTCCCTTTCGGCTGCACGCCCGGGTCTACCTCATATGTAAAATCATTTTCCACAATAATACTATTGACAAAATTGCCGTTTGGATGCTGTCGCGCCTCAATGGCTTTTACCGTACCGGATACTGAGCTGTGCAGCGGTGAGGAAACAAATGCTTCCGAATCCGCAATTTTTGTGCCGACATAAACGCGGTCCCCTACGGAAACCAACGGCGTCAGCGGCGCACCGAGATGCTGTAGCACAGGGTAAACATGCTCTCCGCAACCATCGAGTTTTCGAATTGGAATTTGATTGGTATACTGCTTGTGGTCCGGCGGATGCACGCCGCCCTTAAATGTCAATGCCATATTGTATGCCCCCTTTTCCTTATATTCTTGTTTTATTGTACCATAAGCCTGGATAACACACAACCATAGATATTTTTTTAACAAATTTTGTTATTTCTGCCGATTGTTTCTGTCTGGATATATTTTTACACCCAGTACCATATATTTAGTACAAGAACATCGACAGGAGAGAATGTGCCTATGCAAAAACGAGTCTTTTTCAAAAACGCCTTTATTCTAACCATTACTTCTATGATACTACGCACCGTCGGCATTTTTCTTCGCATTTATATTGCCGGCTACATAGGCGCAGAAGGTATGGGTCTGCACGCGCTGATTTTTTCGGTATACACCTTTGCCAGCGCCATTGCCACTGCGGGGCTGAGTCTCGCCGTTACACGATTAGTTACAGACGATTTTACCACCGGCGGTAAATCCGCTATACGCGCGGTTTTAAAAAAAGCCTTGCCGCTCTGTCTATGCCTGGGCGGCGGCGCAATGCTTGTTCTGTTTTCGTTTGCAGACGCAATTGCACTGTATGCACTGCACGACATCCGCTGTGCGCTTTCTTTGCGCATTCTCGCGCTCGGGCTACCTTTTATGTCCATATCCGCTTGCTTTAAAGGATATTTTATGGCACGGCGCAACGCCAAAGTACCATCCAATTCACAGTTATTAGAACAAATTGTTCGCATTCTCGCCGTAATCCTACTGCTGCGCCCTATGGCAAAATATGGTCTGCGCGCTGCCTGCGCCGCCATCGTGCTCGGCAATGCCGTTTCCGAGGTATTTGCCTGCATATATCTTGCCGCCGGCTATCGGAAGGATTTAAAATCCATTACCCTAAATGCCAGCGCAGGTACAAACATACTGTCACGATTCTGCGCCATCTTTCTCCCCGTCGCCTTTACGGGACATATGAACACCGCACTGCATATGGCTGAAAATCTCGTTGTGCCAATTGCGCTGACGCGCTATACCGCCGATGCGACGCTCAGTCTGTCTCAATTCGGTATGCTCAAGGGGATGGCATTACCGGCACTGTTTTTCCCCGCATCTTTTTTAACATCACTTTCTGCGCTGCTTGTCCCGGAAATCTCCGAATACGGTGCAAAAAATCAGAAAAAAAGCATTGTGCGCACTACAGAATTCACACTGCGCGTCACTTTCGTTTCCTCGGTGTTGATTGCCGGAATTTTCATTGCTTATCCATATGAAATTGCCCAGCTTTTATATAAAGATGCGCAAGTCGGTTTTTACTTAGCTACGCTGGCACCACTCGTTCCATTTATGTACCTCGAAAGCATTGCCACTGGTATTCTGCATGGTCTCGGCCAACAGCTCTCCACCTTAAAATACAATATGACGAACTCCATTCTGCGCATCAGTGCTGTTTTGCTCTTTGTTCCAAAATACGGAATGAGCGGTTTTTTATGGATTATGATTTTAAGCAATCTCTACACCTCTTTATGCTGCATCCGCCGCCTGTTTCGTGTTGCAAACATTAGCATACACTGGCAACGATGGATTTTATCTCCTGCCATTTGTTGCGCACTGGCGCTGGCAGTATGCCATATTTATAACCGCACCGGAAACGGTTGGATACACCTCTTCTGCGGCATAGGTTTATTTATGTTTGTATTTCTGCTGCTCGGCTGCATTTCCGGCGCAATCACCACAAGGGATTGGTTAAAAATTTTTTCTGCCATGCAACAAAAAAGAATTCCCAAATCAAACAAAAATCTCAGATAGGCAAGTTTTCCTAAGGATACTTTATGAAAATAAAACCTCTCAAAAGGCATAGCAATGCGCTTTGAGAGGTTTCTTCTATATGTTTACTTTGCGACAAAAGCATATGCGCAAACAAGCTTAAAATTCTTTCCTTTCCATAGCCGGTTTTTCTGCTGATTCTCTATTATAGATTTTCACAAAATATTTAACCTCTTGTTTTTTTATCGTTTTTGGTATATGATTAGTATAGCAAAAAATATTGCCCCGTCATTCATTTTCTTGTCGAAAACGGTGCATTTTAGACTTATTTCTTTTGTGAGGTGAATTTATGAAATTTATATCCTGGAATGTCAATGGTATCCGCGCTTGTATGGGCAAAGGCTTTAAAGATTTTTTCAAAGCGGCAGACGCCGATGTTTTCTGCCTGCAGGAAACAAAACTGCAAGAAGGTCAAATTGATTTTTCGCCTGAAGGCTACTTTTGCTACTGGAATTACGCTGAAAAGAAGGGGTATTCCGGCACAGCACTGTTTACCAAAGCCGAGCCGCTCCGTGTGACCTACGGCATCGGCATCGCAGAGCACGATACGGAAGGTCGCGTGATTACAGCAGAGTTTGCAGATTTTTACTTCGTGACCTGTTATACACCAAATTCGCAAAACGAATTAAAACGCCTTGATTACCGTATGGTTTGGGAGGATGATTTTCTGGCATATCTTAAGAAACTGGAAGAGAGCAAGCCCATCATCCTGTGTGGCGATTTAAATGTCGCGCACAAAGAGATAGATCTGAAAAATCCGAAAACCAACCGCAAAAATGCCGGTTTTACGGATGAAGAACGCACAAAAATGAGCACACTGCTCGACAGCGGTTTTATCGACACCTTTCGCCACTTCTACCCCGAGCGCACCGATATTTATTCCTGGTGGTCGTACCGTTTCTCCGCGCGCGAGAAAAACGCAGGTTGGCGTATTGACTACTTCATCGTCTCCGAGGCGCTCAAAGACCGCCTGACCGGTGCAGACATTCATACCGACATCTTTGGCTCCGACCACTGTCCGGTAGAGTTAACAATCGAATAATAAAAAGCCGCTGAACATTGGAATGTTCAGCGGCTTTTTTACTCTAATGGCTCAAAATCAGAGGCCGGATGCTTACACCATGGGCAAACAAAATCGTCCGGTAATGGGTCGCCTTCATAGACATAGCCGCAGATTTTGCACACATAGCCCTTTTTCTTTGCCGCCTGCGGCTTCGGCTTGATATTTGCAAAGTAGTATGCATAGGTTGCAGATGCCTCCGCAGAGAGCACTTGTCCGTCCGTCACTTCGGCAACAAACATAATGTGTGTACCCAAATCGACTTTGGACACTACCTTTGCAGAAAGATACGCATTGGTCATCTCTGTCAGATAAATAAGACCGTTTTCACTGCGCGCTACGCTATCAAAACCCGCGAACTTATCCGTATCTCTGCCCGACTGAAAACCGAAGCGTTCAAAAACCGAAAACTTTGCAGCTTCAGATAAAATACTTACATTAAACGCGCCGGTTTTGTCAATCATATCGGTGGTATAATTGTTTTTATTCACCGTCACCGTAATCTGCATCGGCGTATCCGTTACCTGCATCACCGTGTTAATGATACAACCGTTATCCTTATTTTCATCCTTTGCCGAGAGCACAAATAACCCATACGAAAGCTTAAACATTGCATTTATATCCAACATTTTTATTCCTCCTTTTACTGTTTATTGTTGCACAATCACGCAAAGCTATGCAAACAAAACATTGCTCTTAATATTATTATATACGATGCTATATGGAATGGCAAGAAGCAATCTTGTTGTTCCTTAAGCCGAAGAGAGTCGAACCCCTCGGCTTAACACAATCTTGCTGATTTTCGTTTCAAAATCAAGAATAGCACCGTAATCAAATCCGCCATCACTTCTGACGCGATCACAGAAAACCAGATGCCATCGAGACCCCAAATTTCAGGAAACACAAGCACCGCCACGGTCTGAAACAACAGCGTGCGCAAAAACGAAATCAACGCTGACGAAAGTCCGTCATTGAGCGCCGTAAAAAAGGCAGAACCGAAAATGGCAAATCCGGCAAATAAAAATGAGAATGCATAAATGAAAAAGCCGCGAAGCGTCATTTTCATCAAATCCGCATCATAGCCCGTAAACAGATAGGATAGTGGATATGCTAAAAGTTCGCCCAATATAAGCATCGCAACGGAAAAGATACCAATTGTTACGAAACTGCGCTTGAACAGGTTGCGGATTTCACTGTCATTTTGCGCACCATAATGATAACTAAACACCGGCGCAATTCCCGTCGAAAACCCAATAAATATCGAAACGAACACAAAATTTACGTACATCAAAACACCATATGCCGCAACGCCGTTTTCTCCGGCATACTGCATCAGCTGTACATTATAGAGCATCCCGACAAAGGATATGGAAATGTTTGTCATCAGCTCAGATGCGCCGTTGCTACAAGTTTTCCATAGTGCTTTAAAATCCCAAATGGGTTTTGTTAAATGCAATAAGCTTGTATTCGGACGCAGAAAATAGATAAGCGGCACCATGCCACCAAAGAACTGGCTCATCGCCGTCGCAAGCGCTGCACCGACAATCCCCCATTGAAAAACTATCATAAACAACGCATCAAAAATCACATTGGAAACACCTGCCGCAATGGACATATAAAGTCCAAGCATCGGTTTTTCTGCCACGACAAAAAAGCTTTGAAACTCATACTGCATCATTAAAAACGGCAGCGTAGCCAGAATAATGCTCCCATAGATGACACAGTCGGAAAGCATCTGGTCTTGTGCACCGAGCGCTGAGGCAATGTTTGGTAAAAGCAGAATACTAAACACAGCCAAAACAATACCGCAGATGATATTGACGAGGGCAAGCATGGAAAATAGTCCGTCCGCTTTGTCACGATCACCCTCCCCGAGTGTTTTGGCAATCAGCGCACTGCCGCCGGCACCGAACATAAAGCCGAATACGCCGAGGAGCATTAAAACGGGCATGATAAAATTCACCGCCGCAAAAGGCGTCTTTCCAACAAAATTGGAAACAAAAAATCCATCCACCACGCTGTAGAGAGAGGTGACCACCATCATAATCATCGACGGTAGTGTAAAACGGAGCATACGCCTTGTATTAAAATGATCTGAAAGCTGAATATGCATATTTTTCTCCTTTGACTCCAAACTCTCCCCTATGCTTTATTCCAGTATATCTCAGCACATAGTGTTTTGTCTTCACGCGCAGAACATAAAGAATACGAAACGCGATTGCGTTCCGTATTCTTTATTTCTCATAACTTTTCAACTGCAAGCTTAACCTTTTCGCCGTTGATGTTCCAATCCTTGGAAGTATCCTTTTCCGTATCGAATACGATTTCTTCGCAGAGCACTTCTTGCTTGATGGTTTCGGCATTCTTTTCCATAATTGCCTTTACCTTATCATTGCCTGCTTCATAGATGCGGATGTGATCCATCACCTCAAAGCCGGAATCCTTACGCATGGTCTGAATTTTACTGATGATTTCGCGAACGAAGCCTTCTTCAAGCAGCTCTTCTGTCAGGTTGGTGTCGAGCGCAACGGTAATGCCCTTATCCGATGCAGATTCATAGCCCGGCATCTGTGCGGTTTCGATTAACAGGTCTTCCTTTTCAATCGTAAAGTCCATACCGTCCAGCGTTACCTTCATACTGCCGTTTGCATTAAGCTCATCCATAGCGGCATTGCCGTCTACCTCTGCTAGGTAAGTTCTGAGCGCACCAATCTTACTGCCCATCTTCGGACCGAGTGTACGCAGCTGCGGCTTGAAGGCGTAGGATGTGAAGTTCTTTACATCGTCTGTAAATTCCACAGCCTTCACGTTCAATTCCTCTTCGATAATCTGACGGAAAAATTCGTCCAGCTCTGCTTCAGCCTTTACATACATCTTGCCAATCGGCTGACGGTTTTTAATATTTGCCGCATTACGACAGCTTCTGCCGAGTACAACGATATCAAGCACCTCTTCCATGTTGGCTTCCAGCTCTGCTTTAATGTATTTTGCATCCCAGGTCGGGAAATCGCAGAGGTGAATGCTTTCCGGTGCGTCCTTATCAATCGAGCGCACGAGGTTTTGATAAATATCTTCTGTCATGAACGGAATCATCGGTGCTGCTACCTTACTAAAGGTTACAAGCGCGGTGTAGAGCGTCATATATGCATTAATCTTATCCTGCGGCATACCCTTTACCCAGAAACGCTCACGGCTGCGGCGAACGTACCAGTTACTGAGTTCATCCACAAAATCCTGGAGCACCCTGGCGGTTTCCGTAATCTTGTAATTTTCAAGATTTTCGTCCACGGTCTTTACAAGCGTATTGAGCTTGGATAAGAGCCACTTGTCCATAACGGAAAGCTTATCGTAATCGAGTGTATACTTTGTTGCATCAAACTTGTCGATATTTGCATAGAGCACAAAGAACGCATAGGTGTTCCAGAGTGTACCCATAAACTTTCGCTGACCCTCGGTTACGGCATCCTTATGGAAGCGGTTCGGGAGCCACGGCGCACTGTTGGAGTAGAAGTACCAACGGATAGCATCTGCGCCGTGCTCTGCAAGTGCATCGAACGGGTCAACCGCGTTACCCTTGGACTTACTCATCTTCTGACCGTTTTCATCCTGTACGTGACCGAGAACGATTACGTTTTTATACGGTGCCTTGTCAAAAATCAAGGTCGAAATCGCGAGAAGAGAATAGAACCAACCTCTGGTCTGATCCACAGCCTCGGAGATGAAGTCTGCTGGGAACTGCTTTCCAAAAATATCCTTGTTTTCAAACGGATAGTGCCACTGTGCAAACGGCATCGCGCCGGAGTCAAACCAGCAGTCAATAACCTCTTTTACACGCTTCATCTGCTTGCCGCACTGCGGACACTTGATGGTCACTGCATCAATGAAAGGTCTGTGCAGTTCGATTTCCTCCGGACAGTTGTCGGACATGGACTTAAGCTCCTCAATCGAGCCGATGGAATGCATATGACCACATTCACACTGCCAGATGTTAAGCGGCGTACCCCAGTAACGGTCACGGCTGATGCCCCAGTCCTGCACGTTCTTGAGCCAGTCACCAAAACGGCCTGTACCGATGCTTTCCGGAATCCAGTTGATGGTGTTGTTGTTCTTAATCAAGTTATCACGCACGTCGGTCATCTTGATAAACCAGGATTCGCGTGCATAGTAGATGAGCGGTGTGTCACATCTCCAGCAATGCGGATAGCTGTGTTCAAACGGAAGCGCTGCGAACAAAAGCCCCTTTTCTTCGAGTGCCTTGAATACTTCCTTGTCCGCATCCTTACAGAAGGTGCCTGCCCAAGGTGTTTCCTCGGTCATTTCACCCTTGCTGTCTACGAGCTGTAAGAACGGAAGGTCATAATTTCTGCCGACGCGAGCGTCGTCTTCACCGAATGCCGGTGCAATATGAACGATACCTGTACCGTCGGTGAGTGTAACATACTCATCGCAAACAATATAATATGCCGGCTTGTCGAGCTTCTTAAAGTCAAACAGCGGCTCATATTCTTTCTTCTCCAAATCCTTGCCGACATAGCGCTCGATAACCGTATACGGCTTGTCGATAACGCTGGTTACAAGCGCTTCAGCCAAAACGTAAATTTCGCCTTCTACGTCAATTCTGACATAGGTTTCCTTCGGATTTACGCAGAGTGCCACATTGGACGGAAGCGTCCACGGTGTGGTTGTCCAAGCGAGGAAATATGCATTGTCCTCACCCTTGATTTTAAACTTGGCAATTGCACTCTTTTCCTTAACGTCTTTATAGCCCTGTGCCACTTCGTGGCTGGAGAGCGGTGTTCCGCAACGCGGGCAGTACGGCACGATTTTAAAGCCTTTGTACAAAAGACCCTTTTCCCAAATCTGCTTGAGTGCCCACCATTCGGATTCAATAAAGTCGTTATGATAGGTTACATACGGATCGTCCATATCCGCCCAGAAGCCAACAGTGCCGGAAAAGTCTTCCCACATACCCTTGTACTTCCATACGCTTTCCTTACATTCCTGGATAAACGGCTCCAGTCCGTATTCTTCAATCTGCTCCTTGCCATCCAGACCGAGCTTTTTCTCTACTTCAAGCTCTACCGGCAGACCGTGGGTATCCCAACCTGCCTTACGGATAACATGGTAGCCCTTCATCGTGCGGTAACGCGGAATCATATCCTTGATAACACGTGTTAACACGTGGCCGATGTGCGGCTTACCGTTTGCTGTCGGCGGACCGTCGTAGAAGGTATACACCTCGCCCTTACGGGAATCGATACTCTTTTGGAAAATGTCATTTTCCTTCCAGAATGCTTCAATTTTCTTTTCTCTTTCGGTAAACTTAAGATTTGTGGAAACCTTTTCGTACATACCGTTTTCCTCCTTTAAACAAAAAAGCTTCCCATCCTTTAACAGGACGGAAAACTCCGTTTTTATACCACCCATTAAAAGCGCACCATCATACGCCTCCCTGTAACGGCGGGAAACCGGCGCAGCTTACTGACGTATGGCGTTCAGCGGCGCAACTCGGAAGGGATATTCAAACCACACGACTCTGCACCGGGCTTACACCGTCCCCGATTCGCTTTGGCATTTTGTTGCGGTTCTACTGTCTTCGTCAACGTCTTTTTTATTAAATTCTTTACTATTATAGTATAAAACAAATTTGTTGTCAAGCTTTAGTTCCAAAGCCTATAACTTTATTTTCTGTGGAAGGAGACAAAGGTACGCCTCTATTGTCTTGAAAACATAGGACAGGAGAATCGCCCTTCTTCCTCAAACAGATTACTTTAAATCCTCTTCCTTTATCTCCGCTGCCGCAGTTGCCAACATCCATTCAGAATTTCAGATATTCTTCTTTCATTGAGTCAATGACTTTTACAATTCTGTCTAAATCCATCTTAATCGCTCCTATGAGTAAAGGGCGATTTTTCAATCGCCCTTTGATGATTAATATTCTATTGTGCCCTCAAATACCAACTCTGCGTTACCGGTGAGGTAAACAGCCTTATCCGTGTAACGAACGATTAATTCGCCACCCTTAACACGTACAACAATGTCCTCATCCTTTAAGCAATAGCCGTTTTCAACCGCTGCAACTACAGCTGCGCAAGCACCCGTGCCGCAAGCCGGCGTTTCGCCATTACCGCGCTCCCATACGCGCATACGAATGGTCTTGTTGTTTACAACGCGAACAAATTCCGTATTAATGCGTTCCGGGAAGAGAGGGTTGTTTTCAAACTTCGGACCGATTCCTTCCACATCAATATTATCCACACGGTCACAGAATACAACACAGTGCGGATTACCCATGGATACACAGGTGATGTTATAGGTAGTACCATCAATGTCTATTGGCTCATTGATGATGCGGTCTTTGTTGATATTTACAGGAAGCTTTTCCGGTGCAAATTCGGCTGTGCCCATATTTACACGGGCACTGCGCACCTGACCGTTGTAGAGGTATACTTTAACTTCCTTGATGCCGCTCGGTGTTTCGATGGTCATCTTTTCCTTCTTAACAAAATCATTGTCGTAGAGGTACTTTGCAACGCAACGGATGGAGTTACCTGCCATCTTGCCTTCGCTGCCATCTACGTTAAACATACGCATCTTCATATCCGCAACCGAGGATTTTTCAATCAGCACCATACCGTCGCCGCCGATACCGTAATGGCGGTCCGTAAAGTTGATTGCAAGCGGTTCCGGACAGGTAATCTTACCCTTGTAGTTGTCAAAGAAGATATAGTCATCGCCCGTACCCTGCATCTTTAAGAACTTGAGCTTCTGCTTGTTGCTTCTAAGCGCTGTAATGTTTACAAGCTCTGTGTTCTGCTGGTTAAAGCGGCTTAAAATAATATCTGCCAGTGCATTTGCCGTATCCGGGCTTGTGAGGCACGCTACCGACAAGCGAAGCGCCTGCATATGCAGCTTGATATATGCCTCAATTTCCTCCGGCTTGCCGCCGTTGGTATATACGATATAATCAAACGTCTTGTTTTCCAGCATTTCGCTTACGTCTTCATCTTTTACAGCTACAACATCAACGCCAAGCGTCTCAATCAG
Source organism: Clostridia bacterium (assembly GCA_045537695.1). Lineage (GTDB taxonomy): Bacteria > Bacillota > Clostridia > UBA1381 > UMGS1253 > RGIG2041. The sequence goes on along the minus strand of JAZSQB010000036.1, from coordinate 29,094 downwards.
TTCTGCACAAGCCGGCGATGCATAAATCTTGATTTTTGCATCGTCAAACTTCTTGGAAATTTGCAGAAGGTCATAACGATCCTTCTGGTGCATGTTAATGTACACGCCGTTTCTGCCGTTTAAGTTAAAGCCGGCGGAAACGAGACCTTTAAAGAGCGCTTCATTCAGCGTTCTGCCGATACCGAGCACCTCACCGGTGGATTTCATTTCCGGTCCGAGAATGGAGTTAATGCCCGACAGCTTTTCAAACGAGAATACCGGTACCTTTACGGTGAAGTATGGCGAAGACTTATAAAGTCCCGTACCGTAACCTAAAGACTTCAGAGACTCGCCCTGCATAACGCGCGTTGCCAGGTCTACCATCGGCACGCCCGTTACCTTACTGATGTACGGCACCGTTCTGGAGGCACGCGGATTTACTTCGATTACATACAGCTCATTTTCATAAATCAAGTACTGAATGTTAATCAGTCCCTGTGTTTTGAGCGAAAGTGCAAGCTTTTCCGAGCAGGAAATAATTTTTTCAAGCATAATGTCACTTACGGAGAACGGCGGATAAACAGCAATCGAGTCACCGCTATGCACGCCGGCACGCTCCACATGTTCCATAATACCCGGAATCAAAACGTCTTCCCCATCAGAAATAACGTCTACTTCCAGTTCCTTGCCCATCATGTATTTATCGATGAGTACTGCATTTTCAATCTTCTGCGCCAAAATCATATTCATGTAGCGCTCTACATCTTCATTTGTATGTGCAATGGTCATGTTCTGACCGCCGATAACGTAGGACGGACGCAAGAGAACCGGGAACCCAAGGCTGTTTGCCGCTTCAAGCGCGCCTTTCATATCCATAGCAGTAAGCGCCTGCGGACGCTTGATGGAGAACCGCTCCAACAGTGCATCAAACTGCTCGCGGTCTTCTGCCATATCAATACTTTCTGCAGATGTACCCAAAATTTTAATACCGCTGTCGGATAAGAATTTTACAAGCTTAATCGCTGTCTGACCGCCAAAGGCAACCACAACGCCGCTCGGTTTTTCCACTTCGATGACGTTCATAACGTCTTCCGGCGTGAGCGGCTCAAAATACAGTCTGTCTGCCGTGTCAAAGTCCGTGGAAACGGTTTCCGGGTTATTGTTGATAATAACAACCTCATAACCCATCTTTTTGAGTGTCCATACACAATGTACGGAAGAATAGTCAAATTCAATGCCCTGACCGATACGAATCGGACCGGAGCCAAGCACGATAATCTTCTCGCCCTTGCTCTCTACCTCGCGCGCTTCACAATGTTCATCGTAGCTGCTGTAGAAATACGGTGTCTGCGCCTTGAATTCGCCGCCGCAGGTATCTACCATTTTGTAAACGCAGCTCTTGTGCATCGGCACCTTGCAGCCGGAAAGTCTTTCCAGTGCTGCATCCGGATAACCGAGCTTTTTACCTTCGAGGTATTTTGCCTCGGAAAGACCGTCTGCCAAAGAATTTTCAAACTGCACCAGATGCATAAGCTTGGATAAGAACCACTTGTCAATTCTGGTGATTTCGTGAATTCTGTCCATGCTAACGCCGCGTCTGAGCGCTTCATAAACCGCAAAAATGCGCTGGTCGTCCATGCGCGCCATTGCTGCTTCGATATCTTCTTCCTCCTGCATCTTCTTCAGCTGCAGAGTATCTAAGCCGATTTCCGCACCGCGCACCGCCTTCATAATTGCCATTTCAAAGGTCGGACCAATCGACATAACCTCGCCCGTTGCCTTCATCGCAGTACCGAGCTTGCGCTGTGCATACAAGAATTTATCAAACGGCCACTTCGGGAATTTTACAACAATATAGTCGACTGCCGGCTCAAAGCATGCCCATGTGGTGCCGGTCACGTCGTTCTGGATTTCATCGAGGGTATAACCAAGTGCAATCTTGGTCGTTACCTTCGCAATCGGATAACCCGTTGCTTTACTTGCGAGCGCACTCGAACGCGATACACGCGGATTTACCTCGATAACGGCATAGTCAAAGCTGTTCGGGTCCAGCGCAAACTGTACGTTACAGCCACCCTCAATCTTGAGTGCTGTAATAATGTCGAGCGCCGCCTGACTGAGCATCGTGTATTCCTTATTGGAAAGCGTTACCGCCGGTGCCACAACGATGGAGTCACCTGTATGAATACCTACCGGGTCGAAGTTTTCCATCGAGCAAATGGTAATCGCATTGCCGGCAGCATCGCGCATTACCTCAAATTCAACTTCCTTCCAGCCGTAGATATACTTCTCGACCAGAATCTGCGTAATCGGCGAAAGCAGAAGACCGTTTGCCGCAATCTTGCGGAATTCTACTTCGTTATACGCCACACCGCCACCAGCGCCGCCGAGCGTAAACGCCGGACGGATAATGACCGGATAACCGATGTCCGCTGCAATTCTCGTTGCTTCTTCTAACTCCGTTGCAATATCCGACGGGATACACGGCTGCCCAAGCTCGAGCATCGTCTGCTTAAACAGATCACGGTCCTCCGCCTTGATAATTGCTTCTTCGTTTGTACCGATGAGCTTTACGCCCATGCGATCCAAAAATCCTTCCTCGGAAAGCTGCATCGCAATTGTCAGACCGGTTTGACCGCCAAGGGATGCCAAAAGGCTATCCGGACGTTCTTTCTCAATAATACGCTTGATGGTCTCCGGCGTCAGCGGCTCTAAATAAATCTCGTCCGCCATCGCCTTATCCGTCATAATCGTCGCCGGATTCGAGTTTACGAGCACGATATCCATACCCGCATCCTTTAAAACGCGGCATGCCTGGGTGCCGGCATAGTCAAACTCTGCCGCCTGACCGATTACAATCGGACCGGAACCAATTACTAAAACTTTTTTAATCTTCGGGTTTAACGGCATATCAATCACCTATCATCTCAATAAATTTATCAAACAAAAACGCTGTGCGCTCCGGCTGGAACTGTACGGAAAAGGCTTTCTTCCCTTCGTACGCCACGCCTTCGCACGTTTTATCATTTGCATTTACAAACAAAAGCTTCGCCTCTGCCGGCAAGGTATCATTTACAACTGCATAACCGTGGTTCTGCGCCGTAATATAAACTCTGCCGCTCTGCTCATCACGCACCGGCACGTTCGCGCCGCGGTGACCCACCTTCATTTTCTCTGTCTTTGCGCCAGCAGCCAACGCAAGCACCTGGTGTCCAAGACCCATACCGAATATCGGCTTTTTGCCAAAGATTTCACCTACGGTCTTAACCGCATCGGCATTCTCTGCTGGGTCGCCCGGACCTGCGGAAAGCACAACCGCATCGTAGCTGAGCAGCTTGTCTGCCGCTGTGTTATACGGAAGTTCCACTACATCCGCACCGCGCGCCGTCAATGCAGCAGCAATCCCCTGCGTTGCGCCTAAATTCAAAACAGCAACATTGTACTTGGCGTTTTCTGCCTTATATGTCTTTGTTTCACCGTCCGAAACCGCCGCTACCGCATCACGAACCGCATACGTTACCTTGGCATCTGCCGGCTTTTCGGAAACAATCTTTGCCGCCATCACGCCGTTTTCACGGATGATACGTGTCAACTCACGGGTGTCCACCCCGTAAATTCCCGGAATGCCCTGTGCCTTTAAAAAGCTGTCCAAATCCCCTTCGCAACGGAAGTTCGACGGTGCGGTGCACAAATCGCGAATCACATAACCGGCAACGCGCACCTTGTCACTCTGGATATCCTTTGTCACAATGCCGTAGTTGCCGATGAGCGGGAATGTCTGGAGCACAATCTGCCCGTGATAGCACGGATCCGTCAATGTCTCCATATAGCTGCCCATCGTCGTGGTAAATACCAGCTCGCCGATAGCATCTGTCTCCGCGCCGAAACGAATTCCTTCAAAAACTTGTCCATTTTCCAATACAATATAAGCTTTCATAACTCAATCTCCCATGCACTTCACTAACACGGCTTTCTGCGCGTGCAGTCTGTTTTCTGCTTCATCGAAAATTTCGTTTGCGTGTGCTTCAAATACCTCTGCGGTAATTTCCTCACCACGGTGCGCCGGCAGACAGTGCAGTACCATCGCATCCGGCTTTGCTACAGCCATAACGCTGTCGTTAATCTGATAATCCACAAAAATCTTTTTGCGCTCTGTAGCCTCTGCTTCCTGCCCCATCGATGCCCATACGTCTGTATAGAGCACGTCTGCATCCTTTGCAGCTTCCAGGATGGACGGCGTGCAGGTAAACTTACCGTTTTCACTCGCCCACTTCATTAATTCTGCATCCGGCTTATAATCACCCGGGCAGGCAATTGCAACTTCCATACCCATTTTGATACAGCCGACAATCAAGGAGTTTGCCATATTGTTACCGTCGCCGATAAAGCAAAGCTTCAAGCCTTCCAAAAGCTTTTTGTGCTCGCGGATAGTCATCAAGTCAGCCAGCACCTGGCAAGGATGTGCATAGTCCGTAAGACCGTTAATGACCGGAACGGAACCATAAGTAGCCAAATCCTCAACCTCTTTTTGCGTAAATGTACGAATCATAATGCCGTCGATAAATCTCGAAAGCACACGCGCCGTATCTTCTACCGGCTCGCCTCTGCCAATCTGCAAGTCATCCGAGCTTAAGAAAAGCGGATGTCCGCCGAGCTCGTACATACCTACCTCAAAGGATACGCGCGTTCTGGTGGAAGATTTTTCAAAAATCATACCCAGCGTTTTGCCCTCGAGATGCTTGTGCGCAATCCCGTTTTTCTTTTCGTATTTGAGTTGGTCGGCAAGGTTGAGCGTATCTGTAATGTCTTGTGTAGACCAATCAGAAAGCTTTAACAAATGCTTCATGCTTCAATCACTCCTTTTAAAATTTCAAGACCCTTGTCTATTTCTTCATAAGATATATTCAATGCCGGAAGCAAACGAACCTTTGTCTTTGCCGTCAGCACCAATAAGCCATTTTCCATACAAGCCTTGGCGATATCGCCTGCGCTCTTCTCCGTTTCGACGCCGAGCATAAAGCCCTTACCCGATACGGATTTCACGCCGCGGATTTTCAAAAGCTTTTCCTGTATATATGCGCTCTTTTCGCGCACCGAAGCAAGCAGCGCTTCATCGATACGCTCCACGATGCTGATGGCACCTGCGCAGCATACCGGATTGCCGCCAAAGGTGGAGCCATGTGTGCTCGGCGGCAGAATTTCTTTGAGCTTTTCATAAAACAGCGTTGCGCCGAGCGGCAGACCGCCGGCAAGGCCCTTTGCTGTCGATACAATATCCGGCGTCAGGCAGGTATCCATATAGGAATACATACTTCCCGTTCTGCCGTTGCCGGTCTGTACTTCATCTACAATTAACAGTATATCCTTTTCAGTTGTAATTTTTTCAATACACGCCATAAATTCCTCGGAAAGCGGCATCACGCCACCTTCACCCTGCACGGTTTCCACCATAATGGCTGCCGTACGCTCGGTGATACAATTTTGAAGTGCTTCGCAATCGTTAGCCGGCGTATAAACAAACCCTTCCGTAAAAGGCGTGAAGTTTTTATGAAACACATCCTGACCGGTTGCAGAAAGCGTTGTCACCGTTCTGCCGTGGAAGCTGTTGACCAATGTGATGATTTCGTTTTTATTTGCATCGCTGTCCGTGCCGTATTTACGCGCCGCCTTAATCGCGCACTCGTTGGCTTCTGCGCCGGAGTTGGAGAAAAACACCTTGGACATACCGGTCTTTTTGCAAAGCAGCTCCGCCAAATCCGCACACGGGTCTGTGTAGTACAGATTGGACGTATGCGCCAGCTTTGTAAGCTGTGCGGTCACGGCGCTGATCCAGGCATCGTCACATACACCGAAGGTGTTTACCGCGATGCCCGTACCAAAGTCAATGTACGACTTGCCGTTTTCATCTTTAAGTGTCGAGCCCTTACCGCTCACCAGGCACAAATCGAAGCGCCCATAGGTGTGCATGATATACTGATTATCTTTCTCGAAAGTTGTCATATAAATATCACCAGATTTTCTCTATTTTAATGACTAATGGTCATTTTGTTGTATTGCTGCGTTGTGTGCGACCGCATATACAGGAGTATTATGCGCTCGCAGCCGCCTTGCACTACAAGCAAAATGCCACATTTGAAGCTGATTGTAGCTTTTTGTATTCAAGCATTTTAACGTGGAAATTCGGATGCAAGATGAGGCAATTCATAATTTCCGTGGTTTAAAGAAGGATTTTTGATGAAGTGCAAGGCGGATTTGATGGCGTAATACTTTTGTATACGGCATCAAACCAACGAAGCAATTCGCAAAAATCATCTTTAAAAGAACATTGTGCCGATACCTTCATCGGTCAATACTTCAATGAGGATGGAGTGCGGAACTCTGCCGTCAATAATAAACACGCGCTTTACGCCCTGGCGGATGGCTTCAATGCAGCATTCCACCTTCGGAATCATACCGCCGGAGATGATGCCCTGGCTCACAAGCTGCGGCGCTTCGCTGACATTGACCTTGCGAATCAGCGTGGACTCATCATCCTTGTCCATTAAAAGGCCCGGGATATCGGTCATGGAAATAAAGCCTTCTGCCTGCAGTGCGCCGGCAATCTTTGCTGCCGCCGTGTCCGCATTGATGTTGTATATGTTGCCTTCATTGTCACAACCTACCGTGGAGATGACCGGAATGTAACCGGCATCAAGCACGTCTAAAATCGGCTGAGTGTTGATGTTGGTGATTTCACCGACATAACCGAGACGCTCGTCCTTCATTTGCGCCTCAATCATGTGCCCGTCCGCGCCGCAAAGACCGATGGCTTTGCCGCCCTTCATGTGCATCAGGTTGACAAGACCCTTGTTGAGCTTGCCGGAGAGCACCATCTGCACAACGTCGACCGTTTCTTCGTCTGTTACACGCAGACCGTCCACGAATTTGCTTTCCTTGCCGATTTTAGTAAGCATTTGCGAAATTTCCGGACCGCCACCGTGCACGAGCACGACTTTGATGCCGATTAAGGAAAGCAGGACAATATCGCCCATTACGGCTTCCTTTAATTCGTCGTTAATCATAGCGTTGCCACCGTATTTCACAACGAGGATTTTGTTATTGTATTTTTGTATGTACGGCAACGCCTCTGTTAAGATTTGTGCGCGTTCTGTCATAGATAAATTCATTTGCTTTTCCGCCTTCCGTATTTATATAGGAAAAAATCAGGTTCTGTAATCACCGTTGATTTTTACATAGTCATAGGTTAAATCACAGCCCCATGCCTGCGCACTTGCATCGCCGTCACCCAAGGTGATATGGATGCCGATTTCCTTTTCGGAAAGCACTTCTTTTGCAACCGCTTCGGAAAAGTCCACGCCGCTGCCGTTTTGGCAAACCAGGATTTCGCCGGCTTTGGAAGAAAGCAATACGGCAACCTTGTTTACATCGATGTCTGCACCGCTGTAACCGATGGCACATAAAATTCTGCCCCAGTTTGCGTCAGCGCCGAACATAGCCGCTTTAAACAGGGAAGAGCAGATAACGCTCTTTGCAACCGTTCTTGCATTCTGCTTATCCTTTGCGCCCTGCACCGTGCATTCCAAAAGCTTGGTCGCACCTTCGCCATCCAAGGCGATGGAGCGGCACAGATGTACGGTTACTGCCGCGAGTGCCTTTTTGAAGGCTTCAAAGTCTGCGCCTTCTTCGCCAATTTCTTTGTTGCCTGCCATACCGTTTGCCATAATGCAAACCGTATCGTTGGTAGATGTATCGCCATCTACGCTAATCATATTAAAGGAATCAAGAATGTCCTCGGAAAGTGCTTTTTGTAAAAGTGCCGGTGTGATTGCAACATCTGTGGTTACAAACACGAGCATCGTTGCCATATTCGGATGAATCATACCCGAACCCTTGGCGATACCGCCTATTTTACATTCCTTACCACCTAGGGTAAAGGAAACGGCGATTTCTTTTTTTACAAGGTCGGTTGTCATAATACCTTCTGCTGCCGCTGCCGAGCCATTCTCGCAAAGCGCTGCCGTTAAAGCCGGCATTGCATTCTGAATCGGCGCGATGTCAAGCGGCTGGCCAATCACACCCGTGGAAGCCACAATAACATCGCTTGCCGGAATACCGACATACTCCTCTACGAGTGCACACATTTTTTCAGCAATTTCAATGCCGTTTGCATTGCAGGTGTTTGCATTACCGCTGTTGCAGATGACTGCCTGTGCATAGCCGTCCTTGATATTTTCCTTTGTCACATAAATCGGCGCACCCTTGACAAGATTTTGCGTGTACACACCTGCTGCAGCTGCACGCACTTCGCTGACGATTAAGGACAAGTCTTTCTTTGTTTTATTTTTACGGATACCCGCATGCACGCCGGAGGATTTAAACCCTTTCGGTGCACACACGCCGCCTTCGATTATTTTACACATACCTTATACCTCCAATCCAGTTTCCGGTGCGAGACCGAGCATAAGGTTCATGCATTCTACTGCCGCGCCGGAGCTACCTTTACCCAAGTTGTCAAATCTGGAAATGAGCACTGTCTGCTCACCATGACCGCAAACGAAAATTTCCAAAGTATCTTTCCAAGCAAGCGTGTTTGCGGCAATAAAGCCACCTTCGTAGTTTTCTTCAAACGGATGTACCGTAATCAGGCTACATCCTTCATAGAATGCCGCGATTTTGTCGCGGATTTCCTTCGGGTCCTGTACATTTAAAAGTCTGTTATGCAGCGGTACGGTCACAACCATACCGCAGTGGAAGTCTGCCACAATCGGATTAAATACCGGTGCAAAGTCCAGCCCTGGGATTGCCTGCATTTCCGGCAGATGCTTGTGCTTTTGCATTAAACCATACTGGCGCGGACTGGAAAGCGCAATATCTCTGTCCGCACTGCCATACTCGGCAATCATAGATTTACCGCCACCGGAAAATCCGGTTACGGAATGGCAGGTAAACGGATAATCCTTCTCCGCAATACCGCAATGAATGAGCGGATACGCCAGCATCACAAACCCTGTTGCGTGACAGCCTGGTACGGCAACACGCGTAGAGGCAGCAATTTTTTCCGCCTGCGCTTTGCCAAGCTCCGGCATACCATATGCCCAACTTTCAAGCGTTCTGTGTGCTGTGGAGGTATCAATCAGCTTCGCACTTTTCGGCGCCGCTTCTGCAATTTCTTTCGATGCAGCATCCGGAAGACACAAAAATGTGATATCCGCCTTTTGCACCATCTCCAGACGCGCCGATAAGTCCTTGCGCTTCTCTTCTGCGATTTTCAAGACTTCAATATCTTCTCTTTGGGCAAGACGGTCAAATATCTTTAAACCCGTTGTTCCATTTTGTCCATCTACATAAACTTTGTACTTCATCAAATTACTCCTCTGCGTATAATTATAGCGCATTTTAAAATGCGTTCTTATAATTATACACAAATTATGTATAAAAGTCAATATATTATGCATAAAAATTCGTTTACTCGGAATATTTATGCATAATCTCTGTTTGTTTTATGCATTTTTCCGCAAAAAAGACCCTAATTACTTCATTATATTTAAGCAATTATACCATAAAATGGCGCGCCATGCAATGAAAACTATTCAGAAACTTAAAAAAATTTTCAACAAAAAAAACTTCCCGAAGGCAAAAGCCTTTTGGGAAGTTTTTAGCATTGCTTTGCAAAAGAAGCAGATTGAGCCGTTACGCCTCAGCATTTTTGGATTGGATATACTCAAGTAAGATTTCCGGATAGTTTACCGTAAGACCATCTGTTCCGATATCATACATATTTCGGATGACCTCCGGGTCGCCCATCGTTGCCCAGCCGCGCACGTCAAAGCCCATACGGTGCCATTGTTTTACGCGCTCCGGCGATAAATTCTTCGCCATCGGGTACACGCCTTCAATGCCGAGCTCAAGCAGCTGTGCAAGCAGCGCATCATCAGCATCCTTTGTCAGACAACCCGTGCGCAGAATCGGTGCATACGCGCGCACATCCTTAAGGTTTTCTAGACCGCCGGTTACAATCGTCTTGGCACCGAGGTCATATTTTAAAATCATGTCTGCAACCTCTTTGCCGATACCGGCCTGTTTTATCTCAATTGCAAAGGTTAAATCGCGCCAGCCGAATTCCTTTATAAAGTCCTCCAGCGTCGGGATTTTGTCCTCCATACCGTCCTGTTTAACGGTGAATGCGCGAAGCTCTTCATAGGTGTAATCCGAGATGCTGCCTTCTTCGCCCGTCAGTCGCTCCAGCGTGCTGTCGTGAAACAGCACCAAAACGCCGTCCTTTGTCTTCTTCACATCGGTTTCAATGCCGTTTACGCCCATGCGTACGGCATTGTAAAACGCCATCATCGTGTTTTCCGGCGCGTGTCCGCAGGCACCGCGGTGTGCATAGATTACAAATTGTGTGCGGCATTCGCTTTCGATAATCTTGTCCATGCTTTCGCGGCATCTTTCCAAAAACGGAAGCCACTCTGTCGGATCAATAAACGGATTTTTATCTGTTTTGCCGATTTGCTCTGCCTTTTCGCGCGTGTGATTCTGCCAAGAATGGTTGCCGATAAAAACATCCACCTGCTCCGCTTTTAATCTTTCGATGGAATTATAGAATTGTCCGCGCAAAAGATACGAGCGGTTTTCTGCAAAGTGGTTGCGGTAATAGTCTTTTTTAAGCTGATTTGCACTTGCGCCACCGAAGGTGCCGACGCGGTAGGCTTTGCCGTTCTCTTCTACATTGAAAAAGAAAGAGTATGTACCCTCCGTGTGCCCCGGTGTGTGCAAACACAAAATCTCGATTTCGCCGATTTTAATTGTGTCGCCGTCCGTATAATACACATCCGGCGTAAAGCCCTTTATGTACTTTACATCCTCCTTGCCGAGATACGTTTTCGCCCCGGTCAGCTTCACCAACTCGGCCGTTGCGTCCGTATGGTCGCAGTGCCCGTGTGAGTGCAAGATGTGCTTTACATCACGGATGTCAAAGCCAAGTATTTCAATGCCCTCTTTGATCGTATCTATATTGTAGTCATAGCCGGTATCTATCAGCACAAGACCTTCACTTGTCGCAATTAAGTGCGACGAAGCCTTGTAGGTGCCGATAAAATACAAATTTCCTGCCAATTTAAAAGGTGCAATATCCAAAATGATGACTTTCCCTCCCCAATCAAATTTTTCCTGCAAATGTATTCCTATATTAAATCTGTACTCATTTAATACTATCACATCGACACAGCGTTTATCAAGACCAAAAGCCAACCACATAAGCGGCAAGGCAGGAAATCGCCGCCACACTCATCAGCGACAACCCCTTGTACGCGAGTACAAATGCCGCAACAAATCCCACCACCGCGGTATATACATTCCCCGTGGCATAAAATATGTACGGCACCGTCATCGCACCGAGCACCGCATACGGCACATAATATAAAAAGTCTTGTATAAACCGGCTTTTTATGCGAACGCGAAACGCCGCAAACGGAATCATACGTATCAAATACGTTGTCACCGCCATCGCCAAAAGCAAAGTCCAGTAATTACGCATCTGTCTCTGCCTCCTTTCGCGGCATCAACCACGCCATCAGCACCGATGCAACCACCGCGCAAAAAATAATGGCAAAGCCCTGCGAAATATGCGCCTTCAAAAACGGCACATAATAGAGCGTACAGCTGAGCGCAACCGAAATCAGCACCGCAAACAGCACCCCGCGGCTCTGCTTTGCCGGCGGCACAACAATGGCGACAAACATCGCATAAATCGCAAGCCCGAGCGCCGCGCAAAGGGACGCCGGCAAAATCTGCCCTGCGTATGCCCCGAGCGCCGTTCCGAGCGTCCATCCCAAAATCGGCAACGTAATCAAACCATATATATATTTTGGCGTAAGCGGCTCTTCTTCCGACGCCGCCATCACAAACACCTCGTCCGTGATACCAAAAGCGCAAAGCAGTCTATGTATAAATGTAAATTTATTGCCGAGCTTTTGCGTCAGCGCGATGCCCATCAGCGCGTAGCGCAGATTGATGACAAACTGCGTTAAAATCATCTCGACAACCGCGCCGCCCGCCGCTATGACGGCTACGCCGGCTTGTTGCCCTGCTGAAGTCACATTCATCAGCGAAATCAGCACCGCCTGCCACGGCGAAAGTCCTGCGCCCACGGCGGAAATACCAAAACCAAAGGATACCGATAAATACCCAAGCGCAATCGGCAATCCCCGTTTTAACCCATATGCAAACTTCATAAATCTATCCTCTGTTTCCAAATTACATTTTCGGTTTAAAGCTCGGCATCAGCTCGAGCTTAAACAGATTTGCCTTATGCTTTCTGTCAATCAGCGCCTTCTTTTCGGCATCAGCAATTTCCCCTGTACGGATATATACATCAAGCTCTGCATACGTAAAGCCGAGATTTTCTTCGTCCGTTTTGCCGCAAAGACCGTCAATCGGCACTTTGTCTACCAATACATCCGGCAAGCCGAGCACGCGCCCGATTTCCTTCACTTCCGTCACCGTCAAGTGCGACATCGGCGAAAAATCGCCCACGCTGTCACCGTAGCGCGTGGAATACCCCACCCAGTCCTCGGAAAGGTTGCAGGTATTGCATACTCTGCCGTTTAAGCTCTGCGATACGGCATACACCGTTGTCATACGGATACGCGGTGGCAAATTTGTCTTTGCCTGCGTGCTGATTTTTAAATCCGCCGGCATATTTTTAAGTAAACCGTCCACGGCATCCTTGATATTGATTTCATAATGACGAATTCCCAGATGGTTGACCAAAAGGTACGCCATATCAATATCATGCTGCTCACCCTGCGGCATCAAAACACCAATGACTCTATCCTTGCCGAGCGCCTCAACACACAGCGCCGCCGCAACAGAGCTGTCCTTCCCGCCGGAAATGCCGACAACGGCATTGCAGCCCGGTCCGTTTTCCTCAAAAAACTTTTGAATCCAAGCCACACATTCATTTTTTACTTTCATCGCATCAAACATAATTCCACCGCCAAATTGATATTTTCTCTCATTGTTTACAATCTTTCTTCCTATTATACAAGAAATTCCCGCACTTTTCAAGTACGGGAATTTTGCATCATTCCGCCATCGCCGACCGAATAAATTTTTTTCAAAAAGTGCTTGACAGAACAAAACTTATATGCTATACTTTAAAAGTCGCATTTGAGGACAACCCGTAAAATGCACACGCAAACATAAATATGCTGGTGTAGCTCAATTGGCAGAGCAGCTGATTTGTAATCAGCAGGTTGCGGGTTCGAGTCCCATCACCAGCTCCATATGGAAGAGTTCCCGAGTGGCCAAAGGGGGCAGACTGTAAATCTGTTGCTTTCAGCTTCGATGGTTCGAATCCATCCTCTTCCACCAACAAAAAACCGACTCGTATGAGTCGGTTTTTTGTTTAATAAAGAATACAACATTATACAATTCTGCTTCGCTTCTCGCCGTTTAAAAACGCAGTGATATTCTTTGAAATTTCGGAAAGGCAGCGCGCTCTTGCTTCGAGTGCGTTTTATGTTATATGCGGTGTGAGCAACACGTTGTCTGTTTCCTTGATGGCATAGAACGGATGGTCCTTACCAAACGGCTCGGTCGAGTATACATCGCTGCCGAAGGCGCCTAATGTGCCGTTTTTAATGGCTTCCGCCACAGCAACTTCGTCAAGCACGGCACCGCGTGCGGCATTGACCAAAATCGCATTCGGCTTTATCATGGCAAGTTCGGCTTTGCCGATGAGATTTTTGGTTTGCGGCGTCAGCGGTGTGTGTACGGTGATGATGTCGGCAGTTTTTAAAAGCGTTTCTAAATCCACGCATGCATAGCCGTCCTCCAGCGTGCGTTTGTTTGCAATTACCTTGCAGCCTATCGCTTCCGCTACGCGGGCAACCTGCTTGCCGATGTTGCCGAGACCGACAACGCCCCAGGTTTTGCCATTTAGCTCATGGTAGACCGGCGAGAGACGGTTGGCAACGCCACTTTCGGAATACGAGCCGTCCGTTACAAAGCGGTTATATTCCTTTAAGTGGATGCTCAGCGCTAAGACGAGCGAGAGCGTTACCTGCGCAACGCTGTGCGTTGAATAGCCGGCGACATTGCACACGGCGATGCCGCGTGCCTTGCAGGCCTCGGTGTCGATGTTGTCATAGCCGGTTGCCGCTATGCAAACAAGCTTGAGTGCGGATGCGCTTTCTAAAATTTCTTCCGTTATTTTTACCTTATTTAATATTAAGACGTCTGCATCAATTGCGCGTGCCTTTGCTTCTGCCGGCGTAGAGGCCATATAAATTTCCGTTTCGCCGAATTGGTCAAATTGTGTTAAATCCACACCTTCGCCGAGGGTGGAAGCATCTAAAATTTTAATCTTCATTCTAATCGCTCCTTTTATATATATATTATAGGTAATTTTTCTTTCTGTGTCAATCGCTTGACAGCACAAATCCCTTAAGGTACAATAAAATGAAAGGAGTGAGACAGTATGCGGATTTGCAGTTTGATAAAATTATCCTTAAACGATTACCCTGGCAGGATGGCGTGCACGTTGTTTACCTCGGGATGTAATATGCGGTGTCCGTTTTGTCATAACGGACCGTTGGTGCTGGACAATCCGGCGCCGGAGGTCTGTAAAGAGGATTTTTTTGCCTTTCTTCAAAAGCGTAAGGGCATTTTAGACGGCGTATGCATCAGTGGCGGCGAACCGCTTTTGCAGCCGGATATTGAGCCTTTTATTAGAAAAATCAAGGCATTGGATTACAGTGTTAAGCTGGACACCAACGGCACCATGCCGGACAAGCTGATTGCACTTTGCGAAAAGGGTCTGGTGGACTATGTTGCCATGGATATCAAAAATTCTAAAGAAAAGTATGGTCTGACCGTTGGAATAGACGGTTTTGATACGACGAAGGTAGAGCAGAGCGTAGCCTACCTGCTTAGCGATAAAGTGGATTATGAGTTCCGTACCACCTTGGTGGCGGAATTTCATACACCACAAGATATTGTGGATGTCGGCAAGTGGATTTCCGGCGCAAAACGCTATTTTATGACACCGTTTAGAGATGGTGAAACCGTGATACAAAGCGGCTTACACGCCCCCGAAAATACCGATTTAGAGGCGTTTTCAACGCTGATTGCACCGTTTCTAAAAGAAGTACATTTTCGCGGAATATAACAAAATATTGTGGTTTTAAAAAATTTTTTACACAATATATTGACAACTAAATATAGTAATGTTATAATGGGTACAATCCCGCTTTTCCGGCAAAGGAAAGCAGGAGGGTACCTATTTATTTTTACATAATAATCGCGAATCGGGGCGACAATCCGACAAAATTTGAGAAAGGTGGGGGTATACAAGATGTATCAGGTAATGAAACGCGATGGCGCGCTTGTAGATTTCGATATCATGAAAATCAGCGCGGCAATCACAAAAGCATTTGATGCACAGGGTAAGCAGTATCATCCGAGCGTAATTGATTTGCTTGCTCTTAAAGTTACAGCTGAGTTTGAGCCGAAGATTAAAAATGATGTTATTAAGGTGGAGGATATTCAGGACAGCGTTGAGTCCGTGCTCATTTTGGGCGGCTATGCCGATGTTGCGAAGGCATATATTCTATACCGTCGTCAGCGCGAGAAGGTTCGTGCGACGAAAGCAACCTTGTTAAACTATAAGGATTTGGTCAACAGCTATGTTAAGGTTACAGACTGGCGTGTAAAGGAAAACTCGACAGTTACCTATTCTGTCGGCGGTCTTATTTTGTCCAACTCCGGTGCGATCACGGCAAACTACTGGCTCTCCGAAATCTATGATGACGATATTGCAAACGCACACCGTCGCGCAGATATTCACATTCATGACCTTTCCATGCTGACAGGTTACTGTGCAGGTTGGTCGTTAAAGCAGCTCATTCAGGAAGGCCTCGGCGGCGTAAACGGTAAAATTACCTCCAAGCCGGCAAGCCATCTTTCTACACTCTGCAACCAGATGGTAAACTTCCTTGGTATTATGCAGAACGAGTGGGCAGGTGCGCAGGCATTTTCCTCGTTTGATACTTACCTTGCCCCGTTTGTAAAGGTGGACAACCTTTCTTACTACGAAGTAAAGAAGTGCATCGAGTCCTTCGTGTTCGGTGTAAACATTCCGAGCCGTTGGGGTACACAGGCACCGTTCTCCAACATCACACTGGACTGGACGGTTCCGGCGGACCTTGCCGAGCAGAACTGTATCGTAGGCGGTAAGGAAGTTGACTTTAAGTACAAAGACTGTAAAGCCGAGATGGATATGATTAACAAAGCGTTCATCGAAATTATGATTGAAGGTGACGCAAACGGCCGCGGCTTCCAGTATCCGATTCCGACCTACTCGATTACAAGAGACTTTGACTGGTCCGAAACTGAGAACAACAAGCTTCTCTTTGAGATGACATCCAAGTACGGCACACCGTACTTCTCCAACTACATCAACAGCGATATGGAACCGAGCGACGTGCGCAGTATGTGCTGCCGTCTGCGTTTGGATTTGCGCGAACTGCGTAAAAAATCCGGCGGTTTCTTCGGCAGCGGTGAAAGCACCGGTTCTGTCGGCGTTGTAACCATCAATATGCCGCGTATCGCATATCTGTCCGAAAACGAGCAGGAATTCTATGCGCGCCTTGATAATTTAATGGATATTTCCGCACGTTCCTTGAAGATTAAGCGTACGGTTATCACAAAGCTCTTAAACGAAGGTCTCTATCCGTATACAGAGCGTTACCTCGGCACATTCGAAAACCACTTCTCGACCATTGGTTTGGTGGGTATGAATGAAGCGGGTCTGAACGCGAAGTGGATTAAGGCGGACATGACCAATGAAAAGACACAGAAGTTTTCGCAGGAAGTATTAAACCACATGCGTGAGCGTCTCTCCGACTATCAGGAAAAGTACGGCGATTTGTACAACCTCGAAGCTACACCAGCTGAATCGACTTCTTACCGTCTTGCAAAGCACGACGTAGAGCAGTTCGGCGATATCATCACAGCCAACGAGAACGGCACACCGTACTACACCAACTCTTCGCACTTGCCGGTTGGTTACACAGACGATATCTTTGAAGCACTCTCCATTCAGGATGATTTGCAGACACTCTATACATCGGGTACTGTATTCCATGCATTCCTCGGCGAGAAGCTTCCGGATTGGAAGGCTGCAGCAACGTTGGTACGTAAGATTGCAGAAAATCACAGACTGCCGTACTACACACTGTCGCCAACCTACGCCGTATGTAAAAACCACGGCTACATCAGCGGTGAAGTTTACACTTGCCCGCAGTGCGGCGAAAAGACGGAAGTATACAGCCGTATCACAGGTTACTACCGTCCGGTACAGAACTGGAACGACGGTAAGAGCCAGGAGTTTAAGGATAGAAAGGTATATGACCTCGACAAATCCGAGCTTCGCGCGCCGGCAACCCCGATTCGCGTAGAGGATGCACCGAAGAGTGCACCGGCTGTGGAGCAGACGCTTCTCTTTACAACCAAGACTTGCCCGAACTGTAAGATTGCGGCAACCATGCTGACGGGTGCAGGCATCGACTTTGAAAAAGTGGATGCAGAAGAAATGGCAGAGCTGACCAAGTCGCTCGGCATCACGCAGGCACCGACGCTTGTAGTAAGAAACGGCGATAAGCAGGAAGTGCTCAGCGGTATCGGCAGTATCACAGAATATATGAACAGAAACTAATTAATTGTTTTATAATGCAAAAATAGATGCGAATTATAAATGCTAGAAGGATGGCAGACGCAAAAAAGCGTCTGCCATCCTTGACAATTGTACAAAGAACAACTTTATTTTCTGCTTTTGAACTTGACAACCCTGGGATTTTATGGTATGCTATGTTTCATTGTGAGGGAGTAGCAAGCGTTTTTTAACGCAGCAAGTCAACATACTGATTGTACAAGCAATCTGGCTTGCTTTAATATGCGAGACTCACGTATATCTGTCAAGCTATACGTGCAGTCTGTTTAATAGAAAATGGGAGGACTGTGTATGGTTTGCATATACAGTCTTTTTGGTTGGAGGAAAGAAATATGGCTTTTGATCTTGGTTTTATTCTAACAAACAGTATGCTTGGTGTGGGGCTTGCAATGGATGCCTTTTCCGTATCGCTTGCGAACGGACTAAACGAGCCTTGTATGCGCAAAGGAAAAATGTGCACTATTGCCAGCGTTTTTGCGATTTTTCAAGCGTTGATGCCGTTGATCGGTTGGGGTTGCATCCATACGGTTGCACAGCATTTTCAGGCGTTCGCAACGCTGATTCCCTGGATTGCGCTTGCGCTTTTGGGATATATCGGCGGCAAGATGATTTATGAGGGCATACAAAACAAGGAAGAAAATCCTTGCACGCAGCCTGGACTTGGATTTAGTACTTTGTGTGTACAGGGTATTGCGACATCCATTGATGCACTGTCCGTTGGCTTTGCCATTGCAGATTATGGGCTGCTACAGGCAATTATGGCAGCGCTACTGATTGCAGCGGTGACTTTTGTTGTTTGTTTCGGCGGTGTGTTGCTTGGCAGAAAAGCCGGTACAAAACTTGCCGGTAAGGCAGGTATTCTCGGCGGTGTGATTTTGATTATCATTGGTATTGAGATTTTCCTGACAGGCGTGTTATAATATAAAAGCCACTTTATTATCGAATAAAGTACTCCATACTTTGTCGGTGCAAAAAAGAATATTTTAACCTGCCTGTTCAACAGCATTTTGAATAGGCGCTTTTCTTTTTTCCCGCATTGATTTTATTTCGTTAAAACAATCCATACTTTATCAATAACTTTTTGTAAGTCATCACACTTCCAGTACTGAACGTGTGACCGCAGAACACCAGCAATACTCTTTCTAACAGCAAAACTTTGTATGCTAGTTTCTCTATGAATGTAAGTAATTTTTGCTTAATAAATACATTTTGTTCAACAAAAGCACCAAATACAAAATATTTCAAGCAATTTTGTGAATTTTTTGTCAATAAAAATATTGCTTTTTTTTCTTTCTTATGATATAATCGGATTAAAATTGGGGAACTGTGCGGAAACGCGCGAAATTATCCATTGAAAATGAAAGGATTGAAGCGAAAATGAAGGTAACGGTTTGTATCGGTAGTTCGTGTCATATCAAGGGTTCCCGCCAGGTGGTGGAACAGTTACAGAAGCTTTTAGAGGAAAGCAATCTCACGGATAAAGTGGACCTCGGCGGTACGTTTTGCCTGGGCAAATGCCAGCAGGGTGTATGCGTAATGGTAGATGAAGAGTTCCATTCTGTCAGCCCTGAAACCGTAAACGAGTTTTTCAAGAATGAAATTGCAGCAAAGGTGTGAAATAAATGGTTGTTCAGATATGTGTAGGCAGTTCATGCCACATTAAAGGCTCCGCCGAAATTGTGGAACTGTTTACGAAAGCAATCGAAGAAAACAATCTCCATGCTACAGTAACACTTGCAGGAAGCTTTTGCATTGGGCAATGCAATCGCCTTGGCGTGACTGTGCAGGTAGACAATGTAGTACACACGGGAATCAACCGTGATAATTTCAAAGCATTTTTCGAAGAACACGTATTGTCCGTAATGAAAAACGAAAGGATGTGACGGATATGCCGAATTGTTTAACATTAAAAAAGTCCAACTGTAAAAACTGCTACAAGTGTATTCGCCATTGTCCTGTGAAATCTATTCGTTTTTCCGGAAACCAAGCACATATCATCGGCAATGAATGTATTTTGTGCGGTCAGTGCTTTGTTGTATGCCCGCAAAACGCGAAGCAGATTGTAGATGAAACTGAAAAAGCAAAAGTCTTATTACAAGGCGGCGAGCCGGTGATCGTAAGTCTGGCGCCGTCTTTTGTTGCGAATTACGAGGGCGTCGGCATCAACGTGATGCGCGAAGCGCTTAAAAAACTCGGTTTTTATGATGTGGAAGAAACCGCTATCGGTGCAACCATCGTAAAAAAAGAATATGAGCGAATGCTCCGCGAGGACGAAAGAGATATTATCATTTCTTCCTGCTGTCATTCTATTAACTTGCTGATACAAAAATACTTCCCTGCAGCGCTTGAATATCTTGCGGATGTCGTTTCGCCGATGCAGGCACACTGCATGGATATTAAGAAGAGATATCCGAATGCAAAGACCGTATTCATCGGTCCGTGTGTAGCCAAAAAGGATGAAGCAGAGCATTACGAAGGTATCGTAGATGCCGTTTTAACTTTCGAGGAGCTTTCAAACTGGCTCAAAGAAGAAAACATCGAGCTTGCGCAGGATATGGACGCAAACGCGGAAAGCCGCGCAAGATTCTTCCCGACCACCGGCGGCGTGCTTAAAACCATGGAGCCGAACATTGCGGGCTATACGTATCTGGCCCTCGATGGTGTTGAAAACTGCATCGACGCTTTAAAAGATATTGAGAGCGGAAAAATTCACAAGTGCTTTATTGAAATGTCCGCTTGTGTGGGTAGTTGTATCGGCGGTCCGGTTATGGAAAAATATCATCGTACAGCCCCCATCAAAGATTATATTGCCATTGCAAATTACGCAGGCAAAGAAGACTTCCCTGTTTCCGAACCGAAAACTTCCGAGCTGAAAAAACAGTTTGAATATATCGAGCACAAGCTCGCCATGCCGAGCGAAACGGAAATTTTTGCCGTTTTGCGCGAAATGGGCAAATTTAAACCATCCGATGAGCTCAACTGTGGTTCCTGCGGCTACAATACCTGCCGCGAAAAGGCAATTGCCATTTGTCAGGGCAAGGCGGAAATTTCCATGTGTCTGCCGTTTTTAAAGGACAAGGCAGAAAGTTTCTCGGATACGATTGTTAAAAACACGCCGAACGGCCTAATCCTGCTCAACGAAAAACTGGAAGTGCAGCAGATTAACGAATCCGCAAAGAGAATTATGAACATCCGCTCCGATTCGGACGTGCTCGGTGAGAGCGTAATCCGTATTCTGGACCCGACGCTGTTTGCAGAAGTTCTGCAAAGTGGCAAAGATATTCACGGCGAAAGAGTTTATCTGGCCGAATACAGACGCTATATCGACCAGTCTGTCGTATACGATAAAGATTCCCGCGTGCTGGTTGGTATTCTGCGTGACGTAACCGATGAGGAAACCGAGCGCGAAAAGAAAGAAAAAATCAGCCGTCAAACGGTAGAAGTTGCAGACAAGGTTGTAGACAAGCAGATGAGAATTGTTCAGGAAATTGCATCACTTCTCGGTGAAACAGCCGCAGAAACAAAAATTGCGCTTGCGAAATTGAAGGAGTCGATACAGGATGAATGATTTGTGCGCAGATATCGGTTGGAAAAGCATCAACCATTACGGCGAACAGCTTTGCGGTGACCATGTGGATATCATCGAGCAAAACGAAAACTCCACAGTCATCGTGCTTGCAGACGGTCTCGGTAGCGGCGTGAAAGCGAGTATTCTCTCGACGCTCACCTCAAAGATTATTTCGACCATGATGGCAGAGGGCTTGCCGATTGAAGAATGTGTGGAAACCATCGCAGCTACCCTCCCCGTTTGCTCCGTCAGAGGCGTTGCATACTCCACATTTACAATTATGCAGATTATCAATAACGAAACACTGGAGATTATTCAGTACGATAATCCGCATGTCATTGTTTTGCGTGATAATCAGAATTATGATTATCCGAAGACAGAAATGAATATTGGCGGTAAAAAAATACTCAAAAGCGAAATCCACATTCAGGAAAATGATATTTTCATTGCCATGAGTGACGGTTGTCCGCATGCCGGCATCGGTATGGCGTACAACTTCGGCTGGAAACGAGAAGACATTATCTCCTTTATGGAGAATATGTCGGTTTCCGGTCTGACGGCAAAGAATTTATCTACCCTGCTGGTGGATGAGTGTGACAGACTGTACGGGCAAAAGCCCGGCGATGACGCTACGGCGTGCATCGTAAAAATCAGAAAGCGTGAGCCGATGAACATTTTATTCGGTCCGCCGTCTAACCGCGATGACTGTGACCGTATGATGTCTCTGTTCTTCTCGAAAGAAGGCAAGCACATCATCTGCGGCGGCACCACCTCCTCCATTGCGGCAAAGTATTTGAAAAAACCTTTGCGCGCAAGCCTGGATTTTGCACAGTCCGACATTCCGCCGATTGCACACATAGAAGGGGTTGACCTTGTGACGGAAGGTGTCATCACCGTAAACAAGGTGCTTGAATATGCAAAGGATTATTTAGGCGAAAACAAAATGTATGAGCATTGGAACTTGCAGCGTGACGGTGCATCCTTAGTATGCCAGCTTTTGTTTGAAGAAGCCACCGACATCAATTTTTATGTCGGTCGTGCCATCAACCCGGCGCACCAGAACCCGGATTTGCCGATTAACTTCAGCATTAAAATGAATTTGGTGGAAGAGCTTTCGAAAAGCCTCATACAAATGGGTAAACGAATTAAAGTAAGTTATTTTTAAGGAGCGGGAGCGATGAGAAAATTTGACACGAAAGTACAACATTTAAAATATAAAGTACTCCGTGAAGTTGCGCGCTATGCATGGCAAGATACGCTACTTGGAAACGTATTGAAGATTCCGGAAATCATTGTGCCAGGTAAAACCTCTACGATGCGCTGCTGTGTATATAAGGAGCGCGCAATTTTAGAGGAAAGAATCAAAGTCGTTATGGGCGGTGACAAGTCGAACCCGAATGTGATTGAAGTCATTGACATCGCATGCGATGAATGTCCGTCCAGCGGCTATGTGGTGACGGAATCCTGCCGCGGCTGTCTGGCGCACCGCTGTGAGGACGTCTGCAAAAAAGGTGCCATTACCTTTGATGCCAACCACGTAGCCCACATTGATAAATCTAAGTGCGTAGAATGCGGTCAGTGTGCAAAGGTTTGCCCGTTCTCCGCGATTGCAAACCGCAAAAGACCATGCCAGAACGCATGCAAAATCAAGGCAATCTCCATTAACGATGACAATGCGGCGGCAATTGATAACGAAAAGTGCATCGCTTGCGGCGCATGTGTATATCAGTGCCCGTTCGGTGCGATTATGGACAAGTCCTATATTTTAGATGCCATTGAGCTGATTAAAAACAGCGATAACAATAAGAATTACAAAGTCTATGCAATGGTTGCTCCGTCGATTTCGAGCCAGTTTACCTATGCAAAGCTCGGTCAGGTCATCAAAGGCTTAAAAGAGCTTGGCTTCTTCACCGTTGTTGAAGCGGCGCTCGGTGCAGATATGGTGGCGCAGGCGGAATCTAAAGAACTTGCAGAAAAAGGCATGCTAACCAGCTCCTGCTGTCCGGCATTTGTAGCTTATGTAAAAACAGCTTTCCCTGATTTTGTAAAGTATATTTCGCATAACCTCTCCCCGATGGCGACGCTGGCAAAATATATCAAGGATACCGACCCTGATTCCAAGGTGATTTTCATCGGTCCTTGTACTGCAAAGAAAGCAGAAGCGCAGCTTGAAACCGTAAAGCCTTATGTAGATGCCGTGCTCACCTTTGAAGAACTGCAGGCGCTCTATGACAGTAAAGACTTGGACATCACCACACTTGAGGAAGATGTACTGGACAACGCTTCGTACTTCGGCAGAATTTTTGCCCGCAGCGGTGGTTTGTCCGATGCAGTTGCGCAGGGTTTGAAAGAACAGAATATTGATTTTGACTTAAAGGCAGTGCCGTGTGACGGCATTGAAGAGTGCAAGAAAGTCTTGCTGAAATTAAGTAAGAGCGTGCTGGACGGCAACTTCATTGAAGGTATGGCTTGTATCGGGGGCTGTATCGGTGGCGCAGGCTGCTTAACCCACGGCGAGAAAAACAAAGCAGAAGTAGATAAATACGGAAAAGAAGCGTTGGAAAAGACCATATCCGATGCCATATCCGTTTTAAAATAAAAGAATATGGAAAAGCGAGGAAGAATTATGAATAAAATTACAGTAATTGGTTCGGGTAATGTAGGTTCAACAATTGCATACACACTGACGGTGAAGGGGCTGGCTTCTCAAATCGTTATGATTGATATCAACGAAGAAAAGTCCCTCGGCGAAGCGCTCGATATCAGACAGGGCATACCGTTCTGCAATCCGGCAAACATTTACGCCGGCTCCTATGCAGACGCACAAGGTTCCGACATCGTTGTCATCACCTCCGGTATGGCAAGAAAGCCGGGCATGTCCAGACTCGACCTTGCGCAGACCAATGTAGATATCATCAAAGGCATTGCAGACAAAATCGTACCGGTTGCACCGGACGCAACTTACGTCATCGTAAGTAACCCAGTGGATATTTTAACTTATGTATTCTTAAAGCATACGGGTCTGCCGCAGGAGCGTGTTATCGGTTCGGGTACCATTTTGGATACAGCAAGACTGCGTTCAAGAATTTCAGAATATTATTCTGTAAACCAGAAGAATGTACACGCTTATGTGCTTGGCGAACACGGGGACAGTTCCTTTGTGCCCTGGTCACTTGCAAACATTTCAAACGTGCCGATTGACAAGTATAAAAAAGCAGTTTTAACCGGTATTGATTATCCTGAATTCAAAAAGGATGAAGTTGAAAACTATATGCGCAAATCCGGCGCAAGAGTTATTCAGAGAAAGGGTGCAACCTTCTATGCCGTATCCATCTCTGTATGCCACGTTATCGAATGTCTCTTAAGCGGTATCGACACAACGCTGACCGTATCTACCCTGCTCAACGGTGAGTACGATATCGACGATGTCTGCCTCAGCCTTTTAAATATTGTAGGTAACAAGGGTGCACACAGCAAGATTATGCTGCCGCTCAATGACGAAGAAGTCGCAGCGCTCCACAACAGTGCAAATGTACTCAAAGATTTAATCAAGGGTCTGAAGATGTAATATAGGAAAGGATTGTAGAAAAATGGAATACCGTATTGAGCATGACTCCATGGGCGAAGTAAAAGTACCGGCTGACAAGCTTTGGGCCGCCCAGACACAGAGAAGTCACGAAAATTTTGAAATTGGCGTAGGCATTGAAACTATGCCTGCGGAAATTATACGCGCATTCGGCGTGCTCAAAAAAGCAGCCGCAATCACAAACAACAGCTTGCGCCCAGAAAAAATGACAAGCGAAAAGCTTGCAGCCATCAAGGCAGCCTGCGATGAAATCATGGCAGATAAGCTCAATGACAACTTCCCGCTCGTTGTTTGGCAGACCGGCTCGGGCACACAGTCGAACATGAATGCAAACGAAGTTATTGCAAACCGCGGCAATCAGATTGCAGGTAGTAAAATCCTGCATCCGAACGATGACGTAAACATGAGCCAGTCGTCCAACGATACCTTCCCGACCGCGATGCACATTGCGGCAGTGCTTGTACTGGAAGACAAGTTGATTCCGGCAGCGCAGGAATTGATTGACACCTTCAAGAGACTGGAAGCAGAAAACGAAGGCATCGTAAAGAGCGGCAGAACGCATTTGCAGGATGCAACACCGATTAAGTTCAGCCAGGAAATCAGCGGCTGGCGTTCCAGCCTGGAAAAGGATATCGAATTAATCAAGCGCTCCATCGAGCCGCTCTATGAGCTTGCGCTCGGCGGCACAGCTGTCGGCACAGGACTTAACGCGCCGGCAATGTTCTCCGAAAAGGTTGCATCCGAAATCGGCAACATTACAGGCAAGCCATTTGTAACTGCCGAAAACAAGTTTCATGCGCTCACATCCAAGGACGAGCTCGTATTTGCACACGGTGCAATCAAGGCGCTCGCTTGCGATATGATGAAGATTGCAAATGACGTGCGTTGGCTGGCATCCGGTCCGAGAGACGGTCTGGGCGAAATCTTTATCCCGGAAAACGAACCGGGCTCTTCCATCATGCCGGGTAAGGTAAACCCAACGCAGTGCGAAGCTGTAACCATGGTAGCCGTTCAAGTGATGGGCAACGATGTTGCCGTAGGTATGGCGGCATCCCAAGGTAACTTTGAATTGAATGTATTTATGCCTGTATGTGCTTACAACTTCCTGCAGTCCGCAAGACTGCTTGCAGAAGCCATCCGTTCTTTCAATAAGAACTGCGCAGTTGGCATCAAGGCAAACAAAGAAAAGATGCACCACAATCTGCACAATTCTTTGATGCTGGTAACCGCACTCAATCCGTATATCGGTTATGAAAATGCGGCAAAGACTGCAAAGAAGGCATTTAAAGATAATATTTCCCTGAAGGAAGCTTGCGTTGAACTCGGCTTTTTGACCGCTGAAAAGTTTGACGAAGTATTCCATCCGGAGGCAATGGTATAAGACACGCATATGGAGGTGTAAAAATGAAGGTAAGTTATTTTCCGGGCTGTACCCTGAAAAACAAAGCCAAGGATCTGGATTTGTACGCTTACAAATCTGCCGAAGCTTTGGGGGTGACGCTCGAAGAAATAGAAAACTGGCAATGCTGCGGCGGCGTATATACAACATCGAATAAGGAAATTGCAACAAAACTTTCCTCCGTTCGTGCGCTCAAAGAGGCTTTCACCAAAGAACAGCCGCTTGTGACCGTATGCTCTGCCTGCCACAATGTGATTAAACAAACTAATCATGCGATGCAAAACGACAAAGAATTTGCCGACAAGGCAAACCGCTACATGGTGGAAGATGGCGGTTATTTCGGTGAAGCCGAAGTATACCACTATTTAGAGATGCTTCGCGATTTGGTTGGCTTTGATACTTTAAAGGAAAAGGTTGTAAATCCGCTGACGGGCAAGAAAATTGCTGCATATTACGGTTGCCTTTTGCTTCGTCCGAGTAGCGTGATGCAGATGGATGATCCGGAAAATCCGCGCATTATGGAAGATTTCATTAAGGCGCTCGGTGCAGAACCGGTGGTTTACGCAAAGCGCAATGAATGCTGCGGCGGTTATGTAAGTGTGGAAAGTCCGGCACTTGCAAAGAAAAACAGCGATTCTGTTGTACAGAACGCAAAAGCACAGGGTGCGGAAATGATTACAACCGCTTGCCCGCTCTGCAAATACAATCTTGTGAAAAACGGTGCTGATATTCCGGTGGTTTACTTTACGGAACTGTTGGCGGAAGCACTGGGCGTAAAGGAGGATACAAATGGAAAATAAGTATCTTCGTGAGGAACTCATCCGCGAAAGCGGCGTGAATCCGAAAAAATGCATGAAATGCGGTAAATGCTCCGCAACCTGCCCGGCATACGATGAGATGGAATACCATCCGCATCAGTTTGTCAGCATGGTAGAAAGTGGCAACATCGAACCGCTTCTGAATTCAGAATCTTTATACAAATGTTTGTCCTGCTTTGCGTGCATCGACAGATGCCCGAGAGGCGTAGAACCGGCGAAGCTGGTGGAAGCCGTGCGTCTGTCCGCCGTTCGTAAGCAGGGCGAAAACAGAATGACAGCCAATGATGTGCCGGCGCTTTTAGATGAAGATACGCCGCAACAGCTTTTGGTCAGCGCATTTCGTAAGTACAGCAAATAAGGAGGAAAGGACAAAATGCAAAGAGTTGGTGTTTTTGTATGTTGGTGCGGCAGCAATATTGCAGGTACAGTCGATGTACAGGCAGTATCGGAAGCCTTGAAAAACGAACCTGGTGTCGTCTTTTCCACCAATTATCAGTATATGTGTTCTCAGGCAGGTCAGGACATGATTAAGGCAGCGGTAAAAGAGCACAACCTTACAGGCATTGTTGTGTGCTCCTGCTCCCCGCGTATGCATGAGGCAACCTTCCGCAAAACGGCGGCCGGAGCAGGCTTAAACCCTTACATGGTGGAAATTGCCAACATCAGAGAACAGTGTTCCTGGGTGCATAAGGATATTAAGACAGGTACGGAAAAAGCAATTATTCTCGGTAAAGCGGCAGTTGCAAAGGTAAACTTAAACGCACCGCTGACCCCGGGTGAATCTCCGGTGACCAAGCGTGCACTTGTCATCGGCGGCGGTATAGCAGGTATTCAGACTGCGCTTGATATCGCAGATGCCGGCTTCCCTGTAGATATCGTGGAAACAAAGCCGACCATCGGCGGTAAGATGGCACAGCTCGACAAAACCTTCCCGACACTCGACTGTGCAGCTTGTATCTTAACACCGAAGATGGTGGATGTTGCACAAAATGAAAATATCCGTATTTTCTCTTTCAGTGAAGTATCGGAAATCAAGGGCTTTGTCGGTAATTTTGATGTAACCATCAAGAAAAAAGCACGTTATGTAAAAGAAGAAGTATGTACGGGCTGCGGCGCTTGCGTAGAAAAGTGCCCGATGAAGAAGGTGCCGAACGAGTTTAACCTCGGTATGGACAACCGCAGTGCAATCTATATTCCGTTTGCACAGGCAGTGCCGAAGGTGGCAACCATCGACCCGAACGCTTGTAACATGCTCAAAAACGGCAAGTGCGGCGTTTGCTCGAAGGTTTGTGCCGCAGGTGCAATTGATTATACGCAGAAAGACGAATATATCAATGAAAAGTACGGTGCAATCGTTGTTGCAACCGGTTTTAATCCGATTTCCATGGAAAAGTTCGACGAGTTTGCTTACAACCAGTCGAAGGATGTTATCACGTCTTTGGAATTTGAGCGTCTTACAAATGCGGCAGGCCCGACAGCAGGTCATTTGGAAAGACCGTCGGACGGTAAAGCACCGAAAACCATCGTGTTTGTACAGTGTGTAGGCTCGAGATGCGCATCCTGCGCTGAAAAGGGCAAGGAATATTGCTCGAAGATTTGCTGTATGTATACAGCGAAGCACGCAATGCTGACACGCGATAAATATCCGGATACAGAGGTATATGTATTCTATATCGACGTAAGAACGCCGGGTAAGAACTTTGACGAATTCTACCGCCGTGCAGTGGAAGAATACGGCGTAAAGTATGTAAAGGGTATGGTTGGTAAGGTAACACCGGAGGGCGATAAGCTCAAGGTGCAGGCTACCGACCTGATTGAAAACACGCAACTGCACATCGATGCAGACTTGGTTGTCCTTGCG
Source organism: Clostridia bacterium (assembly GCA_045537695.1). Lineage (GTDB taxonomy): Bacteria > Bacillota > Clostridia > UBA1381 > UMGS1253 > RGIG2041. The sequence continues at coordinate 149 of JAZSQB010000036.1, read as the reverse complement.
GCGGCAATCGAGCCGGATAAATCCGCAAGCCCGCTCGCAACCATGCTGACAGCAAGTATGGATACAAACGACTTCTTTACGGAAGCGCATCCGAAGCTGAAACCGGTAGAAAGCCCGACGGCAGGTGTGTTCCTCTCCGGCGCATGCCA
>JAZSQB010000064.1:0-4433 GCA_045537695.1 Clostridia bacterium | reverse complement strand
CGTTTTCGTACATAAAATCGTTCTCCCATAAAGATAAAATATTTATTCAAACCATCTGCAGCTGGTCTAAATATCGAATAAATATAAAAAGCTGATTTACTTGTTAAGGTACTGTCTTGTGAATTGCTGTGCGGCTGCTTGTGCCGCATTAAGTTCCTGTTGAGTAAAATTGCCCATGCGGATAGCCACCTGGGGGTCGCTGTACTGTCGCTTGAGTTGAGCTATCTGGTCGTTCATCCATGAAATCGGATTGCTTGCGCTTCCTCCGCCTAGAGCATTAAAAACAGGATTATTCATCATCTGCACCTCCCATTGCTTTTCTGGTGGTGCGCTTTACGGGTTCGGGCGCTGACATCTGTTCAATTCGAGCGGATAACTCGTCGTATCGAGCAAGCAGTTTTTCGTATTCAGTTCTGGTTATGTACTGCTCGTTCGGTGTTGCCTGCGGTGCGGTTGGCACACCGTGAGAAACCTCGTTATACTCGAATATTCGCAGCGACGGAACACCAGAAGCATCGGCGGATTTGAGATAAAACCGCATCGATTCTGAATCCATCAGCATCACGGTGCTGCCGGGAACAATGAGATAGGCTTTCGCTCCCGCTTCGCCCTGCACCCAGATAAGGCCGTTGTTGTTCTGGTTCTGTGCCGGAGAATATGACGGCTGCTGAATAGCACCGCCCATCTGCGCCGTATATGGCAGATTGCTTAGTCCGGGCGGCGAAAATGCGTTGTTCTGGTAATTGTAATAATTCATAAATCGTTCTCCTCCTATTTATTTATCGCTTCCAGTAATACAACGGAATCTCGTTTCCGCTGTCCCAGCTGTCATAAAAATAGCCATCAACGACGCATACAACATGGCCGCCAATGGCTAAAATGTATATCCCTTCCGGGTTGTCTTCACAGAAGTCAGTTACCGTGTATCTGCGTTTGCCGTGTTTGTCTATCATGTATGCTTTGAATCCATGATCCTCGAGATATGCGCCCCAGATTTTGTCCGCTGACGGCATATCTTTGAACTCGAATCCATACGCTGACAAGCCGGTATAAACTTCATCCCATGACTTGCCCGTCGCTCTGCACAGCGCGCGGACGGTACAATCGCCGACACGGTTTCCATCGGGGTTTGGGTTGTAGTAGATATGGTAGTTACTCATTTGCACACGCTTCTACAATTCTTTTCTTTGCTATTTCAAAATACCCTTCATCAAGCTCAATGCCAATAAATCGGCGGTTGGTGTTCACGCAAGCAACGCCCGTGCTACCGCTACCCATTGTGAAGTCAAGGACAGTTTCGCCCTCATTCGTGTATGTGCGGATAAGGTATTCAAGCAAATCTACAGGTTTTTGGGTCGGATGCAACGCACATTTTTGTCTATCAGTTTTATACTGCAGTATCTGCGTTGGGTATCGTTCCGTACTGTCATATGAAGCCAAACCATAATCATGGTATTCTTCAGCCTTTTTGCAATTCAATTTATGTTTCGCAAGACTGACCTTCCTCTTGTGACCTGCAGTTTTTTGCGGATTGTATGTAGGCTGTTTTGAATAAAAAACGCTGATTGTTTCAATATTCCGTAAAGGCTGTTTTTTTGCGTTCAAAAAACCTGTAGGTGTGGTTTTCTGCCAATACCAATCATACTTGAAATTCATAATATTGCTCATTCGCAAAGCCGAAGAAAACGGTTCACTTCCAAACAGCAAAATCACCCCGTTTGGCTTAACGATACGGCTCAACTGTTCCCACATCAAATCAAACGGAATAATTGTGTCCCACCTGCAGTTTGTTGTCCCATACGGAGGGTCAGTAAGCACCAAATCTACCGAGCCATCGGGAATGTTCTTCATCAATTCAAGGCAATCGCCTTGCCATAGTTGGTAATTCGAATCAATCGTTATGCTCATTATTCCACTTCCTCGCCGCTCCTGTAGCAGCCGATGATTGTTTCCTATCCCAATTTGCAACAGCCAAACGATCAGACAATTTCTTACGGTCGTGTTCCTCGCAGAATGCGTTATATTGCTTGTTCTGCTTTTGCAACAGCGCCGCTTTCCTCTGATATTTCCGCTCCATAGCGGCTTTCATATCGCCATCAGGCGCGCCGTCCATGGCGGCTTTGTAGTCCATAACTTGACGCTTCGTGCCTCTGATGCGGCGTTCGAGTAATCGTTGCCGCTGCGACAGTTCATAGGCTTTTTGGTTTTCTTCGCTGTCGTAATGCTCGAACGGGTTGTGTTTACCATCGCCAGGACCGTAAGAGTGCCGGCAGTTTGCGCCGTTTATTCCCTGCACATCACCTTGACCGCAGACCTCAAACAGCGGGAACCGCTTATCTCTGCCCGACCGACTGTAAAACTTGCCCTGCCACCACGCATGATTGGTGTAATCCAGAGCGTCCGTCACTCGTGCGCCCAAATGAGAGGAAACCAGAACAACGTCCCATTCCATTTCATCCATTCGGGCGTTAGTGATTTCAGCGGTGGCTTGTGAAACGCCGGTTCGGACACATCGTAGTGTTGCCGTTTCAATGGTGTCGGTGTGCCCAGAAGGATAAACCACTGTTACGCCATCCTCGACGATTTTGCTGATAGCATCACGAAATGCCTCAGTATACGAAACAGCACCAGAGGAAACGAGGTTATATGCCTTGTCGCACTCCGATATAAAAAGCTGCTGTGAAGCCTCGGCGATTGTGCCGGTCAAGTTTTTCCATGTGCCGACGGTCTTTTCATAGTTCCGCTGCATCAGTCGTATCAAATACGGCGATTTTTTGAGCGGTGTCGGGGACAGCCCGGCAGAGGTATAAACCGCATCGTCCCACTCCAAAGAGCGGACACCGGCATCCTCAAACGCGGCTTTTATCTCATCCAGCATATACGGCGTTGCTTTTGCGATTTCGGCCTGTATTTCCTCCATCAGAAAGCCCGCCTCTTGCAATGTTTCAAGCTGCCATTTATCAACAGCCGTCAAAACATATTCGTCGCCACGCTCGTAGCGGATAAGGATGCGCTCGATGATTTTGGCGATTATTCGGGCGTGAAGGTCACTCGAAAGTTCTTCCGCTCCGCCAGCCAGATTCTGTATGTATTCTGGGGTCAGCATTCATCATTCTTCCTCCTCGAATAGCGTCGGTGTCCGTCGTGCTTCGGCGGCTATCTTTTTCGCTTCGCCCTCGGTCATTCCCTCAAACTTCACCAGATAACGCCAGAAAGGAATATGTCCGGCGGTCACATAGCCAAGCCATCTTGCCCGATCCTCTTCCAGGTTATATGTGATGTCGCCGAAATCATAATTGACCTCATAAACGCCGACCGGAGCGAGGTTGTATAGGTCGGCGTATTTATCCAGAGCGTAAATCAGACCATCAAGGCAGCTTTCCAGTTTATCTCGAACATCCTTGATAAGCTGAATGGTGCGCTGCTGGTCAGCTCCGATTTGGGTTGCAGTAGCTATGCCGTGCTGCTCGTTGAACACAAAATAACCATTACTGAATCCGCACTTATAACCGATCTGAGACAGCAGAGCATTTATACCGCTCAGTCGCGTGTCAGTATTCAGCGTCGGATTTATCTCATGGTAAATATCATCGTTTGCGCCTGCGCCTTGCACGGCTTTGATGTAGTCGGGCAGACCGGCGTTTTCGACGGGGTTAATTCTGGGGTTGATTTTCACCCCAGAGGGTGTAAGTCTGTCAGAATCCAGCAGCACAATACGCTTGCTGTCCCACACTTCTTTAACAAAACGGCTGTACGCCACATCAAGGTCGCGCAGCTCCTTGACCGCGCCGGCGAACACCGGCAGGCCATAAACTGAATGAGGGTCGATGTTGTTAGCCTCCGGCATCCGTAGAACACCGAATAGCATACTATCAACGTTCTTGATCGCGTCGTCGGCAGAAAGCGCCGCCCACGGTGTCAGCTCAATAGCTATCGGCTTACCCTTGCCGTTTTCCGTGTCCGAAACAAAACACCGATTCGAAATAGCGTAATCGCCGTTCTCTTCAAATCGGTGCCATTCAAGGCGGGTGTACCATTTCTTTGCGGCTGCATCATGCGCCACATCGTAGAACACCGCGCCTCTGATCTCGCCGTTCTCAACTGCAGTGACCTCAAAGTTTTCCGGCAGTACATAGTCAATGCCGTTATCGGTCGGCTTGAGAATGATCGTGCCGCCTGCCGCTGCATATTCAACCCACGGGCGCAGATTGAAATACGCTTTGTTAAGTCGGATCGTAGCCATGTCGTTCTGTGAGCCAAGGAGTTGAAAGGCAGAGTTGTCTTCCTAAGACCGCTTGGCCTCCGACTTCACCGAAGTTGAGAACGGCGAAATTAGAGGCGCGGTGTTCTACGATGTGGCGCATGATGCAGCCGCAAAGAAATGGTACACCCGCCTTGAATGGCACCGATTTGAAGAGAACGGCGATTACGCT
>JAZSQB010000033.1:0-2081 GCA_045537695.1 Clostridia bacterium | reverse complement strand
ACGAAGAAGCTCGATTGCTCATTGATGAGTATATACATTTTTACAACAATGAAAGAATACAACTAAAAACAAAACTGACTCCGTATGAATTACGAAGTCAGTATATTGCTTAGCACCATTAACTTCCCATAGCGTGCTTTTTTGTGCTGTCTGCACAAATTGGTTCGGTTCACCAAGGTCGAGTGCTTTTTTTACATTTCATCTTTATAATTTACATCTTCAAGCAAACTATTGCTCATATATGCCGCAACCGCCAAGCGATCGCAACGCTCATTAAATTCGTGTCCATCGTGCCCCTTCAGCCAATGAATGATAACATCATGCTCTTCCATTAACAAAAGAAGCCGCTCCCACAAATCCACATTTTTTGCAGGCTTTTTATCTTTTTTGCGCCATCCGTTCTGCTGCCAGCTAATCGCCCAGCCTTTTTCAATCGCCTCGGAAACATATTTTGAATCCGTATACAGTTGTACCTTGCACGGTTCATTAAGTGCCGACAGTCCGGCTATAACACCCAAAAGCTCCATGCGGTTGTTGGTCGTTTCTCTATAACCGGCGCTAATTATTTTTTCATGTCCTTTATAGACGAGAATTGCACCATAGCCACCAGGCCCTGGATTTCCGCTGCACGCACCATCTGTGTACAAATACACTTCCTTCATGCCTGCGTCTCCTTCCAGATTTCGCTTTCATCAAACGGGGCTTCCAGTATTTCCTTTGCCTCAGCATACTGCGCTGTACTTACAAACAGATATACGCCCAAATTCGTCGACCCGCAATACACCTTCGCCACAGAAGAAAAGCCACCGAATTTCTTAAATGCAGTAATACCGCACGAATGCAGAAGCGATAACTTAATATCCGCTTCAAATTCATCGTTTAATATAGCCAGACAAGTACAATCAATCTGGTCAATGGTTGCATGCAACACCTCTACCGCGTTTGCAGTGTTTTCATAAACCGTAAAACGGTAGCAAATGCCGTTTTCTTCCTGCATTTCGCCGCAGTCGGTCAACTTCCAATCCGGATGCACATCCAAATCAACCATATAGGTATCCGCTTCAAATTCTCCATCCACCTTGGTCACCAACGCGTGGCTGCAATAAGGCAAAAATGCTTTGTAGATACTTTCACCGCCAATTACAAAGGCATCCTGCGCCTCCGGCAGTGCAAGCACTTCCTCTACGCTATGGCAAACAGTTGCGCCTTCCGGTGCATAGTCTGCATCGCGCGTAAGCACAATGTTGACTCTATCCTTCAGCGGCTTACCACCCGGCAAGGATTCTAAGGTTTTTCTGCCCATAACCACTGCGTGACCAAGTGTTTTTTCTTTAAAATACAGCAAATCTCCGCGCAAACGCCACGGAATACCGCCGTCGTTGCCGATTGCAAAATTTTTATCTGCTGCAACAATCAGTTTCATATTACACCTCAGATAGCTACCGGTATTCTGCCGATTTTTTCACCGGTTTCGTAATTTTCAAGCACAAAATCATCTACGGTAAAATCATAGAAATTCTTAATTTCCGGATTGATTTTCAGTGTCGGTGCCGGATGCGTCGGTCGCTGAATCAATTCTTTCACAATATCCATATGTCTGTCATAAATATGCGCATCTGCAATCACGTGCACAAACTCGCCCGGCTCTAAATCAGACACCTGTGCAAACATCATTACCAAAGCAGCGTACTGACAAACATTCCAAGCATTCGCCGCCAAAATATCCTGCGAACGTTGATTTAAAATTGCATTGAGCTTACCGTCCGATACATTAAACGTCATCGAATACGCGCACGGATAAAGTGCCATTTCCGACAAATCCGCATGATTATACAAATTCGTCATAATACGGCGGCTGGACGAATTGTGCTTTAAATCGTACAACACACGATCTACCTGGTCAAACTCGCCCTCTTTATACTTATGCTTTATGCCAAGCTGGTATCCGTATGCCTTGCCGATGCTTCCTGTTTCGTCTGCCCATTGGTCCCAGATATGACTCTTTAGGTCGTTTATGTTATTAGACTTTTTCTGCCATATCCAGAGCAGCACGTTAAGTGCAGATTTCCAGTAGGTACGCC
>JAZSQB010000039.1:0-13389 GCA_045537695.1 Clostridia bacterium | reverse complement strand
TCACTGTGGAGTTGCAGCTCTGCAGTGACTTTTTCCTTTTTCTTCGCTTCTGTGATTGTAGAAAGTACAAGATTAATATTTTGTTCCGTTCCGGTCTTGTATGCAACAATACTGTTATCAAACAAATCCCTGATAACTGATAAATACAAGGTTCCTTGTTTGGTTTTAATATACGAAATATCGGTAACCCATTTTTGATTTGGTCTTTCAGCCTTAAAATTCCTGTTGAGTAAATTTGGATAACGATGCAGATGTTCCCCGTAATTACGATACTTCTTTCTTCTAATAGCGGATAATAAATTGTATTTCCGCATTATGCGAAGTATTGTTTTAGGGTTGTGGTGTATTCCTTGTCTTTCAAGCCATATATGTACTCTGCGATAACCGTAGGTTTTACCGCATCTATCCTGACATTCTTTTATCTTTTCTGCTAAAGGTAAATCTTTTGATGGTACATCCATTCGAGACACATATCCATAATATCCACTTCTTGACACACCAAAAAATCTACACATTTCACTAATTGAGTATTTTTCCTTATGACGATAGATAACTATGTATTTTACACTTGTCCTCACTTCCTTTCTGTGAGCGAGAGAAAATCCCGCAGTAGATCATTTTCCATCTTTAATCGTTTGTTTTCTTTTCTGTAATCATCAATGTTTTTAACAACTTTTGGTCTGCCTTTTGGTAAAGGTGCAATCTGCCTAATTTTAGTCTCTGGTCTTAATCCACACCAACTTTGTATTGAATATCTGCTTATTCCATATATTTTACTCAATCTCGATACTGATTGTCCTTCGTGATAAGCTTGGCGTATTTCATTTTTTATTGTTTCCGGATAATGATTCATTCCTTTTATTCCTGACATAACAAAACCTCCTATGATATATTCTACCATAGGAGGTGCTTTTTGTATATTGTCTGTTTTTACTGGTTCGGTTCAATTCAGTACGCTTTTTTCAATGAAAATATCATTTTAACAATTCATCAACTGTTATATTAAAAATTTTTGAGAAGGCGATGAGTTCAATATCTGTTACAAATCTTTTTCCGCATTCAATTCGTTGGATTGCATTTTTGTCTACATCAAGTCCGGATAACTGCAATTTATCCGCTAAAATTCTTTGAGATATATTTAAGTTTTTTCTTAAAATTGTTATATTTTTACCACAAATATTATTTAGTCCGTCTTTACTTTTGTTTATAAACATAAAAAATTCTCCTTTTTGACATTTAGTGCTTGTCATCAATGAAATTATATGCTATAATAGAACAAAATATGACATTCACAAGATGTCAAATTAAGAGGAGGTGAAAATTATGGCAGTAACTTCTTTGGTATTGGGAATTTGTTCTTTAGTGTTTCCTTTTATCGGTTTAGGGTGGCTTTCTTGCTTAGTAGGAATTGTAGGTACAATTCTTGGCGCATTAGGTCGCAAAAATCTTGATAAGAAGGGTATGGCAACTGCAGGTATGGTTATGTCCATCATATCGGTGGCGTTAGGACTAATTATGTGGTTGGCATGTGCCGCCTGCATTGGCGGAATTGCGAGTCTCGCGTAATATAAAACCGCCTTGGCAACAGGGCGGTTTTTATCGTAGGTGATTATTTTGTATCAATATATATATTTAGGTAATCTCAGTATTCCCACTTATGGTTTAATGATGGCCGTTGGAGTTTTGCTGTGCGGTTTTTTGATTTTACTAAAAGCCAAACATATAGGAATTGGGAACGAAGAAATGATAATTGTAATGGCGATGTCACTGGGAGTGGCACTTTTTGGGGCTGGATTGTTATATATACTTGTTTCCTATTCAATAAGAGAACTCACAAACAGTATTTTTAACGGGAATTTTACCTTTCTTAAAAATGGAGGCTTGGTTTTTTACGGAGGGCTTATTGGAGGTATTCTAGGCGCAATGCTGGCATTGCGATGGCAACAACTTGATATAAGGAAAGTTGAGCAATGTATTATTCCTGTTCTTCCCCTGGGACACGCTATTGGTAGACTCGGTTGCCTGTTTGCTGGATGTTGTTACGGATTTGAATATACCGGTCCTTTAGCGGTAAGAAATTTACTTGTTTCGCCTGAAAAAACATATTTTCCTATTCAGTTGATTGAGGCACTTTTGAATTTAGGAATATTTATATTTCTTTTATGGTACACGAGAAAAAAATGTCCTACCTATCATATTCTTTGCGTTTATTTGTATGTTTATTCTATATTGCGATTTATACTTGAATTCTTTCGTGGTGATTTGATTCGTGGCGTTTTCTTGATGCTGTCTACATCGCAATGGATTAGTGTAGTACTTTTCTTATTGAGCATATTTGGTTTTTATATTTTCAGAGAACAAAGTAAAAAAACAAATTAAAAAAGCACTCTTTTATTTTTGGAGGGAATCAAATGAATATTGGGTTAGTACTATCGGGTGGCATGGCGAAAGGTGCATATCAAATTGGAGCACTAAGAGCCTTAAATAATTTTGTGCCACTTAATGAAATTAAGTATATTAGTTGTGCTTCTGTTGGTGTTCTTAATGGATATGCTTATGAAACAGACAACCTTGATCGCGCAGAGGAAATGTGGAACAATATTTGTAGCAATGATACAAGGCTCATTGTAAGTCAAGTTCTCAGAAGCAGTATGCTTCAACAGAATATTAAAAGTATTTATGATTCTGAAAAAAAGATATCTTCTGTTTTTTACAGTTCATTACTTGATTTGAGTCATAGAAATCTTGTTTACAAAGATTTGTCTGAGGTTGCTAATAATCAGATACCGCTATATTTAAAAGCAAGTGTTGCGATGCCTGTATATAATCGTTCGATTCAGATTGATGACGCCTCTTACTTTGACGGTGCGATAGTTGATAACATACCAGTTTATCCACTTCTAAAGCATAACCTTGATTATATTATATGCATTTATTTTGACGATATTTGTTATAAATTTGAAAACGCGTATTTTGACAACAAGATAATTAAAATAATCTTTCCCGGTAAAAGCATGTTAAAGAAATCAGTTGTTTTCAAACAGAATAGTATCAGGGATATGATTAAAGACGGATATGACAGAACGATGTATATACTTGAAACAGTATTCTCGAAAGGATATACCAATCTTGAACATATCTATCGTAGTATTGATCATATGAACCAAAAACAATGTAACAATAGTTTGCGTATAACGGGAGACATTCTTGTAACAAGGTTGAATAAAATAACACAACGACTAACAAAAAGAAAAATTTTATAAAGAAATGGGGTTGTTTTATGAAAAAAACTTTAAGAATAATATCAGTATCTACCGGAATCATTAGTGTACTATCGACAGTTGTTTTAGGGTGTATTTATTTAGAGGATATTGCTGGACATATCAAAAAGATTAAAACGAGGCTTACAAGTAAATAAACGACAAAATATATACTCTAAGACTATACAATCGTAATCAAAAAGATGTGCGGTCACTCAAAAGCTAATGCACCTCTCCACATAAATGGAAATTGGGAGTGTAAATTTGTTAAATAAATAAAGGCATCTAAACCGTTCGGCTCTTCCAAGCAAAATAGCACCCAGTCGGGTGCTTTTTTGTTTGGCGAGGCTTTTTTTGCTGTCGCAAAAACGGATTCAAGCATCGCATAGAGTGCTTGCTTTCATCACGCAGGGACGCTCGGGCTACAAAGCAATTCACAGATTGTTTTGCTAACGCTCTCGACTGAAGGCCCACGATAAAGGAGACACATTGAGTGTCTTTATTTTGTATGCTGTGATTTTGATATTACAGAGGGAGGCAATTTGGAGGGGATGAACATATCTAACTTGCTTAAAAGTAACGACTTAGGGACTAAGTTTAAAGAGGAAACAAAGAAATTGTACAGATATCGCAAAACTTGTTTTAAGCTTCTCCTGGATAATGAAAGTCAGTTATTGCATATGATTTGGTCAGATCGTATGGAATTACAGATAATGAAAAGTATAAAGAACTTTTGAAAAGGCAGAATTGCTGCGAAAAATTTAAGTTGAATGTGCTGCTGGTTGTAGAAGTGGATATGCTTACCTATGCGAAGGCGACCCTTCGCATAGGTCTGAAGCTCTAAGCGGTAAAATACATTTTGTTTTGTACGTTTCTAAGCTTTTGTACTGTATTATAAAAGCTTTACGCCGCGCGTCTGACAAAGCTCTACGGTTTCGGCATCCCAGATGCTCGATTGCACTTCGCCGATGTGCGCACAACCAATCATTAGCATACAAAGTCTCGATTGACCGATACCGCCACCAATGGTCAGCGGAAGCTCGTCATTTAACAGCATTTTATGAAATTCCAGTTCACGGCGGTCATTGCATTTTGCCGCATTCAACTGATAATCCAAACGCTCGGCATCTACACGGATACCCATCGAAGAGATTTCCAATGAAGAATTCAATGTCTCATTCCAGAACAGAAGGTCACCATTTAACTGCCAGTCATCGTAGTCCGGTGCTCTGCCGTCGTGCGGTTTGCCGGAGCGGAGTTTTTCGCCGATTTGCATAATAAACACAGTCTTATGCTCTTTTGTATACGCTCTTTCCCTATCGTGCCCCGACATATCCGGATACATATCCTCCAATTCCTGCGAAGTAATAAATTTCACATCACGGGAAAGCTCGGTCTTAAGCTGCGGATACTTTGTATGAAGCTGATCGCAGGTTTCGCAAATCGCATCAACAATTGCAATTACAACCTTTTTTAAATAATCCAACGTACGCTTTTCACGCGGAATAATTTTTTCCCAATCCCACTGGTCTACATAAACGGAATGGATGTTGTCGAGCTCCTCATCACGGCGGATGGCATTCATATCGGTATACAGACCTTTGCCAACCGTGAAATTGTAACGCTTAAGCGCAAGTCGTTTCCACTTTGCAAGCGATTGTACAATCTGTGCATCCTTGCCAACTGCCGGAATATCAAACGATACCGGACGCTCATAACCGTTCAAATTATCGTTCAAACCGGAGCTTTGCGTCACAAATAACGGCGCAGATACACGCTTTAAATTGAGTGCATCCGAAAATTCCTTCTGGAACACGGACTTTACACTCTCTATCGCTCTTTGCATATCATACTCATCCAGCGGCGGCACATAGCCTGCCGGAATAAATGACTTTTTCATGCGAATCCTCCTTGTTTGAACTGTAAAGCAAAACGGGACGTCCGGGAGGCGTCCCCTACATTGTTTATTTTAAAATTTTTTAGACACTAAAAGTGGAAATTTGGATGCCAACGAAGTATTGCGCCAAATTTACATTTTAGAAGTCGCAGTTTTTAGGTGTTCTGTGGTACGGAATAACATCGCGGATGTTTTCCATACCCGTTACATAAATCAACAGACGTTCGAAGCCCATACCGAAGCCGGCGTGTGTGCAGCCGCCGTATTTGCGGAGGTTGCAGTACCACCAGAGGGAATCAGGGTTGATGCCGAGTTCGTTCATACGACCGGTAAGGCGGTCGTAACGTGTTTCACGCTGGCTGCCACCCATAAGCTCACCTGCAGCAGGTACTAAAAGGTCAACAGCGGCAACGGTTTTGCCGTCGTCATTCTGGTACATATAGAAGGCTTTAAATTCCTTCGGCCAGTCATAGACAAATACCGGTGCGTTGAACTTCTTTTCGGTGAGATATTTTTCATGCTCACGGGCAAGGTCTTCGTTGTAGTCCGGCTTAAATTCAAAGTTTTCGGTTGCATCGGCTTCTTTGAGGATGGTAATTGCATCTTGAAACTTGAGGCGTACAATTTCAGAATTGATTAAGTCGTTCATACGCTTTCTTAAATCGATGCCGTTATATTTTTCAAGGAATTCGAGTTCGAGCGGACAGCGTTCCATAATGGTCTTTAAGATGTTCTTCAAGAAATCTTCTTCGATATCCATCAGGTCATTTAAGTCGGCAAATGCAATTTCCGGCTCAATCATCCAGAACTCGGATGCGTGCGTTCTTGTGTTGGAATTTTCGGCGCGGAAGGTCGGGCCGAAGGTATAAATCTTGCTGAATGCAAGAGCGAATGTTTCGCCTTCCAGCTGACCGGTTACTGCTAAGGATGCATGCTGACCGAAGAAGTCATCAGCATAATCCTGCTTTTCGGTGCTAATCGGGTCTAAGGTTGTTACAGTAAAGGTACTGCCTGCACCTTCAGCGTCATTTGCGGTAAACAGCGGCGTGTGTACGTACACATAGCCGTTTTTCTGAAAATATTCATGGATTGCCATGGAAGCTACGCTTCTGATTTTAAATACCGCCTGGAACAGTCTTGTTCTCGGACGCAGATATGCGTTTTCACGCAAAAACTCCAGGGAGTGCTTTTTCGGCTGAATCGGGTAATCCTCATCACAGGTGCCGAGAATTTCTGCCGCAGAAAGCTCAATTTCAATCGAGCCGTTGCCTTCATTGACAACAACTTTACCGGTTACATTTGCACTGCAACCAACCTTGAGCGTGCTTGCAACCTCCTGCACCGCAGTATTGGAAGTATCGTAAACGAGCTGCAAAAGGTTAAAAGCCGTACCGTCATAGAAATCGATAAAGCCCATATTCTTCTGCTTGCGGTGGTTTCGCACCCAACCGTTCAAGGTAACTTCCTTGCCGAGGTATTCCTCTTTTTTCTGAAAAAGTTCACTAATATACATAGCTGTACTCCTTGGGATTTATTTTACAAAAAATAATACAAACTTATCTTATTTATATATCATATTTTACCCGTATTGTCAAGACTTGCCGGCAAAATACGCATAACAAAGGTAAAATGTTCGTCGCAGTTTACATCGAGCAGTCCCTGCATTACCACGTTAAAATTGACAACGCCGGCAAAATAGACATTGCTAATATTTTAAATGCCTCCATTGCTCCTGCATAATGGTTTTCAACTCTATTATATATGTCTTCTTTTTTGTGTTTGTTATACCATAAAATGTAAGAAAAGACAACCTTTTATTTTTTTAAAAGGTTGTCTTTTTTCATTACAAATATGTGCGGATATCTGCTGCAAGATTTTCCTCCAAGTGCATTAGACGCTTGGCGATGTCCTTGCTTTTTTCGTCCGCTGCTGCATACTGATTTAAATACTTGCCGAGCGATTTTACACCCATATTGCAGCCGTCCGTCATCAAATCGGCAATGGTAGCATCAGAATCGTCTACAGCAAGCTTAAAATTCGTTTTCATCCACGACATAGTCTTTGCCATCACCGCCGGCTCTTTGCCTTCATCGCGGTAGCGGTCCAGAAGCGATTGAATTTCCGCATCCAACTTGTCATGCTCGTCTTTACAGTCAGATAAAATCCTTTTCAGCTTATCGCTTGTTACAGACTCCAAAACCTCATCAATGGAATCTATTCCCATTTTCACGCCTGCATCACATTCGCGCAACAGCTTAATTGTATCCTGTTCTATCATCCTAACACATCCTTTGTTTGAGATGTGATTAGTGTGCACGGGTTTTATAAAATTATCCCTTTTTTATAACTTTAATACTGTATACAAGTACAGCAAGCGTATACGGAATCAAAAGGCAAAGACAAATCACGCTTGCAATTGGCGGAAAAAACAGACTTATCAGGAACAAAACTCCTAAAATTACGGTCACATATCCGCCAAAGCGGTTGATTTTTCTCGCTTTGTCTGCTGCAATATTATAATTTTTTATATAGTCCAGCTTCGGTAGATAGTTGCCCGTAGCAAGAAGTATTACGCCCACGATCGCCACAGCCACTCTGCGAATGTCCACCTTGTGTCCGAGTCCGTATTCCAAAGTGACAATATACAAAGCAATACTCACAACCGGAATAATCCACTTCGCTACCGCTTCCATCTTTTTGTTCTCACCGTGTTTTTTTGTATTCAAATCAATCACCAGACATTCAAACACCTGAAAAGTCGCCATCATACATGGCAGACCAAATACAACAAATGGCTTGGATGCCTAATTATCCGGCGCATTATTCATATTAAAATGTATCGCTATCTGCGGCGGCAATTTATCCCACAAAATCAAACCGAATACAATAGGCAAGAGGCAAAGCATGCTTGTAACAAACATATATTTCCATTTGATGCTTTTCATTTCTATATCCCTCCCAAGGTATAAATCCATGCCAATATTTCCTCAAACACGGAGGTATTGAGCGTATAGTAAATATAGTTTTTGTACTTTTCTTCCGCAATCAAATCCGCACTTTTCAGCTTTGCCAGATGATATGAAACCGTTGCGCCGGTCAAGTCAAAACGCTCTGCAATTTCATCCGCGGATTTTTTGCCGCACTTTAGCATCTGCAAAATATTTGTACGCACAGGGTCAGATATCGCTTTTAATGTTTCCTTCAAGCCCATATCTATACCTCCCCCTGCAAGGAATTTAGATATT
This sequence comes from Clostridia bacterium, assembly GCA_045537695.1. GTDB lineage: Bacteria > Bacillota > Clostridia > UBA1381 > UMGS1253 > RGIG2041. The sequence goes on along the minus strand of JAZSQB010000039.1, from coordinate 4,987 downwards.
TATCTATTGTCCGTTGTTACTACAGGCTCTTTTTGAACTGTTTTAATCTTCTATGGGCAGTTCTGCTATATGTAACAGCGCAACGGCGTGGGCACTAATGCCCTCTCCACAGCCTTCGAAGCCGAGTCTTTCCGTGGTGGTGGCTTTTACGTTGATATCGTGGATATCCACCCCACAGACATCGGCGATGTTTTTGCGCATCTGTGCAATGTACGGCGCAAGCTTCGGGCGCTGTGCAATAATGGTAATATCTGCATTGCCGAGCGCATAGCCGAGGTCCTCAATCAAGGTGCAAACCTCACGTAAAAGCTCTAAGCTGTCTGCGCCCTTGTTTTGCTCGTCCGTATCGGGAAAATGCTGTCCGATATCACCGAGCGCCGCGGCGCCTAAAATTGCATCCATCAGGGCGTGTACGCACACATCTGCATCTGAATGTCCCAAAAGCCCTTTTTCATACGGGATTTTTACGCCGCCCAAAATCAGGTCTCTGTTTTCCGTTAAACGGTGCACATCATAACCGTGTCCGATTCGCATCATAGCTGTTTCTCCTTTTTAAGCAGAAATTCGGCATATGCCATATCTTCCTCTGTTGTAATCTTAATGTTTGTATAATCTCCTTCGACCAACTGTACGCGTCCGCCGCAAAATTCTGCTGCCATACAGTCGTCGGTAAATACCGCACCTGCCTCTGCAGCGCGGCGGTGAAATTCGGTAATCTCTTTTGTGAAAAAGCCCTGCGGTGTCTGAATATCCCATAAATCTTCGCGTGGCACACTTTCGATAACCACGGCATTTGCATCTGCACGTTTTATGCTGTCCTTGACGCGGACTGCCGCCGTAGCGCCGGCAACGAGGCCTTGCTGCACCGCATCATAGACACGTGTAATAATTTCCGGTGTAACCAAAGCGCGTGCGCCGTCATGAATGAGAACGATTTCGCTGCTTTGCACTTCCGCAAGACCGCGTGCGACGGATTTTTGCCGTGTGTCTCCGCCGATGACGATGGAGCGTATTTTTTTAAAACCGAAATCCTTGACCAGTTGCGCAAGCTCCGCCATATCCGCTTCGCGGGTGACGAGTACGATGTCATCTATACATTTGGTGTTTTCAAATGCGAGAATGGTGTATGCAATAACCGGTACATTATGTATTTCCCGAAAAACCTTATTGACGGCAGTGCCGTCTTTTTTCTTAATTTGTTTCATGCGCGAGCCGTTGCCTGCGCAGGCAATCAGCGCGCTGACGGTGTGCGGTTTTGTCATAGTCTTAGCTCCTGTTGGCTTTGTATTGTTTCATATGCCTATCGGCAATGTGATTGTATAAATCGCTGACGGCATTTGGCTTTCCCATATTTTTTGCGGCAAGAGAAAGTAAATCTAGGCGCCAACTGTGCGAAAGCAGTTGGTATACAGCTTCGTCAATCGGGAAGGTTTTGCTGACGCAGATGGCAAGTCCGTTGTTTAGCAAAAATTCCGTGTTGCGGTCTTCCTGTCCCGGAATCGGGTTGAGCAGAATTGCCGGCAATCCCTTTGCAAGAAACTCAGACGTGGTTAGACCACCCGGTTTAGTAATCAGCACATCGGCGGCGTCCATCAAAAGCTCTACGTTATTGACATAGCCGAGTGTCAACATGGTTTTGTTCCAGGAATGAGATTCTATATTCTTCTTTAAACGCTTATTGCTGCCGCAAACGCAGACAATTTGGAAATCCTCCGCCATCGCATCGAGGGATTTAAGGCTGTCCAACAGCTTTCCGTGTCCCATCGAGCCCATCATAATGAGTAGAGTCGGCTTGTTTTCAATGCCAAGCAGCTCACGCGCGGCGCGTTTTTCGGTTTTGGTGCTGAATTTCGGGTCAATCGGAATACCGAACGGAAGTGCGCGACTTGCGTCCATTCCCTTTTTCTCTAACTGCAGATTCAAAAGGCGTGACGGCGTTACATAGTAGTCCATATCCACATCCTGCCAGAACGGATGCACCGTAAAGTCGGTGATGATGCCGTACATCGGGCAGGTGATGCCGCATTTTCTCTTAAAATAGGTCGCAAGCAGCGAAGCAAACACATGCGTGCAGACAATGGCATCCGGACGGAAGTCCTGCACATATTTTAAAAGCTTGCCGGAGGCAATTTTGCTGACGAGGTCGCCCAAAAAGTTCGGGTCGGTTTTTTGTTTTTTCTCTGCCATCCGGTAAAGTCTGCCCCACATACGCGGCGTAAACTTTGTGGATAACAAATACCCCTGGTTGACGGACTCCGACAGCGCACGGCTGATATAATCAAAGGTGTTAATCATCTCGCATTTGCAGCCGCGCTGTTCAAAATAGCTTTGCATCGCCATGCCGGTCCGGTGGTGTCCCATGCCGGCTTTGATAGACAAAATGAGTATGTTCATACCCTGCGCCCCCCATATCTTGTGTATTTTCTTTCTTCTATTTTATACTTCTGCGCGGAAAAAAACAACAGTTTTTTGTCAGTTCCTATATAAAAATGATTTTTTTCATTTTTCTATTGACAGCGTAAGCCGTTTTGGAGTATAATATGTAGTACATTTGTATACCTTGTCCGCTTTTTGCAGTACCGGATAGGGTAAACACTATTATGTATATAGTAGTGAAGGGAGTGAAAGTAATGTCTGAAATCAGAGTTAAGGACAATGAGTCTTTAGATAATGCACTTCGTAGATTTAAGCGTCAATGCGCAAAGTCCGGTGTTTTAACAGAGCTTAGAAAAAGAGAGCACTATGAAAAGCCGAGCGTAAAGCGTAAGAAGAAGTCTGAGGCTGCCCGCAAGAGAAAGTTTAAGTAATTGAGGGTGATTATATGGGACTCAAAGAACAGCTTGCTGCTGATTTAAAAGCAGCGATGAAGGAGAAGGATGTTATCCGTAAAAATACGGTGCAGCTTGTCCGCAGTGCAATTCTGCAATTCGAAAAGGATCATCTCACAGAGCTGGATGAAGAAGGCGTTATCGACGTCATCGCAAAAGAGCTCAAGCAAAGAAAGGATTCCCTGCCGGAATTTGAAAAAAGCGGCAGAGAGGACCTGGTGGAAAACTTAAAGCGCGAGATGGAAGTTTTGATGACTTACCTGCCGGCGCAGCTTTCCGAAGAAGAGCTGACCGAGATTATCCGCGCAGCTATTGCGACAACGGGTGCCGCATCCATTAAGGATATGGGCAAGGTGATGGGGATGGTTACTGCGCAGACCAAGGGCCGCGCAGACGGTAAAACCATCGGCGCCATTGCAAAAAAATTATTAGGCTAATGAAAAAGGGAACGCAGATGCGTTCCTTTTTGTTTGCACAATTAAACTCTTGGAAACATAAATATAAAACGCCATTGTTTCAAAAACGAAACAGTGGTATTTTTTCGTTATTATAAAAAAATATTTATTTTCGTATATTTTGACACCATTTGACAAATTAAACGTGCTACCATAAAGATTGAAGGCATAGCCTTAATATTTTTATAGGAGATGGTAGAATGAAGAGAGTAATCAGCATTTTAGTAGCAGTGGCACTGATTGTGCCTATTTTACTCGCACCCGGAATTGTGCGCGCGGCAGATGCTACGGGGGAAATCTGCAAGGTTGAGGTTGGCGAAATTAATAGCAGCTTACGTACGCGTATCAAGAATATATCGGTAATGTAACGGATATTGGCTGCGCAAAAACTTTTCTGTTGCAATTGTAACTGGAACTGTATACACCCGCGGCAATAATAACAATGCAGAAAACTTTTCGCCTGCCGATGCGTGCGTACAATATCCGGAAACCGTTCTTACCCCGGGTGTGTATGACCACATGGAAATCGTGTCAATCAAACCGGGAAAAATTCAGTTTAAATTAAACCTTTTGCCAACGCATGATGATGCTTACATCGGCATGGCAAATTTGTTTAAGTTTTTAACTATGAAGATAACACATCAACATTTACTTTGTATACGTACAGATAAGGAGATTACGCTATGAACAAAAAAACAATGAAAAAGTTTATCGTAGGCGCGCTTGCGCTTGCGTTATTCGGCGTTGCTACATATGCGCTCGCAGATCAAGTGACAGCTGTCGTACAGGAGGCAAGAGCCGAAACGGCGCTGAGCACTGCTGTTGAAGCGAAAAAGCAGTCCCGAACAGAGAAAACGGATAAAGAGCTAAAAGAGCTGATTGATGATAAAGAGCTGATTAAAATAATGGAAAAACATGGATATTATGCTGATGATATTGAAATAACAATCGGCAAATACCTTGAAGCAGTTGAAATCGGTGGTATGACAGAAGCAGAGATGGACTATATCCTATCCTTAGCAAAGCTGAATTATGACCTTGAGCAAATGCTTGATATTTATAATTTTCTGACAATGACAGATAGCGACATTTCCGTCCTTCGTGAGGTGTATGATGTTTTTGACGAGGATATGAAGGACACTCCGTATTGGATTGAAAACGCTTACGCTGTTGTGCGCGGCATTACGGGAAATGAACTCAGCAAGGATGAAATTTTCGCTTACATCTCCAAAGGCATTGCCGAAGAAGAGTTTGTGGGCGTGTATGAAATGAGTCTGAAGGGCAAATGCACAGAGCGCGAAATGCTGGATATGCACATAAGCGGCACACCGTGGAATGAAATTGCAGCCCTTGCATATGGTGATGCTGCACTTGCGCAGCAGTTTGATGCTGAAACCGAGCTTTCGGCCATTACATCCTATGCGACAATGGCGCGCGGTGTTGGTGAAAAGCTGTCCGACACTGTTTTGAAGGAAAACGGCAAAGCCAAAATGAAAGAGGCACACGTTGAAAAGTATTTTTCCAAGCACGATAAAGCGAAAAATATTTTAAAGGATTATACTTTCGATAAAAAAGCTGCCTATGCTGCGCTGCCGAAGATGGATAAGGAATTGGTAGATGCACTTTTAAAGGACGGCTACCGCATCAAGGATATAAACAAGGCCATAAAAGGCAAATCCAACAGCAAAACAACTAAGGAAATCG
>JAZSQB010000051.1:0-2178 GCA_045537695.1 Clostridia bacterium | reverse complement strand
TTTTGCCGCTGACACTGGAGGAAGTATTTATTTATGAGTTAGGAGGTATGGGATATGAGTTTAAAGACATCCTTCTTTAATAAAGGCTTGTTTTTTTCAAATCTGAAGCGCTTTGCCTGGGCGACGGCGTTGGAAACGATTATTATCTTTTTGAGCCTGCCGCTGACGCTGATGATGGATGATCCGAGCATAGATAACGGTCATTACATCGATATCTTCAATGAGGGCTGGACCATTATCCCGAATGTGACGCTGTGTGTATTTCCGGTCGTTCTGGCTGTGCTTTTGTTTCAATATATGCATCAGCCGAAGATGACTACGGCGCTGCACGGCCTGCCGGTATCGAGAACGCAGCTTTTTGGCAGCGCGGTGCTGTCCGGCGTGGTGCTTTTGGCACTGCCGATTGTTTTTAACACGGCGATGGTCGGCATCGTGAATGTAACGATGGAGGTTGGCAAAAGCATTTTTATGAGCAGCGTACTGCGCTGGGCGGCGTATGCGCTTTTGCTTGCGCTGTCGCTGTTTTCGTTTGCAACCTTTGTCGGTATGTTTGTCGGCAACGCGGCAGGACACTTTATATTTACATATATTCTGCATTTTCTGCCGCTTGCGCTGTTTGGAATTTTTATGGCGCTTTGCCAGATGTTTTTATACGGCTTTGATGCTTCGGTCGACATTCCGCAGTGGATGCTGGAGCTGCCGATGATGACCATTACGCACGATTTCAGAGACCCTTGCTGGTATTTTATGCTTCTGTTTGCGTGCATCAGCGTTGTGTTTCTGGCGCTGGCGCTTGTGGCGTATAAAAAGCGCCCGCTCGAGCACGCAGGCGACATCGTGGTGTTTGAATGGGTGAAGCCTGTTTTCAAATACGGTGTCAGCATATGCCTGGCGGCGGTCGGCTTTTTCTACATTGCCGGTATCAGTAATATGGAAGTAAAGGATGCCTTTGTCGGCAATATCTTTATTGCAATCGTTTGGGCGGCAATCGGCTTTAGTATTGCGCAGATGCTGATCATGAAAACCTGGCGTATCTTTGGTGCATACAAGGAAATGCTGGCGGTATGCCTGGTGGTGGCTGTAATTTTCATCGGTTTCCAGACCGACTTGTTCGGCTTCGAGCGCCGCAGGGTAGCGCCGGAGGATGTGGAATCCGTCACCGTCGGTTATTTAAACGATATGCCGGTAGGTACGGTAACACTGAAAACGCCGGAGGCAATCGAGCTTGTTGCTCAGCTGCATGAAAAGGCATTGGCGGAGAGAGATCCTGATTACAGAAAAGGTCTAAATTATCTGCACATAGAGTATCGCTTGAAGGACGGAAGAACGCTTAAGCGCGCTTACCACATTCAGGGTTGTCAACAGCTTTTGGACTTGCATAATTTGGAGGAAACCAAACGTGCGGGCTTCCCGATGGCTTACTGCGATGTTATGCTGATTGAAAGCATCCACTTCTACAGCGGCGGGGATGATTTGTATATTAACGATTGGAATCCGCTTTTAGAAGCGCTGCGCAAGGATGTGGACAACCTTGTAATCGAGCCGTGGTGGGATGCAGGCGCAGATATTATCGTGCCGGAGAAAACCGCCCCAGCTGTAACGGTCGAGCCGTCGGCGACAAATTATCATTTGGAATTTAGAATGTACAAATCGCCGGAGCAGTTTGCGAAGGAAAACAAACGCATAAACCTCTACGAGCCGTCGAGAACATATTATTACGGCATCAGTATACGTGCAGACGAAATGCCGGAGACCTATGCCGTGCTGGATGCGTTGATGCAGCAGGCGAAAGCGGCAGGAATGTAAATGCAAGCTGCAGCTACTTGCCCCCAAGCAGCTGCACTGCAAAAAAACACAGTGAGGTGAAAACCTCGCTGTGTTTTTATTTTGAAAAAAATAAAAAATTTTTAAAAAAAGTGTTGACAAGTAAAAAAAGGTATGGTATCTTATTGTTGTAATCATTACAAAAATGAAATGAAAACAAAAGCAGAGCGAGGTGAGACGAATGAACGCAGCGATGCTGCTTGAGGCAAAACAGATACGGCCTTCGGTTCTGCGCATTGCGGTGCTCGAACATCTGATGCACACGAAAGCGCATCCGACGATTGAAGAAATTTATCACACGCTTCATCCGGATATACCGACGCTTTCCAAAACGTCGGTGTATAACATCACAAA
>JAZSQB010000026.1:0-4095 GCA_045537695.1 Clostridia bacterium | reverse complement strand
GTCAACAGCAACGGTCAGGGAGCAAACGGATACGCCACTACCGGTATGTCGAAGTTCGGGGTCTCTGGTAAGTCTGCCGTGAATATTGATAGAATTAAGCATTTTTACTCTCCTTAAGTATGGTGGTTAATTCGGCAGCGCTGTTCTTGCGCGACACTGCAATATCGTTGATTTCATCATCGGTATGCAAGCCCATCAGAGCTTCCGGGCAATGAACCCGCGCGAAAAAAGCAGCAGCACGGTATGCGAGCATCTGTTCGGGCATCGTAGGCCATTTAGATGTCTCGTTGCCGAATTTATCGGGCTTGTTGTACCAGCCCTCTCTTTTTGCTGTCTGAATAGTGACCTCAGTCCCGTTAACTGTTACACCGTCGGATATTCTCGTTGCAGTAATGTAGCATCCTCTGTTATCCGTGCCGATTTCGCCTGTGTATACAGGCTTTACATCGCAGTATTTACCGTTGTTAGCGATCATCGCCATGCAGGCTTGTCCCGACCATGAGGGCTTGCCCTTGACGATGTAAAGATTCTGCATGACAAAAATAGGACTTATATTCATTCGCGCCGCCATTTCGGTTGCTATAAAACAATCCTGCGGCTTGCCTTGATAGTTCTGCGGCACAAGCGACGATTTTGACAGCATCGTCGCCACTCTTAACATATGGTTGAATTGTTCCTCGTTTTGCCAAACATTCCCCGCCGCCGCAATCGCTGTAGCTTCTGCGACCGGCGCAAGCTGCGCCTGCTCGCCCGTAACGGCAATCTGATTCTCGCTCATTGCTATACCTCCATTAAATTTGATATTGAGTATGCCGGATAGCTTGTCCCGTCACAGTACCAACAATCGGTGTCCGGACGATAGAGCCATGTGCCGGTGATGATTTTTGGGGGATAATTCGGGTTGCGTGGCGTCCATGTTCCCGCGCCGCAGAACATCTTATAGCCCTCAGTTTCGAGCATCATTCAACCTCCTTTGCCAACCATACAGGCAAGCTGAGATTGTTTATCGCGCCATACTTGCCGAGATAGCCGTACCATTCGCCGCTTGTTTTGCATTCGTGATAAACGCCTATCAGCTCGCGGAAGATGTCATAACCGCGACGGGCGAACAGTTCGTCGGCCTGAAAGATATTTACGGAATAGGGCGGCTCTTTCTCGACCACAATGAAGACAAAAACAACCTCTTTGCCGGTGTTCTTCGTTACGCCGTCGGAATACATGGCGGTCTGAAAGTCGTAGCCGTAGTTGATTGAATCACGCATAAACTTATCATTGCTTGCGTCGCTTGCGCTCTTGAGGTCTACAACCATCACGCGGTTATCATCCAGAGGTGTTATGCAGTCAGCGCGGCACTTGCATTCTTCGCCGGTCATTTCGTCCGTCCAGAAAAATTCCTTTTCGCATTCGCCGGACAGCAGCTGATCGACAAAAGGTGCTCGCCTGAGGGACGCGCACATGGCAGCGGCTTTGTTGAAGTCGTCAGCCGAAATAACGGTCTTGCCGTCAGCGCGAAGTAAAAAGTCTGCGTACTCCTCTTTGCCTGCTTTGGTTCTGCGGTCGATGTTTGGAGCGACAATAAACTCGCTGTCGAAGTCATCCGGCTGCAACGCCATCTTATGAAGTACCTGTCCGAACAGTAGCGCGGGTGTAGGCGGCTGTGGATTGTCTTTGTAGTAACGGAACTTCTCCGGGCTTTCGCTGATCTTCCAAAGTTCTGACCGACTGATCGCCGGATGTTCGCGGTATTCTTTTTCGGTCATTCCTGTGCCTCCTTTTCAAACTCTTTCATCGTTTCCTCAGCATCGTTGCGGCAAAATACCGCTGCGCTTTTTTTGTTGAGCATGATTGCCAACGCCGACACCATAGCTTCGGAATATTCCTCGTTTTCGATGATGGCTTTGATGGCGGGGTCATACGCGTTAATCTCTTGCTGTGCTGCGTTGAAAAGCTCGACAGCCGCCATGTATTTGCTGGGCATTTGACATTTCCTCCTTCGTCTGTTATAATTTAATAAATCGTTCTCCTATGCCGCTTTCGGGTCTGCATCACCCGGAGGCGGCGGTTTTTTATGCCTGCCCTGCCCACTGTTCCGCCATTGCTCGGGCGATGCCGGGGAAAGTTTTGCTTCTGCTTTTTGCGCTGCCGCCTTTTCTGCTTGCGCCTTTATATCGTGGGTCGTGTGTTCCGCTATAACTCCCAGACGAGCAAAACGGTTTGTAATCAAGCAAAACATCTGTAGGTTTCAATGGTTTTAGCCCTTTGAGCCAAAGACATGTCTTTTTGCTCCACGGATGCCCGTACTCATAGGGTTGAACTATTTGAGTGTACTCCGGCAATTCGTAAACGCTTGACGGAATCGGGTTTTCGACAGCTATGAGTGAGCATTTCGCATTTATAAATGACATGAAAAACTCTTTAGCTTTCAAGCCATGCGCATAACGTTCTTGATTGAGCCTCCCCCCTGCATATAACCAGCGAGCACCAGCGTTTGAAAGATAAGTACACGGTGGGTGAGCAATAATCATATCCCATCGACCGTTAATCTCATGCTCCACGCCGTCCATTGTTTTGAATCGGCAATTTCCATTCAGCAACGGAATGACATCCTGCATAATGTGCCACTCTGGATGCCCACCGGAGCACTCGATGATATCGCAGCTGTATGCCTCATGCCCCAGTCGGCGCATCTCTTTACAAACCGCTTGCGATTCTTCACAGGCTATCAGTATCTTCATCCTTATTCCACCTTCCTCTCAAACGCCACCTCGAACGTCATACCGCTCAGGCGGCGGTTTTTATTCATACTCGACTCCGATATAATCGAGTACCTTGCAAAGTCCCAAGCCTTCTTTTGATGGTTGCCATTTGCCGTCAACCATTTCACCACCGTTGATGCAATATTCATATTGTCGGGGGTGCGTCTTCTTCAGCCGTTGGAATCGGTTCGGTGTTCCTTCAAGGTGACATCCAAACATACAGAAAATGCAGCCTGTTCTGTCGCAGCCCGTGGTCTTCAGTTTGTCTTCCGGTTCATAATCGCCCAGATAGTCAATGATGTTGATTTGTTCATCGGGAATGGTTTCATCCCCGATATCAACAACAATGTCACCGTAAACCGGGCAATACGGAACGTTGAATTCTTTGATGTATTGAAGAACATCTTGTTCTGTCCAAAAAGACAACGGTTGTGACGAAGGGTCTTTTTTATCAAAAGCGTTGCATCCATGTTGAACCCATTTCGTGTACCGCAATCTTGATTCAGAAGCCATTGTTCCAATGATTGGCATTCGCCCCGTTTTCTTTGAAAAATCCTTTGCGGGCTTCTTTTTCATAACATCACAGCATTTTTCTGAAATCAGAAACGGGGCATCAACAAGATATTTCCACTTATCAGGAATTTCACCTTTTGTGATCTTTTGACCATCTGAACGAATCCCTTCAAGTCGAAGCCGTCTGGTTATTGCGTTTCCGGCTGTCGGATTTTGGCATTGCCGGATATAAAGCGAATTTTCTTTTGAAAGAACCGGATAGCCATGTTTTTTCAACACTTCATCAAACCGCATTTCAGGCCTGACAATCACAACATCCGAATTGAAGCAATCCCATTTTCCAGATTGCACATCCTTTACAAACCGCTGGATTTCGGGGTATTCAAGCCCCGTATTGACGAAAACAGCGGGGACATCGTAAACGCCCGGTGTATTATCAACAATGTGCTTCAGAACTGTGCTGTCCTTGCCGCCGGAAAAACTGACATATACCGCACCCGGCAACGCTGACACAATCCATTCGCCTTCCTTCAGCGGCGGTTCTGCCCTGAACAGCGGGATATCCCGACAATCCATTGTCACGTAACGGGTTTTGCCCGTTTTGTCGTTGTGAATCTCAAACCGCACCCATGATTCATACCACGCCCGGATTCGTTCCCTTGTCATGTTGATTTTGGCTTCTAACGGCAGCGCCTGCATCTGTCTCAGATCCTGTTGGTTATGCTTGTTCGCCATGATTTTCTGCTTTCCTCCTAAACGCTTCCTCGAATGTCATGCCGGTAAGTCGAAGAATATCGAGGATGAAAAACATTTTGGGTTCTCGCCT
>JAZSQB010000063.1:0-11536 GCA_045537695.1 Clostridia bacterium | reverse complement strand
CCTTCATCTCATAATTTGAAATATTGATTTCAAGGTTGTCGTAAATAACGGTTTTTCCGTCAGCCTCGGGAGCCACCGCTTCGCCCTGAGTACGGCGAAGAACGGCTTTAACCCTTGCCATTACTTCCTTTGCGTCGAACGGCTTAACAACATAATCGTCAGCGCCGAGCTCTAAGCCGAGCACCTTGTCAAAGGTTTCGCTCTTCGCTGTAAGCATAATAATCGGAATGTTGCTGACTCTGCGGATTTCGCGGCAAACCTGCCAACCGTCCACCTTCGGCATCATGATATCGAGCAATACCAGGTCGGGGGTGCTTTCTTTGAATTTGGAAATGGCACTTAAACCATCGTTTGCAATGATGGTGTCAAAGCCTTCCTTTTCCAGGCAAAGACGCAAAAGCTCGCTGATATTTAAGTCGTCATCTACAATCAAAATCTTTGTTTTTGCCATAAAATATTATCTCCTTGCAGGTAAATAATTCCATATTTTAATACTCTAATGCTATTTTACCATAAAGTAAAGAAAGAATAAAGAAAATTTTTTGTGAACAAAAAAGAAAGTTGAAAGTATTTACAAAGGGCGGGTTTTGTGGTTTAATATAAGCTAATGATTTGTAAGGTGGTAAGGAATATGAGAAAAGATTTTATAAATGCAAACAGAATTGTTTTTAAGGTCGGAACCTCAACGCTGACACATCAAAACGGCAAAGTCAATATCCGCCGTGTGGAAGCGCTTGTGCGCGTGCTTTCGGATTTGCATAATCAGGGGAAGGATATTGTGCTGGTTACCTCGGGTGCAATTTCCGTTGGTGTAGCCAAGAGCGGCAGAACGGAGCGTCCCAAGGCACTGCCGCACCGTCAGGCAATGGCTGCCATCGGGCAGTGCGAGTTGATGTATCTGTATGACAAGCTGTTTTCCGAATATAGTAATACCGTGGCACAGGTTTTGATTACGGCTGATATTGTGGAGCATCCGCTCCGCAAGCAAAATGCGCAAAACACAATGGAAACCATTTTAGAGCTCGGAGCGATTCCGATTGTCAATGAAAACGACACCGTTTCTACCGAAGAAATTGAATTTGGTGATAATGATACACTTTCTGCACTTGTGGCAGATATGATTAACGCAGACCTGTTGGTGATTTTAAGCGATATTGACGGTCTTTTTGATGCAGATCCGCATAAAAATCCGGATGCGAAGCTGATTGACTGCGTAGAGAATATTGATGCGAGCATTGAAGCACATGCCGGCGGCACAGGCAGCAAGCACGGTACGGGCGGTATGGCGACTAAGATTTCCGCGGCGAAAATTGCCACGGGCGCAGGCATTGACATGGCGATTATCAACGGTGATGTGCCAAAAAAGATTTATGATTTGCTGGAAGGACAGCAAATTGGCACCTGTTTTTGTGCAAAATGAAGGTGAGGGAACAGTATGCAGGATTTAAACGCAATTGCGCTTGCGGCGCGCAGTGCATCCTATGCACTTGCAAAAAGTGATAGTGAAACAAAAAATAAAATACTCCGGCAGATTGCGGCAGATATTGTAGAAAACGGCTCATATATTCTGCAGGCGAATCGCACGGATTTGGAAAATGCAAAGACAAACGGCGTGCCGGAAACCATGCTTGACAGACTCGCGCTGACCGAGGCGCGTATTCAGAGTATTGCGGACGGCGTTTTGGATGTGGTCAGACTGCCGGACCCGGTGGGTGAAATTATCGAAAGTACAGCGCGTCCGAATGGACTACGCATAGAGAAAAAGCGCGTGCCGTTTGGCGTGATTGGCATTATTTACGAAGCGAGACCGAACGTAACCGTGGATGCGGCAGCGCTTTGCCTGAAGTCCTCCAATGCGGTGATTTTGCGCGGCGGTAAGGAGGCGATTTGTTCAAACACAGCATTTGCGAAGGTGATGCGCCGTGCGATTGAAAAGTGCGGCTTGCCGGCAGAGTGCGTTACGGTTTTGGAAGATACAAGCCGTGAAACTGCAACGGCGATGATGCGCCTGAACGGTAAAATTGATTTGTTGATTCCACGCGGCGGCGCTGGTCTTATCCGTTCTGTGGTGGAAAACGCAACGGTACCGGTGATTGAGACCGGTACGGGCAACTGTCATATCTATGTAGAAGAAAATGCAGATTTTGCAATGGCAACCGAGATTTTGCTGAATGCAAAAACGAGCCGCCCGTCCGTATGTAATGCGGCGGAAAGTCTTTTAGTGGATGCATCCATCGCAAAAACATATTTGCCTGCAGCTATTGCGGCGCTGAAAGCGGCAAATGTAGAAGTCCGTGGCTGCACAGAAACGCTGGCGATTTGCCCGGATGCTTTGCTGGCAACGGAAGCGGATTTTTATACGGAATACAATGATTATGTGATTTCCGTCAAAGTGGTTGACAATCTCGATGCGGCGATAGCGCATATCAACGAGCACGGCACAATGCATTCGGAAGCGATTGTTACCAAGAATCCGGAGAGCGCCGAACGCTTTTTAAATGAAGTCGACGCCGCGGCAGTGTATGTCAATGCGTCCACCCGTTTTACCGACGGCTTTGAATTTGGTTTTGGCGCAGAAATCGGCATCAGTACGCAGAAAATGCACGCACGCGGACCGATGGGCTTGCGTGAACTCACAACGCACAAGTATTTGGTACGAGGGGAAGGGCAATTCAGAAAATAAAATGAAGCCACAACTGTGAAGGTGTACAGTTGTGGTTTTTGTCTTCTCGGCTTAAAATGCAAAAGAACAAACCCAAATGGATTTGTCCTTTTTATGGAGCTTGTGACGGGACGTATATTGCTACGCAATCTACCGTGCTTGACGACCGCTACGCAGTACCCGTCTGCGCACCACGGCATCGGCGAAAGTGTCACAGGCACTTTCGCGAATCTCGCCGTGCCTTCTCAAGGTTCGAGTCCCTTAAAATGCAAAAGAACAAACCCAAATGGATTTGTCCTTTTTGTGGAGCTTGTGACGGGACTCGAACCTGCGACCTGCGCATTACGAATGCGCTGCTCTACCAACTGAGCTACACAAGCATATTGCATTATTGAACAGAAGTGATTATAACATAGGATAAAACAAAAATCAAGACAAATTTATAAAAAAATGAATTTGTTCTTTACCTTGCACAGTCTATTTTGGTGTGTTATAATATATACAGCAAGTGAAGGAGGCAAGTGAAAATGAGTAATGTAGCAATTTATCCCGGGTCGTTTGACCCGTTTACCAACGGACATTTGGATATGGTGATTAAGGGCGCAAAGCTCTTTGATAAGGTGCATATTGTCATCGGCGTGAATGCAAATAAAAAGCGCAGTTATGACAGCGAATCCATGAAAAAGGCGATTGAAGAAACCCTGAAAGAGAAGGGGATTAACAATTGCGAGGTTAAGGTATACGAAGGCTTGATTGCGGAGTACACAAAAGAAAAGAATATTGATTATATGATTCGCGGTCTTCGAAACAATATGGATTATAATTATGAAGAGAATATTGCCGAAATCAACAAGCTGATTAACCCGGATTTGGAGTATGTGTATTTCCGTGCGGAAAATGTGGCAGTTTCTTCGTCCATGGTTAAGGAACTGAATGGCTTCCATAAGGACATTTCTAAATTTGTGCCGCGCGCGGTTTGGGATTTGATGCATCAGAAGTAAGGAGTGTTTGCAGAAATGAAAAAGTTGAATTTTATAGCATTTATACTGACGCTTTGCATGTGCTTGAGCGCTTGCGGACCTATGCAGGCGGGTGGCTCGTTATGGGACAGTGCGACGTATACGGAAGATGGGGAATTCGGTGAAGGCGCAACAACGTTTACTGTGCGCGTAGAAGCAGAAGAAAAAAGCGTTGTGTTTACGATACATACAGATGCGAAAACGGTGGGCGAAGCCTTAAAGGAGCACCATCTGGTCTATGGAGAAAACAGCGCGTACGGCTTGTATATTAAAAAGGTAAACGGTATGGAAGCGGACTATGCGAAAACGCAGACCTACTGGGCATTTAATAAGGACGGCGCAGAGATGCCGACCGGCGTGGATTCATCGGTGATTACAGACGGTGACAGCTACGAACTTGTGTGTACAAAAGGACAGTGATTTAAGTGGATAAGATTTTAATCAATTCGCAGGCAAAGGTTAATCTTTCACTGGATGTGTGCGGTGTGCGCGAGGACGGGTATCACACGGTGCAGATGCTGATGCAGAAATGCAATCTTTGCGACAGCGTATATTTAGAAAAAATTGAGAGGGGCATAGAACTGACGTGTAATTTGTATTTTCTGCCGACGGATGAAAAAAACATTGCCTATAAAGCGGCAAAACTGTTTTTTGAGGAAACGGGCGTGCAAGGCGGCGTGCGTATCAAAATAGAAAAGCGCATTCCGGTTAGTGCGGGACTTGCCGGCGGCAGCGGTAACGCGGCTGCGGTGCTGCAGGGGATGAATATGCTTTACGAAACTGCACTATCGCAGGAAACGCTCGAACATATAGGCTTGATGCTTGGTGCAGACGTGCCGTATTGCTTGCGCGGCGGCACGGCGCTTGCCGAAGGTATCGGTGAGGTGCTGACGGATTTGCCGGCAGTGCCTAAGACAGCCATTGTCATTGTAAAACCGAAAATCAGCGTATCCACTGCAGAAATTTATAAGGCGTTAGATGCGGTGCAGATAGAAAAAAGACCAGATACGCAAGCATTGATTGCTGCGCTGCAAGCCGGCGATGTGCGTGCACTTGCAGCTAAGATGTATAATGTGATGGAGCCGGTGACGTGCGAAATACATCCGGTCATTGAAGAGATTAAACAAGGACTTTTGTCTGCCGGCGCGCTCGGTGCGATTATGAGTGGCAGCGGTCCTTCGGTATTCGGTTTGTTTGACGATTTTGTTAAAGCGAAAAAAGCGGCGGCACAGTTTAAAGAAAACTATTTTACGTATGCAGGTTGGACAAATTAACTGTGGGGTGATTTGTATGCAGAGTATCAGAGAGAGAATAGAGCAGGAAGAAAGACAGCGTTTATCGCCGTATGCGGTGTTAGCTTGCGAAAGCCGTGGCAGAGCAAAAGAAGAACCTGTGTGTGATTTTCGAACAGCGTTTCAGCGTGACCGCGACCGCGTGGTGCACTGTAAGGCGTTTCGCCGCTTGAAACATAAAACGCAGGTGTTTATTGCGCCGATGGGTGACCACTACAGAACGCGTCTGACGCATACGCTTGAGGTAACGCAGATTGCGCGCAGCATTGCAAGAGCGCTTCGTTTAAACGAAGATTTGACGGAAGCGATGAGTATGGCACACGATTTGGGACATACACCGTTTGGGCATACGGGCGAGGATATGTTAGATAAGCTTTGTAAGGGTGGATTTCGCCATTACAGTCAGAGCCTGCGTGTTGTGGATGTTTTAGAGCGTGATGGGCAGGGGCTGAATCTGACGCATGAGGTGCGCGACGGTATTTTAAATCATACGGGTAACCATCAGCCGGAAACACTGGAAGGACAGATTTTGAAGTTTGCCGATAAAATTGCCTATGTCAATCACGATATTGATGACGCAATGCGTGCCGGTGTGCTCAGCGAAAAGGACATCCCAAAGTCGCTGTTGTCGACCCTAGGCGATACGCATTCCAAACGCATAGATGCGCTGATTACGAATATTATTGAAACTTCATTGGAACAGGATAAGGTATGTATGCGCGCGGATATGGAGGAGACATTTATGGCACTGCGTTCATTTATGTTTGCACGTGTGTATGATTATCCAAAAAAGCGCGATGAAGAGCGCAAAGCAAACTATATAATTGAAGCGATGTTTCACTATTTTGTGGAGCATACGGAGCAGCTTCCGGAGGAATATAGAGCGGGTCTTGAAAAGTGGGAAGCGGACAGAATTGTGTGTGATTATATTGCGGGCATGAGCGATGACTACGCGGTTTCGACATATAATAGTATATTTGTGCCAAAATCATGGACCGTTTTTTGATAGAAACGAGCAAAGTGCATAAATATTAAAGAATTTGCAATAATAACAAATAAATATTTAAATTAAAAAAGGAATTTTTCTAAAAATGTCGAATTTGGATGTATGAGTAGGAATAGTAAAAAGGAGCGTAAATTTCTTGTTTTATTCTGAGGAACTTATACAGGAAGTGATATCCGCCAACGATATTGAGGATGTGATATCCGCATATGTTCGACTAAAGAAGAGTGGCAGAAGCTCGACGGGGCTTTGTCCTTTTCATAATGAAAAAACGCCTTCTTTTCATGTTTCTGCAGATAAACAGCTGTACCATTGCTTTGGCTGCGGCGAAGGCGGTACGGTGATTAATTTTATAATGAAAGCGGAAAATCTGGATTTTGTGGATGCGCTCAAGTTCCTTGCGCAGCGTGCCAATATTGCACTGCCGGAGCCAGAGCAATCACCGCAGATGCAAAAGCATTTGCGCAAAAAGCAGAGAATGCTTAGTGCAAACACTTTTGCGGCAAAGTTTTTCTATAATACGCTTGTCAAGGACCCGAATGCGCAGAAGGGAAGAGATTATGTAATTTCCCGTGCGTTGCAACCGAAAACGGTCACGAGCTTCGGCATCGGTTATGCACCGGAAAACGGCGACCTTCTGATGAAACATTTAGAGGAGCTTGGCTATACAAAGCAGGAACTTTTTGATTTTGGTTTGGTTGTAGCAAAAAACAATCGCTATGTGGACAAGTTCCGCGGTCGCGTGATGTTTCCGATTATTGATGTGCGCGGTAATGTGATTGGGTTTGGCGGCAGGATTTTAGATGATACAAAGCCGAAGTATTTAAACTCTCCGGAAACGGAGGTTTTCAATAAAAGATTGAATTTGTATGCGCTGAATTATGCGAAAAATGCAAAAGAGAATAATTTAATTCTTGTAGAAGGATTTTTGGATGTCATTTCCCTGCACCAGGCAGGCGTAAACAATGCGGTGGCTACCCTGGGCACATCGCTTACGCCGGAGCAGGTGCAGTTGATTAAGCGATATACCAACGAAGTACTCATCTGTTACGATACGGACGAGGCGGGCGTTAAGGCGACACTGCGCGCTATCGATTTGTTTGCGGCGAGCAATGTGCGCGTGAAAATCCTCAGCCTCACAGGGGTGAAAGACCCGGATGAGTACATCAAAAAGCACGGCGGTGCGGAAAAATTCCGCGAAGCGATGGCAAAGGCCGTGCCGGCAACGCTGTACCGTATTCAATTGGAGCGCAAACGCTTTGATGTGGACAATAGCGTGGATGATAAAGTGAAATTTTTGCAGGAGGCTGCAAAAATCTTGGTTTCCACAAAAAATCCAATGGAAATCGACTCTTATGCGGAGATGCTTGCGCGCGATTACAATGTGAAGAAAGAAAGCATTTTTTCTGAGATTAAACGCTTGTTGGGGAAAGAGAGTAGGAGCGAGGATAATAAGCAGTACCGCTTGCCTAACAAGACAGTCAAGATTGTATCTGAACAAAGTGAAGAACAGACTATAATTAAACAGAATTCACCAACCGAATCGACGGAGCGTAAACTTTTATATCTTATGTTTATTAATCGTCAGGCGGCCAAGAAAGTGGAAACGCAACTTGGTTCTGAGAATTTTTCTAATTCGTTGCATTGTAGAATGGCTTGCGTGATCTGTGATATGTGGAATGCAGGGAATGCGCCATCTTCTGCGGCTGTGCTTTCGAGTTTTAGTGGGGCAGAGGGAAAATATGTTACGGAAATCCTGTTTGATAATTCTGTGTATCCAGATATACAGATGGCAGTTGATGACTTTTTAATTAAATTGGAACTTATTACAATAGGAGAAAAGCTTAAAGCAGCGGAAGAAGAGCCGGAAGTTCTTCGGAAATTGTTGAGGCGAAAAGACGAGCTTGACAAAAAGAGAGGAGGCGCGTTTTAATGGGCGAAATGGTAGAGGTAAGCAAAAAAGCGATAGCAAGAGAGCTGTTAGAACGTGGCAAAAAAAGTGGCGTACTTACATTTAAGGAAATTATGGATGCTTTTGAGGCGGTAGATATCGCGGCAGAGCAGATTGACAAGGTGTATGAGACGCTGGAAAAGGCCGGCATTGAAATTGTCGCAGATATGGAAAAGGAACTTGAGGAAATCGAAATGTCTCATGAGGATGTGGAGGATTTATCCGTTCCGGAAGGCGTAAATATAGATGACCATGTCAAGATGTATTTAAAGGAAATCGGTAAAGTGCCGCTTTTGGACCCGACAGAAGAAATCGAGCTTGCGAAGCGTATGGCAGAGGGGGATCAGGCGGCGAAGAAACGTCTTGCCGAAGCGAATCTGCGTTTGGTTGTCAGCATTGCAAAGCGCTATGTTGGTCGCGGTATGCTCTTCTTGGATTTGATTCAGGAAGGTAACCTCGGCTTGATTAAGGCGGTTGAAAAGTTTAATTATACAAAGGGTTATAAATTCTCTACCTATGCGACGTGGTGGATTCGTCAGGCAATTACAAGAGCCATTGCCGACCAGGCAAGAACCATCCGTATTCCGGTGCATATGGTGGAAACCATCAATAAACTCATCCGCGTGTCCCGTCAGCTTTTGCAGGAGCTCGGTCGTGAGCCTACACCGGAGGAAATCTCCAAGGAGCTCAATATGTCACCGGAAAAGGTGCGCGAGATTATGAAGATTGCGCAGGAGCCGGTATCCCTTGAAACACCGATCGGTGAAGAGGAAGATAGCCACTTAGGCGACTTTATCCCGGATGATGATGCACCGGCACCGTCGGAGTCTGCAAGCTATGTGCTTTTGAAAGAGCAGCTTTTAGAAGTGCTCGGCACATTGACGCCGAGAGAAGAAAAGGTGCTCAAGCTTCGCTTCGGTCTCGAAGACGGCAGAGCAAGAACGCTCGAGGAAGTTGGTAAGCGCTTTGACGTAACGCGTGAGCGTATCCGTCAGATTGAAGCAAAGGCGCTCCGTAAGCTCCGTCATCCGAGCAGAAGCAAGAAGTTAAAAGATTATTTAGATTAATTAAAAGCGAGATTCGATTGAATCTCGCTTTTTTGTGTACTCTGCGGGACGTTCACGAACGTCCCATTGTATAACAAAGCACCCTGTGAGGGTGCTTTGTTTGATTTTACACTTCCATAACCACCGGTAAAATCATCGGGGACCGCTTTGTCTTTTCATACATATAATCGCTCAGAGCCCCACGCATTGCGTTTTTAAGCGCCGTCCAATCTGCGTTGCCGCGCTCCATGGTTCGGTCAAGCGCGAGTTTGGTCACTTCGCGCGCACCTTCCATTAATTCTTCTGATTCACGCACATAGACAAAGCCGCGGGAGATAATGTCCGGGCCTGCCATTAGCGCGCCGGTTTCGGCCGCGATGGAAACAACACAGACAATCAAACCGTCGTTTGCAAGATGCTTTCTGTCGCGCAATACGATATTGCCGACATCTCCGACACCGAGACCGTCGACGAGCAGCTTGCCGCTCGGCACCATACCGTTGATTCTTGCGCTTTCTCTGTCTAATTCCAGTACGTGACCGTTTTCAAGCAGGAAAGAGTTTTCAAGCGGTATGCCCATGGCTTCCGCTAAGTTTGCGTGTGCTTTTAAATGTCTGTATTCGCCGTGCACCGGCATGAAAAATTTCGGCTTTGCGAGTGCAAGCATCAGCTTTAATTCTTCCTGACATGCGTGACCGGAAACGTGAATGTCCGCGTGCGATTCATACACAACCTCTGCACCTCGACGGAATAACTCGTTGATAACACGGGAAATGGTCTTTTCGTTGCCCGGAATGGCGCTTGCGGAAACGATTATCAAATCGTTTGCCGTGATTTCGACCTTTCTGTGGTCTGAATATGCCATGCGGAAAAGGGCGCTCATTTCTTCGCCCTGCGAACCGGTTGTTACAATAACAAGCATGTCATCCGGATAGCGGTTGATGTCGTCAATGCGAATGAGCGTGTTGTCCGGAATGTGCATATAACCTAGTTCAATGGCGACTTCGACGATGTTTTCCATGCTTCTGCCGGAAACAGCAACCTTTCTGCCGTACTTGGCAGCAGCATTGATAATCTGCTGTACGCGGTGTACGTTCGAGGCGAAGGTTGCAACGATAATGCGCTTGTCGCACACCTTGAACATATCTTCGAATGTTTTGCCGACAGTGCGTTCGCTCATTGTAAAGCCTGCACGCTCCACGTTTGTGGAGTCAGACATCAAGAGTAAAACGCCTTCACGACCATATTCACCGATACGGGTTAAATCAATCATTTCGCCCTCAATCGGGGTGGAGTCAATCTTGAAGTCGCCCGTGTGTATTACTACGCCGACCGGTGTGCGGATGGCAAGCACCATCGCACCGGCAATGGAGTGGTTGGAGCGAATGAATTCTATCGTAAAGCAACCCAGACGAATGGTATCGCCCGGTGCAACGCGCTTGAGCGTTGTCTGGGATAACAAACCGTGTTCTTTTAACTTATTTTCCACCAGACCGATGGTTAACATCGAGCCGTATACGGGTGCGTTGACCTTCTTTAAGA
This sequence comes from Clostridia bacterium, assembly GCA_045537695.1. Lineage (GTDB taxonomy): Bacteria > Bacillota > Clostridia > UBA1381 > UMGS1253 > RGIG2041. The sequence goes on along the minus strand of JAZSQB010000063.1, from coordinate 1,021 downwards.
TATAGGGCAGGGAGCCAATATGGTCTTCGTGCCCGTGCGTAATGACAAATGCGCGCAGTTTATCCGCATTTTTCTCTAAATAAGTCACGTCGGGGATAACGAGGTCAATGCCCGGCATATCATCGTCCGGAAAAGCAATACCGCAGTCCACCACAAAAATATCGTCACCGTACTCAAACAACGTCATATTTTTGCCAATTTCCAAAAGACCGCCGAGCGGAATGACTCTTAACTTATGCTTTTTTGCCATAAAAAGTATCCGTCCTTTCTGAATTGTGTATTTTGTTTATGTAGATGCTTTCAGGTTCTATTGCCTTCGCAAACGTAGAGACCTGAGATGTATAAAATCCGAAATTTGAAAAACAAATGAAAGCGACAATGTAAAAACATAGTCACCTTAATAGAATATGGGTCCGATCGTAAAATTAAAACAAAAAATAATTCTGTCGCACCTTGAGGTCAATTCCGTTCTCATACACTATTTGCATTATAACATATATATGCAGGTTTTGTCAAATTTATCATAAACAGTTTTCGTGAAAATTATACCTTTTTGCCTCTGTGTTCCTTTGTACGTGCTTGTGATATAACAATACGAAGTGGAATTATTTTGCAATCCAGCCTTGCTTTCATGCATTATTTTTCTGGAAATCACTGAAAATGCTGAACGATACATAAATATTGCTGAATAATTGAAGATTGATTTCCTTTGGATTTGATAGTATAATGTAATTACAATTAAAGATCAAATTTAAAGGAGGAATTTACATGAAAAAAATAATGGCGGTAATGCTTTCGGTTGCGTTTTTTTGTTTCAGGCTTTGCCGAAGGCGCGGTGTATTCCCTTCTTGATGGTGACATGAAAGTAACAAGAGCAGAGGGCGAACAAATAAGCAACTCTGAAAGAGTGTGGAAAACGGTTTATGGTGAAGTAACATGTGCAGATATGGAGCATGGCGAGCTTCGATATACGGTATATCTTCCCGAAAACTATGACAGTGAAAAGGAATATCCGTGCTTG